>JBFHIW010000021.1:0-56225 GCA_041596235.1 Paracoccaceae bacterium
CGCACCGGCACCGAATGGCCCACGGGCGCGCCCCGGCGGCCGGGGTCGGTGGTGAAGGAATACTGCGTCTTGGCCATGCAGACCGGCAGATGGCCATAACCGGCCTCTTCCCATTCCTTCAGTTGCGCGCGGATCTTGGCATCGGCCAGCACCTCGTCGGCGTGATAGATGCGCTTGGCGATTGTCTCGATCTTGCCGAACAGCGACATCGCGTCGGGGTAGAGCGGGGCGAACTGCGCCTGACCGCTTTCGGCAAGGGCCACGACCTTGTGCGCCAGATCCTCGGCACCCGCGCCGCCATCGGCCCAATGCTTGCAGAGCACCGCCTCGGCGCCCTGTTCGGCCACGTAATCCCTGACGGCCTGCACCTCGGCCTCGGTATCGCCTGCGAAATGGTTGATCGCGACCACGACCGGCACGCCGAAGGATTTGACGTTGCCGATATGGCGGCCCAGGTTCGGACAGCCCGCGCGCACTGCCGCCACGTTTTCCGCACCCAGATCGGCCTTGGCAACGCCACCGTTCATCTTCATCGCGCGCACCGTGGCCACGATCACCACCGCATCAGGCGCGATCCCGGCCTTGCGGCACTTGATGTTCATGAACTTCTCGGCCCCCAGATCGGCACCGAAGCCGGCCTCGGTCACCACATAGTCAGCCAGTTTCAGCGCCGTTGTGGTCGCGATGACCGAATTGCAGCCATGGGCGATATTCGCGAAAGGCCCGCCATGCACGAAGGCGGGGTTGTTCTCAAGCGTCTGCACGAGGTTGGGCTGCATCGCATCCTTCAGCAGCACCGTCATCGCCCCATCGGCCTTGATGTCGCGGGCAAAGATCGGCTTGCGCTCGCGCGTGTAGGCCACGACGATATCGCCCAGACGCCGCTCCAGATCATCAAGATCGGTCGCGAGGCACAGGATCGCCATCACCTCGGAGGCCACGGTGATGTCGAAACCGGTCTGGCGCGGAAAGCCGTTGGCGACCCCGCCCAGGCTGACCACGATATCGCGCAACGCGCGGTCGTTCATGTCCATGACGCGGCGCCAGACGATGCGGCGCTCGTCGATCTCAAGCTCGTTGCCCCAGTAGATATGGTTGTCGATCATCGCCGACAGCAGGTTGTGCGCCGAGGTGATGGCATGGAAATCGCCCGTGAAATGCAGGTTCATCTCTTCCATCGGCACGACCTGGGCATAGCCGCCGCCCGCGGCCCCGCCCTTCATGCCGAAACAGGGGCCAAGGCTGGCCTCGCGGATGCAGACGGCCGCCTTCTTGCCGATGCGGTTCAGACCGTCGCCCAATCCGACCGTGGTGGTGGTCTTGCCCTCGCCCGCCGGAGTCGGGTTGATCGCCGTCACGAGGATCAGCTTGCCATTGGGGCGGTCCTGCACCGACGAGATGAAATCCTGACTGATCTTGGCCTTGTCATGGCCATAGGGCAGCAGATCCGCCGCCGGGATGCCCAGCTTTGCACCGATGTCCTGAATGGGTTGCTTGCGCGCGTCGCGGGCGATCTCGATATCGGATCTGAACGTCATGTCTCTCTTCCCTCTCTCGGCCGGTTCGACCGTCCCTCTCTTGGCTATACAGGGGCCGGGCCATCGTAAAGGTCGTGTTTCCGACATTTGGATCGCAGCTTGCGGCCTTGCTTGCGCCTGTGGTGGTTTTGCAAGTCTCAGCCCCGCCGCGCCGCATCCAGATGGGCCCATGCGCGCTGATCCGGCACATGCAGGCGCAAGGTGTCACCCAGGGCGATACTGCCCTCGCGCTGCACCCAGGCGGTGACGCCACGCCGACCTTCGGCGGCGGGCTTGAACAGCTTGCCCTGCCCCGGATGCACCGTGTCCAGGCTGCGGGCTGGCAGGATGCAGGGCCGGTTCTGCATGTCGATGACCAGCGTGGCGCCTGACGGTGCCTGCAGGCGCGACGAGGGCGGCAGATGGCTGAGGTCCGGGATCCCCTCGATCACGATCGATGCGCCCAGCCGTGCGGGATCAAGGCTGTCCAGCCCCATCTTCGCGGCAATCTCGGCCATCTCCTCGACCGAGATGATCGACAACTGCCGCTCATTCGCGATGGGCGTGCCCTTGGGATGCTGCGCGGTCACCCGCGAACAGGAGGGGCGCGTGCGCCCGCCATGGACCGATCCCGCGATCCCGGCAAAGGTCAGGTCAAGCGCCTCGCGCGCCTCTGCCATCAGGGCCTTGCGATCCTCGGATGTCACGACACCAAGCCATCTGATTGTGGCGCTGAAGCCGCTGGGTTTGAGGGCGGGCATGACGATGGGTCCTTTCACAAGCCACACAGAGGCGAGTCGCCATGCGAAACGCCGGGATGACCGGACACTAGAGCCAGCCTTTCCGTTTGAAAAACAGATAGGGCAGGATTGCCGACAGCACCATGCCCCCCAGCGCCAGCGGATAGCCATAGGGCGCTGCAAGTTCAGGCATGCGCGCGAAATTCATCCCGTAGATCGACGCGATCAGCGTGGGCGGCAGGAAGACGACAGCCGCGACCGAGAATATCTTGATGATCCCGTTCTGCTGGATGTTCAGAAGGCCCAGCGTCGCCTCCAGCATGAAGCTGACCCGGTTGGATTGGCCTTCGGCGTAATCGATCAGCGAGGTGATGTCGCGCAGCAGGCGCTTGTCGCGCCCATTCAGCCCAAGGGCCTGATGATGCGGCGCAGGCGTCTGGCCTTCCCCGGCAGCGGCCACTTCCTTGTGCGCGGACAGGCGCATCTGCGCCATGTGGCTGACGATCCTCTCGATCGTCACAAGGCTGTCCTGCAGCCGCGAGTTCAGCTCTCCGTGACGGCCGATCTGCGCGATGACCGCCGACAGATCGACGAGGCGCGTTCCCCGCGCCTTGCCGGCGGCAGCGGGCTGGAAGATCTGTCGGCTGAGAAGATCCAGCCGACGGCTTTCGGCCTCAAGGATGTCCCCTCCCCGATCGACCATCACCTCCATCAGGGTCATCAGCATGCGGATCGGCGTGCTGCAATCGGCCTGCATCCCGGCTGCGCGTTGCGGCACATTGCTCAGCGAATAAGGGCGGTGATAGCGGATCGTGACCACGCGGCTTCTGGTCAGCACAAAGGTCACGGGTTCCATGACCGGGTCGGGCGTATCGGCCCCGGCCAAGACGTTGGCGGTCAGGAACTGGGTCCCGTTCTCGGAATAGATGCGGGCCGAGGGTTCGATGCCGCGCATTTCGTCACGGGTGGGCAGATCAAGGCCAAGCTCCGCCTCCAGCGCGGCTTCCTCCTCGGGCGTCGGGTCAAGAATGTCGGTCCAGATCACCTGCGGATCGGGCGATGTGGCCGGGACCAGCCGCTCGGTTTCGGGATCGGCAAGGTAGTCCTGTCGCATGGTGCAATCCTGTTCCCTGCGCTTGCCCGCCCTGCCCGATGGTCCGGCAAGGGCCGCAGCCTGCGCGATATGTGCCTGTCAGATTGTCAGGGTAAAGAACATGCGCCGGAAGGGAAAGAGAACGGTGCCATCGGCCGCTGCGGGATAGACCTTGTCCATGACCGTCTCATAGGCCGCAATCAGGCGCGCCTGCTCCGCCTCGGTCAGCGTGGCCAGAACCGGCCGGGCATAGGTGGTCTCGGTGAACCGCCGCACGGGGTGGCCGTCTGCGCTGGCGTCAAGCTGCTGGTAATACTCGGTTTCCCACAGGCTAAGCTCACCCAGTGGCGACAGAAGCCTGTGATATTCAGCCGGGCGGAGGACGTCCGGGCCCTGCTGCGGATCGACGCGGCCGGGAAACAGCTCCTCGGCCAGCGACAGCCAGAGGCGGTGCGAGGGCGCGTTGTTCTGATGCGGCACCTGCACGGCGAGGGTCCCGCCCTCGGCCAGTATCCCCGCCAGTCGCGGGATAAGATTGGCGTGATCGGTCAACCAGTGCAGCACGGCGTTGCAGAAAATCAGCGCCGGTGGCACGGCATCGGGGGACCAGGTGGCGATATCCGCCTCAAGCAGGCTGTCATAAAGCCCCAGAGCCTTTGCCTCGGCCAGCATCGCGGGAGAGCTGTCGATGCCCGTCACTGGCCTGCCGAAGGTTGCAAGGGCGGCTGCAGCGGCGCCATTGCCGCAGCCCAGATCGATGACCGGCCCGGGTGGCAGCGGAGGGATCGCGCGCAGAAGATCCATCGCGGGGCGCAAGCGCAAACCCCGGAACCTGCTATAGGTCCCGGGGTTCCAATCGTTATTCAGCGCAGCTGACATTACGTCGGCTCTGGCTCCAGACCGCCGGCAGGTTTCGCCTTGGGCTTGGTCTTGGGGATCGCCGTGACAGAGGCGGCATTGCCCTTGTCGGTCTTGTCCTCCTCGTCATCGCTGGCGCTGGGGGGATCGCCACGCATCACGCGCTTGATCTCTTCGCCGGTCAGGGTCTCGTATTCCAGAAGGCCCTGCGCCAGACGTTCCCATTCATCCTTGCGTTCGGTCAGGATGCGCACAGCGTTTTCATAGCCTTCCTGAATGAAGCGCTTCACCTCTTCCTCGATCAGCTCCTTGGTATGAGCCGAGACCGAGAAACCAGCCGTGTTGCCCGAATATCCCTCATGCGCTTCGGCATAATCGATATTGCCGACCTTGTCGGACATGCCCCAGCGCATGATCATCGCACGGGCCAGCGCGCTGGCCTGCTGGATGTCGCCCGCCGGACCGTTCGACACGTTTTCCTCGCCGTATTTGAGGATCTCGGCCGCCTTGCCCGCCATGGTCATGGCCAGCTTTTCTTCGCATTCGGACTTGTGCCAGTTCAAACGGTCGATCTCGGGCAGGGACACCACCATCCCCAGCGCACCACCGCGCGGAATGATCGTGGCCTTGTAGACCGGATCGCATTTCGGCAGGGCCAGACCCACGACGGCATGGCCAGCCTCGTGATAGGCGGTCTTTTCCTTCTGATCAGCCGTCAGCACCATCGAGCGACGCTCGGCCCCCATCATGACCTTGTCCTTGGCATTCTCGAAATCGGCCATGGTCACGAACCGGCGCCCCACACGGGCGGCCATCAGCGCGGCCTCGTTCACAAGGTTCGCCAGATCGGCACCCGAGAAACCGGGCGTGCCGCGCGCGATGATGCGCATGTCGGCATCAGGGCCCAGCGGCACCTTGGCGGCATGGACGCCAAGGATCTTTTCACGCCCCTTGATGTCGGGGTTGGGCACGGTCACCTGACGGTCGAAACGGCCCGGACGCAGCAGCGCGGGGTCAAGCACATCGCGGCGGTTGGTGGCCGCGAGGATGATCACGCCTTCATTGGCCTCGAACCCGTCCATTTCCACCAGAAGCTGGTTGAGGGTCTGTTCGCGCTCGTCGTTGCCACCGCCATAGCCCGCGCCACGGGCACGGCCCACGGCGTCGATCTCGTCGATGAAGACGATGCAGGGTGCGTTCTTCTTGGCCTGTTCGAACATGTCGCGCACGCGGCTGGCGCCGACACCCACGAACATTTCCACGAAGTCGGAGCCCGAGATGGTGAAGAACGGCACGCCCGCCTCGCCCGCAATGGCGCGCGCCAGCAGCGTCTTACCGGTGCCCGGAGGGCCAACCAGCAGCGCACCTTTCGGGATCTTGCCGCCAAGGCGGCTGAACTTCTGCGGATTGCGCAGGAATTCCACGATCTCTTCCAGTTCTTCTTTCGCCTCGTCGATGCCGGCCACGTCGTCAAAGGTCACGCGGCCATGCTTTTCCGTCAGAAGCTTGGCCTTTGACTTGCCGAAGCCCATGGCGCCACCTTTGCCGCCGCCCTGCATCCGGTTCATGAAATAGACCCAGACACCGATCAGCAGCAGGAAGGGCAGAAGCGACAGGATAAAGGTCTGGAACCCTGACTGTTGCTGGCTTTCCGCCGTCACCGGCACGTTGTTCGCAATCAGCAGGTCGGTGACCTGCGCATCCTCGGGCTTGATCGTCACGTAATCGCGCCCATCGGTACTGCGATAGCGGATCTGCTCTCCATCCAGCGTTGCCCGGCTGACCTGCTCGCTTTCCACGGCCCGGACAAATTCCGAATAGCTGATATTCTGGCTTTGCAAGGTGTTTCCGGATCCGCTGAACAGGTTGAAAAGGGCCAGTATCAGCAGGAACAGAACGACCCAGAAAGCGATGTTTCGCGCGTTGCCCAAGGCATGTCTCCCACAAATCTTGCGGCCCGAAGCAAGATGCGACGGACCATGGGTGTAAAATAGGCAACAAATGGTTTACTTCAATGCGAAAGCGCCCTGTCGTGAAAATCCGCGACAATCCGCGCGATCCAGCCCTGTTCCCACCCGGCCAGCGGTGCCGCGACAAGGCTGTCGCCCCGCCAGATCGCGGGCGAGGCCAGAAGCGCTGCGCGCGCGCGCCCCGTTTCGCGCCAATCGGGGCAAAGCTGCAGGCCCGCCTCACCCAGCGCCGCGACGGACAGGGCGGGATCATGCGGCCCGTCCATCTGCCAGCGGCTGTCCCAGACAGCCCCCGTGGGGCCGCGCAGATCCCGCACCGCGTTGAATTCACGCATGATCCGCAGGCTGCCGCGCTCGTGCCGAAGAAGGCATCCCATCAGGGTGCGCTGGCCCTCCATGGCCCCTGCGGCAAGCAATGACAGGACATCCTCGCGCCGGGGCGGATAATCGGCCGAGGCGACCCAGACCAGCCCCGCCACTAGGATGCGGCGGCGCAACTCCGGCGGTTGCGACGCCAAGGCGGACCAGTCCAGCACCAGATCGCCATGATCCTGCCGTACCGTCTGCCGCGCCAATCCTGCGGTGCAGGCATCCAGCGCGTCGCGCGCCTCGCCCAGTTGCAACGCCACACGAGCGAGGGTTGCGGCATCGATGCCAAGGGGCGCCAGTGCCTGAAGTGCGGCACGGGCGCGGACCCGTTCAAAGCGGCTGTCGTCATTGGATGGATCCTCGATCCAGTCCGCGCCGATGTCGCGCAGACAGGCCCGCAGGGTGGCGCGGTCCGTCACCAGCAGCGGGCGGCACCAAGTCACACCGTTGCGCCCGAACCGCGCCGCCATGCCCGACAGCCCGTCCACACCAGCGGTGCGGGCGATACGCATCAGAAACGTTTCGGCCTGATCGTCGCGGGTGTGGCCCAGAAGGATCGTGCCGATCCCCTGCGCCTGCGCCCAGTCCGCGATCAGACCGTAGCGGGCGGCGCGGGCGCGGGCCTGCAGGTTGCCCTGCCCGTCCCAGCCATTCCAGCGCAGGGTGGCATGGGCCATGCCCAGATCCTTGCAGATCGCGGCCACGCGCCTTGCCTCATCGGCGCTTTCCGCGCGCAGCCCGTGATCGACGGTGACCGCGTGCAGTGCCCGCCCTGTGCCCATCAGGGCCGCATGTGAAAGTCGCAAAAGTGCAAGGGAATCACTACCGCCAGAAACGGCCACGGCGATGTCACCGGGGCCTGCGTTCTCGATCGCCTGAAGCACGGCTGCACGGGCTGCGGCAACCCCGTCATCCAAGCCCTGATTCAAAGGCATCCCAGGCGCGCGCGGGCCTCTTGCGCGGTGGCGACGCTGGGCGATTGCGGAAAGCGCAATCCGACCTCCTGCAAGGTGGTGCAGGCTTCCTGCGTCTGGCCCAGACGTCCCAGCGCCTCGCCCAGAAGGAACAGGGCTTCGGGCGCCTGCGGACCGGTCTGATTGGTCGTGAAGGCCGACAGATAGGCGCGCGCGGCGCCGCGCACGTCATCCAGCTGCGCCAGGGCCTTGCCCCGGCTCACATCGGCTTCGGCACTCAGCGGTCCGCCCGGATAGGTCGCATTAAAGGCCGCAAAGAGGTCCGCGGCGCTGCGAAAGTCACCTGAAGCGAGCGCCGCCGCCGCCCGCTCGAAATCTGCGCGTTCACTCACAGCCAGTTCGGTCTCTGGCGCCGCCTGGGTCGGGGCCGGCTGGAGCGGCGAGGCGATCTGCCCCGTCGTGGCCGGTGCCGTGCCGCCACCCAGCGTCGTGGTCTGACCCAGCTTGCCGATGTCGCAACCCGGCTCGATCTCGCAGAGGCGGAATTCCAGATCGCCCAGACGGGTCGTGCCATCGGACACGATGGCATTGATCCGGAATTCCAGCTCTTCGGTCTTGCGGGTCAAGCGCTGCAGCTCGCTTTCCATCAGGCCGACACGGTCCAGAACGCTGCCGCCGGGGCTGGTGCCCCCCGGCGCGCCCGTGGTCGACAGTTCACGGCGCAGGCGCTGCACCTCGACGAAAAGGACCGACATTTCCTGCCGGATATCCGCCAGGGTCTGGCTGTCCTGCGCCGGGGCGGCCTGCGGCAGCGCCAGCCCAAGGCCAAGCGCAAGGGCCAGAACCGGCAGGCGCAGGGCGTTGGGGACCAGCCCAGACCGGGATGCAGCGCGATGCGTCATGAATGCCCCCCGATCAGCCGGACAGGCCGGCCGAGATGACGGTCACGGCGCGGCGGTTCTGGGAATAGCAGGGCTCGTCGCTGCACAGCTCGATCGGGCGTTCCTTGCCATAGCTGATCACCCGCAGGCGGCTGGAGGCCACGCCGCGCGAAATCAGGTATTCCTGCACGGCATTGGCGCGGCGTGCGCCAAGGGCAAGGTTGTATTCGCGCGTGCCCTGCTCGTCCGCATGGCCTTCGATGATGGCGACATAGTCGGTGTTCGTCATCAGCCACTGCGCCTGACCGTCAAGAACGGCCTGATACTGGGGCGTGATCGACGACTGGTCGACCTGGAAAAGCACACGATCACCGATCGTCTGCTGGAAATAGAGCGGCGAGCGGGGGTCGGATGCGCTGCCGGGTGCGCCGATACCGCCTACGCCACCTGCTCCACCGGCCCCGCCTGCGCTGTCGAAACGGTCGGGGTTCGTACATGCGGCCAATGCAAGGACCGATGCCAGGATGATGCCGCGCGAAAGAAGTGCCATGGATGATGCCTCGTTTTTGTTGTGTGTCATCTGTGTTTGCCTGTGTCTCTTTTATTCTTAACACAATCGCAGGGACATGGGAATCTATGCCCGCGCTATCGGCTTATCTTTGCAACGGGGACCATGCGGGATCCGAGGCGCCGCCCTCTGTCCTGATCTGCTTGAGGTTGCGCCCCGAGATATCCACCGAATAGAGCGAGGCGCCACCGGCCTCGCCCTGGGTTTCGCGGGTGAACATGATCACGCGGCCATTGGGCGACCATGTGGGCCCCTCGTCCAGAAAGGACGCGGTCAGCAGGCGTTCTTCCGATCCGTCGGTGCGCATGACGCCGATATGGAAACGGCCTTTCGATTGCTTGGTAAAGGCGATCAGATCGCCGCGCGGCGACCAGACGGGCGTGCCGTAGCGACCCTGACCAAAGCTGATGCGCTGCGGCTCGCCGCCCTGCGCGCTCATGATATAAAGCTGCTGGGTGCCGCTGCGGTCGCTTTCAAACACGATCCGACTGCCATCGGGGCTGAAGCTGGGCGCGGTCTCGATCGAGGGGGTCGAGGTCAGGCGCGTCGCCGTACCCGAATTGATGTCCATCCGGTAGATATCGGTATTGCCGCCCGTCGTCAGCGAATAGACCACCGTGTTGCCATCGGGGGCAAAGCGGGGCGCAAAGCTCATCGTGCCCTCCTGCGTGGGCAGGGCGCGCCGCCCGACCGAGGCGACATCCATCACATAAATGCGCGGGAACCCGGATTCGTAGCTGGTGAACAGGATACGGTCGCCGCTGGGCGAAAAGCGCGGCGCCAGCACGATGGCGTTGCTGTCTGTCAGGTACTGCACGCCGGCACCGTCATAATCCATGATCGCCAGACGCTTGCGGCGGTCATCCTTGGGGCCGGTTTCGGCGACATAGACGACGCGGCTGTCGAAATACCCGCCCTCGCCGGTGATCCGGCTATAGACCGCATCGGCCACCTTGTGCGCCATGCGCCGCCAGCCGGCCTGCGTGCCATTGAACTGCAGACCATCGCCAAGTTCCTGCCCGGCGAAGACGTCATAAAGCCGGAACTTGACCGCGATGGATCCATCGCCGCCCACACTGACCGCGCCCGAGATCAGCGCCTGCGCGTTGATCGCGCGCCAGTCAGCGAATTGCACGGGACTGTTGAAACTGGTGATCTGGCTGATGAAGGCATTGGAGGGGATTTCGCGGAACAGGCCCGTTCCGGTCAGGTCCTCGGCCACGACCCGCGAGATGGCCCGCGCCAGTTCCGCCGCCGCGGCGTTCTCGGCCACGAAATCGGGGTTGGCGAAGGGCAAGGGCTCGATCACGCCCTCGGTGATCTCGATGCGCAGAGGGCCGGTCTGAGCCGCCGCCGGCAGGGCAAGTACGACCAGGGCCGCCAGCAGGGTCAACACACGTGTCATCATCTGATCCTCATGTTCTCGGGATTGAACGTCATTTCGATTTCGCGCCACTGGGCATATTTGTCCCGTGGCAGGTTAAAGCCATTGGCCCCGCAGCGAATGATCGCGCGGCGCGCGGATTCGAAGGCCTGCCGCGCGGCAGCCTCTGACCCGCCATCATAGCTGAGCATCCTGAGCGTCTCGTTCATCGGACGCCCATCTTCGGACATCGAGACCGCGACGACAACCGTTGTGCGCAGGGCCTCGGACGAAAGCGAGCCCACATTCCAGCATTGCTGCACGGCCACGCGCAGCGCGTCGCGCTCGCCCGAGGTCATGGGCGGGCCGCTTTGGCCTGCCGGGGTCGGCGTCGCGGCCGTTGCGCCCTCAAGCGCCTGACGCAGTGCGTCATTGACCGCATCAGTGGTCGACGGCTGCTGCGCCGCCGGCGTCTGCGGGGCAGGCTCGGGCGTGGGCGCGGCGCGCGGGGCTTCTGCCACGGGTTCAGGCCGCGCGGGACGGGTGCGGGGGCGCACCGAGGTTGTCGGCGCCGCCGACGGGGGCTCGGTCGCCTCGGTCACGATCTGGGTGGTCGCCTCCTCCGGCGCGCCGGCCTCGGCCTCTTCGCGCGGGGTCTCGGCGGCCTCGTCGGGCACGACCTCCTCGGTCACGGTATCGGCCACACGGGTGTCAGGCTCGGGTGCGGCCACGGGCTCGGGGGCCACGCGCTCGGCCGGGCGCGGCACGGGGCGCGACGAATTATCGGGTGCCAGAACGACCTGCTCCTGCGGCGGGGGGGCCAGAACGGGGGCCGCATCCGACACTTCGGCTGGTTGCGGCGGCAGCGCCTCGGCGGGTTGCGGCACGGGATCGGGCTGCGGCGCTTCGGTCACCTGCGGCTCGACCGGCGGGGGTGGCGGCGTGTCGGGCTGGCTTTCGGCGGGCTGCACCGTCTCCTGTGGGGCTGGCGGCGTCGGCATGGCCACATCGGTCGTCGCTTGCGGCGGCTGCACGGCCGCCATCATCGCTTCGAACTCGGCGCCCGAAATGACCGACACCTCCGTCACCTCGAAAGATTCCGGGGGAGAGTTGAACATGCCGCCAAACAGCACGAACAGGATCAGGGCGATATGCCCGGCACCCGAAATGTAATAGCCGATCCGCACGGCGCCCCTCAGTTGCCCTGCCCGGCGGGCTGGCGTCCATCAAGGGCAGGCCCGCCAAGATCGGTCACCAGACCGATATTGGAAAAGCCGCCACGGTTCAGCGCGCCCATGACCGTGACCACCTCGGCATAGGGCACCGCGCCATCCGCGCGCAGAAAGACCCGGTCCCCCTCACGCTCGGCGGCGATGGCCTGCAGACGCGGCACCAGCTCGTTCAGGGGCACTTCGGTCATCATGATCATGACCTGCCCGTCAGCCGTCATGGTGATGCTCAGCGGTTCTTCCTGCTCGGCGGGCAAGGATGTGGCCGCCGTCTTGGGCAATTCCACCGGCACGCCCACCGTCATCAGCGGGGCCGCGACCATGAAGATGATCAGAAGCACCAGCATCACGTCCACGAAGGGCGTGATGTTGATCTCGGACACGACACCGGCGCGACCTGCACCGCGCCGCCGCCCCCGTCGCGATCCGCCACCACCGTTCTTGACGACACCCGCACCCATCGGTCAGCTGTCCAACTGGCGGCTGAGGATGGTCGAGAACTCATCGGCGAAGGCACCGTAGCCCCCGATGATGCGATCCGCATCCGCGCTCAGCTTGTTGTAGTAGATCACCGCGGGAATGGCCGCGACAAGGCCGATGCCCGTGGCCAGCAGCGCCTCGGCGATACCGGGGGCAACCACGGCGAGGCTGGTGTTCTGCGCCTTGGCGATCTCGATGAAGGAATGCATGATCCCCCAGACCGTGCCGAACAGCCCGATGAAGGGGGCCGCCGATCCGATCGTGGCCAGAACGGTCAACCCGGATTGCAACTGATCCGCTTCCTTGGCAATGGCGA
Organism: Paracoccaceae bacterium; assembly: GCA_041596235.1. Classification (GTDB taxonomy): domain Bacteria; phylum Pseudomonadota; class Alphaproteobacteria; order Rhodobacterales; family Rhodobacteraceae; genus Seohaeicola. The sequence goes on from JBFHIW010000021.1 coordinate 12,299, forward strand.
CATCCATGCTGCGGTCGATCCGCGAGGTCGCCCCCGCGATCAGCCCGCCATCGTTGCGGTGGCTGCGCCGCCATTCCATCATGCCCGCTGCGAACACCCGTTGAGAGGCGCCTGCAGGCTCGGGTCCGATCTGGTCAAACAGCTCGTCCAGCGGCTCACCCGACCAGAAGGCCGCGTCGAAATCGGTGGATTCGGTGCGCGCCTTGCGGAAAAGGATCGTTTTCTGGATGACGATGGCCCATGTCCAGAACGAACACAGAACCAGCATGATCATGACCAGTTTCACGACGATTGTGGCGCGGGCAAACAATGCCCACATGGTATATTCCGCCGTGGCGGCACCAGCGATGATTTCGGTTTCCATAAGCCTGCTCTTGGTGTCGGCCGCGTTTGCGGTCCATTTGGCAAGCAAACTACCTTAGTTGAAAGGGGAAGGCCAACACATCTGCGTCATTCGATCACGTCAATGCAACATATGGCGGATATTTGCCGGCATGCGGGCGGGATGACCGGTATCGGTGATCATGACAACCGTCACGATGGCATGAAACAGCCGATCCTCGCCACGCCTGACCACCTGATCCATCACCAGCCGGGCGCCGGTGACCTGTATCACCTCGGTCTCGACGACCAGAGAGTCGTCCAGTCGCGCGGGCAACAGGTAGTCCGCCTCGACACGGCGCACCGCGAAGACCAGCCCCTGCGCCTTCATCGCGTTCTGGTCGATCCCGAGGCCACGCACCCAATCGCTGCGGGCGCGCTCTATGTAGCGCAAGTAATTGGCGTAATAGACGATCCCCGCCATGTCGGTGTCTTCGTAATAGACGCGGATCGGCAGGGTATGGGGCATGGGGCGGTCCTTCGGATCAGGGTGGTTCGGGCCGAGCTTGACCACAAACCACCCCGACCGCAAGGCTCAGAGCGTGACTGCCGCGCCCAGCCCGCGTTCCTGCGCGCCGCGCATCGCCACATGCGCCACGGCCAGATCCTGCAGCCCGACGCCGGTGCCGTCGAAGAGGGTGATCTGCTCGGCGCTGGTGCGCCCTGCGTGGGTGCCGTTGATCACGGCACCGATGGGGGTTATGTCGCCCTCATGGATCAGACCCGCGCCGATGGCATGCTGCGCCTCGCCGATGGTGACGGACTGCGCCACCTCATCGGTAAAGACGGAGGCTGCGGCCAGCAGATTGGCGTCCACCTCCTGCTTGCCCTTGGTATCGGTGCCCATGCAGGCCACATGAGTGCCCGGCTTGATCCAGTCCCGCATCATCAGGGGCTCGAAGGCCGAGGTGATGGTGATGATCACATCCGCCTCAGCCCCCAGCGCCTCGCGCTCGACCGCCTCGAAGGGCAGGCCCAGCTCTGCGGCGACCGCGGCCAGCTTGGGCAGCATCTCGGGATGCGGGTTCCAGGCCAGGACCTTTTCGAACTTGCGCTGCCGCACCGCCGCGCGCAGCTGGAAAGCGGACTGATGCCCTGCCCCCACCATGCCCAGCACCTTTGCATCCGGTCGCGCCAGATGCGCGATCGACACCGAAGAGGCCGCCGCCGTCCGGATCGCCGTCAGGTAATTCCCCCCCACAAGCGCCTGCAACTGACCGGTATCAGGATCAAACAGGAAGATCGTCGACTGATGATTTGTCAACCCGTGCGCCATGTTGCCGGGCCAGAAACCCCCTGATTTCACACCAAGCGCCATACCCGCCTTGTCAAAACCCGACTTGAAGCCATAAAGCGCATCGGCATGACCCAGCGCCTCGCGCACCACCGGAAAGTTGCGCGCGTCGCCCCGCGCCATGGCGGCGAAGACACCCTCGACCGCCGTAAAGGCGGCCTCGGGTGTCACCACCTTGGCGCAGACATCCTCGGGGATGATCAGCAGTTCAGGCATATCAGAACGCCTTGCCGCGCGCCGACACGGGCCACAGGGTTTCGACCTTGCCGCCCCGCACGCCGACATACCAGTCATGGACATTGCAGGTCGGATCACAGTGGCCGGGCACAAGGCGCAGCTTGTCGTTGACCTTCAGCACGCCCTCCGGGTCGGCCACAACGCCATGTTCATCCGAGCATTTGACGTATTTCACATCGTCGCGCCCAAAGATCACCGGCAGGCCGCTGTCCACCGACTGCGCCTTGAGGCCGGCGTCCACGATTGCCTTGTCTGCCTTGGCATGGGACATCACGCTTGTCAGGATGAACAGCGCGTTCTCCCACTCGCCCTGATCGATGCGCTTGCCGTCCTTGTCGAGGATACGGCCATAATCCGCATCCATGAACGCATAAGAACCGCACTGCAACTCGTTATAAACGCCGGAGTTTCCTTCAAAATAATAGCTGCCCGTACCGCCGCCGCCGACGATGTCGCACTCCAGCCCCTCGGCCTTCAGCCCCTCGACCGCGTCACGCACCTGCGCCACGGCGATCTCGATCTTGGCCTTGCGATCATCATAGTTGTCCATGTGCTGCATCGCGCCCTGATAGGCCTGCAGCCCCGCGAATTTCAGCCCCGGCGCCGCGTCGATCGCCTTGGCGATCTCGATCACGGCGGGGGTGGTGGTGACGCCGCAGCGCCCTGCCCCGCAATCAATCTCGACCAGACATTCGATCGTCGTGCCATGCCGCACGGCGGCTGCCGACAGATCGGCCACGTTGGTCACATCATCGACGCAGCAGATCGCGCGCGCACCCAGCTTGGGGATACGCGCCAGACGGTCGATCTTGGCCGGATCGCGCACCTGATTGCTGACCAGCACATCCTTGATGCCGCCACGGGCGAAAACCTCGGCCTCGGACACTTTCTGACAGCAGACGCCGCAGGATCCGCCAAGGCTTTCCTGCAGCAGCGCCACATCGACCGACTTGTGCATCTTGCCATGCACGCGGTGACGTACGCCCATATCCTTGGCGAATTTGCCCATCTTGGCGATGTTGCGCTCCAGCGCGTCCAGATCGAGGATCAGGCAGGGTGTCTGGATCTCGGATTCGTCCATGCCGATGGCGGCGGGAATGTCATAGCCGACTTCGAGGTCGGACAGGTTCACATGCTTGTTCATTGTGCTTCTCCTCAGCCCTTGAACCAGGGCAATTTATCCATGTCGACGTTGCCGCCGGTTATGATGACGCCGATGCGCTTGCCGGCAAAGACGTCCCTGTTCTTCAAGATCACGGCCAGCGGCACCGCGCAGCTGGGTTCGATCACGATCTTCATCCGCTCCCATGTCAGCTTCATGGCCGCGATGATTTCGTCTTCGGTGGCGGTCAGGATATCGGTCACATGGTTGGACACATAGTGCCATGTGTTTTCCTTGAGCGGCACCTTCAGGCCATCGGCCACCGTCACAGGCGCATCGTCAGCGATGATATGTCCGGCGCGGAAACTGCGCGCGGCATCATCGGCGTTCAACGGCTCTGCCGCATAGATCTTGACGCCCGGCGCGGTGCTGGACACGGTCAGGCAGGTGCCCGAGATCATGCCGCCGCCGCCGATGGGGGCCACGATGCCTTCGATCCCATCGACCTGCTCCATCAGCTCACGCGAACAGGTGGCCTGCCCGGTGATCACGCGCAAGTCATTGTAGGGATGCACGAATTCGGCGCCGGTTTCGGCCACGACCTGTTCGAACACCGCTTCGCGGCTTGTGGTCGAGGGCTCGCATTCCACGATCCGGCCACCATAGCCGCGCACGGCGGCCTTCTTGGCCTCGGGCGCGGTGCGCGGCATGACCACGGTGCAGGGAATGCCCCGCCGCCCTGCCGCATAGGACAGCGACAGCGCATGGTTGCCGCTGGAATGGGTGGCGACACCACGCTCCAGCTTGTCCTCGGGCAGACCGAAGACCGCGTTGCAGGCACCACGCACCTTGAAGGCGCCGGCCTTCTGGAAGTTCTCGCATTTGAAATGCAGATCCGCCCCGGTCAGATCGTTCAGATAGCTCGAGGTCAGGACCGGCGTGCGGTGAATATAAGGACGGATGCGGTCATGGGCCGCGATCACATCGTCGAATGTGGGATAGATCATGTCTTTCATGGCACCCTCAGGCTGCGGATTTCAGAAGAACAGAGCGCGAGGCGCGGAAATGATCCTGCGCGGCGGCAACACCCGATCCCAGCCGGACCGGATAGTTCAGATCGGCCATGGCCATTTCGATGCCCGCAAGGCCCGACAGGACCATGACATCGGTCAGCATGCCCAGATGCCCGATACGGAAGGCGCGCCCGTTCATCTGGCCCAGCCCCACCCCGAAGGACAGACCATAAGCCGAAAAGGCGTGTTCCGTCAGGGCGTTGCTGTCAAAGCCCTTGGGCACGTAGATGGCGCTGACCGTGTCGGAATAAAGATCCGGCGATTGCGCCACCAGATCCAGACCCCAGGCGCGGGTCGCGGCGCGCACGCCCTGCGCCAGCCGTGAGTGGCGGGCATAGACATTGTCCAGACCCTCCTCGAACAGCATCTTCAGGCTTTCGCGCATCCCGTAGATCAGCTGCAGCGGCGGCGTATAGGGAAAACCGCCCTTGGCATTGCTGGTCATCATGTCGCGGAAATCAAAGAAGGTGCGCGGCAGTTTCGCGCCTTCCATATGCTCCAGCGCCTTCGGGCTGACACCGAGGATCGCCATGCCGGTCGTCAACATGAAGCCCTTTTGCGATCCAGCGACCGCGATATCCACGCCCCATGCATCCATCTCGAAGGGCATCGAGGCCAGAGAACTGACGCAATCCACCATGAGCAGGGCCGGATGGCTGGCCGCATCCATCGCAGCGCGCACGGCGGCGATGTCGGATTTCACACCCGTGGCGGTTTCGTTGTGCGTGACCAGCACCGCTTTGATCTTGCGGGCGGTATCGGCGCTCAGCGCGGCCTCGAACCGATCCGCAGGTGCGCCGGCACCCCAGTCGCATTCGATGATCTGCACGTCCAGCCCGTGCCGCTGGCACATATCGATCCAGCGGTGCGAGAACATGCCATAGCGTGCGACCAGAACCGTATCGCCGGGCGACAGGGTGTTGGTGATCGCAGCCTCCCAGCCGCCGGTGCCGCTGGCGGGAAAAGTGATGATATGACCCGTTGTCGTGCCGAAGACGCGCTTTGTGTCCTCAAGCACGGGGGCCAGGGTCTCGACGAAATCGGGTGCACGGTGGTCGCGGGTCTGCACATGCATCGCAAGGCGCAGCCGGTCGGGAATATTGGTCGGTCCGGGAATGAACACAGGATTCTGGTCAGACATGGTCGCTCTCCTCCAAGGATCATCAGACCATACCACAGATGCGCCATCCAGCAATTTTCTCAAAACCCTTTTCCATTATTGAAATAAAATGCCTTACATGTTGTTTTTTATAGGTTTTATCGTTTTCAAAAAATTTTTCCAGTTTGTTATTGAAAATATTTTTCATAAATGCTCTTTTGCTGCGCGGCAGCATGGGCAACAAGGAAACAGGCAGATGGCACAGGCGGAACGCAAGGCACGGGGGCGGCCCAAGTCACCCTTTACCGACACCGGCAGCCAGACGATGCAGGCGCTGGACCGCGCGCTTGGGGTGCTGAACGCGCTGGCACGGCTGGAACGCGCCTCGCTGACGGACCTGTCATTGGCGCTTGGCATTCCCACCGCCACCACGCATCGCATCCTGACCACGCTGCAAAAGCACCGCTTTGCCGAACTCGATGAGGCCACGCAGGACTGGATGGTCGGGATCGAGGCCTATCGCACCGGCGCCTCTTTTCTGAAACGGATGAACCTCGCCGATATCAGCCGCCCGGTGATGCGCGCACTGATGCAGGCGACGGGCGAAACCGCAAATCTTGCGATCCGTGACGGGGCCGAGGTGGTGTTCATCGGCCAGATCGAAACCCCGAACCCGATCCGCGCCTTTTTCAACCCCGGTACGCGCACGCCCATGCATGCCTCGGGCACCGGAAAGGCGATCCTCGCCACACTGGCCGAGGATCGGTTGCGCGCGCTGATCCAGTCCTCGGGCCTGCCTGCCTTCACCGACAGCACATTGTCGACGCCAGCAGAGCTTTTTGCCGATCTGGAACAGACGCGCGCGCGCGGATGGTCCTTCGATCAGGAGGAACGCCATATCGGCATGTCCTGCATCGGTGCGGCCATCTTTGACGCGCAGGGGCAGGCCGTGGGCGGGGTGTCGATTTCCGGCCCCTCGGCGCGGTTCGATACCCGCAGCAGCCTTGACTACGGCCGCCAGGTCGCCGAAGCCGCGACCGAGATCACCCGCGCCATGGGCGGACGCGTGCCCGCCTGATCCCTATTGCGCCGCCTGCAGCCGCGCCTGCAGACGCAACGCATGGGACGGGTCGCGCGCCACCACCGGCATCACCGGATCATAGGCCGCGCGGATCAAGGCCGCGATATCAGGGCGCAGGATCGTGCGCCCCTCCAGCACGGCCAGAGGCGAGTGGTCGCGAAACGCCATGTCCGACCACAGCAGGATGGTCTGAACCACCTGAGACAGCGCCAGCACATCGGCCGATACCGCCGACAGCGCGTCATCCATCCGCAGGAACACGAAACTGGCCTTGATGCCCCCGGCGGCGTCGAACCGGAAGATGCGGTACTGGTTCGCCTCGATCGCCTTCAGCCGCGCCACCAGCGGGACAAGATCCGGCACCAGCCGGTCGAGGTTCGGCACCTCGGGCAATTCATCCCAGTCGCGGAAAAAGAACACCATCAGGTTCGCGCCAAGTTCGGGGTCGGTCTCGGCCATCTTGTGACCGGCCAGCGCGACCACCGCCTCCAGCGCGCCCTTGACGACCTTCAGCGTATCCTCCTCGACACCGAAAACCACCGGGGCGATCGGCCTGCCCCAGCGCGCAAAGGCATAGGATCCGTCGGCGCGGGTAAACAGCGCCTCGATTTCCTTGACCGTCAACGCGTCCGCCATGCCGTGCCCCTTCCCTTCATCGTTCCGAAAATACGCAGGATCCCGCGCTCAGCCGAACAGATCGGCCTCGCGTTTGGGCGCATCCAGCCCCAGATGGGTCCAGGCCTTCTGCGCCAGCATCCGCCCGCGCGGTGTGCGCTGGATCAGCCCCTGTTGCAGCAGGAAGGGCTCGATCACCTCTTCCAGTGCGTCACGGCTTTCCGACAGCGCCGCCGAGAGGGTCTCGATCCCCACGGGACCGCCCCCGTAATTCTCGGCGATCAGCCGCAGATAGCGCCTGTCGGCCCCATCCAGTCCAAGGTGATCCACACCCAGCCGTGTCAGGGCGTAATCGGCAATCTCGCGCGTGACGCGGCCATTGCCCTCGATCAGGGCGAAATCCACCACCCGGCGCAGCAGGCGGCCCGCGATGCGCGGCGTGCCGCGCGAGCGGCGCGCGATTTCCATGGCACCGCCTTCTTCCGCGGGTGCGCCCAGCAGGCGCGCGTTGCGGATCACGATCTCGTAAAGCTCGGCATCCGTATAGAACACCAGCCGCGTCGGAATCCCGAAACGGTCGCGCAGGGGCGTGGTCAACAGACCCATCCGCGTCGTCGCCCCCACCAGCGTGAAGGGCTGCAACTCGATCCGCACGGTGCGCGCGGCGGGGCCTTCACCGATCACGAGGTCCAGCTGGAAATCCTCAAGCGCGGGGTACAGCACCTCTTCCACGGCCGGGTTCAGGCGGTGGATCTCGTCGATGAACAGCACATCGCGCGCTTCCAGATTGGTCAGGATCGCCGCCAGATCGCCCGCCTTGGCCAGAACGGGGCCAGATGTCATGCGGAACCCGACCCCCAGTTCGCGGGCCATGATCTGCGCCAGCGTGGTCTTGCCCAGACCGGGAGGGCCATGAAACAGCGTGTGATCCATCGCCTCGCCGCGCTGGCGGGCGGACTGGATGAAGACACGCAGGTTCGCGCGCGCCTCGGCCTGACCGATGAACTCGTCCAGACCCTGCGGGCGCAGGGCGCGGTCATTGTCTTCCGGCTGGCGTTCGGGGTCCAGGATCGGGTCGGGCTCTGTCATCTCTTACCCTTTCGGGGCCAGCGCCTTGAGGGCGGCGCGGATCAGGGCGGCGGCCTCGGCCTCGGGGGCATCGGCGGCGGCGCGGGCCACGGCCCCTGCGGCATCACCGGGGGAATAGCCCAGGTTGGTCAGGGCCGACAAGGCATCCGATTGCGCCGCCGCACTGCCCGAGGGGCGCGCGGGCGCGACCGTCTTGCGCGGTGCGGGCGCGGGGGCCTCATCCAGAACATCGTCATCGGCCGCCGCAGGCACCGTGCCCATCGCCGCGGCCAGCGTGCCGCCCATGGCCATGACGCCGGGGGCCTTGTCCTTCAATTCGATCACCACGCGCTGCGCGGTCTTGGGGCCGATCCCCTTGGCGGCCTTGATCGCGTTCATGTCACCCAGCATGATCGCGCGGCTGACACCCTCGGCCCCCAGCGCGCCAAGGATCGCCAGCGAAGCCTTGGCCCCTACCCCCTGTACCCCCATCAGCAGGCGGTGCCATTCCTTTTCCAGCAGCGTCGGAAAGCCGTAAAGCTGCATCAGGTCCTCACGCACCACCATGTCGGTATAAAGCGCCACCACGTTGCCCGGCCCCGGCAAGGCCGCAAGGGTGCGATCCGAGCAATAGACAAGGTATCCCACGCCCGCGACGTCGATCAGCACATGATCCTCGGTGCGGTAATCAATGCGGCCCGTCAGCTTGCCGATCATGCGCTGGCCTTTCGGATCGCATTCGCCAGGGCGCTGCCCGCCGCGCCATGATGGGCATGACAGATGGCAATGGCCAGCGCATCTGCGGCATCGGGGCCGGTCAGCACGACGCCGGGCAATTGCATCCTGACCATGTGCTGCACCTGTTCCTTGGCGGCATGACCCACGCCCACCACGGTCTTCTTGACCGCGTTGGGGGCATATTCGGCCACGTTCAGCCCCGCCTGCGCCGGCACCAGAAGCGCGATCCCGCGCGCCTGCCCCAGCTTCAGCGTGGCGACGCCATCCTTGTTGACGAAAGTATGCTCGACCGCTGCGGTATCGGGGCGGTATTGCGCCAGCACATCGGTCAGTTGCCGATGCAGCGCCAGAAGGCGCAGCGACAGATCATCCCCCGCCGAATGGCAGATCCCGTTGGCGACATGGGACAGGCGGCTGCCATCGACATCGATGATACCCCAGCCAAGGTTCCTCAAGCCGGGATCGATCCCCAAAACCCGCATCATCTGCCCCTGCTCTGTTGCTTTTTTGATGCACTAGCACGAAAGGCGAACAAAGGCCAATCCCAAAGCATGAGCGAGGCGCGGGATGTCAGGGCGCAGCGGCGCGATGCTGCAACGCAGAAAATCGCCGGATACCGTCGCTTCACCATCCGAATGCGACAGAAACCGTGCCCTATTTTTGCCTTGTTTTGCTGGGGAATTCATCGCTGACGACCCATGCAAAAGCCGCATAAGACCTATGCATCCAGCCCGTCTTGTGCGGCAAATAAAGGCACTCTATTTGCAGCTGCAGAAAGAGATCCGCATGGGTCTTGACTTCACTTGCATCAATCAAAGCGCAAACGCGCAACCGAGGATATGAAAATGGCTGTTTACGACGCCCCCCGCACGACCGTCCAGGCCGCTGGCCTGACCGGTTTTTTCTCGACCATGGTCGGCATGTTCGCCGCATGGAACGACGCCCGCGTGACCCGCAACGCCCTGTCGCGTCTGTCGGATCGCGAACTGGAAGATATCGGCCTGTGCCGTGGTGACATCGACGTCGTGGTCAAGAACCGCTGATCACGACGCCCGGTCACCTGTACCGGATGAAAAAAAGCCGCGCCGCCCATCAGGGCCGCGCGGCTTTTTGATATTCAAGACCAAGTCACGCCCGAAGGCCCCCCGCCCCGCATGCGGCAGGGTGCCGTTCAGCCGGCCTGTTCCGGATCAGAAATTCGGCACCTGATCGCGGATCGTGCGGGCCAGCATGGTGCTGACCGGATCCATCTGCATCACCCATGCGCCCGCACGCTCGACCTTCGATCCCGCGCGCAGCTTGTCAAGCCGGTCCTCGTAGACAGGTTGGCCCAGGCTGGCCAGGATCAGGGCCTTGAAGCAGACCAGACCGATGGCAAGGAACAGAAATGATCTGACGGGCAGGCGCGCGCGCTTGCGGCGGGGTTTGACGACGATCAGACCGTCATCGCCCACAACCGATACATATCCACCGGCCAGATTGACACGCTTCCGGTTGATACGCCGGATGCGATTGTCGAATTCAAAAAATGCGTCTGACATGTCAGAGCTCCAGATATCGGCCCCCACCAACATCCAGAAAAACATACCGCTGAATTGAGGCAAAAATGGGGCAAAGCGTCCGGGAGGGCTGCATTTGCGCCTTATTCTCGCTTTACTTACGGAGTGTCAGCGTCGTCCATTCACCAATCTCCTCACGATGGACAAGATTGATGCCGGATGCTGCATAAACGGAAATAACCTCGTCCGCCTGCTCATTCAGGATTCCCGACAGAATCGCGTAACCTCCTGGAATCAGATGCGCTTGCATGTCGGGGGCAAGGTCGATCAGCGGGCCTTTAAGGATGTTGGCGAACACCAGATCGAAGGGGCTGGCCGCCAGAATATCGGGGTGATCGAAGCCTGTCGCCTCGACGCAATGCACCCGGCCCTCCAGAGTGTTGGCCGCCACATTTGCCTCGGCCACTTCGACCGCGACCTCGTCGATATCGCCCGCCAGAACCGGGTTCGGCCAGATCCGCGCGGCTGCCATCGCCAGAACGGCGGTGCCGCAGCCGATGTCGGCCACGTTCTGGCCGACAAACCCGCCCGCATCCAGACGGTCCAGCGCGCGCAGACAGCCCTGCGTGGTGCCATGGTGGCCGGTGCCAAAGGCCATCGCCGCCTCGATCAGCAGCGCCTCGACGCCTGCGGGCACCTTGTCGGCATCATGGCTGCCATAGACAAAGAAGCGTCCGGCCACGACCGGCGACAGCTCGCGGCGCACCTTGGCGACCCAGTCGGTCTCCGGCAGTTCGGATATGGCGAAGGGGCGCGCCCCGTGGATCGTGGCCAGCAGGGCCAGCCCGGCATGATCGGGGCGTTCGGTGAAATAGCAGGCCACTTCCCACAGGCCCGATCCATCCTCGATCTCGAAGACGCCCACGCCCTCGGGTTCGGGGGTCAGGGTCTCGACCGCCTCGCCCAGCGCCTCGGCGGGCGTCTTGCCGGTCAGTGTGGTGATCGCGGTAAAGGTGGGCATGGCATCTGTCTCCGGGTTGCGGGTGCTGCCGCTGCGCCTATGTCGATGCGCGTCCGGCGTCAAGCGTGGCAGAGGGGCGCGCACCCATGCGGCGCACGAAACGCCAGCCGATCAGCCCCGCCATCAGCCCTGCGAGGATATTGGCCAGCGCCTGCCCGATGATCACGCCGCTGCCCGCGTAGATCGCGCCCAGACCAAAGGCGAAGGGCGCCATCAGGATCGCATCGCGCGACCAGTTCGCGGCCGTCGCCCACAGGGGACGACCAAGGTTGTTGAAGGCAGCATTCGACACGAAGAGCGCCCCGGTAAAGACCAGCGCGCCTGCGCCGTAGAAGGCAAAGGTCCGCACGATCTGTGCCCCCTCCGGTCCCAGCCCGAAAGAGCTGGCGATCAGGTCCGCGCTGAGGATCAGCAGCACCCAGACCACGGCGGTATAGGCCAGGCAGAACTTGAGCGCATCGACATAGGCCTGCGCCACGCGGTCATATTGCCTGGCGCCGTAGTTCTGGCCGATGATCCCGCCGATGGCACCCGACAAGGCGAAGATGCCTCCGAAGCAGACGATGGTCAGGCGCATCACCACGCCCAGCCCTGCCACGGCGCTGTCGCCATGTTCGGCCATGGCGCGCACCAGCACCCAGTTGCCGAAAGGGGTCGATACCTGCGTGGCCACGGCCGGGATGGCGATAGCCGCAAACGGCGCGAGGAACGCCCGCAGATCAACAAGGCTGGGCCGCGCCAGCAGGTTGCGCGAGCGGCTGACCCAGTAGAAGCCCATTACCGCCATCGCAAGGCGCGACAGCACGATGGCGGCGGCCGCCCCGCTGACGCCCCAGCCCATCCAGACAATCAGGATCGGATCGACGATCAGCGCCACGATGCCGGCGGATACCGTGACCATCATCGACCGCCACGCCTCGCCGGCGGCGCGCAGAACGGCGCTGGCGCACATGCCGATGGCGACAAAGGGCAAGGATGGCAATGAGATGCCAAGGAAATCGACCGCCACTTCGAGCGCCTCACCCTCGGCGCCGGTCCAGATCAGGATCTCGCGGCGGAAGATGAAGACAAGGATCGCCAGCGCCGTCTGGAAGGCAGCACCGTAGATCATCGAAGATGTCGCGATGCGCCGCGCCTCTTCGGGGTCGCCCATGCCCAGCGCGCGACTGACCAGCGCCACCGCCCCGATCATCATGCCCACCGCGACCGACATCACGAAGAACTGGATCGTGCCGGCGAAACCGATGGCGGTGATCAGCACCTCATTGTCCAGACGGCTGATCCACCACAGGGCGAGGAAATCCACAAGGAACAGAAAGCTCAGGCCAAGCGATCCGGTCAGCGTCATCACCACCACGTGGCGCATGGTGGATCCGGTGACGAACTTGCCCCGCTTGTCGGGCGCGGGTGCCGGGCTGGTGTCGGTGGCGGCGTGATCCATGGGGTCTCGCTTACTCGGCTGGGGCCGGCGCGAAGCGGGCGAATACGGTTTCATTGCCCGGTTCGGGATGGCGCGGGATCAGCAGGGCCAGACAGAAGGACACCCCCGCCATGGCCGCCGCCAGCACAAAGACCGAACTAGGCGACACCAGCCACAGATAGCCCAGTGACGCCGGAAGGAAAACCGCCGCGATATGGTTGATCGTGAAGGCCACCGCCGCCGTGGGCGCAATGTCGCGCGGATCGGCGATCTTCTGGAAATAGGTCTTGAGCGCCAGCGCCATGGCAAAGAACACATGATCCATGACGTAGAGAAACGCCGCCATCATCACGCCCCAGCCGAACCAGTAGATGCCGCCATAGCCCAGAAAGACGCAGACCAGCCCCAGATATTCCACGCAAAGCGCGCGGCGCTCGCCCCAGCGGGCCACGGCACGGCCCAGCAACGGGGCCGCGATCATGTTCACCACGAGGTTGATGGTGAAGAGCGCCGTCACCTCATGCACGCGAAAGCCGAATTTCTCGACCATCATGAAGCCCGCGAAGACGACAAAGATCTGCCGCCGCGCGCCCGACATGAATTGCAGCGCGTAGTAAAGCCAGTAGCGGCGACGCAGCACCATCTTCTTGATCTGCGGATCGGGCGCCTCGAACTGCGGATAGGCCAGCAGCGCGAACAGCGCCACTGCCGCGGTGAACCCTCCCGACAACAGGTAGACCGTGTTATAGGTCAGGCCCAGCGCCTCCCATGTCACGATGATGCAGAGGTAGGCCACCAGCGTCGCCCCGGACCCTGCGGCCAGCAGCCAGCCCAGCATCTGCGGCGCGCGGTCCTTGGGCAGCCATTGCAGTTGCAAGGACTGGTTGACCGTCTCGTAATAGTGAAAACCGATCGACGACAGCATCGTGATCGTCAGGATACCGCCCAGCGTCGGAAACCAGGCGGTGATGGCCGTGGCCACCCCCAGCAGGATCAGCGCGACCATGCCCAGAACCTGCTCGCGCATGAACATCAGGATGGCGATCACGCCAATCGCCAGAAATCCGGGGATCTCGCGCACCGTGTGCAGCCAGCCGATGTCCGACCCGTCGAACTGCGCCACCTCGATGACGAAGTTGTTCAGCAGCGCCGACCATGTGGCAAAGGCGATCGGCATCGCCGCCGCCATGAGGAACAGCAACGCCACCGGTCTGCGCCAGACCGGCAAATCCTTGGCAAGAGCAAGCGGAATGATTTGCATGTTAACGGCTTACGCCGATTTTTCGACCATGGCGAGAGGCAAGATCACCCCATCAGCGCACAGCCCCCTGTGCGCTGAGCATCATCACGCGCAGCGGATATCAAATCGGCGAGAAACGGTATTCGACCTCGGAAAAACGGTCGCGCGGAAAAACATAGAGCATGCGGAACCCGTCGGGCCCCGCCACGGTGCCATGTTCGGCATCACCCGGGATATAAAGCGCCGTGCCCGGCCCCATCACATTGGGCACACCGTCCACCGTGACGATGGCGGCCCCTTCGAGGCCGAAATAGACCTCGGCGGGGCTGTGGCGATGCGGCAGCAGCGTGCCGCCGGGGGCGAATTCTGCGATCCCCATGACAACGCCGCCGGTCTGGGTGCGGTCGGCACAGAACAGCGTGCGCCAGCGGACCGTGCCATAGGCCGGATCCTCGCCCCCCTCCAGCGGCTGCTCGGCCGCTTCAAGACGGATCGGCATGGCCGCCATGGCCAGCATGGCTGCGGCCAGCATCCCGGCCTGCGCGTCCGGCTGCATCCCGTCAACGGGTGTCACGATCTGATCCATGCCCGCATTCCCTCTGCCGCGCGCCTCTGTCCTGAATCTGCGGATAAGGCCGCCCGGTCGGGAAATCGCAACCGATTGCGACATGGAAACCGTCAGTTTCGACCAAAGCGCCGGTGCAACCGCAGGAGGGATGATCTGGATCAAGGACCGACACGCCCGCTGATGGCATTGCCAAGGGCAATCGAGGTGACGGGAACGGGACGATGGACATACTCAGCCTTGTGGAATGGATCGGCGAAGAACCGACGGCGGCCGTCCTTGGCCTCCTGACCGGCGTGGTCTTCGGTGTGGCGGCGCAACGCTCGCGCTTCTGCCTGCGGGCGGCTGCGGTGGAATTCGCGCGCGGCCAGCTGGGCGACAAGGTTGCGGTCTGGCTGCTGACCATTTCCACCGCCATCGTCTGGGTGCAGGGCGCACAGATGCTGGGGCTGATGCGCAGCGCCGATGCCCGCATGATGGCGGTGCCGGGCAGCTGGTCGGGCGCGATCATCGGCGGTCTTCTGTTTGGCATGGGCATGGTTCTGGCGCGCGGTTGTTCCGGGCGGCTTCTGGTGCTGGGGGCCACGGGCAACCTGCGCTCGATCGTGTCCGGGCTGATCTTCGCGGTGGTCGCACAAATGAGCATCACGGGCTGGCTTGGCCCCTTGCGGGACTGGCTGGCTGGGCTTTGGGTCACCTCTGGCGGACGCAACATGAACCTGTTGTCGGCGCTGCATCTGCCCGATTGGGGCGGGCTGGCCTTTGGCGCGGCCATGGCCCTGCTGGCGCTGGAACTGTCGCGGCGCAACCGGATCGGGGTGTCGCGTCTGGTCTTCGCCTCGGGCGTGGGTTTTGCCGTGGCTCTGGGCTGGGTGCTGACCTTCGGGCTGTCGCAGATCGCCTTCGAACCCGTGCAGATCGAAAGCGCCAGCTTCACCGGACCATCGGCGCGCACGCTGATGTTCACGCTGGACCGCGCGGCGGTGCTGGAGTTCGACATCGGTCTGGTGCCGGGCGTGTTCCTGGGATCCTTCCTGGCTGCGGTCCTTGCGGGGGAATTCAAGTTTCAGGGCTTCGAGAACGAAAGCAACATGCGGCGGTCCATGACCGGGGCCGCCCTGATGGGCTTTGGCGGCATGCTGGCCGGTGGCTGTGCCATCGGCGCGGGCGTGACGGGCGGGTCGATCTTCGTAGGCTCCGCATGGCTCGCGCTTTTCGCCATGTGGGTGGGCGCGATCCTGACCGATATGGTGGTTGATCAGCAGGGCCGCACCGTCACCGCCTGAGCCACCGCCCGAGCGCGCGTCGCGCGGATGCACGCGCCTGTCGTTTCCGGGCAGTCGCGTGATCCGGGCGGCTGATACCTACCGGGCAACAGACCTGCCCGGAGAGACCGATGACCCACCATGTACTGACCGTCCAATGCCCCTCGACCCGTGGGATCGTCGCGGCGATTTCCGGTTTTCTGGCCGCGAATGGCTGCAACATCACCGACAGCCACCAGTTTGACGATCAGCTGACCGGCATGTTCTTCGCGCGCATGACCTTTCAGGCCGAAACCGGAGCGGCGCGCGACACGCTGCGCGAGGGGTTCGGCCCCATCGCCGACACTTTCGCGATGGACTGGGCGATCCATGACGCGTCCGAGCGGATGAAGGTCCTGCTGATGGTGTCGAACTTCGGCCATTGCCTGAACGACCTGCTCTATCGCTGGCGCATCGGCGCGCTGCCCATCGACATCGTGGGCGTGGTGTCCAATCACATGACCTATCAGAAGGTCGTCGTGAACCATGACCTGCCCTTCCACCAGATCAAGGTCACGAAGGAAAACAAACCCGAGGCCGAGGCCCGCCTGATGGCGCTGGTCGAGGAATCGGGCGCCGAACTGATCGTGCTGGCGCGCTACATGCAGGTGCTGTCCGATGCGATCTGCCGACGGATGTCGGGCCGGATCATCAACATCCACCACTCGTTCCTGCCCAGCTTCAAAGGCGCGAACCCCTACAAGCAGGCCTATGAGCGCGGCGTGAAACTGATCGGGGCCACCGCCCATTACGTCACCGCCGATCTGGACGAAGGCCCGATCATCGAACAGGACACGGTCCGCATCACCCATGCCCAAAGCGCCGATGACTACGTCAGCCTTGGCCGCGACGTCGAGGCACAGGTGCTGAGCCGCGCGATCCACGCCCATATCCATCACCGCGTGTTCCAGAACGGCAACAAGACCGTGGTCTTCCCCGCCAGCCCCGGCAGCTACGCCTCGGAACGGATGGGGTAAGGGCGGAGCCGCAATCAAGACGCGCGGCGCCCGCCCCAAGCCCCGCGCGGAATCAAGGCCGCAGGCCGCCGCGCGATCGCCGACACGCCCCCCGGGGCGGCGATTTGGCAACCGTCTTGGCACGAACTGAGGCCAGATGACCGGGCAACCATAAACTGCCCCGAACTAAGGCCGCATCGCCCCTCGCGTGCCGGCGTCAGCGTGGTTCAGTCACTCAAACCCGTTCAAACCCGTTAAAGCCCCCCTAACACGCGCCCGTAACCCCTTGATTTCTCTCACTAGGAAAAATGTCCCATCATGGGACACCCCCCAAAGCCCCCTTCAATAGAAACTCTGCGGATCGATATCCACGGCCAGCCGCAGGCTGCCCGTCAGCCGCACCTGACCCAGCCAGCGGGTCAGCGCCGCCTGCAAGGGTGCCCCCTTGTCGGCCCGGATCAACAGACGCACCCGGTGCCGCCCCCTGATCCTTGCGATGGGGGCCGGGGCAGGCCCGTAGACCTGCGCACCAATCTGGCGCAACGGCCCATCCATCCGCGCCAGCGCGGTGCCCAATTCGAAGGCCGATTGCGCGTCATTGGCCGAGATGATGATCCCTGCCATCCGCCCATAAGGCGGCACCCCGGCCTGCCGCCGCTCCTCGGCCTCGGCGCGCCAGAACCCTTCTTCGTCGCCCGCAAGGATCGCGCGGATCACTGGATGCTCCGGCTGATGGGTCTGCAGCAGCGCCTGCCCCCGCTTCTCGGCCCGCCCCGCGCGCCCGGCCACCTGCCGCATCAACTGGAATGTCCGCTCGGCCGCGCGCAGGTCCGATCCCTGCAGGCCAAGATCGGCGTCGATCACCCCGACCAGCGTCAGCAGCGGAAAGTTGTGCCCCTTGGCCACCAGCTGCGTGCCGATGATGATGTCGGCCCCGCCGCCCGCGATATTCTCGATCTCGGCCTTCAGAGCGCGCGCACTGGCATACATGTCCGACGACAATGTGGCGACGCGGGCCTGCGGGAACAGTGCCTGCGCCTCTTCGGTCAGGCGTTCCACCCCCGGCCCCACAGGGGCCAGCTTGCCCGCGACATCGCAGGCGGGGCAGACCTCGGGCATGGGCTTGGTCTCACCGCATTGATGGCAGACCAGCCTTTTGAGAAAGCGATGTTCCACCATCCGGGCATCGCAATGATCGCAACCGATCTGATGGCCACAGGCCCGGCACACGGTCGTCGGCGCATAGCCGCGCCGGTTGATGAACAAGAGCGCCTGTTCACCCTGCGCGATGCGCGTATTGACCGCCGCCTGCAGCGTGGGCGAGATCCAGCGGTTTGTCGGCAGGGTCTCTGCCCGCATGTCGATGGCGCGCATCTCGGGCAGGACGGCGGCGCCGAAACGATCCGTCAACACCAGCCGGTCATACTTGCCGGCTTCGGCATTGGCCCAGCTTTCCAGACTTGGCGTGGCCGAGGCCAGCACCACCCGCGCGCCGCAAATGGCCGCGCGCAACACCGCCATGTCGCGCGCGTTGTAAAGCACGCCATCCTCCTGCTTGTAGGAGGTGTCATGCTCCTCATCCACCACGATCAGGCCCAGCTCGCGGTAGGGCAGGAACAACGCGGATCGCGCCCCCACCACCAGTTGCGCGCCGCCCTCGGCGACCATGCGCCAGATGCGGCGGCGTTCGGTGACGGTCACGCCGGAATGCCATTCGGCGGGGCGCGCGCCGAACCGCGCCTCGACCCGCGTCAGAAACTCGGCGGTCAGGGCGATTTCCGGCAGCAGCACAAGGGCCTGACGCCCCTGCCGCAAGGCCTCGGCCACGGCCTCCAGATAGACTTCGGTCTTGCCCGATCCGGTGACACCGCGCAGCAGCGTCGTGCCATAGGTGCCGCGCGCGATGGCCGCACGCAGCGCCACGACCGCCGCCGCCTGATCCTCGTTCAGCGCCTTGCCGGGCTGCGCGGGATCAAGCGTGGGAAAGGGCATGTCGCGGGGGCTGTCTTCTTCCAGCACGGCGCCCTGTGCCGCCAGCCCCTTGACCACGCCGGTGGACACGCCCGCCATTTCCGCCAGTTCGCGCAGGGTAAAGGCCAGCCCGCCGTAGTCGCGCAGCACCTCAAGCACCTTTTGGCGCGCGGGCGTCATGCGGTCGGGCGCGCCCTGCCCCAGCCGGTAGATCCGCCGCGTCGCCGGTGCATCGCCCAGACCGGGCGCGCGTGTCGCCAGCCGCAGCATCGCCGGCAGCGGCGTCATCGTGTATTCAGCCGCCCGCGTCAGGAAATCCTGCATGTCCTCGCGCATCGGCGCCACATCCAGCACGCGCGCGGCATAGCGCACCTTCGCAAGATCGAAATCACCCTGCCCCGGCCCCCAGACAACGCCCAGCACCCGGCGCGGACCCAGCGGCACCTCGACGAAGGCCCCGGCATGACAGCCCCCTTCCGGCGCGCGGTAGTCCAGCGTCCGGTCCAGCGGCTGCGTGGTCAGCACCGCGATCAGGTCGCCATGGTGGTAGAAATCGCTCACTGGGCTGCGGCTTTCGGTGAAAGGGGTTTCAGGGTTCTGCACTATGGGGTAAAGCCAAGGCAACGAAAGGCCAAGCCCCGAGGGAGCGTCATGAAGTTCTTTGTCGATACCGCAGAAATCGCCGCCATTGCCGAGTTGAACGATCTGGGGATGGTGGATGGCGTGACCACCAACCCATCGCTGATCCTCAAGTCAGGCCGCGACATCATTGAAGTCACACGCGAAATCGCCGAGCTGGTCGACGGGCCGGTCAGTGCTGAAGTGGTTGCGCTGGAGGCTGAAGCGATGATCGCCGAAGGCCGCAAGCTGGCTGCCATCGCACCCAATATTGCGGTGAAACTGCCGCTGACATGGGACGGGCTGAAGGCCTGCAAGGTCCTGTCGGGCGAAGGTTTCATGGTCAACGTGACGCTGTGCTTCAGCGCCAATCAGGCGCTTCTGGCGGCCAAGGCGGGCGCCACCTTCATCAGCCCCTTCATCGGACGTCTGGATGACATCAACCTCGACGGCATGGACCTGATCGAGGATATCCGCACGATCTATGACAATTACGGCTTCGAGACGCAGATTCTGGCAGCCTCGATCCGCAGCGTGAACCATGTGCTGGACTGCGCACGCATCGGCGCCGATGTGATGACGGCCCCGCCCGAGGTGATCAAGAAACTCGCAAGCCACCCCCTGACGGACAAGGGGCTTGAGACGTTTTTGAAGGATTGGGAAAAAACGGGGCAGAAAATCCTCTGACCCCGTGCTATAAGCCCCGCAAATCAAGAAAACGACCCGAGGCAGGAATGAGCACGAAAACCGGAATGGACAGCGCGCTGCGCGACAAGATCATGGCGCAACCCGATGTCATCCTCGAGGATCGCGACCTGATGCGCGCCCTGATCGCCGCGAACGAGCGGATGATGGGGGCGAATATCGTCGATCTGCGCGGCATCGCCATGGAACGACTTGAGGCGCGTCTTGACCGTCTGGAAGACACCCACCGCAGCGTGATCGCAGCCGCCTATGACAATCTGGCCGGTACCAACCAGATTCACCGCGCCATCCTGCGGATGCTCGATCCGATGGAGTTCGAGGTGTTCCTGCGCGATCTGGGCGGACCCGTGGCCGAAATCCTGCGCGTGGACTCGATCCGTCTGGTGCTGGAATCGGTGCAGAATGATCAGGATCCGGTGGTACAGCGCCTGGGCGAAGTGTTGCGCGTGGCGCAACCGGGTTTCGTGGCGGATTACCTCAGCGCCGGGCGCGATGCGCCCCAGCGTCAGGTGACGCTGCGCCAGATGCAGGAAGGCAGCCCCGCCATCTATGGCGACAAGGCGGGCTGGATCCGGTCCGAGGCCTGCCTGAAACTGGATTTCGGCGCAGGCCGTCTGCCCGGCATGCTGGTGATGGGGTCCGAGGACCCGCATCAGTTCAATCCCAGCCAGGGCACCGACCTTCTGGCCTTTTTCGCGGGTGTCTTCGAACGGTCGATGCGCCGCTGGCTGTCATGAGCCTGATCTCGCCCGCCGCAGCCGAGGCGTTACGCGCCTGGCTTGAAGGGCAGAAAACCCTCAAGGGTGCCTCGCAGAACACGATCGAGGCCTATCGCCACGATGTTCTTGATTTCATCGCGTTCATGGCCGCGCATTCCGGCGCGCCGCAGGGTCTTGCGGCGCTGGCGCGGATCAGCGTGTCCGACATGCGCGCCTGGATGGCGCGGACCCGCAGCAGCGATGTGGGCGCCCGGTCGTTGGCGCGCAAGCTTTCTGCGGTCAAGTCCTTCTATCGCTGGCTTGCCGCGCGCGAGGGGTTCGAGCCGACGGCGGTTCTGTCCACCCGATCGCCCAAGTTCCAGCGCAAACTGCCCCGCCCCCTCGCCGAGGATGCGGCCCGCGCCATGATCGACCGGGTCGAATTGCAGGCGCGCCAGGATTGGGTCGCGGCCCGCGACATGGCCGTGGTCACCGTGCTCTATGGCTGCGGGCTGCGGATATCCGAGGCGCTGTCGCTGACCGGCGCGGATCTGCCGCTGCCACCGGTGCTGCGGATCACCGGCAAGGGCGGCAAGGAACGCGTGGTGCCCGTGATCCCCGCCGCGCGCGCGGCCGTCGACCGTTATGCCGGGATCTGCCCCCACCCGCTTGAGGCGGGTCAGCCGCTGTTCCGCGGCGTGCGGGGCGGCGCGCTGAACCCGCGCGCGATCCAGAAAGTGATGGAGCAGGCACGGCTGCAACTGGGCTTGCCCGCCAGCGCCACGCCCCATGCGATGCGCCACAGCTTTGCCACCCATCTGCTGAACGCGGGCGGCGATCTGCGCGCCATACAGGAATTGCTGGGCCATGCCTCGCTGTCCACCACGCAGGCCTATACGGCTGTCGATACCGCGCGTCTGATGCAGGTCTACGAGGCCAGCCACCCCCGCGCGGCCCATGACACGAAGGGGGCCGCATGACTCCGCAGATCAAGGCCCTTGCGGTGCATCTCTTCACGGCGACCGGCGCCGTCTTTGCCATGCTGGCCATGCTGGCGGCCGTGGATGGCAAATGGAGCCTGATGTTCCTGTGGCTGGTCGTGGCCTTCGCCGTGGACGGGATCGACGGGCCGCTGGCGCGCAAATACGAGGTCAAGAAACACGCGGGCGAATTCGACGGCGTCCTGCTGGACCTGATCATCGACTACCTGACCTATGTCTTCATCCCCGCCTTCGCGCTGTTCAAATCCGATCTGCTTCCCGGCTGGACCGGCTGGTTCGCGATCATCGTGATCACCTTCGCAAGTGCCATGTATTTCGCCGATACGCGCATGAAGACAAAGGATAATTCCTTTTCGGGCTTTCCCGGATGCTGGAACATGCTGGTTCTTGTGCTGTTCGCGCTCAGCCCCGATTTCTGGATCATCCTGATCCTTGTCTCGCTGCTGGCCGTGGCGATGTTCTTTCCGCTCAAGTTCATTCACCCGGTGCGCACGGAACGCTGGCGTAACCTGTCGCTGCCCGTGGCGCTGGCCTGGACCTTCTTTGCCGGCTGGGCAGCCTGGGTGGATTTCCATCCCGAAAGCTGGGCGCATTGGGGGCTGGTCGTGACCTCGGTCTACCTTTTGTTTGCAGGCATCGCACAGCAGATCATCCCTGAACGCACGGCGCGCTGATCGCGCCCGGACCAAAGGCGCGCTGAACTTGGCCTGTGCAACGCAAAAGGGGCGAAGCCTGCGCTCCGCCCCCGTTTCTTCTTGCCGCAAATATCCATGACGCCCCGTCGCCGGGGGCGCAGGTCTCAGTCGGTCAGCGCCACGTCGCAACGCCCGCAGACGCCGTGATGCGCATGGCTGCCCACATCGGGCAGGATCTTCCAGCACCGTTCGCATTTCTCGCCATCGGCGGCGTGGAACACCACGGCCACGCCCGGAACATCCGGCAGGCTGAAGGCCTCATCTGGTGCCGCTGCGCTGCTCAGGCCGATGGCCGAGGTGATGCAGACATCCTCGAACACGACAGAGCCCAAGAGTTCCAGCAGATCGGGATCGGCCACATGGACCATCGGGGCCGCCTCGAGGCTGGCGCCGATCGCCTTGGCGGTGCGCTGCACCTCAAGTGCTGCGGTCACGACGCGGCGCGCGGTCCGGACACGGGCCCATTTCGCGGCCAGTTCCGGGTTCAGCCAGTCCGCCGGGGTTTCGGGGATATCCTGCAGATGAACCGAGCTATCCTCGCCGGGGAAGCGCTCCAGCCAGACCTCTTCCATGGTGAAGACAAGCACCGGGGCCAGCCAGGTGGTCAGGCGGTGGAACAGGATATCCAGCACCGTGCGCGCGGCGCGGCGGCGCGGTGTGTCGCCATCGCAGTAAAGCGCGTCCTTGCGGATGTCGAAATAGAAGGCCGACAGATCCACGGTGGCAAAGTTGAACACGGCCTGGAACACGCCCTGGAAGTCATAGGCGGCATAGCCCGTATGCACTTTCTGGTCCAGTTCGGCCAGACGGTGCAGCACCCAGCGCTCCAGTTCCGGCATCTCGGCCGGCGCGACACGGTCGCTTTCCGTGAAATCGGCCAGCGATCCCAGCAGGAAGCGCATGGTATTGCGCAGGCGGCGATATCCGTCGGCGGTGCCTTTCAGGATCTCGGGCCCGATCCGCAGGTCGGCGGTATAGTCGGACTGCGCCACCCAAAGCCGCAGGATATCCGCGCCATATTGCTTGACCACCTGTTCAGGCGCCACGGTGTTGCCCAGCGATTTGGACATCTTGTTGCCCTTCTCGTCGAGGGTGAAGCCGTGGGTCAGAACACCGCGATAGGGCGCGCGCCCCCGTGTGCCGCAGGCCTGCAGCATCGAGGAATGGAACCAGCCGCGATGCTGGTCGGTGCCTTCCAGATAGAGATCGGCCAGCCCGTCCTCGGACCCGTCGGCGCGGTCGCGCAGCACGAAAGCATGGGTAGAGCCGCTGTCGAACCACACATCAAGGATATCGTCGACCTTGTTCCACTCATCGGGGTTCACGATGCCCGACAGGAAACGCTCCTTGGCGCCCTCCGTGTACCAGGCATCCGCGCCTTCGGCCTCAAAGGCGGTCAGGATACGCTCGTTCACATCGGTGTTGCGCAGCAGGAAGTCGGGATCGGTCGGCAGCGCGCCCGCTTTCGTGAAACAGGTCAGCGGCACGCCCCAGGCGCGCTGGCGCGACAGCACCCAGTCGGGCCGCGCCTCGATCATCGAGAAAAGGCGGTTGCGCCCGGTGGGCGGCGTCCATGTCACCAGCTGGTCGATCGAGGTCAGCGCGCGTTCACGGATCGTGGTGCCGTAATCGTCCTTGCCGTCGCCCACCGGCTTGTCGATGGCTGCAAACCACTGCGGCGTGTTGCGGAAGATCACCGGCGCCTTGGACCGCCAGGAATGCGGATAGCTGTGCTTGAGCTGCCCGCGCGCGATGATGCCTTTCGCCTCGACCAGTTTCTCGATCACGGCGGTGTTCGCCTTGCCTTCCTTGCCCTTGTGATCCAGCACCTTGAGGCCGGCAAAGAAGGGTACATGCGGCAGGAACTCGGATTCCTCGCCCACGTTGTGGGTCATCCGGTCCAGCCAGTTGCGCTTGACGAAGCAATCGAAGTCATCCGCACCATGGCTGGGTGCGGTATGCACGAAACCTGTGCCGGCATCATCGGTCACGTGATCGCCGTCGATCATCGGCACGTCGTAATCCCAGAACCCGTCGGCCCCCTTCATCCCGTGGAAGGGATGGTCCAGCGTCAGCCCGGTCAGTTCGTCGGCGGTCACGTCACGCACACGCGTCAAGGCGGTGACGCGGGCCTTTGTCAGGCATTCCTCAGCCAGCGCATCGGCGAAAAGGTAGAGATCACCGGGGGTTGTCCAGCTTTCCTCTTGCGTTGAATCAACGCGGTAAAGCCCATAAGCCAGCTTGGGGTTATAGGCCACGGCCTTGTTGGACGGGATCGTCCATGGGGTCGTGGTCCAGATCACGACGCGCGCACCCAGCAGCCCTTCGGGTGCCTGCCGGATGGCGAAGGGTACCCAGATCGTGTGGCTCTTGTGCTCGTGATACTCGATCTCGGCCTCGGCCAACGCTGTCTTTTCCACCGGCGACCACATCACGGGCTTGGAGCCCTGATACAGCGTGCCGGTCATCAGGAATTTCTGGAACTCGGCCGCGATCACGGCTTCGGCGTGGAAATCCATCGTGAGGTACGGCTTGTCCCAGGTGCCGGTGATGCCGAGGCGCTTGAACTCCTCGCGCTGGATATCGACCCAGCCTTCGGCGAATTTGCGGCATTCCTGACGAAACGCCACAACGTCAACGTCATCTTTGTCCAGACCCTTGGCGCGGTACTGCTCCTCGATCTTCCATTCGATGGGAAGGCCGTGGCAATCCCAGCCGGGGATATAGCGCGCATCGCGCCCCATCATCTGCTGGCTGCGCACCACCATATCCTTGAGGATCTTGTTCAGCGCGTGCCCGATGTGCAGATGCCCGTTTGCGTAAGGCGGGCCATCATGCAGGGTAAAGGCTTGGCGCGTCGTGGCTTTTGCCTTGTCGCGCAGGCGGTCATAGACGCCGATCTTTTCCCAGCGGGCCAGCCAGTCGGGCTCGCGCTGGGGCAGGCCTGCGCGCATCGGAAACGCGGTGCGGGGCAGGTTCAGCGTGTCTTTATAGTCTTGGATTTCGGCGCTCATCTGGGGCGTCCTTCAGTCAGCGAATTCACAATGAAGATGGGGGCGGCGCGGCAGTCCATGCGCCTTTTCCCGGCGGCCCGTGGATCCATTGGCAGGATCAGGGCGCCGGGCCGGTAATTCGCCGAGATATCGCAACTACCATATGCATGCGCGCCTTATAGGCCCATGGCCGCCAAGCGTCCAGAGGCGGGATGAGGCGATCTGCCCGCTTGCGGATCACCGGCGCACAGGGCATCACCGGGCGCATGAACAGCCCCCTGCCCCCGCGCTTCCACGTCACCCGCCCGCAGATCGAAGCCGTGGTTGCCGAGTTCTATGACCTGATCCGTCGCCACCCCGGACTGGGCCCGGTCTTTGCCGCGCATGTCACCGACTGGCCCGCACATGAGGAAAAGATCACCCGCTTCTGGGCCAATGCGATCCTGTATGAGCGCAGCTATGACGGCAATCCGCAGCGGGTGCATGTGCAGGCCGGCGATGTGCGCGCCGGGCAGTTCGAGGTCTGGCTTGCCCTGTTCGACGGGGTGCTGCAGCGCCAGTTGCCGCCCGACACGGCGGCGGCATGGTCCGCGCTGGCCCATCGCATCGGGCGCGGGCTGCGCATGGGCGTGGCAGACCGCGATATCGGCCCCGGCGGCATTCCGCGACTGGTCTGATCGCCCGAGTTGGCCCTGCCACCACTTGTGCTTTATCGTTCAGATCCTGCAGTTATACACATATCCACAGGGAAGTTTCGCGATCTCTCAATCCTTTGTGGATAAGTCCTCGCGCTGGCCGAACAACCCTGTCAGGGCCTGACGCACGATCCCGGTGACCGAGGGGCGGCTGGCCGCAACGAATGGCAGCGGACGGCACACTTCGATTGCGGCGATCCCCACACGGGCGGTCAGCGCCCCGTTCACGACACCCTCGCCGAAACGGCGCGACAGTTTCGACAGAACCCCGCCTCCGGCCAGCGATCCGATCAGATCGTCACCGATCGCCACGGCGCCGGTGGCGACCAGATGGGTCATCACCGCCCGCGTCAGGCGCCAACTGCCCAGCGTGCCTGACCGGCCGCCATAGATCTCGGCGATGCGGCGGATCATCCGCAGGTTTGCCGTCAGCGCCGCCACGACATCGGCCAGCGCGATCGGCACCAGCGCCGTCACCGTGGCGACCTGCCGCGCCGCCGCCTCGACCTCGGCGCGGGCAGCCGCGTCCAGAGGTGCCAGCAACTCGGTCTCCGCCAATCCCAGAAGGGTGGCGGCATCGAATTGGTCGGCCCTGCGTTCCTCCAGCCGGGCCCGGCCCCAATCCAGCTCGGGCCGCCCCTTGTACAGCGCCTCAATCGCGCCCAGCACATCCCGCGCGGCGCCAAGGTCTTCGGTGGCCAGCGCGGCGCGCGCGGCATGGTTCACCTTGTCGATCCGACCCAGCCGCGCAAAGGCCGAGGCCTCGCGCAGCGCGATGGCCAGCAGGACAAGCAGCAGCGCGCCGGTCACCGCTGTCACGGCATAGCCCAGCAGCGGCGCGCGCGCGATCAGGCCAAGCACGAAATCCCATGCCGCGACCGAGATCACCGCCCCCAACAGCGTCAGCGCCAGCCCCCAGAACCAGCGGGTCAGCCGCGATGGCGGACGCGCGGCAAGTTGGGCCATGCGTTGCATTGCACGGCCCTGCGGCAAAGCGGCAGCCCCCTCGGCATCCGGCACGGGCGGGGCGTGGTCAGGCCCCGTCGCCGGCCCTGCGTCCAGTTCGATCAGAACGGGGCCGCGCGGCCCCTGTGCGCGTGATGGATCGCTCATGCGCCGCTCCTTTCCCAGATCAGGTGGACATCAGGCAGGCCCTCGTCATTGACGGATCCCTGCCCGCGTCCATCGCCGCGCCCCGCTTCGCGGAAGCCTTCGCGCGCATAGAAACGCTGCGCGCCGGTATTGGCCTGAAAGGTGTTCAGCTCAAGCCGCGCGGCTCCGGCCTTGGCCCGGTCGATCAGGCCCTGCCCGATCCCCTGCCCGCGATAATCCTGCGCCACGTAAAGCGCATGGATGAAACCTGCATGCAGCGCCATGAACCCTGCGATGCCCTCCCCGCTTCCGTCAGGTTCGGCCACCAGAACCCAGCCGCGATCCACCATCAGCCCGGCAAAGGACAGATCCTCGGCCCGCGAATAGAGGCGCGGCATCCAGGCGGTCGTGTCGATGAATTGCGACAGGATGGCCGCCACGGCGCCTGCATCGGTGGGTTGGGCGGGCCGGATCACAGCCGGTCCCCGATCAGGAACTGCGCCGCACGGTCCAGCCTGATATGCGGGGGCCCCTCGCCCGGACGCAAGGTCAGGGGGGCGGGCGCGAAATTCATCACCTTGTAATCGGCATCCAGCCAGCCTGCCGCACCCTCTCGCGCGGGGCCCAGCAGGCGGTTGGGGTCCTCGGGCAGATCACCCGGATAGAAAGCCGCCTGCTTGCCGGTCTCCAGCAAGGTGCCGCGCACGCAATCCAGCGGCTTTCCCGCATGGGTGATGGTTTCCTCGACCGTGGCGCGCAGGGCGGCGATCGACATGGCGGCGGTCTGTGCGCCCGCGAAATCGGCGCGCGACCGCGCTTCGCGGGTCAGGGCCTGCATGATCGCGGTCAGACGCGCGTGCTGTCTGTGGTGCAGATGGTCGGCCTTGGTGGCGGCGAACAGGATCCGCTCGACCCGCTTGCCCAGCAGCAGACGGGTCAGAAAGGCATTGCCACCGGGACGGAAGGCGCCCAGCGTTTCAGCCATGGCGCGGCGCATGTCCTCGACCGCAGCCGGCCCCTTGTGAATGGCGCCCAGCGCATCCACCAGCACAACCTGCCGGTCGATCCGCGCGAAGTGATCGCGAAAGAAGGGTTTGACCACCTGCGCCTTGTAGGCCTCATAGCGCCGCGCCATCTCGCGCCGCAGGGATTTGCGCGGCCCCTCGCCCTCGCCCGGCAAGGGCGCGAAGGTCAGCACGGGCGAGCCTGCCAGATCGCCGGGCAGGATGAAGCGACCCGGCGTGCAGTCATAGTAACCCGCCGCCCGCGCAGCCGTCAGGTAGCCGGTGAAGCGGCGCGCCAGTTCCTGCGCCTGCGGCTCGTCATGGGCCGCAGCCGGATCGATGCCGCCAAGTGCCGCCAGGAACTCCGCCGCCTCGGCGCGCGCGCCGATCCGGGCCATGACCTCGCGCGACCACTGCGCGTAGCTTTTGTCCATCAACCCCAGATCCAGCAGCCATTCACCGGGGTAATCCACGATATCCAGATGCAACGTGCGCGGGCCGGACAGGCCGGACAGCAATCCCGCGGGACGCACCCTGAGCGAGAGGCGCAACTCGGACACGGCCCTGGTGCTGTCGGGCCAATGGGGCCGTGCCGCCGTCAGCGCCGCCAGATGCGTCTCGTAATCGAAGCGGGGCAAGGTATCATCGGGCTGGGGTTGCAGATAAGCCGCCTGCACCCGGCCCTCGGCCTGTGCCGCCAGCGCACCCATCCGCGCCCGGTCGATCAGGTTGGCGACCAGCGATGTGATGAAGACCGTCTTGCCCGAGCGCGCAAGACCGGTGACACCCAACCGGATCACCGGCTCGAAGAAAGCCCCGGACAGGGTGTCGCCCAGCGCCTCGACGCGCCGCGTGATCCCGTCCGCCAGATCCGTGATTGCCAAAAGCCTGCCTCGTTTGCTGTCTGGCTCCAAGATAGGCATGACGGCGCCGGATCGCCAGAGGCAGGACCACCGCTGTTTCTTCTTGCCGCAAATATCCCCGCCGGAGGCATCCGCCGGTGCCATGATCGCAACATCGGGATGGATTGAGCCGTCCTGCAAATTCCTCTATGTCCCCCCCATGCCCCGCTATGCCCTCAGGATCGAATATCATGGCGCGCCCTTTGCCGGATGGCAGGCGCAGGCGGATCAGCCATCCGTGCAGGGGTCGATCGAGGATGCGCTGGCGCGGCTCGAACCCGGACCCCACCGCATTGCGGCTGCCGGACGCACCGATGCGGGGGTGCACGCACTGGCGCAGGTTGCGCATTGCGACATGGTCAAGGACTGGGACCCGTTTCGCCTGTCCGAGGCGCTGAATTACCATCTGAAGCCACTGCCCGTGGCGATCCTAAGCGCAGCCCGCGTGGCCGATGACTGGCACGCGCGGTTCTCGGCGCTCGAGCGGCGTTACCTCTTCCGGCTGCTGATGCGCAGGGCGCCCGCCACCCATGATGCGGGCCTTGTCTGGCAGGTGCCGCGGATGCTGGACATCGCGGCGATGCGTGAAGGGGCAGCCCATCTGCTGGGCCTGCATGATTTCACGACCTTCCGCAGCACGATGTGCCAATCGGCAAGTCCGGTGAAAACGCTCGACACCCTTGCAATCGACCGGGTCGAAGGCCTGTCAGGGCCGGAGCTGCACTTCCGCCTGTCCGCGCGGTCCTTCCTGCACAACCAGGTCCGCAGCATCGTGGGCACGCTGGAGCGCGTGGGATCGGGCGCATGGACGCCCGATGACGTCAAGGCCGCGCTTGAGGCGCGGGATCGCGCCGCCTGCGGTCCCGTCTGCCCGCCGCAGGGCCTCTATCTGGCGGGTGTCGGCTATCCTGCCGACCCTTTCGCGGGCTGAGGCCGCGTTATTCGAGTATTTGGGGCAAGATGAAACAGATGCGCGTCACAGCGGGAATTGGGTGACGGTGATCTCGGCAGCCTCCAGTTCCTTGCGCACCGCGCGGGCGATATCCACGGCCTCGGGCGTATCGCCATGCAGGCAGATCGTGTCGATGCGCGTGGGGATTTCGCGGCCAGAGGCGGTGACGATGGCGCGGCGCAGCACCATGTCGGTGATGCGCTTGCCAGCAAGCTCCGCGTCATGGATCACCGCGCCGGGGATCGAGCGGTCGACCAGCGTGGCATCGTCGTTATAGGCGCGATCCGCGAAAATCTCGCAGATGTATTTGCAGCCCAGCGCCTGCGTTGCGGCCTGCTGTTCGGTGGCGGCCAGCACCATGATCGCGATGTCGGGGGCGACAGACAGCGCCGCCTCGTAGAGGGCGGTGGCCAGTTCGAAATCCTCGGCCGCCGTATTGGCCAGGGCGCCATGCAGCTTCAGGTGTCGCACCTGGCCACCGGCTGCGCGCGCCATGGCCTGGGCCGCGCCCACCTGGTAGCGGACCTGGTTCTGCAGGGTCGCATGGGGCACCTGCATCCGGTGACGCCCGAAGCCCTGAAGGTCGGCATATCCGGGATGGGCGCCGATGCCGACACCCTTTTGCACGGCAAGCCGCATCGTCTTCATCATCACATCCGCATCGCCCGCGTGAAACCCGCAGGCGATATTGGCGGACGTCACGATATCCAGCAGGCTCGTGTCATCGCCCATGCGCCATGGGCCAAAGCTTTCGCCCATATCGGCGTTCAGATCGACACTCAGGCGTGAGGGCAGTGTCATGGCTCAGTCTCCGTTCAGGTGGTCGTCATGGGCGGATATCGCGCCGCTGATCAGTTGATAGGACAGAAGATCCTGCATCAGTGCGGGATCGCGCAAGAGGGGGCGCGTGCTGCCGGGCAGTTTCGCCAGCGCCGCCACATGGCGGCGATGCGCCTCCACGCCTGCGTCGAGGTCGATCACCTCGAAGCGGAGCGTGACGCCGGGGCCGGCCTGCACCACGCGGGGCAGATCGGCGGGGATGACCGTGCCGATCCGGGGATAACCGCCCGTCGTCTGGCATTCGCCCAGCAGAACGAAGGGCGTGCCATCGCCGGTCATCTGGATATCGCCGGGCACGATCACCTCGGACAGGATGCTGAGCTGGCCCGAGGCCGAGAAGGGCGCACCATCGAAGTCCAGCCGCGCGCCCATGCGGTTGCCGCGCGCGTCGCGCCGGAAGGCGGTGGCCTGGAACCTGTCCAGCATCTCGGGCGCGAACAATCCGGTCTGCATCGACCGGGTGATCCGCACCGTGCCGCCCGCAAAGCGCGGCTCTGGGTCCAGCGTCAGCCCGACCTCGGCGCGGGTATCGTCGCCCAGCGGCAGACGGTCGCCGGGGCGCAGGGCGCGACCGATGCCGGCGGCCAGATGCGCGGCCCGCGCGCCCAGCACCGTTTCGGTGGCGATACCGCCGCCCAGATGCAGATAGCCGTAGATGCCACGCGTGGCGGCACCGATCTCCAGCCGGTCACCGGCGCGCAAGAGATGGCTGGCGTTCCATGCCAGCGCCTGTCCGTCGATGCTGGCCTGCATCGGCGCGCCGGTCAGGGCGATGCGCGTATCCTCTGTCACTGCAAAGCTGCCGCCCATGCCCGCCATTTCCAGCGCCGCATGGGTCGCAGGCTGGCGCAGCAGCGCCGCCCCTTCGGCCAGCGCCACGGGATCGGCGGCGCCGCCCTGCGACAGCCCCTGCCCCAAGAGGCCCGGACGGCCCTTGTCCTGCAGGGTCACTTGCGGGCCGGTGCGGTGGATGATCAGGGCGCGGGTCATCGGATCACCTCGACATCGGCGCCGCCATGGCCGGTCTGATCCTCGGCGCGGATACGCTCCAACTGGGCGGGTGTGATCGCGCGCAGCGAGATTTCGTCGCCGGGGCGCAGGGCAAAGGGCTCGTCCGCCTCGGGCCGGAAGCAGCGAAAGGCCGTCTGGCCGATATGCCGCCAGCCGGTCTGGGTAGGCGCGGAAAAGATGATCAGCTGCCGGATCGCTACCACCAGCGCGCCTTCGGGGACGCGCGGGGTCAGCGCGGTCTGGCGCGGGATGTCCCATTCAGGATCAAGCTGGCCGGTATAGGGCTGGCCCGGCGCGAAACCGATGGTCAGCACGCGGGGACGCGCGGCGGTCAGGCTGTCGATGGCCTCTTGCGCGCTCAGTCCCGCCGCCTGTGCCGCCTCGTCGAATTGGGGGGCCAGTTCGGTGCCGAAGACGCAAGGGATGCGGAAATGCCGCCGTCCCTCGGGCAGGGAAGCCTGGGTCCAGTCCTGTGCCTTGAGCAGATCCCCCAGATGCGCCGTCAGGTGCGCGTGATCCAGGTGCAGCGGATCGAAGCGCAGAAACGTCGAGGTCAGCGAGGTCGACACCTCTTCGATCCCGTCCAGAGGCGCGGCCTCGATCGCGGCGCGGAACGCAAGCGCCGCGCGATTGGCAGGTTCGCTCAGCCGGTCGGCAAAGCTGACAAGAAGGCCTGCAATGCCCACGGGGGCAATACGGGGAAAGGCGATTGTCTGGACGTCGGAATGAGGCATCGGATCAGTGGGCTGCTTTCTGGTCTGGACGCGGGGTGTAAAGCCAGCGCATTGCAATGGGGGTCAGAAACATGGGTACCTGATACACGCCGATGAAGATCAGCAAGGGATCGGTGGTGGCCGCCGGCAAGGCCAGCAGGAACAGGGCCACGTTGCGGTTGCCCGCGATGATCGAAGGGCCGGTGGGATCAGTGCCCCCGCGCCCGCGCAGCAGCAGGTAGCAGGCGGTCTGCAACCCGAAATTCACCGCGCTGACGCCGGCAAGCCATTTCAGCACAAGCGCCGGATCGGTGCGCAAGGCCGGGCCGACCGCCGCCATCAACCCGATCACGATGACGAAAAGTGCAATCGCATTCAACCCGTCCACCTGACGCAGGTCGGGCGCGGGGATCACGCGGCGCAGGGCAAAGCCAAGGGCGGAGGACAGGGTGATCACCACCAGCAGACGGGCCGACGCGGCCAGCACATCGGCCATGTCGCCAAGGCCCGGCGCCGCCCAGAGGATCGGCATGACCGTGACCGGAAAAACGGCAATTCCGGCGATCAGCAGGCGCAGCGCGGGTGCGGGATCGCGGCCCAGCAGCGCCGTGAAGGCCGCCGCCCCGGACACGCCGGGCGCCGTCAGCATCAGCATCACGGCGATGGCGAAAGGTGTCGCCATCAGCCCCAGCGCCCAGAAGATCACCAGCGCCGCCAGCGGCATCGCCAGCTGGAACACCGCGATCAGCATAAGACCCGAGCGGGCCTCGGCCAGCGAACCCGCAGCCTGACGCAGCCCGATGCGGAAAGCGGTCAGGAACAGCAGCAACGCCACCAGATGCGGCAGCCAGGGCCGGATCAGGGCTGCGAGGTCCGGCAGGGTCAGCCCGGCCAGCAGCCCCGCGACCAAGGCCAGCCGCCCATGGCGGGCAATGGCCGGAAGGAATGCGTTCACTGCTGTCAACCGCCCGGCCCCGGTCGCAGGTTCTCGGGCAGCCATGTGGCCAGTTCCGGGAAGAGGATCAGAACGAAGACCATGACCACCATGATCAGGAACATCGGAAAGGCCGCGCGCGCGATATAGCCCATCTCGTGCTGCGTCATGCCTTGCAGCACGAAGAGGTTGAAGCCGATGGGCGGCGTGATCTGCGCCATCTCGACCACGACGACGACGAAGATGCCGAACCAGATCAGGTCGATCCCGGCCTCGCGCACCATGGGTTCGACCACGGCCATGGTCAGCACCACGGACGAGATCCCGTCAAGGAACATGCCAAGGATGATGTAGAAGACCAGCAGCACCATCAGCAGTTCGAAGCGCGACAACTCGAAGCTGCCGATCAGGTCGGCCAGACCACGCGGCAGGCCGGTGAACCCCATGGCCATCGACAGAAAGGCCGCACCAGCAAGGATCAGCGCGATCATCGCAGAGGTGCGGGTGGCGCCCATCAGCGACTCGGTGAAGGTCTGCCAGGTCAGGGAGCCCTGGATTGCGGCCAGCACAAGCGCGCCGATCACGCCCAGCGCCGCCGCTTCGGTCGCCGTCGCATAGCCCAGGTACATCGAGCCGATGACGACGCCGATCAGCGCGAAGACCGGGATCAGGAAACGCGAATTGGCCAGCTTGGCGGCAAAGCCCTGCCGTGGTTCGGCATCGGGGTTCCAGTCGCGCGAGAGGCGCGACATGACCGCCACGTAGCCCGCGAACATCAGCGCCAGCACAAGACCGGGCAGCACGCCCGCGAAAAACAGCTTCGAGATGCTTTCGTTGATGGTCACGCCATAGACGATCAGCGTCAGTGAGGGCGGGATCATCAGGCCCAGCGTGGCCGCCCCGGCCAGCGTACCGATGATCATGCGTTCGGGATAGTTGCGCTTGCGCAGCTCGGGGATGGACATCTTGCCCACGGTGGTCAGCGTGGC
The DNA here is from genome assembly GCA_041596235.1 of Paracoccaceae bacterium. GTDB lineage: Bacteria > Pseudomonadota > Alphaproteobacteria > Rhodobacterales > Rhodobacteraceae > Seohaeicola. The sequence continues at coordinate 46,805 of JBFHIW010000021.1, forward strand.
CGCCGAACTGCCCGACACGGCGGCAAAGACGGTGCAGCCCGCGATATTGGTATGCATCAGCCCGCCCGGAAGGCGCGCCATCCAGGGGGCAAGGCCGCGAAACATGTCCTCGGACAGGCGGGTGCGGAAGAGGATCTCGCCCATCCAGATGAACAGCGGCAAGGCCGTCAGCGTCCAGGAGGAGGATGCGCGCCAGAGCACGGTCATCATCACATCGCCCACGGGGCGGGTGGTGAACAGCTCCATCCCCACCCACGCGACGCCCATAAGCGCCAGACCGACCCAGACGCCCGAGCCCAGTAGGACGAAGAGCACGAAGAGAAACAGGATGATGATCGACAGGTCTTCCATCCGGGTCACTCCACGCGGCTTGTGTCGGAGGCGTCGCGCATCACGCGCGAGGTGCCCCGGAACAGAAGCGAGATCAGGTTGTCGGTCAGCGCGATGGCAAGGATCACGGCCCCCAGCAGCAGCAGCGATTGCGGCATCCAAAGTGCTGTGCGGTCCTGCCCCTGGCTGATGTCGCCGAATTTCCAGGACCAGTAGACGAATTTGCGCGCATACCAGACCACGTACCATGCAATCGCCGCGCCGATGGCAAAGCACCACACGTCCAGCAGCCATTTGCCGCGCGGCGGCAGCGCGTTCAGCAGGATCGACACGCGGATGTGGCTGCCCTTGTTCAGCGCATCGGCAAAGGCCAGGAACGAGGCCGCGGCCATCGCATAGCCTGCGTATTCGGGCGCGCCGGGAAAGACCTCGCCGGTCCAGCGGGCCATCATCTGCACCACGATCAGAAAGAGGATCGCGACCAGCGCAAGGGCCGCCAGAATACTGCCGGCGCGGTACAGCATGTCGAGGGATAAGCGCAGTGTACGCAGCATGGCCATCGGCCTTCCGTTCAGGTCGCCTGTGGGTTGCAGATCGGGTCCGGGGGCGGGCCTTGATGGCCGCCCCCGGTGCCGGATCACTTCATGGCGCGATAAGCCTCGACAATCGCGCGGCCTTCCTCGCCTGCGGCGGCAAGCCATTCCTCTGTCATGGTGACGCCGATCTCCTGCAGGCCGGTCTTCAGCGCGTCCGAGGCGGGTTCAACCGTCATGCCGCCATCGCGCAGCCCTTGCAGGGTAAAGCCCGTGTATTCCCGCGACCGCCAGTTGCCGGCATATTCGGCCAGTTCGGCACAGCCGGTGACGACCGCGCGGTTCGAATCGGACAGCCCGTCCCAGACACCCGAATTCACCATGATGTAGTTGCGCGGCAGCCAGGCATCGACCTCGTAGAAATGGGTCAGGCTTTCCCACAGCTTGTTGTCATAGCCCGTCGCGGCCGAGGAAATCATCGAATCCGCAACACCCGTGGCCAAGGCCTGGCTGAGTTCGGCGGCCTCGATCTGCACGGGCAGCATGCCGGTCAGTTCGGCAAGACGGGCGGTCGCGGCGTTATAGGCGCGGAACTTGGTGCCCGCCATGTCCGCGACCGAATTGACCTCTTTCGTGAAATAGATGCCCTGCGGCGGCCATGGCACGGTGTACAGCAGCGTCAGTTGCTGGTCCGCCAGCACCTTTTCCACCGTCGGCTTGGCCGCTTCCCACAGCTTGGCGGAATCCGCAAAGGACGTGGCAAGGAACGGGATGCTGTCGAAGCCGAAAACCGCGTTTTCGTTCTGATGCGCAGACATCAGGCGTTCGCCGATCGGCACCTGCCCGGTCTGGATCGCGCGCTTGATGTCATTGCCCGCGATCAGCGATCCTGCGGGATGCGTCGCGATGGTGATGTCGCCGCCCGTGCCGGTCGTCACGCATTTGCCGAATTCGGCGGCCACGGCGGAATGGAAGTTGGTCGCCGAATAGGCCAGCGGCATGTCCCATGTTTCGGCCATGGCGGGGGCCACCGCAGCGGCGGTGAGGGCCGTGGCGGTCATGAGGCTGGTCAGTGTTCTGGTCATCCTGGTCATTGTCTGTCTCCCGGTTGGAGCCCGGCGATACGGGCGCTGAGGGCGAGGTCTTGCGCCTCGTCCCGGTTCTGGCCTGCGCCCAGTGGCGCAGAGACCTTTGGCCCACCCGGTATGGCCTGACATTCCGGAGAGCCTCCGATTCCGACAACCATAGTGCCTGACTTTCAGAATACGTCAACAAAATGTTGACATTTTGTGAATGTCGATCATGCTCGCCCCATGACATCAGCACTTGGCCCCATCGTTTCATCGGCGCATCTGGCAGAGGGTTCCTTTGCCGAGATATCCGAGCTTGAGTTCGGCATGATCATCGCCGGTCACGCCTTCAATCGCTGGATGGTGCGCGCCATGGCGGCCACGGGGTTTCCCGACCTGTCGTCGCTGGACGTGCTGGTGCTGCACACGGTGCGCCATCGCGGGCGGGCCAAGAAACTGGCCGATATCTGTCTGGTCCTGAATGTCGAGGACACGCATACGGTCAATTACGCCATCAAGAAGCTGACCAAGGCGGGTCTGGTCAAGGAAGGGCGGCGCGGCAAGGAAAAGACGGTCGAGGCGACCGAGGCGGGGCAGCAAGCCTGCGCGCGCTACCGCGAGATCCGCGAAAGCCTGCTGTTGAAACCTGTGCTGGAACTTGGGCTTGAACCCGAGCAGATCAGCAAGCTGGCAACGCTGCTGCGCACCATGTCCGGCCAATACGATCAGGCCGCACGTTCCGCGACTGCCTTCTGACGCCTAGGCACCAAGGCGCGCGGGCAGTGCCGCATAGCCGCGAAAGCGCAACCGCCCACCCTGCCTGCGCCCTTCGGTCAGCCGGTAATCGGGAAAGCGCGCCAGAAAGCGCGACACCGCGATGCGCCCCTCAAGCCGCGCGAGGGTCAGACCCACGCAGACATGCGGCCCGCCCGCGAAGGCCAGATGGCGGTTGGGCTTGCGGGTGATGTCGAAACGGTCGGGGTCGGGAAACTGCGCCGGATCGCGATTGGCCGCACCTATGCACAGATGCAGGTTGGTCCCTGCGGGAATGTCCAGACCGCCGATGGTCACCGGCGCTGTCGTCTCGCGGTTGCCAAGCTGGTTCGGCGACTGATAGCGCAGCACCTCTTCGATCGCCGAGGTCGCAAGCGTCGGGTCGGCCAGCAACAGCGACTTCTGATCGGGATGATCATGCAGGGCCGTCAAGGCGCTGCCGATCAGGTTCGTCGTCGTCTCATGCCCGGCGTTCAGAATGAAGATGCAGTTCTGCAGCAATTCAACCTCGGACAGGGTGCCGCCATCACCCCCCTCGCCCGTGATCAGCCGGGTCAGAACGTCGGTCTCGGGATCACCGGGGGTGGCGCGGCGACGGGCGACCAGACCCTTGAGGTAGGCGCAGAACTCGGTCACCGCCGCATGGCCGCGCGACAGTTGATCCTCGGACAGGACAGGCTCCAGCGCACCAAGGATCGCCAGCGACCAGTCGCGCAGCGGCCCGCGTTCGGACTGCGGGATGTCCAGCAGGTTGCCGATGATCTGGATGGGGATCGAGGATGCGAAATCCTCGACCAGATCAGGGGTATCCCCCGCAGCATCCCGCGCGGCCAACCCGTCCAGCAGGCTGTCCACCGTTGCGACCAGCCCCGGCTCCATCCGCGCGATGGCGCGCGGTGTCAGCGCGGCGCTCATGATGCGGCGGACGCGCGTGTGCAGCGGCGGATCGTTGAAGACAAGCGATGTGGTGTGATGCTCGTAAAGCGGGGTGCCGAGGCCGAATTTGGGCGCGAAGGCCGCTGTCTTGTCGGACCGGAACAGGGTGGTATCGCGATAGATCCTGTCCAGATCGGCATGGCGGCTGATCAGGACCGATCCGTCGGGTTGCGGCAGCACCGGCGCATGGGCCAGCAGCGCGGCATAGACGGGAAACGGGTCCGCGACAAAGCCCTTCGGCGGGTGCGCCAGCACGAAGCTGCGCGCAATCCGGATGGCCGTGCTGGCCTGATCCTGTCCCATGGCATCCCCTCCCGTCCGGTCCCCGTTGCCGACTGTACCGCCCCTGCCTGCACAGGCAAGCATGACGCCGAATCCGGAGATGCAGATAAGGGACAGCCTATCTGACAGATTCGTGACGCCGCGTCATTTGCGCGCCGGACGACGCATCGGGCCGAACCGGGAAATCGGCTCAAATTCGGGAAATTTGGCATACCTTGGTATACCTTTAATCCGATCGCGACAGATTCTTGCGCCGCCAAACCCCAAATTACGCGGTAAATTTTCTGTGATGGGGGATAAATTTACAAAACATTCGCTAAACTGATAATTAATTTACTAAATAAACGATAAAAAACAGTATCTTATATAAAGATGGCATCTCTGTGGTAAATTCACGCCCGAGGAGATGGCTTGGCTTGCGTCAGACGCAGCCATGTCAGGGGCCCGCGGGCCCGGAAGACGAACGGAGGATTCATGACCAACCCGACCAGTACCGATACCCTGTACGCCCCGTCAGCCGCGTTTGTGGCCAATGCCCATATCACAGCCGATCAGTACAAGAGAATGTACGCAGAATCGGTGTCCAACCCCGAGGCATTCTGGGCGGAACATGGAAAGCGCATTGACTGGATCAAGCCCTATACCAAGGTCAAGAACACCAGCTTTGCGCCCGGTGCGGTCGATATCAAATGGTTCGAGGATGGCACGCTGAACGTCAGCGCCAATTGCATCGACCGTCATCTGGCCACGCGCGGCGACCATACCGCGATCATCTGGGAACCCGATGATCCGAAGGACGCGGCCCAGCACATCACCTACAGCGAATTGCACCGCCGCACCTGCCGGATGGCGAACATCCTGGAAGGCATGGGCGTGCGAAAGGGCGACCGGGTCGTGATCTACATGCCGATGATCCCCGAGGCCGCCTATGCCATGCTGGCCTGCGCGAGGATTGGTGCGGTTCATTCGATCGTCTTCGCGGGCTTCTCGCCCGACGCATTGGGTGCCCGGATCAACGGCTGCGACGCGAAAGTGGTGATCACCGCCGATCATGCGCCCCGTGGCGGACGCAAGACGCCGCTCAAGTCCAATACCGACGCCGCCCTGCTGCATTGCAAGGACAGCGTGAAATGTCTGGTGGTGCGTCGCACCGGCGACCAGATCACCTGGGTCGACGGGCGCGATCACGACTACAACGAACTGACGCTTGAGGCCGATGACCACTGCGCCCCCGTCGAGATGGCTGCGGAAGATCCGCTGTTCATCCTTTACACCTCGGGCTCGACCGGGCAGCCGAAGGGCGTGGTGCATACATCGGGCGGTTATCTTGTCTATGCCTCGATGACGCATCAATACACCTTCGATTACCATGACGGCGACATCTTCTGGTGTACCGCCGATGTGGGCTGGGTGACCGGGCACAGCTATATCGTCTATGGCCCGCTGGCCAATGGCGCGACCACGCTGATGTTCGAAGGCGTTCCGACATGGCCCGATGCCGGCCGGTTCTGGGAGGTCTGCGAAAAGCACAAGGTCAACCAGTTCTACACCGCCCCCACCGCGATCCGTGCGCTGATGGCGCATGGCACCGATCCGGTCACGAAATACGACCTGTCCGCGCTGAAACTGCTGGGCACGGTCGGCGAGCCGATCAACCCCGAGGCCTGGAACTGGTATAACGATGTCGTCGGCAAGGGCGCCGTTCCCATCGTTGACACATGGTGGCAGACCGAAACCGGCGGTCACCTGCTGACGCCGCTGCCGGGTGCGATCCCGACCAAGCCCGGATCGGCCACCCTGCCCTTCTTCGGTGTGCAGCCCGTGATCCTTGACCCGCAGACCGGGGCCGAGATCACCACCACCGCCGCCGAGGGTGTTCTGTGCATCAAGGACAGCTGGCCCGGCCAGATGCGCACCGTCTACGGCGATCACGAGCGGTTCGAGAAGACCTATTTCAGCGACTACAAGAATTACTATTTCTCGGGCGACGGCTGCCGCCGCGACGCGGATGGCTATTACTGGATCACGGGCCGCGTCGATGACGTGATCAACGTGTCCGGTCACCGGATGGGCACCGCCGAGGTGGAAAGTGCGCTGGTCGCCCATGTCAACGTGGCCGAGGCCGCCGTGGTGGGCTATCCCCATGCGATCAAGGGTCAGGGCATCTATGCCTATGTCACCCTGATGAACGGGGTCGAACCCTCTGAGGAGCTGCGCAAGGAGCTGGTCAAATGGGTCCGCACCGAGATCGGCCCCATCGCCAGCCCCGACCTGATCCAGTGGGCCCCCGGCCTGCCCAAGACCCGCTCGGGCAAGATCATGCGCCGCATCCTGCGCAAGATCGCCGAGAATGATTACGGCGCGCTGGGGGATACCTCGACGCTGGCCGATCCTTCGGTCGTGGACAATCTGATCGAGAACCGGATGAACCGGGCATGAGCGGAATGGAAACCGATACCATGACCCGCCCCGCCGTGCTGATCCTGCTGGGCCCTCCGGGGGCCGGCAAGGGCACACAAGCCCGGATGCTGCAGGACCGTTTCGGGCTTGTGCAGCTGTCCACCGGCGATCTGCTGCGCGCCGCCGTGGCGGCGGGCACGGATGCGGGTCGCGCGGCGAAGGCCGTGATGGATGCGGGTGGTCTGGTCAGCGACGACATCGTGCTGGCGATCCTGAGCGACCGTCTGGCCGAGCCGGACACCCGGAAGGGCGTGATCCTCGACGGCTTTCCCCGCACCACCGGGCAGGCCCAGGCGCTGGACGCGCTTCTGGCGCAGACCGGACAGCGGATCAACGCAGCCATCTCGCTTGAGGTGGATGACGCCGAGATGGTCGCCCGCGTGGCGGGCCGCTACACCTGCGGCAGCTGCGGCGAAGGCTATCACGACAGCTACAAGACACCTGCCGTGGCGGGCGTCTGCGACAAATGCGGCGGCACAAACATGACGCGGCGGGCCGATGACAATGCGGCGACCGTGGGCCAGCGCCTTGCGGCTTATCATGCGCAGACGGCGCCGCTGATCACCTATTACGAAGAACAGGGCAATCTGCAGCGGATCGACGCCATGGGCGAGATCGCGCAGATCGCCGAAGGGCTGAGCGCGATCGTCGAACAGGCGGTCGCGTAATCGGGAGGGGGAGGCGCGGCGACATCCGCGCCTTTCGGGAAAACGTGCAAAAGGGAGGACGCCTTTCATGGCAGACAACTCAAAAGACAACAACGCCTATTGGGCCGCAAACGTGCGGATCATCCTGATAAGCCTTGCGATCTGGGCGATGGTTTCGTTCGGATTCGGGATCATCCTGCGGCCGATGCTGATGGGCATCGCAGTGGGTGGCACCGATCTGGGCTTCTGGTTCGCGCAGCAAGGCTCGATCCTCGTGTTCCTGGTGCTGATCTTCTTCTACGCCTGGCGCATGAACAAGCTCGACGCTGAACACGGCGTCGAAGAATAATCTCGTAGGGACAGGGAAACCAATGGATCAGTATACTCTCAACCTGCTGGTGGTGGGCGCGTCCTTTGCGCTCTACATCGGCATCGCGATCTGGGCCCGTGCTGGCTCGACCGCAGAATTCTATGCCGCAGGTCAGGGCGTTCCGCCCGTGATGAACGGCATGGCGACCGCTGCTGACTGGATGTCGGCGGCCTCTTTCATCTCGATGGCGGGCATCATCGCGCTGTCGCCTGCGGGTGGTTATCAGCAGTCGGCCTTCCTGATGGGCTGGACCGGGGGCTATGTGCTTCTGGCGCTGCTGCTGGCGCCTTACCTGCGCAAATTCGGCAAGTTCACCGTGCCCGAATTCGTGGGTGACCGCTTCTATTCCAAGGGCGCACGTCTTGTGGCCGTGATCTGTCTGATCGTGATCTCGGTGACCTACGTGATCGGCCAGATGCGCGGCGTGGGCGTGACCTTCGCGCGCTTTCTGGAAGTGTCCACGGATACCGGCCTCTACATCGGTGCGGCGATCGTCTTCGCCTATGCCGTGTTCGGCGGCATGAAGGGCATCACCTACACGCAGGTCGCACAGTATTGCGTTCTGATCATCGCCTATACCATTCCGGCGATCTTCATCTCGCTCCAGATCACCGGCAACTTCCTGCCGCCGCTGGGTCTGTTCGGCAACTACGCGCCGTCGGGCGGGGATGTGGCCTTCCTGACCAAGCTGGATCAGGTCGTGGTCGAACTGGGCTTCACGCAGTATACCGCCTACACCACCTCGACGCTGAACATGGTGTTCTTCACCATGTCGCTGATGATCGGCACCGCCGGTCTGCCGCACGTCATCATCCGCTTCTTCACCGTGCCGAAAGTGGCCGATGCGCGCTGGTCCGCCGGTTGGGCACTGGTCTTCATCGCGCTGCTCTACACCGTGGCACCTGCCGTGGGCTCGATGGCGCGTCTGAACCTGACCACCACCTTCTGGCCGAATGCCGCTGTCGGCGAGGCTCTGGCCGGTGATCCGATCTCGCTGGAAGCGATCAACACCGATCCCAACCTGAGCTGGATCAACACCTGGAAGAACACCGGCCTGCTGAACTTCGAAGACAAGAACGGCGACGGCTTCATCCAGTACTACAACGACAAGAGCCCCGCGATGGAAGCCATTGCCGCCGAGCGTGGCTGGACCGGCAACGAACTGACCAAGGTCGACAACGACATGATGGTTCTGGCCAACCCCGAGATCGCAAAGCTTCCGGGCTGGGTGATCGCACTGGTTGCGGCAGGCGGTCTGGCGGCGGCGCTGTCCACAGCGGCGGGTCTGCTGCTGGCAATCTCGTCGGCTGTATCGCATGACCTGATCAAGGGGTCGATCAACCCCAACATCAGCGAAAAGGGCGAACTGCTGGCCGCGCGTATCTCGATGGGCTTTGCCATCGTGCTGGCGACCTGGCTTGGCCTCAACCCTCCGGGCTTCGCGGCTCAGGTGGTGGCGCTGGCCTTCGGTCTGGCTGCGGCGACGATCTTCCCTGTGCTGATGATGGGCATCTTCTCGAAGCGCATCAACAAGGAAGGCGCCATCGCGGGCATGCTGGTCGGTCTGTTTGCGACCGGTATCTATATCTTCCTGTATCTGGGCTGGTTCTTCATCCCCGGTACGGCAACCCTGGAAAACGTGCCGGCCAACTGGCTGTTTGGCATCGCACCGGCCTCCTTCGGGACCGTGGGCGCGATCCTGAACTTCGGCACCGCCTATATCGTGTCGGGCATGACCAAAGAGCCCCCGCGCGAGATCCAGGACCTGGTGGAATCGATCCGTGTGCCGAAAGGCGCAGGCGCGGCCACCGGCCACTAAGTCAGACGGGCGGGCGGTTCGAAAGAGCCGCCCGTTTCACTTTTCCGGATGTTGCCACGCGCCGGCCTGCGCTAGACAGGGGTGACGACGGGCAACAGAGTTTTTTCCGAGGATCGGTTCGATGCCACTTTCCGCTGACAACCTGCGCCGCTTTCTCGGCACCATTCATCCCTATGACAGTTTTCCCGCAGAGGAACTGA
>JBFHIW010000022.1:0-53926 GCA_041596235.1 Paracoccaceae bacterium
GTCGGGCAGGTGGCGCGGCGCGATCCAGATCACCGGGCCCCTGTGCTTGCGCTGCACCATGCCGGCCAGCCAGATGGCAAGGCTGCGCCTTGCGGGGCCGCAGGCTTCGTGCAGGCGCGCCAGGGTCAGGCAGATGTCATCGGCCAGGGCCAGGGTCGGGCGGGGGCTGTGCGGCGCGCGCCCCAGCAGGGTGGGGTTCAGGGGAATCGTCATGGCTGCAGTCTATCATGTTCTTCTTTTGTTCCAATATCCATTTCGGGGGGTGACCCTGCCGGAAAACCCGCTAGGCTCCGCCGCGAAAAGTGAAAAAAGGAGAGCCGCAATGAAGATGAACCCGCTGGGCCGCACCGGCATCATGGTCAGCGAACTTTGCCTTGGCACCATGACCTGGGGCACCCAGACCGCGCAGGCCGACGCTCACCGCCAGATCGAGACTGCGCTGGATCACGGTATCAATTTCATCGACACGGCCGAGATGTATCCGGTCAACCCCGTTGCCAAGGACACCATCGGCCTGACCGAAGAGGTGATCGGCGCATGGCAGGCCGCCAATCCCGGGCGGCGCGGCGCCTATGTTCTGGCGACCAAACATAGCGGCGAGGGCATGGCCCATGTCCGCGAGGGCGCGCCGATTTCATCGGCCACGATCCCTGCGGCGGTCGAAGGCTCGCTCAGGCGGCTGAAGACCGATGTGATCGACCTTTACCAGTTCCATTGGCCCAATCGCGGCTCCTACATGTTCCGGCGCAACTGGGGCTATGATCCCTCGGGCCAGAACCGGGCCGAGACCATCGCCCATATGGAGGATGCGCTGGAGGCGCTGCAACGGCAGGTCGAGAAGGGCAATATCCGCCATTTCGGCCTGTCCAACGAAAGCGCCTGGGGCACCACGCAATGGGTGCGGATCGCCGAGGAACGCGGCTGGCCGCGCGCGGCCTCGATCCAGAACGAATACTCGCTGATGTGCCGGATGTATGACACCGATCTGGCCGAGATGAGCGTGAACGAGGATGTGGGCCTGCTGGCCTTTTCGCCGTTGGCGACGGGGCTTCTGACCGGCAAGTACCGGGACGGGGCCAACCCCGCAGGCTCGCGCAGGACGCTGAACCCCGATCTGGGCGGGCGCGATACCGAACGCGCGCATCAGGCCGTTGCGGCCTATCTGGATCTTGCGACCGAATACGGGCTGGACCCGGTGCATATGGCGCTGGCCTGGTGCGCCGCGCGACCCTTCATGACATCCGTGATCTTTGGCGCCACGACCCAGGCGCAGCTTGAGCATGTGCTGGCGGGTGCCGGGATGGCGCTGCCCGAGGGGTTGGCTGCGCGGATCGACCAGATCCACCGGGCGCATCCGCTGCCTTACTGATCCGTTTCCGCAGGATCGCGCTTGATCGTATCCATATTTCCGGTATTTAGGAAATATGGATACGAATCTCGCCATCACCGCTTTCGCCACGCTGGGCCATGCCGGGCGCCTCTCGGTCTTTCGGCTGCTGATGCGGCACATGCCGCAGGGCGTGCGCCCGACCGAGATCGCCGAGGCGCTGGGCCTCAAGCAGAACACGCTGTCGCATCACCTGTCCGACCTGGACCGCGCGGGGCTGATCCGCGCGACCCGCGAGGGGCGCTCGCTTTACTACCGCGTCAATCTGGAACGCGCGGGCATGCTTGTCACATTTCTCGTCGATGATTGCTGCCGTGGGCGGCCAGAGGTCTGCGCCCATCTGACGGGACCCGAAATGCAATCCCTCAACGGACAGGAGAAGGGCATGTTCAACGTATTGTTCATCTGCACCAGCAATTCCGCGCGATCGATCATGGCCGAGGCGCTTCTGAACGACATCGGGCAGGGGCGCTTCCGCGCCTTTTCCGCAGGCACCGTTCCGCGCGGAGCGCCACATCCGCGCGCGGTCGCGCTGCTGGACCGGGCAGGGTTCGCGACGGATGGCCTGCGGTCCAAGGATCTGGCGGAATTCGAGGGCGAAGATGCGCCCTTGATGGATTTCGTCTTTACCGTCTGCGACCGCGCCGCATCCGAGGAATGTCCGCCCTGGCCCGGTCATCCGCTGAGCGCCCATTGGGGCATCCCTGATCCGGTCAAGGAAACCGGGACCGAGGCTGAGCAGGCGCTGGCCTTCGCCACGGCCTTTGACGCGCTGCGCCGCAGGGTTGCGGCCTTCGTGGCGTTGCCCATGGATGCGCTGGACCGGATCAGTTTGCAAAAACACATCGACGACATCGGCCGCGATGCGGTTATGGAAGGAAAAAACGCATGACCCGCATCGCGCTGAATGGATTTGGCCGTATCGGCAAACTGCTGCTGCGCGCGCTGGCGGATCAGGGGCTGGCGGGGCAGATCGTGCTGCTGAACGATCCCGCCGGCACGCCCGAACAGCATGCGCTGCTGATGGAGTTCGACAGCGTGCATGGCCGTTGGCGGGGGGATCTCGCCCATGATGCCGAAAGCCTGACGGTGAACGGGCAGCGGATGCAGGTGACGGCGCAGAAGCGGATCGAGGATCTGCCGCTGGCTGCGCTGGGCATCGATCTGGTGCTGGATTGCACGGGCGTCTTCAAGACCGCCGACAAGGTCGCGCCCTATTATGCGGCTGGGGTGAAGAAGGTGATCGTCTCGGCCCCGGTCAAGGATGGGGGCGCGTTGAACCTGGTCTATGGGGTGAACCATCATCTTTACGATCCGGCGCAGCATGATCTGGTGACGGCGGCCAGCTGCACGACGAACTGCCTGGCGCCCGTGGTGAAGGTGCTGCATGAGAATCTTGGCATAAAGCACGGATCCATCACGACAATCCATGACGTGACCAATACGCAGACCATCGTGGATCGCCCCGCCAAGGACATGCGCCGGGCAAGGTCCGCGCTGACCAACCTGATCCCCACAACCACCGGCAGCGCCACCGCGATCACGCTGATCTACCCGGAACTGAAGGGGCGGTTGAACGGTCATGCGGTGCGGGTGCCGCTGCTGAATGCCTCGATCACCGATTGCGTCTTCGAGATGGCGCGCGAGACCAGCGTCGCCGAGGTGAACGCCCTGTTCAAGGTCGCCGCCGAGGGGGCGCTTGCGGGGATCCTGGGCTATGAGGAGCGGCCTCTGGTCTCCTGCGATTATCGGGGCGATCCGCGCTCGGCCATCATCGACGCGCTCTCCACCATGGTGGTGAACGGCACACAGGTGAAGGTCTATGCCTGGTATGACAACGAATGGGGCTATGCCTGCCGCATGGCCGATATCGCCCGCATGGTCGCGGGGACGATGTGAGCCAGACCGCCCCGAACGGATTGCGCGCCTATGTGGCGGTGACGGCGGCCTATTGGGCCTTCATGCTGTCGGACGGCGCGCTGCGGATGCTGGTCTTGTTGCATTTCAACGGGTTGGGGTTCAGCCCGGTGCAGCTGGCATGGCTCTTCCTGCTTTACGAGGTGGCGGGGATCGTGACCAACCTGTCGGCGGGCTGGATCGCGGCGCGGTTCGGGCTGACGGTGACGCTTTATGCGGGACTGGCGGTGCAGATCGCGGCCTTGGCCGCGCTGGCGCAGCTTGATCCGGGCTGGAGCGTTGCGGCTTCGGTGGTGTTTGTGATGGCGGTGCAGGGGGCCTCGGGTGTGGCCAAGGATCTGGCCAAGATGGCGTCGAAATCGGCGGTCAAGCTGCTGGCGCCCAAGGTGGACGGGGGCCTTTTCCGCTGGGTGGCCTGGCTGACCGGATCGAAGAACGCGGTCAAGGGTCTGGGCTTTTTCCTTGGGGCGGCGCTTTTGGGGCTGATCGGTTTCGTGCCTTCGGTCTGGGCGATGGCGGGCGTTCTGGCGGTGATCCTGCTGGCGGTCGTCATGTTCATGCCGCAGGGCCTGCCGCAAGGGCGCAAGGATGCGAAAATCACGCAGGTCTGGTCGCGCGATGCGCGCATCAACCGGCTGTCGCTGGCGCGGATGTTCCTGTTCGGGGCGCGCGACGTGTGGTTCGTGGTGGGCCTTCCGGTCTATTTCCAGTCGGTCCTGTCCGATGGCACGCCCGAGGGGGCGCGGGCGACGTTCTTCCTGATCGGCGGGTTCATGGCGGTCTGGATCATCGCCTATGGCGCGGTGCAGGGATCCGCGCCGCGCATCCTGCGCGCGGCCACGCGGCCCGAGGACCAGATCGTGGGGCAGGCAATCCGCTGGGCCGGGCTGCTGGTGCCGATCCCGCTGGTGCTGGCGGGGCTGGCCTTTGCGGCGGGTGCGCCGGCTGATTGGCTGACGCTCTCGCTGGTGGCGGGGCTGCTGGTTTTCGGCTTTGTCTTCGCGATCAATTCATCGCTGCATTCCTACCTGATCCTGGCCTTCAGCAACGATGACCGGGTCACGATGGATGTGGGGTTCTACTACATGTCCAACGCTGCAGGGCGGCTGCTGGGCACATTGCTGTCAGGCCTGTCCTATCAGGTAGGCGGTGTGGCGCTGTGCCTTGCCACGGCGGGCGGTATGGCCATGGCCAGCTGGTGGGCGGTGCGGCGGCTGCGGGTCGTCTAGCCCGGCCTGCTGCAATCGCTTGCACCTGCGCCCCGCGCGCCCTTAGGGTGCGGCTGTGGCGGCCCTGGCCCGCCGGAGTGGAGCGCCATGCCGATTTTCCCTTTTCGTCCCTTGTCCGGCCTGCTGGTGCTGGCGCTGCTGGCCGCCTGCGCCGCGCCCATGCCCGAGCGCGGTTTCCGCGATCCGGGCGCGCCCTTCGCCTCGACCCAGCGGTTTGACGCGACGCGGTTCGTTGGGGACTGGGTGCAGGTCGCAGCCTTCGCGGCACCGGGGCAGGACATCGCGCCCGAACGGCACCTGTATCGCCGCGCGACCACCGGGCAGATCGTCGCCGATATCTCCGGGGCGGATGGGGCGACACGGCGCGAGGTCTATGACCTGATCGCGCCGGGGCGGTTGCGACCGCGCGGGCAGGATACACCGCCGGGGGATCTGTGGGTGCTCTGGGTCGACGAAGGGTTCCGCACCGCTGTCCTTGGCACGCCGTCGGGATCGCGGGCCCTTATCCTTGATCGCAATGCAGCGCCCGCGCCTGATCGGTTGCGCGCCGCGCGCGAGATCCTGGACTGGTATGGCTATGACATGACGCGGTTGCAGACCGCCCGGTAGGGTGCCTGCGGATCATGTGATCCGGTCGCGCAGCGCCTGCAGATGCAGGGGCAGGTCGCGGGCCGAGATGCTGGCCTCGCGCACCAGATGGTCGAAATGACGGGTGAAGGCCTGCACGCGTTCGCTGTCGCGGAAGGCCACGTAGTTGCGGCCCACGTAAAGCACGGCCAGCAAGGGGCCGAAAATGGTGATCGGGGCGGAATAGACCCGGCGCGCATCGAACAGGTATAGCCGCAGGCTTGGGTAGAATTGCGCGTTCAGCGCCAGGAAACGGTCGATCTGCTCGCGCCGCAGCGCCGGGGGCAGGCCCGCGTAATAGCCCGTCCCGAGGGCAAAGCTTTCCATCTCGTGCAGGGGCAGGGCGATCTCGTAATCGGAATGCGCCCCGCGCATCCAGTCCAGCCGGTCCTGCGAGGCGTTGATCGCCTGTTCCGTCGTGCGGCCCAGATGCGGGGTATATTCCCATTCCAGCAGCGCGCGGGTCTTGAGCATGTCGGGCAGGGCGGCGGGAACATGGCGGATCTTGTAGCCTGCGGCCTCGCGGTGCCAGCTGAAGATCTGTTCATCCACAAGGGCGCGGGGGGCTTCGGTCAGCGACAGCGAGATGGCCATGAGGTCAGCCGCCGTTTCCGGCCTGTCGGACAGCGACAAAAGCCAATCCGCCGACACGCCCAGGGCCGCCGCGCATTCGCCCACGACCTGCGCGTTGGGCAGGCGCGCCCCGTCGCCGCCCAGCAGTTGCGAGACGGTCGAGCGGTCCACCCCGATCCGGCGGGCCAGACTGCTCTGGTTGACGCCCTTGCGTTCCATCGCCGTGGCCAGACGTTGGCGGAACTGTGTGGCGCGCTGGCGTTTGTCAATTTTTACACTCATGTGTTCACTATTATCACCTTTGTCGAGAATTGTTAATCATTTCCTGAATTCCACCGGATCAGCCGCGGGATTAATCCTTGGAAAACAAGGAAAAGATGGGCCTTCATGAGCAGTCGCAAGCTGGGTGTTTCGGGAAAATCCATCGAATGGCCGACATTGGCCCTGCTGGCCCTGTGCTATGCGGTCTGGGGGATCGGCACCACTTGGGCGGCCGCATGGTTCCTGCCGCTGGGGATGGTGCTGGTGACACTATCGGCGGCGCTGCATTCCTCGCTCAGCCACGAGGCGCTGCACGGTCATCCCACGCGCCTGCGGTGGCTGAACGAGGCGCTGGTCTTTCCGGCCCTGAGCCTGTGCATCCCCTATATCCGGTTCCGGGATACCCATCTGGCGCATCATCAGGATGCGATCCTGACCGATCCCTATGACGATCCAGAAAGCAATTACCTTGATGCAAGCGTCTGGGAGCGGCTGTCGCCCTGGACGCAGGCGGTGCTGAACCTGAACAACCGGCTGCTGGGGCGGTTGCTGATCGGGCCCATCGTCAGCCAGATGGCCTTCATGACGGCGGACTGGCGCGCGATCCGGGCGGGGGACCGGGCGGTGCTGAGGGGCTGGCTGTGGCACATCCCGGCGCTGGCGCTGGTGATCTGGTGGATGGCGGCGCTGGGCCGGATGCCGGTCTGGGCCTTTGTGCTGTCGACCTATGTGGCGATTTCGATCCTCAAGATCCGCACCTTCCTCGAACATCAGGCCCATCTGCGCGCGCGCGGGCGCACGGTCATCATCGAGGATCGGGGCCTGCTTTCGGTTCTCTTTCTGAACAACAACCTGCATGTGGTCCACCACATGCATCCCAAGCTGCCGTGGTACAGGCTGCCCGCGCTTTATTTCGCCAATCGTGACAGGTATCTGGCCCGCAACGATGGCTACATGTTCCCGTCCTATGGCGCGATTTTCCGGCGCTACCTGTTCAAGGCAAAGGATCCGGTGCCGCATCCCCTCTGGCGTCGCCCCTGATTTGACGGCATGAGTTGCCCCATGGAAACATGGGTCATCGCCACTGTCCTTGCCGCGGGGTTTCAGACCGCGCGCTTCATGCTGCAAAAACAGCTGAGCATGGGGGCATTGTCCACTGCGGGCGCGACATTTGCGCGGTTCATCTATTCCTCGCCGCTGGTGCTGTTGCTGGTGGCGGTCTACCTGGGATTGCAGGGGCTGGCGCTGCCTGCGCTGTCGGGTCTTTTCTGGGGCTATGCGCTGCTGGGTGGGTTGGGGCAGATCCTCGCCACGATCTGCGTGGTGGCCCTGTTCCGGCAGCGCAATTTCGCGGTGGGCATCACCTTCAAGAATACCGAGGTGGTTCTGACCGCCTTTGCCGGGCTTGTGGTGCTGGGCGAAGGGGTGACGCCCGCCGGGCTGGCCGCGATCCTGCTGGGGCTGCTGGGGGTGCTGGTGCTGTCGGGCACGCCGGGGCTGACGGGCAACTGGATCCGGCGCATCGCCTCGCGCGCGGCGGGGCTGGGGTTGCTGGCGGGGGCGCTGTTTGCCGTATCCAGCGTGGCCTATCGGGGCGCATCGCTGGAACTGGCCAGCGACGATCCCTTTCTGCGCGCCATGGTCACGCTGGCGGCGGTGACGGCCTCGCAGACCATCGCCATGACGCTCTGGCTACGCTGGCGCGAACCGGGGCAGATCCGTGCCGTCATCCTTGTCTGGCGCCGCGCGGTCTGGATCGGTCTGACCTCGATGGCCGGAAGCCTGTGCTGGTTCACCGCCTTCACGCTGCAGAACGTGGCCTATGTGAAGGCCGTAGGCCAGATCGAGCTGATCTTTTCGCTGGCCGCGTCGATCCTGTTCTTCAATGAAAGGTTCACCCGCCGCGAGGCGGTGGGCATCGCCCTGATCAGTGCGAGCGTCCTGTCACTGGTCCTATTCCTTTAAGGCGCAGGAACAGGCTTTCCTCCTCGTTGTTCTTGAAGAAGGGCACGCTTGCGGGCGGCTCGGTTTCCCTTGCCCTTGCCGCGACCTCGGCCAGAACGACCTCGGTGATGAAGGGCAGGTCGAATTCGCGCACGCGCGGCAGCGGGATCCATTGCAGATGCGAAAGCTCGTCGCAGGCGGCGGAGAAATCATCCGGGTCGCTGGCCAGCTCGTCGGCATCCACAAGGAAAAAGCGTGCGTCGAACCGGCGCGGGCGGCCCGGCGGGGTCACGGCGCGGAACACGAATTGCAGCGGATGGGCCGCGGGCATGTGGCCGGTGGCGGCAAATGTCTGCCAATCGGGCGGCGGGCTGGTCCAGAGGCCCCTGGCACCCAGCACCAGACCCGTTTCCTCCCACAACTCGCGAATGGCGGCGGCGGCCAGCGCGTGGGCAAGGTCAGGCGGGGCATCGTCGCACAGCCGCCCGGCGCAGAGATCCGGCAGGGGCGTGACCAGCGGCACGGCGCGATCGGCATCGTCCACGGCCCCGCCGGGAAAGACGAACTTGTCGGGCATGAAGGCCGCTTTCGACCCGCGCTGCCCCATCAGGACATGAGGGTCGTTGAATCTGTCGCGCAGCACGATCACGGTCGAGGCGTTGCGGATCGCAGTCTTGTCGATGCTCATAAGGTCCCTTTCACGGTGAAAGGGTCACGTTGCCTTGGCAAACCCGTGCATCATCCGCGCCCATTGCAGGCCCACGATCGCCCCTTTCAATCTGGGCAGAAGGTAGAGCGATAGCGCGACAGAGCCAAGGGCGAAGATGCTGAACAGGATCAGGGGCTCGGGGCGCCATGTCTCGAAGACGAACAGAAGCAGCGGCGCCATCAGGTGGCCGACGAACAGGATCGTCAGGTAGGCGGGACCATCATCCGCGCGATGATGGTGCAATTCCTCGCGGCAGACCGGGCAGGACTTGCGCACCGACAGATAGCCCTTCAGCAGCGGACCACTGCCGCAGTTGGGGCATTTGCCGCGCCAGCCCTTCCACATCGCAGGCCATGTTTCGCGGGGCGACGGTTTCTGCGCGGTCTCGTTGAGTGCCGGCTGATCCAGAAATGTGTCTGTCTGCGGATCCGTCATCGCGTGATGGCTGTGGTCGTTCATGGTCGCCTCGGGGTCTGTGAAGGCGCGACCATCTGCCAAATCGCGCGGCTTGAAAAGCGGCGATCCCGGTGCCGCGTCTACATGTCGCAAAAACCTGCCGATGCCCGGTGGCAGGCGGTCGGGGGCAAAAAAGTTCCGCGCGCCGCGACGGAAGCTGCCCGCTGCGCCGTAACAGAGGCACAACAGGCGGCGAAGGCACCCATGCCAGACCCGCCATCAAACCGGAGAGATCTAGATGAAACGCACTGTTCTGATATCCAGCCTGACCGCCCTTGCCCTTGCAGGCACAGCCTTGGCCGCGGTCGCTGCATCCGATGAAAAGCCCGGCCGCGCAGAGCACCGGGGCGACCGGGTCATGATGCTGCCGTTCGAGGATATCGACGCCGATGCCGACGGCAAGATCACGCCAGAGGAGATGCAGGCCCATGCCGAGCTGCGCTTCGAAGAGGCCGACGCGGACAAGGACGGCTTGCTGGACGCGACCGAGATGCAGGCGCAGATGCTGGCCCGCGCCACCGCGCGCATGGCCGAACGCAGCGCACGCATGATCGAGCGGATGGACCGGGATGGCGACGGCAAGCTGTCAGCCGAGGAAATGCGCGCCGGCCCCCGCGAGGGCGATCGCTTCGCGCGGATGCTGTCGCGTCTGGACAAGGACGAGGATGGCGCGCTGTCGCGCGAAGAGTTCGAGGCCGCCCGTGAGATGCGCGGCGCGCATCGTCAGGGCGACGGGCATCACTGGGGTCACAAGAACGACTGATCAAAACAAGTTTGACCGACACGGAATGGCCCTTGGGGGCCATTCCACCCGGACAGATCACCCGATTGCCGAAACGACAGGGACAGGATAGGCCGAGGGGACGATGACAATGGCTTTCGATGCCCCCTCGGATCTGGCAGATGACGTGCTGCTGCGCCGCTTTGCCTTGGGTGATGCGGCGGCGGCGCGGGCGCTGACGCTGCGGCTGACCCCGCGGGTGCATGCCCATGCCATGCGGCTGCTGGGCGACCGGGCCGAGGCCGAGGATGTCACGCAGGAGGCGCTGTTGCGTCTGTGGCGGATCGCGCCGGACTGGCGCGAGGGCGAGGCGAAGGTATCGACCTGGCTTTACCGGGTGACCGCCAATCTGGCCACGGACCGGCTGCGCAAAAGGCGCGCTGTCGCCTTGGACAGCGTGCCCGAGCCCGAGGATGATGCGCAGGGGGCCGCAAGCCTCTTGCAGGACAAGGCAAGGGCGGCAGCCTTGCAGCGGGCCTTGGCGGCCTTGCCCGACCGTCAGAGACAGGCGGTCGTGCTGCGCCACCTGGAGGGCCTGGGCAATCCCGAGATTGCCGAGATCATGGACATCAGCGCCGAGGCGGTCGAAAGTCTGCTCGCCCGGGGCAAACGCGCCTTGACGGCCGCCCTGTCGGGCCGACGCGCAGAATTGGGGTATGAGGATGACTGACAAGCGCAAGACACAGCTGGATGATGACGGGCTGGAGGGTTTTTTCGAGGCGGCACGGCGCATGGAGCCGACCCCTTCGGAGGCGCTGATGGCACGGGTTCTGGCCGATGCGCTGGCCGCGCAACCGGTCGCTCCAGCACGGCGTGTGCCACGCCCCGGCGCATGGGCACAGCTGCGCGAGGCGCTGGGTGGCTGGCCTGCGCTGGGCGGGCTGGCGACGGCGGGTGTGATGGGGCTGGCCATCGGGATTGCCGCACCAGCCGGTCTTGCGGATCTGGCGACGGCATTGCTGGGCCAGAGCACGGATGCCTATCTTGTCGACCTGATGCCGGAGCTTGAATTCGACATCGCCATGGACCTGAGCGAGGGCTGAACATGACCTACCCGACCGACCCCGCATCCCCGATCGGCCCCGGCGGCCCGTCCGGCGCGCCCCGGCGCGGCTGGATCACCGTGGTACTGTTCATCTCGCTGGCGCTGAACCTTGCGGTTGCGGGCCTCGCGATCGGTGCCGCGCTGCGCCATGACGACATACGCGACAGGGCATCCGTGCGCAGCGATCCGTTCGGCGGTCCTTATACCGGCGCGCTGAGCCGTGAGGATCGCCGCGCCATCTGGCGCGAGATGCGGGCCATGCATGCCGAGGGACGACCGGCGCGCGCCGATATCCGCGCCGATTTCGATGCCGTCGTGCAGGCCCTGCGCGCCGAGCCCTATGATCCGGCCACCGTGCAGATCATCGTCGAAAGGCAGTTTCAGGCGGGGCTGGAGCGGCAGCAGATCGGTCAGGAACTGCTGTTGCAGCGCATTGCCCGGATGGATGCCACCGCGCGCGCCGCCTTTGCCGACAGGCTGGAAGAACGGCTGGAACGGCGCGACAGCTGGCGCGAACAGCGCCGCAACGCGCGCGACGAGGCCAGCCGCGACTGAGCGGGCTTATCTGCATGTTCAGGCGGCGGTGTTGCTGATCGTCACCTGATTGCGCCCGCAGGCCTTGGCCCCATAGAGCGCCTTGTCGGCGTAGTGCAACAGCCTTTCGATGGTCTGGGGCAAAGGGTCCGACGGCAGCGGCAGGGGGCGATGGCCCATGGCGACACCGATGCTGACCGTCATTGTGACGGACAGGCCCTGTTCCGGCAGATCGATCGGATCCTGCGAGACCATGCGGCACAGGCGGCGTGCGGCCACCCGCGCTTCGGTTCTGTTGGTGTCGGGCAGCGCGATCAGGAATTCCTCGCCGCCGATGCGGGCGATCAGGTCGACCGCGCGCAGGTTGGCGCGCAGGCGTTGCGCCACTTCGACCAGCACCGCATCGCCCGCGGCATGGCCATGAAGATCGTTGATCCGCTTGAAATGGTCCAGATCCGCCAGCATCACCGCGAAACGTCGCCCGCTGCGGATCGCATGATCCGCCATGCGCATCAGATGCGGCAATGCATAGCGGCGGTTGTAAAGACCGGTCAGCGGGTCCGTCACCGCTGCGCGCATCCCGTCACGCAGGGTGCTGCGCAGCTGATCGGCCATGCGTTTGCGCCTGATCTGGCTGGCGATCCGCAGGCCCAGTTCTGCCGGATCGAACCGCCCCGCGACCACATCGCCCGCGCCAAGGTCAAGCGCGTCCGCTGCCATGTGATGATCCGCCTCGGGCAGGATGACCATGACGGCGGTATGGCGTGTTTCGGGATGGGCGCGCAGTTCCGACAACAGCCGCAGGCCGGGCGACGACACGCTGCGATCCAGCACGATCACGCAGAGATCGGGGGCAGCCTCGGCCTTGACGTCGCGCAGGAAGCTACGGCTGTCATGCAGGCTGACGATGCTTTGGGGCTGGTTGTGCAGACCGTGAAGCCAATCCAGTTCGTGCAGGCCGGGATCGGTCAGGATGCAGATGCGCGCAGGGGTGACGAATGCCTGCGGCGCTTCGGCAAAACCCAGTGACTTGCTGGTTCCGCTGCGCAGATGCGATTCCTGAAGGCTTTCGCCCACCCGCATGAGGCTGCGCAACCGCGCCTGCAAGAGCAGGTCATCCCGCGGAAAGGCCAGCAAATCCTCCGCCCCGGCGGATAGCGCCGCGAGGCGCAGGTCTTGATCGGCATGGGGGGACAGGATCAGGACGGGTGGCGGTGCCGGGGCCGTGTCGGGCAGGTCCGGGGCGGTGGCATCCTGAATGCGAAGGTCCGGATCCCCGGCAAATCCGGTGATGCGGCGGCACAGATCAAGGCTGTCGCAATCACGCAAACCCGCGCTCAGCAGCACGAGGTCCGGTGCCTGCTGGGCGATTACCTCAAGCGCTTCGGCGCCGGTTGCGGCCTGCAGCACGTCGTAGCACGCCGCCGTCAAACGGACCCGCAGCAGGATTCGGTTCGTCGGAATGTCATCAACGATCAGTATTTTGCCGGGCATGGTCCTCAGCCTCAGGAAGTGGGCGGCGGGCCACTTGCCAACCGCGTTTCCGCAGTCTCTATTGAAAGTGGTTAAGAAATTCTTTCCGGGCTGAAAAAAATGAAATCCGAGCAGGAAAAGGCCGAGATGCTGGCGATCGACGCGCTGGGCTGGATGGCCGGAAACGACGAGGTTCTGGGTCAGTTCATGGCCGCCAGCGGTGCAAGCATCGACGATCTGCGCGCAGGTGCCGCGGACCCTGCTTTTCTGGGGGCGCTGCTGGATTTCCTGATGCTGGAGGATGCCTGGGTCATCGCCTTCTGCGATGCCGCGCGGCAACCATATGACGCGCCGATGCGGGCACGCGCGGCCCTTCCGGGCGGCGCGCAGATGCACTGGACCTGATCGCAGGCCGCGTGATCAGAGCGTGTTCAGCGGCGCGTCATCCTCGGGGCGCAGTTTTGTCAGCAACGCGATCAGCACCTTCTGTTCGCCCGGCTCCAGACAATCGGCCATGATCATGGCGTTCTGCCGTGCAAAGGGGGTTGCCGCCTCGATTGCGGCGCAGCCGGCCGGGGTCAGTTCGACGCGGCGGGTGCGTCGGTCCCGGGTGCCGCTGGAGCGCGCCAGAAGGCCCTCGGCCTCCATCTGGCGCAGGGCCCGGCTGGTCGCGGTGCGGTCGATGCCCACGAAGCCCGCGATATCCGAGGGCTGTGACAGCCCCTCGTTCCCGACCGCCAGAAGCACGCACCATGTGGTGCGCGTCAGGCCAAGGGTCTTCAAGGCTTCGTCAAGCCGCCGCTCCTGCTGGCGCGCGGCGACGGATAGGTGATAGCCCAACGAGGCATGAAGGCGGTAGGGTCCGGTGCTGTCCATGGACGCCAAGCCACAGGATCGGCCCGTGAAAGTCAAGCGCGGGAAGGGCTTGTCACGGCGCTGTCGCATCGCCACTTTAGCGCAGGCCCGGCGCAGGGGCGAAACCAGCATGAAGGGCAGGGCAGATGCGGGTAGACGGGATCATCTTCGACAAGGACGGCACCCTGTTCGATTTCCGGGCGACATGGGATGTCTGGGCGCTGGGGGTGATCGACGAGCTGTCGGAGGGCGATGCAGCCCTTGCCCAACGCATCGCCGATGCGGCGGTCTTCGATCTACAGGCGCGCGCCTTTCGCCCTGAAAGCCCGATCATCGCGGGGACCAACCGCGAAGCCGCCGAGGCGATCGGCACGGCCCTGCCCGACAGGCCTGTCGAAGAGATCGAGAGTTTCCTGAGCCTGCGGGCCGCCATGGCGCCGCTGGCCCCTGCCGTGCCGCTGGATCCCTATCTGACCGGGCTGGCCGCGCGGGGTCTGGCGCTGGGCGTGATCACCAATGACACAGAAGCCGGGGCGCTGGCGCATCTGGGGACCGCCGGAGTGCTGGCGCATTTCGATTTCATCGCCGGTTTCGACAGCGGCCATGGCGCGAAACCCGATCCCGCGCCGCTGCTGGCCTTTTGCCGCAAGACCGGGCTGGAGCCTGCGCGCGTGGTCATGGTGGGCGACAGTCATCACGACCTGTTGGCCGGCAGACGGGCGGGGATGCAGACCCTCGGCGTGCTGACCGGCACGGCGCTGGCCGCGGATCTGTCGCCCCTCGCGGATGCCGTTCTGCCCGATATCGGGCATATCCCGGCCTGGATCGACGCCTGACCCTGTTGCCGCATCTCTCTTGCGCGGCTCATTCGCAAAAAAACGACGCCTTCGGTCGCAATCGGAAAGGCGCGCAGGGCGCGGCGGTAGTTTGCTGGTCTTCCGACAGACGAGGAGGCCGTGATGACGGAAGAGGTGCTTCGCAAGAAACGCAGCGGTGGCCGCGCAGGGCATGCGACTCGTCGCGGCAAGACCGTGATCGAGCAGATGCCATGGCGCCTGCCCGTCAACATGGACCGGCCCATCGAACCCTTGACCGCCGAGGGCGTGCAGACCGTCCATGAGGCGGCGATGTTCATCCTGGAAGACATCGGGATCGAGTTCCTGAACCACGAAGCGCTGGAGATCCTGCGCGAGGCGGGCTGCACCGTGCAGGGCGAGAATGTCCGCATGGGCCGTGACTTCGTGATGGAAATGCTGGAGCGTGCGCCCAAGCAATGGACGATCACGCCGCGCAACCCTGATCGGCAGATCACCATCGGGGGCGATCACATCCTGTTCGGCAATGTCTCGTCCCCGCCGAACTACTGGGACATGGCGACGGGGCGCAAGCTGTCCGGCACGCGCGACATGTGCCGCGACCTGCTGAAGCTCAGCCAGTATTTCAACTGCATCCACTTCATCGGCGGCTATCCGGTGGAACCCGTGGATGTGCATGCCTCGGTCCGGCATCTGGATGTGCTCTATGATACGCTGACGCTGACCGACAAGGTGGCGCATGCCTATAGTCTGGGCAAGGAGCGGGTCGAGGATGTGATGGAGATGGTCCGTATCGCGGGCGGCCATACGCATGAGGATTTCGACGCAAGCCCCAAGATGTTCACCAACATCAATTCCACCTCGCCGCTGAAGCATGACATCCCGATGCTGGATGGCTGGATCCGGCTGGCGCGGCGGGGGCAGGGGCTGGTGGTGACGCCCTTCACGCTGGCGGGGGCCATGGCGCCCGTGACCATGGCGGGGGCCGTGGCGCAAAGCCTGGCCGAGGGGCTGTGCGCAATTGCGCTGGCCCAGTGGATCCGGCCCGGTGCACCCTGCGCCATCGGAACCTTCACCTCGAACGTGGACATGAAATCGGGTGCGCCCGCCTTCGGTACGCCGGAATACATGCGCGCCACCCAGATGACCGGGCAGCTGGCGCGGTTCTACGGCTTGCCGATGCGGTCGTCCGGCGTCTGCGCGGCCAATGTGCCGGACGGGCAGGCGATGTGGGAGACGTCGAACAGCCTTTGGGCCGCCGTGCAATCGGGCACGCATATGGTCTATCACGCGGCCGGCTGGCTGGAGGGCGGGCTGATCGCCAGCCCCGAGAAATTCGTGATGGACTGCGAGTTGCTGCAGCAGATCCAGCGCTACATGGAACCTGCGACCTTCGCCACGACGCCCGAGGATCTGGCGCTTGAGGCGATCCGCGAGGTGGGGCCGGGCGGGCATTTCTTCGGCATCCAGCACACGCAGGACCGCTATGAGAAGGCGTTCTATCAGCCCTTCCTGTCCGACTGGCGCAACTACGAAGCATGGGACATCGCGGGTGCTGTCTGGACCCATGAGCGTGCGCATGGGATCTATCGGCAGATCATGGCCGAATTCGAAGCCCCGCCGATGGACGTGGCCGTGCATGAAGAGCTTCTGTCCTTCGTCAGTCGCCGCAAGGCCGAAGGCGGCGCGCCGACGGATTTCTGATCGCAAGGCTTGAAGTGCGGGGTTGTCCGGTCCGCTTGGCCCGGCAAATCCGATCCTCGCCTATGTTTCAGCGAGGGTCACCGTGCCGGGGCCGTCACGCGGGAGATCGGGCTGAGGACCGGGCGGGGGACCGGGCGGGGCCAAAGTCCTGCAAATTGAAGATATTGGTCAAATCTTTACGCTTTTCCCGGATCCTGTGCACGGTTTGGCAAAGGGATCTGGGATGCATGGGCTGATCAACCGGGCGATACAGTGTTTCGTGACTGATATGCATGGTCCCGGCACATGGAGTGATGTGGCCCGCGCCGCCCATCTGGATGGCGCCGGGTTCGAGGCGATGCTGGATCATGATCCGGCGCTGACCGGCCGGGTCCTGGATGCGACCTGCCAGCGGCTGGGCCGGCCCATGACAGAGGTGCTTGAGGATATCGGCACCTATCTTGTCTCGCACCCGCATATCGAGGCGCTGCGCCGCCTGTTGCGGTTCGGCGGCGAAGGTTTTGCCGATTTCCTGTGTTCTCTGGACGATCTTCCGGATCGCGCCCGGCTTGCCGTATCGGATCTGGACCTGCCGCTGCTGGAATTGCACGAGATTGCGCCGGATCGCTATCAGTTGCGCTGCCTGACAGGGAAACCCTATCGACAGGATGGCGGGTTTCTTGGCTTCGGCTCCGTGATGATGGGCGTGTTGCGGGCCATGGCCGATGACTATGGCGCGCTGGTCGTG
This sequence comes from Paracoccaceae bacterium, assembly GCA_041596235.1. Classification (GTDB taxonomy): domain Bacteria; phylum Pseudomonadota; class Alphaproteobacteria; order Rhodobacterales; family Rhodobacteraceae; genus Seohaeicola. The sequence goes on from JBFHIW010000022.1 coordinate 17,038, forward strand.
CTGGATCATGGTGTGCCCGCGCCGGGTTGCGAGGTGATCGAGATCGCGCTTGTCGCCCACGACTATAGCGAAGGGCGCCGGTTCGAACTGGGCCGGAAGGCGGGGTGAGCCATGGGCGGGCGACAGGCAGGAAAGCAGGACAGGCCGGACGATCTGCACGGCGATACCGGTGCGGGGGGGCGGACCGGCCCGCAGGCTGCCGCTGGCGGCGGGGTGTCGCAATGCAGCGATCCGGCTGACTTGGCGCGTGTTCTGGATGTGCTCTGCCCGATGCACCTGTTGCTGGGCCCGGCAGGCGACGTGCTGCATGCGGGCCCGACGCTTGCCCGGCTGCGCCCGCACGGCCCGCTTTGCGGCGCATCGGTGCTGGACCTGTTCGATGTCACGCGCCCCCGGCAGATCGCGGCATGGGACGATCTGCGCAAGCTGCAGGGCAAGATCCTGCACCTTGCGTTTCGCGACCATCCGATGACCGCCTTCAAGGGCTGCCTTGCTGCGACCGGGCAGGGCATGGTCCTGAACCTGTCCTTCGGGATCTCCATCATGGATGCCTTGCGCGATTATGCGCTGACGGCTGCGGATTTCGCCGCGACGGACATGACGGTAGAGCTTCTGTACCTTTTCGAGGCGAAATCGGCCGCGATGGAGGAAAGCCGCAAGCTGAACCTGCGCCTGCGGGGCGCGATGGTTGCGGCAGAGGCGCAGGCGCTGACCGATACGCTGACGGGTCTGGCCAATCGCAGAGCGCTTGATCACCTGCTGGAACGGCTTTGCCATGGGCGCGAGCCTTTCGCCGTGATGCATCTGGACCTCGACCACTTCAAGGCCGTGAATGACACGCTGGGGCATGCCGCGGGTGATCACGTGCTGCGCCATGTCGCCAGCATCCTGACCGAGGAGACGCGCAGCGGCGACACCGTGGCGCGCATCGGGGGGGATGAATTCGTTCTGGTGTTCCCCAAGCTGCGGGATCGTGCCGTGCTGGACGCCATCGCGCAGCGCATCATCGCCCGTCTGTGCCTGCCGATCCCTTATTGCGATGCGCTGTGCCGGATCTCGGGCAGTATCGGTACGGTGCTGTCAGTTGATTATGAAAGGCTCGACACGGGGCGCATGATGGCCGACGCGGATGCGGCGCTCTACCGGTCAAAACATGCCGGGCGGGGGCGTCATCAGTTCTTTCGTGAGGTAGCCGATGACGATTGACCGCCCGCGTGCCGCGCTGCGGCTTTGTCGATCCCGCGTTCCGCGTCCCGCTGACCGGTTTCAGGCCTGTTCAGCGTGCCTTTTGCGCAACTGCGCCGTAGCGGTGCCCCGCGCCAAGATTGATGTTCAGCGCGATGAAGCTGCGGCCGGATTGCCGCAGGGCATTGGCAAGCCCGGCATTGGCGACCGCCAGGTTCTGTTCGGCATCAATCAGGTCGCGGATGGTGCCGCCGTCCTTGTCCACGCTTTCGCGGGTCAGGCGCACGGCCTCGGTATAAAGCCGGACGGTCTCGGTCGCGGCGTTGCGTCCGCGCATGCTGGCTTCGTAATCGGCCAGCGCGCCTTCGACATCCCCGATCGCCTCGAGCACGGTGATCCGCCATGCGGTATGGGCCTGGCGCACGCGAGAATCCCGCTGCAACACCGTGGCGCGCGCGCCTTGCGCGGGCAGGACGGGCAAACTCAGCGCCGGGCCGAAGACATAATCGGTGTTACGGTTGCCCGAGACCGAGGACAGGCTGATGGTGCCGCCCAGCGACAGCTGCGGATAGAGGGCCGCATTCGCCACTTTCAGGTCCCTCAGGGCCGCATAGTAACCCCGTTCGGCCACGCGGATATCGGGGCGATTGCGCAACAGATCCGAGGGGATCCCGACCTTGGGCGACAGGCTGACGCGCGGCTGGGACGCCCGGCTGTCAAGATCGGGCAGGGACTGGCCCGGCATCCGGCCGGACAGAACCGCGATCTCGGACTTGAGGTTTGCGATCGCCGCCTCGATTGCGGGAATTTCCGCCTGCGTCTCGGAAACAAGCGCCTTGGCCCGCACCACGTCTATGCTGGTGGCCGCGTCCCCCTTGAAGAGGGTGTCCACAAGGTCCATCGTCTGACGCCGCGAGCGCAGTTCGGACCGGCGCAGATGCAGGCTGGCCTGCTGGTAGCGCAGATCGACATAGGCATTGGCAAGGTTGAGCAGCAGCAACAGCCGCGCCGCGTCCAGTTCGGCATCCGCGATTTCGATCCGGGCGCCTGCGGCTTCGACCTGGGCGCGCCGCGCGCCGTAGATATCCAGCAGCCAGTCAAAGCCGAGGCTGGCCTCGGACCGGGTCAGGCTGGGGCCGCCATCCTGCCGTTCACGCTGCACACGCGCATTGGGGGACAGGCGAGCGGCCATGGGCAAGCCGTCGCGCGCGGCCTGAGCCTCGATCACGCGTTCCTTGGCCAGTTCAAGGCTGAGGCTGTCCGCGAGCGCGCGCTCCACAAGGCCGTCAAGGACTGGATCCTTGAACTGTCGCCACCAGTCATGGTTCTCAAGCACACGGGGCACGCTGTCGGCATGCGCCTTGTAATTCCCCAGAAAAGGGAGGGTCGGAGGCGAATAGGGCGCATCGGTGCAAGCGGCCACAAGGGAAACCCCTGCAATCACGGCGATGCCCTGTCGCGCTTTGCGCCACGAAAAGCTGCTCATGGTATATCCTGCCATCAGGTCCCCCGTGCCGGTCTTTATCGCCGGACTATCGGAAAAGGGGTATGCTCGGCCTGAAGCATGCGCGTGTGCGGCCAACGAAACAAGAAAAAATAATATTCCCAAAGTAGAGTGTTGCGCGAACGCAATAATATTACAGGTTGATATTCATCGGCTGTCGGGGGGGCTTATTGCTCGCGGAAGGCGCGCGACATGCTGTCCAGCACCGGTTTGACAATGTACTGCGCAAAGGTCCGCTCTTCGGTCTGGATCATGATTTCCGCCGGCATCCCCGGTGTGAGGGAAAACCCCTGGATACGCTGCATCTCGCTGACGGGCACGGTGACGCGCGACAGGTAAACCTCGCGGCGGGTGCCGTTCGAGCCGTCCGCGATGGCATCGGCCGAGACGTAATCCACAAGACCATTGAGAACCGGCGTGGTGCGCTGGTTCATGCCGGTCAGCCGGACCGTGGCATGCTGGCCCACATGCACGCTGTCGATGCTGTTGCGCGGCACAAGGACCTCGATGATCAGCGGGGCATCGGCTGGCAGGATTTCGACAATGGGGCGGCCGGTTTCGACGACGCCGCCGGTCGTGTGATAGTAAAGGCGGACGACGGTGCCATCGACAGGCGCGATCACATGGGTCCGGTCCAGGATGTTTTCGGACTTTCGCAACTGCTCGCGCACGCTTTCAAGCTCGCTTTCGACGGTCTGAAGCTGGGTCAGCGCGTTGCGGCCGTAGTCGTCGCGCGTCTTGGCGATCTGCGCTTCGAACTTGGCGCGCATCTCGGAGAGTTCGGCGATCTCGGCCTCGAGCCGCCCGACCTGACCATCAGCCTCCAACATGGCGCGTTGCAGGGCCAGCGCCTCGCTGCGGCGTGACAGGCCGCTTTCCACAAGCTGGGTCTTGGCGGCCAGTTCCTCGGCCAGCAGGCCAAGCTGGCTGCGTGTCGCCTGCAGCTGGATGCCGTATCCGGTCGTGCGGATCTCGAGGGCTTCGAGATTGCGATTGATCACGCTGATGTCGTTGGCAAGGCTGGCGCTGGACGCCTGAAAGGCGAGGCTCTGACCGTCAAGGATCATGGCAGCCTCGGGGTCTGCGCGTTCGGCTTCGAGGTGGGGCGCGAAGCGCAGCGCGTCCAGATGCTGCTGCTCGGCCATCAGCCGGGCTTGCGTTGCCTCAAGCCGGATGCGGCGCAATGACAGCTCGCGCGTGCTGGCCAGCGCCAGGGTCTGATCCAGCGTCAGCATGATCTGCCCTTCGCGGACGCGATCGCCCTCCTTGACCAGAATGTCCGAGATGATGCCCCCTTCAAGGTGCTGCACGATCTTGTTCTGCCCGGTCGCCACGAAGCTGCCCTGCGCGATGACGGCGGCCGCCAGCGGCGCCATCATTGCCCATGCTCCAAATCCACCGAAGGTCACCAGCATCAGCAGCAGGCCGACCACGGCCTGTTTGCCGATCGACCGTGGTACGTCCTGGTACCAGGTGTCGGGGCGGGGAATGACGGTCAGGTCAGACATGGCGCGGTGTTCCTGGCTGTTGTGGCTGTCCGAGGGCAGCGGTGCCGCCTGCGGGAACCTGTGGCGCCCTTGCGGCGGCGGGGTTCAATTGGGCCATGACCTTGTCGCGCTGGCCGAACAGGGCCACGCCGCCATTGGCCAGCAACATGATCTTGTCGACCACGTTCAGCAGCGACGGCTTCTGCGTGATCACGACCACGGTGATCTTTTCCTTGCGGGCATGGTCGATGGCGCGGGCCAGCGCCTTGTCGCCCGCCGTGTCGAGGTTCGAGTTCGGCTCGTCCAGCACCACAAGGCGCGGGTTGCCGAAAAAGGCCCGCGCCAGCGCGATGCGCTGTTTCTGCCCGCCCGACAGGGGCGAGCCATCGGCGGCGACCATTGTTTCATAGCCCTGCGGCAGGCTTGCGATCATCTCGTGCACATCGGCCAGAACGGCGGCGTGGTGGATCTGCTCGTCCGTCGCATCGGCGCGCATCCGGCCGATATTGTCCTTGATCGTGCCGGGGAACAGCTGCACGTCCTGCGGCAGGTAGCCGATATTCTCGCCCAGCTGCCGGGGATCCCAGTTGCGCAGATCCATCAGGTCCAGCCGCACATTGCCCGATGTCGGCAGGATGGATCCGACCAGCATCTTGCCCAGCGTGGTCTTGCCCGCGCCCGAATTGCCGATCACCGCCAGGCTGTCGCCGGGTTCGAGGGCAAAGCTGATGCCGTTCAGGATCACCTGCTTGGTGCCGCCCGGCACATAGAGCAGGCGCTCGACGTTCAGGCGGCCTTCGGGGCGCGGTAGCCAGAGGCGTTCGAACTGCAGGCGCGATCCCCGCAGCAGGGCCGCAACCCGGCCATAGGCGGCGCGCGACAGGATGAAGGCGTTCCATCCTTCGATCGAGCCTTCGATCGGGGCCAGCGCGCGGCCTGCCACGATGGAGGCCGCGATCACCATGCCGCCGGTGATCTGCCCGTCAATGGCCAGATAGGCGCCCCAGCCCAGCATCCCCACCTGTGTCAGCATCCTGACCGCGCGGCTGACCGAGGCGCTGATGATGTTGCGATCCTGCGCCCGCACCTGCGCTATCAGAGAGGCGGCCGTGTCGCGGCCCCAGATCGTGACGGCCTCGGGGATCATGGCCATCGCGTTGATGATCTGGCTGTTGCGGGACATGGAATCGAGATGCATGTTCGCCTTGGCCTGCGCCAGGTTTGCCTCGGCGAAGGGTTTGGCGGTGATGCGCTGGTTGACCAGCGCCACCACCAGCAGCAGCAGCGCCGTGACCACCACGATCATCCCCAGATGCGGGTGGATCATGAAGATCACAAGGATGAAGAGGGGGGCGAAGGGCACGTCGAGAAAGGAAATCAGCGTGCCCGAGACCAGAAAGGCGCGCAATTGCTGCAGATCGCCAAGCGTCTGGTATTCGCGCCCCGAGCCGTTCAGCGAGGCCGCCGCCGCAGCGCTGAGAACTGGCGCCCCCAACCGTGCCGCAACCTCGACCGCCGTGCGCATCAGCATGAAGCGGCGTACCGCGTCGAACATGGATTGCAGGATCACTGCCCCCACGATCACAAGGGTCAGCATGATCAGCGTGTCGGTGGACCGGCTGGTCAGCACCCGGTCCGAGATCTGGAACAGGTAGATCGGGATCGCGAGGATCAGCACGTTGGTGGCGCAAGTCATCACCATGACCATGCTCAGGTTGCGCCAGACGGTGCCGATCCCCAGTTTCAGGCTTTGCTGGAAATCCTCGGGGCCCATGCGCTTGTGAAACTTCGCGCCGCCATTGCCGCCGCCGCCCTGTCCCGCGCCGGGGCGTGCGGAGCCGGCCATGACCGGACCGCCAGTCTGCCCTTCGATGGTCACACCCGAAAGCGAGGCGGCATTGCCATCGCGGAACGCCTTCATCCGCGCGGGATCGGCCTCGGCCTTGTGATCTGACCCGTTGGCGGGGGATGTGTCGTGATCCGGGGCAGGGGGCGCCTTGGCGGACGTCTCGGTCGCGGGCGCCGGTTCAGAGGACGTTGCAGACGGGGCCGTTGCAGACGGGGCCGTTTCAGCCTGCGTGGTGGAGGAGGGTGGCGCGACTGCGGCAGGACTGGCCTCAGTGGGGCTGGCCGGGGCGGGGGTGACCGCAGCGGCCGCACCAGGGGTGACCGCTGCGGTGGCCTGTGCCTGCAGCTGCAAGGTCTCTGTCGCCGGTGTCGGGGCGGCTGGCGCGTTTTCGGGCCGGACCCGCAGATCCGCGGTCAGCCGCAACGGGGCGCGGGATGCGCCGCCGCCGGTCGTGCTGCGGCCGCGCACCGTCCTGAATTCCAGCGGTCTGTCGATCATCTTGTTCAAGGCAAATCTCCGGTCGCGTCCTGATCGGCTGTGGCTGGGGCTGGGGCCGGGGTCATGCCAGCATGGTCTGCATCACGTCCACCGTGCCGGGGCAGTCATCGACCTGCACCGAGGGTCCGCAGTCGTCTGTCGGGGCGGGGCCGATCATGTCGTCGGCAAGGAAGGCCACGGCCTCGGTCGCCAGCTTGTCCATCTGCACCCCTGCCGGAGGGGCGCAGTCGTCGATCAGTTCGGCCTGGTAGATCAGCGCGTCGCTATAGGCCTCGCCGCCCGCCATCACGGTGGAATCAAGCCCCTGCGCGACGATGCTGGCCGCGTTGATCTGGAGGTTCGATCCGCTGGTCACGGTCACCTCGGCCCCTTCGGCGGTGGTGAACATGTCCTGAATGAAGTGGATCTGATCGGAATCTCCCAGATAGTTCATCTGTTCGATCACATTGGTCTGGATCAGGTCACCGCTGATATAGAGGACATTGAGCGCCTCATGCCCGGCGAAAAGGGCGTCCTGCGCCAGCGCGGCGGGGATGGTTTTGGCGCCGCCCGCCAGTTCGGACAGGGCCTGCGTGAAATTGTCGGTCTGTTCGGTCAGGCTGTCCGTGCCGGTGGTCATGATGGCGGCGGTGTTGACCTGCAGGTTGTCGCCCGCGTGCAGGGTGGCGCCTTTGGGGACATCGCCGGTGATCCTGTCCTGATCCAGCAGCACATTGACCTGCGTGATCTGGTTCAGCGTCAGCATGCTGCCGCCGATCAGGATCAGGTCATAGTGAAAGCCGAGGTTCAGGATCAGGGTTTCGTTGAAAACCATGTTCTCGCCGGTGCCGATATAGGTGGCGGCCCCGGTGAACTTAACCTCGACCCGGTCATAGTCGGTGGCGAAGATATGTTGCTGCACCCAGTTCATCAGCATCAGGTCGCCGTCCAGCCGGGTCACGTTCCAGATCGAGGGCAGGCCGTCCGCCGCTCCGCCACCGGTCTTGCCCGCCTGTGCCTCCGTCGCCATGGCCGAGGTCTGTTCAAGCTGCGCGATGTTGAGCGCATGCGAGGGTGCCGCCTGCGCCGGGCCGGGCAGGTCCGACGATGCGATCCGCAGGTTCACCTGCGAGATCACGTCCAGCCGCAGCACGTCCTTCGCCACGGCGATGACGGGGGCATCGACCCAGAGGGACTTGATCACGGTTTCATTGATCACCCGATTGCCGCCGGTGACGACATGATGGCCGGGGTCCACCGCGAAGGGGCCGGGATCGTGGTCCGTCACGCCATCCGATTTCGCAAGGGTCGTCTCGGCCTCGGCCTCGGCTTCCTCGGCCTTGAGCTTCAGGAAAGCGGGCAGCAGATCCTTGATCAGGGGCACGTCATCCACGCGCAGGCCGTTGATGAAACTGCCTTCGGCGTCCTCGCCGCGCAGGATGACGGCGCTCAGGCCCTCGGCCTGCGGGGCCTCGGCCTCGGTCATCGCCTGTGCCATCTGCTTGGCCGCGTCCACGAGGCCGCCATCGGCCGGGCTCCAGGCCCAGGGGGCGATCAGGTTCAGGGTCTGGGCCAGTTCGGCCAGATCCTGCAGCAAGGTCAGGTAGAGCGCGGGATTTGTGAAACCGGCGCTGCCATCGAAAATCAGAAGGTCATCATCGCTCAGATAGGCGGTCTGTTCGATCGCGAGAACGATGGAATTGGGCAGGATCTCGATCATCTGCCCGCCAAGCGACAGGACGCCCGCCGCACCCAGAGGCACGGGGCTGTCCAGTGCGATATCGGGCAGTTGCGCCGGGGCGGGCGGGCTTTCGACCCCCTGCCTTGGCACATAGGCCATCTTGGGCGCTGTGGGTGTCACGTTGGACGGGGTGGTGTCGGGGTTGTCGGATCTGGTCCTGAGGTCGCGCAACGCCATCTCGTCTCGACCGGCAAACCTGTCTTCCTTCAGCGGGTCCAGTTCCGGCCCATCCATGTCGGTGCGAAAGGCCAGATAATCCAGCCGCATCTTGGCGGCCTCGATTTCAAGGTGAAACAAGCCGATGAAATGGGCGATTTCCTCGCTGATCCGGTCAAGTGCCATGCTCTGATCCCCCTTTTTTCAACGCAACACCGTTCCAGCGGTGCAGCGGTTGGATTGGGGCCGGTCACGCCGGCCCCGATCCATGTTGGTTCAGCCTCAGCTAAGGTCGTCGTCGCCGATGGCCGTGGATGTCAGGCCACCGCCCACCACGGTCATGTCGACCGAGTTGCCCAGCACGTTGGCGCCCATGACGATGTTCTGGTTGAACGCCGTCACGTTCACGGCTGCCGCAGCCGAGGCATAGGATTCCCCGGTCACAAAGCCGTCGTCGCCATTGTTCGAGCCCCAGGCACCACCGCTGCCGCCTGCGCCGCCTGCACCGGTTGTGGCGTTGCCACCCCAGCCGCCAAGCGCATCACCGACCGTTCCGGCCCCACCCGTGGCGTCGCCGCCCATGATGTTGCCGCCCGCGCCGCCGACGCCCTCGGCCATGCCCGAGCCGCCGCCCGCGCCGCCGTTGGTGCTGGCGGATCCGGTCACGCCGGTGGTGTTGGACGCATCGTCATCGGACCAGCCTGCGCCACCATAGCCTGCGATTGCATCGGCCATGCTGTCGGCGCTGCCGTCGATGTCGCTGGTCGCGAAGACCTGCGCCAAGCCGCCGTCGCCGCTGTTGGCTGCCGCGTCCGCTGTGCCGCCTGCACCTGCGTCAGATGCTGCATCGGCTGCGTTTGCCGCCGCACCGCCCGCCGCATCGCCGCCCGTGCCGGTTCCGGTGCCGGTCCCGTTCGAGGCTGCATCGGATGCGCCGCCGCCGCCCGCGCCGCCATTGCTGGCTGCATCGGCCGTGCCATCGGCTGTGCTGGTTGCATCGCCCGCGGTGGCATCGGTTGCGCCGCCCGCGCCGCCGTTCGAGGCGCCGGTTCCGGTTCCGGTACCGGTTCCGCCGGCATCGCCTGCGGTGGCACCGCTTCCGGCGTCACCGCCTTCGGCATTGGCCAGAGCTGCGGACAGAAGACCGCCGCCCAAGGTTCCGGCCAGCGCGCCGGCCGGGCCACCAGCCGCCTGGCTGTCAGCATCGGATTCGGCTGCACCCAGGCCTGCGCCCAGGCCCAATGCACCGGACCCGCCGCCGCTGCCGCCATCGGCATCGGCATCCGTGTCGGCATCGGCGTCCGCATCGGCATCGGCATCCGCGCCCGAACCGCCGCCCGTGCCGCCGCCTGCCATGGCGCCCGCACCGGACAGGCCAAGGCCAAGACCGCCGCCATCGGCACCTGCGTTGCCACCATCGGCATCGGATGCATCGGAGTCAGCGCCGGACAAGGCAACGCCCAGTCCCAGACCAAGGGCACCGGCTTCGCCGCTGTCGCCGCCATCGGCATCCCCGTCCTGATCGCTGTCGCCATCATTGTCGGCACCTGAGGCTGCCAGGGAGCTGCCACCCATGCCGCCGCTGCTGTCGCTGTCGGTGCCCGCCATGCCCGATGCCAGACCCAGCACAGAACCACCAAGCGCGCCGGCATCGCCGCCATCGCCGCTGTCTGCATCGCCGTCGCCACCATCGCTGTCACCGTCGGTTCCGGCTATGGCAAAGCCGCCAAGCGCCGTGCCGCCAGTGGCGTCACCGCCATCGGCATCCGCGTCGCCGCCGCCTTCGGCCCCGTCGGACGAGACCTTGATCCCTTCCTCGGCCGAGGCGGTGCCGCCGCTGGCGTCACCATTCTGGTTGAAGTCGGCGTTGTTGGCGACCGTCGGGCTGTCCAGCGTGTCGTTGTCGGTCAGGTTGTTGGTCTGACCGATGGCAAAGGCATTTGAATTGCCCGCGCCGAAGGACACGCCGTTCAGAACATCGGTCATGTCCAGGTCGTTGCCGGGGTCATATTCCAGATCGCCCTTGACGCCAAAGACATCGCCCACGGACGAACTGCCCGACAGGTCGAGATCGATGAAATCATCGTCCCGCGGGATCCACTCGCCACCGCCGAAGTCGATATTCACCTCGTTGGCGTTGGAGTTGTCGTTATTGCCGTTCTTGTTGTCGACGGTCTGGCCCTGGATCTGGCCCTGGCCCTGTTCGGCACTTTGACCCTGATCCTGACCTTGGCCCTGACCCTGTTCGGTGCTCTGGCCCTGTTGCTGGCCCTGGCCCTGGTCCTGTCCTTGACCCTGATCGACATCGGTCGTCGTGGTCTGTTCCTGCGCTTGCGCGTCAAGTTCCACTTCGGCGTTCTCGACGGTGATGTCGGTGTCGAAATCCGCGTCGATCGTTTCGACTGTGAGGTCGTCGATCATGAAGTTATTGTTAGTGGCTGAGTTTCTCTTGACCATGATATTGGTCCTCCAGTTTGCCCGGCTGGCCACCAATCATCTAAAAAGTGACAACTGCCGGGCATGGTTGGGTTTGTCGTCTCAAGTCAGCCGGGCGTCAGAGAGGTGCTGCCACACCATCGGATCGGCCCGTCATGTGAAATCGTGTCGGTGCTTCTCCTTTGTCCGGGTGCAGGAACCCGTCGTCCGAATCGCTTGATCCGGGCGCTGGCCTCTGCTGGCCGGTGGTCGCATGTGATGAGCGGGCCGGTCCGGCCGTTGAAAATAAGCTGTGTCAAATGTCCGCCCGATTCCGAGCCGACACTGGCAGATTTTCACTCCAACCCCGGATTCGTAAGTTGGACAAAGGGTTAAGTCGTGGTCAGTGGCTTGATTTTATTGTGTTTATTCGATTGTTCACGATTTGAGAAAAGACAGTATTCTACTTTTGGGTGAATAAACTCTTGCCTATACCAGCCGACCCGATCGCGGGGTGCAATCAGGGGGTCGGCTGCGGTCGGTTCAGACTAACAGCATGTTCTTTGTGGACTATTCTTAGGGATAGGGTGCGAACTTGCCTGTTCTGATCGGTCTTTTTCGCTTTGCCCCTTATCAGGAAGCCCTGTGACAGTGCAGGATCAGGTTGCCACAATTTGTCCTTAATCATTCGGCTAGTTTCGATAGCTAGAAAAATGTCGTATGACTCCTAATGCATAATTCCAATGCGGAGTACCAATTACAGACCTTTTTTCTGACATATTCAGCGTTTGACCGCCTGGGGGGGTGACATGTTTGAACGCGATGCCATTTATTCGAGGCCAAGTAACAACCTTAGCGGTTCTACAGACATTTTCGTGTTTGTCGGTAGCGCCCTTGTCTTTCCGAACTCGATCCTGCGCATGACCGAGCAGGAGGCTGGCGGAGCACATGCCCTGCGGGTCGAAAGCCTGCGCGATCTGCTGTCTTTCAGCCGGACATCGGCGCAGCCGGTGAAGAAGGTCTTTTTCGACGACCGTCTGGCGCCGGAGGTTTTTCGCAAGATCACATCCTTCAAGGCCGATCTGCCGGATGCAGGCTGGATCCTTGCCTATCGGGAGCCTGCTGTGGCGCGGCATCTGCTGGGGCAGCGGAGGCAGAACCCTGCGCTTGCCGATGTGCTGCTGTTGCCGATGACGCTGCCGATCTGTCCGTGGTCCGCCATGCTGCGGCTGGTGCTTGCGGGGCAGCTTCTTGCTGCGGGCGACCTGATTTCTCCGGCGCCGTCCAGCGATGCGCGTGCCATGGATCCTGCGGATATCACTGTGCAGGCAGAGGATGATGACGATCACGCGGAGGATGTGTCGGCCATGTCCGCAAAGGCCCATTCACGGGCCGAAGGTGCCGCGTCTGCCGCCGATCCGCGCCTGACCCCGCGCGAGGAAGAGGTGCTTGCCCTTGTCTCGCAGGGGGGGCGCAACAAGACCATCGCGCACAAGATGTCCCTGTCGGAACATACGGTGAAGCTGCATCTGCACAATGCCATCACCAAGATCGGCGCGCGCAACCGCACCGAGGCGGCCAACTGGTATCTGTCGCGCCATTGGGGGGACGGGCGATGAGCGCGCAAAAGCCGATCAGCCCCGAGGCGCAGCCTGCCGATTTCGACCAGTTCCTGCTGCTGATAGGGCGTTTGAACTATATCTGGACGAATACCGAAAGCCTGCTGCTGCACCTGATCGCGGGGCTGTCCGGCACCACCAAGGATGTGGCGGTGGTGATCTTCCTGACGCTGAACACGACCCGCGCAAGGGTGGATCTGGTCGAAAGGCTGGCCAAGATGGATCACCAGAAGCCCGAGGAACGCGATGCGGTGCTGCGCCTGACGCGGGACATGATGAAGCTGTCCAGTGCCCGAAACCGCTTTAACCATTGCATCTATGCCTTTGATCCGGAAGGCGGACCACCCCGTTCGATCCTGATGCGGATCGCCGACCGCAAGGACGGTATCCGCATGGGTCAGGCGCTTGATCTGGATGCCGCCGCCGTTGACAGCATCGCCAAGTCGATTGCCGATCTGACGCTGGTGAACCGCGACATCTGGGCGCATATCTCGCGTTATGGCTACCCTGCTTGACTGGTCAGGCCGTGGCGCGATCCGGCAGGGCGCTGGCATGCGCGGCGACAAGGGGGCGGATGGCGAGCCGGGCCTGCAGCCGCGCGGCCAGCAGGTAGATGCCCGCGATCTTGCGATGCAGGAACAAGGTGCCCTCTGGCGGGGTCTGCGCCATGTCGGGGTCCTGTCCCAGCGCAAGGCCCATCGCGTTCAGGCGCAGGGCCAGGTCGGATGACGCGAAATCGAAGGGCGCGTTGTCGCGCAGAGGGGTCATTGCCGTGTCGAACATGTCAAGAATGCGGGCCCGCAGGGATGCGGGTGTGGCCTTGTCGATATAGCCCAGTCCGCTCAACGCCGCGTCCGCCGCCGCGCGATCCTGCGCCAGACCGGCCCGCAGCAGGGTGCGAAACCCCTCGACCTGCTGAGGATCAAAGCGTGTCACGGCGCCGAAATCCAGCAGGACGATCCGCCCCGAGGTCGGGTCGTAGCGGAAATTCGCAAGGTTCGGATCGGTTTGCATGGTCCTGAAATCAAACAGTTCCTGCAGCAGCAGGGCGATCAGGTGCGCGGCAACCCTGTCGCGCAGCGCCGGGGGTTCGGTCAGCAGCGCCTCAAGCGGCTGGCTGTCCAGCCATGTCATCGCCAGCACGCTTGGCGTGCTCAACGCGGGGTGAAGCTCCGGCAGGCGAAAGACCTTTGAGCCTTCCAGCAGGCGGTTGAACTCTGCCAGATTGCGCGCCTCGGCCGTGTAATCGACCTCGGCATGCAGCTGGCTGCGCAACTCTTCCAGCATGGGCGCGATATCCAGCCCGCGCGGCAGCAGGCCGGGCAGGCGCAGCAATGTGCCCATGTTGGCGATATCGCTGTCGATACTGTCCGCAACACCGGGATATTGCACCTTGATCGCCAGGTCCTGCCCGTCATGGGTGCGGGCGCGATGCACCTGCCCGATCGAGGCGGCGGCGAAGGGGCGCACGTCAAAACGGCTGAAGCGGCGGCGCCAGTCGCGGCCCCATTGCGCATCCAGCACATCACGCAGCTGCGCGGGTGGCATGTGATGCGCCTCGTCCCGCAGGGCGGCGAGGATCGACGTCATTTCGGGCGGCAGCACTAGGCCGGGGTCCATCGACAGCATCTGGCCCAGTTTCATGGCAGCGCCCCGCATCACCCGCAGGTCGCGCGTCACGCGGCTGGCGGTCTGCGGCGTCAGGATCATCTGCTGCATGCGCGGGCGCTGACCCTGCGCCAGCTGCCGCAAGCCCGCCGCCGCCATGTCGCCGACCAGCCCCGTGGTCATCCCGCCCATGCGCAGCAGCCGCCCGATGCGGCCGCCGGGCAGGGCGATCGCGTCATGATCCTGATCGTGCTGGGACATACCTTGCGCTCCGTCATCCTGCTGTCAGGGGCAAGATGGGGCAAAGCCCGCGCGCGACCAGTGTGCGACCGCGCTTAAGTGGCCGCGTCCCAGACCGTGCGTCCGCCGCAGATGGTACGGGCCACCGACAGGCTGGCGATGCGGTCCGGCGCGACCGCCTCGATATCGCCGTCCAGCAGCACCAGATCGGCCAGATAGCCGGGGCGCAGCATGCCTTTGCGGTCCTCGGTGTGTTCGGCATAGGCGCCACCGATCGTGTAGGCGGCCAGCACCTGATGAAGGGTCAGCCGTTCGTCCTGAGCCCCCTCAAAGGGCTGGCGGGTCAGGGCGGCCTGAATGCTGCGCAGCGGGTTGATATCGGCGACCGGCCAATCCGAGGCAAAGACGATGGGCGCGCCCGCCTCGGCAAGGGTGCGGGTCAGAAAGGCGTCTTTCATGCGCGCGCGGGCGATCTTGTCAAACGACGAAAAGGGCGGGAAATCCATCGCGCCGGGCACATGCGAGGGCTGAACCGATGCGATCACTCCCAGTTCCGCAAGGCGTGGCACATCGGCCCGGTCGATAAGCTCGATATGTTCGATCCTGTGGCGGGCGTCGCGCGGGCCATTGGCGGCGCGCGCCGCGGCATAGCCGTCCAGCACCCGGCGCACTGCGCCGTCACCGATGGCATGGACCGCGATCTGCAGGCCGCGACGGTCGGCCTCGATGCAGATTTCGGCAAAGCGGTCGGCCTCGTGCAGTGGATCGCCGCGCCAGCCCGGTTGGTCGGGATAGTCGTTCAGCATCACGGCCGTGCCGCTGTCGATCACCCCGTCCATGAACATCTTGACGAAGCCCGATGTCAGCCAGTCATCGTTGTAATCGCGGGTCAGCGCGCTGGCCTCGGCCAGATCGGCAGGGGTGCGGGTGTTGCGGTAGTGGAAGGGCACGCGCACCCGCGCGCTCAGCCGGCCCTGCTGGCGCAGGGTGTCCAGCACCTGAAGCGTGTAACGGTTGCCATCCATGTTCACGAGGCTTGTGAAGCCGTGCCGCGCGCAATGGGCAAGGCCTGCCAGCATGGCGGGCAGGTCGGCCGTCATGTCCTCCTGCGAAGGCGGGGGCAGGGGGTCGAAGCCGGTCGCGATGCCCGCCATGATCCGGTGCTCGCCCGCCACGCGCAGGACGGGGGCCATCGCCTCGAACTCGCGCAGCTCTCCGGTGGCAAGGCCGTCTGCGCCCATCACCACCTCGTTGCCGGGGCCGACGGTGGCGCCCTGCAGGATGCCCGCCTCGGTCAGCGCAGCCGTATTCGCCCAGCCGGTGTGGTGATCGGCGGCGACAAGGATGATGGGCCGGTCCGGCAGGATCGCGTCCAGATCATGCCGGGTCAGGGCGCGGCCATAGATGGCATAGTCGCAACCTTGCCCCACGATCACCCGCCGCTGCGGATGGGCGGTGGCATAGTCCCGGATGGCGCGGCCCAGCTGATCGGGGCCTTCCACACCAAGAAGCTGGAGGTGCGACAGTTCCGATCCGCCCATGAACAGGTGCAGGTGGCTTTCGATGAAGCCCGGCAGCAGGCTGGCGCCGCCCGCGTCGATCACCGTGCATTCGGGGCCAGCGAGGGCCGCTATGTCAGCGGTTGATCCCAGCGCAAGAATGCGGTCATGGCGAAGCGCCACGGCCTCGGCCCTCGGGTGGTCCGGATCCATGGTCAGGATGCGGGCATTGGTGATGATCATCGTGGCGCTGGTGGTCATGGCGGGGCTTTCTGAAGCGGCTTTGCGACAGCCTAGCCCGCGACGCGGGGCTGTCCAAGCCTGTCTTGGCGCATGTATCGCGCCTTTCGCAAAGGTTAACCCGCCGCGCGCCCGATTCAGGTGGTCTTGACCCTTTCGGCCCTATCCATCGACCCCCGCATCCAGCCCCAAGGAGGCCCCATGTCGGACAATTCACCCCGGCTCGATCTGCCGTTCATCCTGCCGTCGCAGGCGCAGAAGCATGTCACCCATAACGAGGCGCTGCGGCTGCTGGATGCCTTGGTGCAGCTTGCGGTCGAAGGGTTCGGCGCCGTCACGCCGCCCGCCCAGCCCGCCCAGGGCGAGGTCTGGGCCATCGGTCCCGGGGCCGGTGGCGCCTGGGTGGGTCAGGATGGCACGCTGGCGGTCTTTTCCGGCAATGGCTGGATCTTCCGCAGCCCGCGCCCCGGCTGGATCGCCACGCTGGCGGGATCGGCGGAGTTGCGGGTCTGGGATGGCGCGGATTGGATCGTGCCGGGTCTGGCGGGCCTCGAGAACCTTGCCGGTCTCGGGATCAACACCACCTCGGACGCAACCAACCGGCTTGCGGTGGCAGCACCGGCGACGCTGCTGACGCATGAGGGGGATGATCACCGGCTGGTGATCAACAAGGCAACGGCGGGGGATACGGCCTCGCTTCTGTGGCAAAGCGGCTGGTCGGGCCGGGCCGAGCTTGGGCTGGCGGGGGACGATGACCTGCATGTCAAGGTCAGCGCCGATGGGGCCAACTGGACCGAGGCGATGGTCATCGACGCCTCCAGCGGGCGGGCCAGTTTTCCGGCGGGACTGAACGGGGTGCCTGAGCGGCTGAGCGCCAACCGGACATTCTTCGTACGGCTGGATGGCAGCGATGCCAATGACGGGCTGTCGGATTCCGCGGCTGGTGCCTTTCGCACGGTGCAGCGCGCGGTCGATGTGGCGGCGGGGCTTTATTGCGGGCCCTTCGCCGTGACGGTCCGCATCGGGGCGGGCAGCTTTGCCGAAGGCGCGCGACTTTTCGTGCCGGGCAACGGCAACCTGCGGCTGACGCTTGAGGGGGCGGGGGCAAGCGCCACCACGATTTCGGGGACGATCTATGGCGTGCAGGTGTCGGGCCCTTGCGACCTGACCCTGCGCGATCTGCGGATCGCCGGGGCCAGCGTCACGCTCTGGGCGCGTTATGGCGCGCGGGTGAACCTGCGCGGCACGGTCGAACTGGGGACCGGAACGGCGCGGCTGATCGGTGCCGACAATGCCGCCTATGTCGAGGTGCTGTCCTGCATCCTGCGGATTGGCGTGACCAGCAGTTCGTATCTGCTGTTCGTGACGGCGGGCGGGCATGTCTACCTTGGCAGCGGCGTCAGCGTGGTGACGACGGCCCCGGTGACATTTTCGGCCACGGTCTATAGCGGATTGAACGGGATCACGCAGATCGTGGGCTCTCAGGTCACCTGGAACGAGGCGGCCGGTGCGATCCAGGGCACGCGGTATGTCGCGACGGGGAATGGCGTGATCAATACGGTGGGGGCAGGGCCTTCGTTCATTCCCGGCACCATCGCCGGAACCCTGACGGAGGGTGGACGCTACCTCTAGCCGGGGCAGGGCGCGCTGGGGTGGCCAGCTTGTACTTGACCCGGGCCCGCTCTGGCCGCGATGCTGCGGTCGGGGCAGAAGGGCGGGCCCGTGACATGGCATTCACCTTGCGACAGCTGCAATTCTTCATCGCCGCCGCCGAACAGGGGTCGGTGACGGGGGCGGCGCGCGTGCTGTCGATCTCGCAATCCTCGGTGACCGAGGCGATCCGCGCGCTGGAGGACGATCTGGGCGTGACCCTGTTCGAGCGGCAGGCGCGCGGGCTTGAGATCACGCATCTGGGCAGCCAGTTCCTGCGCCATGCCCAACAGATCCTGGCCGATGTGTCGAATGCGCGTCAGGCCTTTCGCGGGCAGGCAGATCAGGAAGGCGGGCGGCTGGCGCTGGGCGTCACCTCGCTTGTGGCGGGCTATGTGCTGTCCGACATCCTGTCGCGCTTTCGCCGCGCGCATCCCCGGGTCGAGCTGAACGTGATCGAGGATAGTGGCGAATACCTGCAACACCTGCTGATCGGCGGCGAGCTGGACGTGGCGGTGTTGCTGACATCATCGGTGCATGACCGCATGGCCCTGAACGTGGAGACGTTGCTGGTGTCGCCCTACCGGCTGTGGCTGCCGCTGGGCCATCCGCTGGGGCAGGCGGATGCGATTTCACTGGAACAGATGTCCGAAACCCCGCTGATCCAGCTGATGGTCGACGAGATCGAGGAAAGCATGCGGCAGCTGATGGCGGCGCTGGCGGTCAAGCCGACCATCGCCTTTCGCACCCGGTCGGTCGAGGCGGTACGCAGCCTTGTCGCCACGGGGGCGGGCCTGGCGATCCTGCCGGGGCTGGTCTATCGCCCATGGTCGCTGGAGGGCGACCGAATCGAGATCCGGGACGTGTCGGGCGACCTGCCCACCGTGCAGGTCGGCCTTGCGTGGCGGCGGGGGGCACCGCTCAGCCCGCAAGCCCGAAATTTCATCAGAGTGGCGCAATCCACCCTGCCGGGCCGCTAGGCCGCGCCCCTTTGCTATCATCCGATATTCGCCTGAGAATCCCGGTCTGGACCACTGCAGCGGCGTGGTATCGGAAAAACCGATGGATCGCTTCTGGATTTTGATATTGCGAAGCAACCCCCTCTCCATACCCTGACCGCAATGAAGGACCGGCCCACGCAAGGGGCGGCGTAACGTGAAGCACCGACATGGAGAGCACTGGAATGAAACATCTCAGACTGATGGGTACCACGGCATTGGCGGCCATGCTGGGCGTGATGCCAGCCGTGGCGCAGATCGCCGAACTGGGCACACCCGAGGGCAAGCTGAACATCGTCGCCTGGCCCGGCTATATCGAGCGCGGCGAGACGATGGCCGAATTCAACTGGGTCACCAAGTTCGAAGAGGCAACGGGCTGCATGGTGCAGGTCAAGACCGCCAACACCTCGGACGAGATGGTGGCGCTGATGAATGAAGGCGGGTTCGACCTTGTCACCGCCTCGGGCGATGCATCCTTGCGGCTGGTCGCCGGGCAGCGGGTGCAGCCGATCAACCTGTCGCTGATCCCGTCATGGGGCACGGTCGATGACCGGCTGAAGGAAGCGCCCTGGTATGTGGTGGACGGGGTGCATTACGGCGTGCCCTATCAGTGGGGTCCGAACGTGCTGATGTATAACACCGAAGTCTTCGGTGACAGCCCGCCCACATCATGGAACGTGGTGTTCGAGGAAATGGACCTGCCCGATGGCAAGACCAACAAGGGCCGCGTGCAGGCCTATGACGGCCCGATCCATATCGCGGATGCGGCGCAATACCTGATGTTCCACAAGCCGGAGCTTGGCATCACCTCGCCCTACGAGCTGAATCAGGAACAGTATGATGCGGCGCTGAATGTGCTGCGCGTGCAGCGCACGCTGACCGCGCGCTACTGGCATGACGCCTTCATCCAGATGGACGACTTCCGCAACGAAGGCATGGCCGCGTCCGGCACATGGCCATTCCAGGTGAACCTGTTGCAGGCCGATGGCGTGCCGGTGGCCAGCGTGATCCCGCAGGAAGGGGCGACCGGCTGGGCCGATACCTCGATGCTGCATGTCAACGCCGAGAACACGACCTGCGCCTATCTGTGGATGGAACACACGCTGTCGTCCAACCTGCAGGCGGACCTGTCGGTCTGGTTCGGGGCCAACCCGGTGGTGCCCGCCGCCTGCACTGACGGGCGCGGGATGCAGACCGCCGAGGGCTGCACCAAGAACGGTTTCGATGATTTCGAACGGATCCGGTTCTGGACGACCCCGGTCACCAGATGCGAAAGCCAGGGCGAATGCGTGCCCTATTATCGCTGGGTGTCCGACTACATCGGCGTCATCGGCGGCCGCTGACGCCTGCCTGTTCACCACGCATGAAACGGCACCCCCGCGCAAGCGGGGGGCGCCCCCCGTCTGACCTGGAAGACCCCCATGACCGCAGCTGTCGAATTCCTTAATGTATCGCGCCATTTCGGATCAGTCCGGGCGGTCGATGGCGTGGATCTGAGCATCGCGGAAGGCACCTTCTTTGCGATGCTGGGGCCGTCGGGATCGGGCAAGACCACCTGCCTGCGGCTGATTTCCGGGTTCGAGCAGCCCACAGGCGGCATGATCCGCATCTTCGGGCAGGATTGCAGCGATGTGCCGCCCAACCGGCGCAACGTGAATACCGTCTTTCAGGATTACGCGCTGTTTCCCCATATGAACGTGCGCGACAACGTGGCCTACGGTCTGATGGTCAGGGGCGTGGATAAACGCACCCGCCATGACCGGGCCGAAGACTTGCTGGCGCTGGTCAAGCTGGAGGGCTACGGCGACCGCAAGCCCGCCGCGCTTTCGGGCGGGCAGCGGCAGCGCGTGGCGCTGGCGCGCGCGCTGATCAACGAGCCGCGTGTGCTGCTGCTGGACGAGCCGCTGGGCGCGCTGGACCTCAAGCTGCGCGAGGCGATGCAGGACGAGCTGAAAGCGCTGCAGCAACGTCTGGGGATCACCTTTGTCTTCGTCACCCATGATCAGGGCGAGGCGCTGTCGATGGCCGATCAGGTCGCGGTCTTTTCCGACGGCAAGATCGCCCAGATCGGCACCCCTGCCGAGATCTATGAAAAACCGCGCACCCGCTTCGTGGCGGATTTCGTCGGATCGTCGAATGTCCTGAGCGCCGAGATGGCCGCCAGTTTCGGCGCGCCCGCGCGCCCCGCCAGCCTGCGCCCGGAATCGGTGCGGATCGTAGATGATGGCGCCCGGATTCGCGGGCAAGTCATCGCCCTGCGTTATCTCGGGTCCGGGACCCGCGTTGTCGTGGCAGCGCCGGGCGGCGAAATTTCGGTCTTTCTGCCCAAGGGCAGCGCCGTGCCGGAACAGGGCCGCGAGGTCGGCCTGACATGGGCCGATCTTGCCATGCATGTGATGGAGCAGGGCTGATGACGCTAGCCGCGCAACCACCCGAGCAAACTCCGGCCGCCCGTTCGGCGATCCTGCCCGAAGGCGGGGCGGGCGACAGGGTGTCGGCGCTGCTGTGGCGGCATCCCAACCTGTTGCTGGCTGCACTTCTGGTCCTGCCATTGGGCTGGCTGGTGGTTGTTTACCTTGGCTCGCTCTCGGCGCTGCTGCTGCAAAGCTTCTACTCGATCGACGAATTCTCGGGGCAGATCCGGCGGGAATTCACGCTCTCGACCTATGCCGAACTGTTTCGCCCCTCGAACATGGACATCATCATCCGCACGGTCGCGATGTCGGCAGCGGTCACGCTGGGGGCGGTGGTCATCGCCTTTCCCATTGCCTATTTCGCGGCCCGCTATGCGCGCGGGCATTGGAAGGCGCTGTTCTATCTGGGCGTGATGCTGCCCTTGTGGTCGTCCTACCTGGTCAAGGTCTATGCCTGGAAGCTGATCCTGGCCCGCGAAGGGATCATCACCTGGGCCACCGACGGGATCGGTGCCTCGGCGGTGCTGAACGGCATCCTTGCCTTGCCGGTGATCGGGGGCACGTCGCTATCGACCAGCTATATCGGGACATGGCTTGTGTTTCTCTATGTCTGGCTGCCCTACATGATCCTGCCGATGCAGGCCTCGCTGGAAAGGGTGCCGCAATCCATGCTGGAAGCCTCGGCGGATCTGGGGGCCAGTCGCTGGCAGACGATGCGGACGGTGATCTTTCCGCTGGCGCTGCCGGGGATCATCGCGGGCTCGATCTTTACCTTCTCGCTGACGATGGGCGATTACATCATCCCGCAGATCGTGGGCTCGTCGCGGCGCTTCATCGGGCAGGCGGTCTACCAGTTGCAGGGCACGGCCGGAAACATTCCGCTGGCCGCCGCCTTTGCCGTGGTGCCCATCGTGATCATGCTGATCTATCTGACCATCGCGCGGCGCAAGGGGGCATTCGATGCGCTCTGACAGCCGCCCACCCCTGATCCTGACCGCCGGCGCCATTGCGGGGCTCTTGTTCCTGCATCTGCCGATCCTTCTGATCTTTCTCTATGCCTTCACCACCGATGAACGCACCTATCAGTTCCCGCCGCCGGGCCTGACCACGCAATGGTTCGCCGTGGCGTGGAATCGCGCCGATATCTGGCCGCCGCTTTACCTGTCGCTGAGGGTGGCGGCGCTGTCGACGGTGATGGCGCTGATCCTTGGCACGCTTTGCGCCGCCGCCATGGCGCGGACGCGGTTCTTCGGGCGTGACCAGATCAGCCTCTTGATCATCCTGCCCATCGCGCTGCCGGGCATCATCACCGGCATGTCGCTGCGGTCGGCCTTTTCGATCATGGATATCCCGTTTTCGACATGGACGATCCTGATGGGGCACGCGACCTTCTGCATCGTGATCGTGTTCAACAACGCGGTGGCGCGGTTCCGGCGGCTGTCCGGCTCGATCGTCGAGGCGTCGATGGATCTTGGTGCGAACGGCTTTCAGACCTTTCGCCACGTGATCCTGCCCAACCTCGGCTCGGCGCTGCTGGCGGGGGGGATGCTGGCCTTCGCGCTGTCCTTCGACGAGGTGATCGTGACCACCTTCACCGCAGGCCAGCAAAGCACGCTGCCGATCTGGATGCTGAACGAGCTGGTGCGCCCGCGCCAGCGCCCCGTCACGAACGTTGTCGCGATCGTGGTTTTCGTGACCACCTTCGTGCCGATCCTCATCGCCTATTACCTGACGCGCGGCGGATCCGAGACCGCCGGCGGCGGCAAATGATCCGCATATGACCCAAGGGAGGTTACCACATGGGCAAGATTGATACGGACCTGCTGATCGGTGACCGGTTCGAACCGGGACAGGATGCAGCGGAACCCATCCTTGATCCGCGCACCGGCGCGCTGATCCTTGAAGTGGCCGAGGCCAGCACCGCGCAGGTGGACCGCGCGGTTGCGGCTGCGCGGCGGGCCTTCACGACATGGTCGCGCACCACGCCCGCCGAACGGTCTGCCGTGCTGCTGCGCATCGCCGACCGGGTCGAGGCCGAGGCCGAAGGCTTTGCCGCTCTCGAGGCGCTGAACTGCGGCAAGCCGATCAATGCCGCGCGCAACGATGAAATCCCCGCCATCGTCGATTGCTACCGCTTTTTCGCGGGCGCGGTGCGCTGCCAGACGGGTGCCATCGCGGGCGAATACATGGAAGGGCATACCAGCATGATCCGGCGCGATCCGATCGGGGTCGTGGCCAGTATCGCGCCATGGAACTATCCGCTGATGATGATGGCGTGGAAACTGGCCCCGGCCATCGCGGGCGGCAACACGGTGGTCTTCAAACCATCCGAGCAGACGCCGCTGACCGCGCTGAAGATGGCGAAAATCCTGTCCGAGGAACTGCCCGAGGGTGTTGTGAACATCCTGCCGGGGCGCGGGCATACGGTGGGCAACTACCTGATCAACCACCCGCAAGTGGACATGATCAGCCTGACGGGCGATGTGGCGACCGGCAAGAAGATGCTGGATGCCGCCGCCAAGACGGTCAAGCGCACCCATCTGGAACTGGGCGGCAAGGCGCCGGTCGTGGTGTTCGATGACGCCGATGTCTCCGAGGTGGTCGAAGGGCTGCGCGCCTTCGGCTTCTACAATGCCGGGCAGGATTGCACCGCCGCCTGCCGCATCTATGCGGGCCGCAAGGTCTATGACCGGCTGGTGGCCGATCTGACCGATGCCGTCGCCTCGATCCAGCTGGGCAATGCCGATGACACCACGAACGAGATCGGCCCCCTGATCAGCCTGCGCCAGCGCGACCGGGTGGCCAGCTTCGTCAACCGCGCGCGCGAGATGAACCACATTCAGGTCACAACGGGCGGCGAGGCGATGGATCAGGGCTTCTACTACCGCCCCACGGTCGTGGCGGGCGCCACGCAGGCCGATGAAATCGTGCGCCGCGAGGTCTTTGGCCCCGTGGTGTCGATCACGCCCTTCTCGGATGTGGACGAGGCCGTGACCTGGGCCAATGACAGCGACTATGGTCTGGCCTCATCGGTCTGGACCAAGGACGTTGGCCGCGCGATGGCGACGGCTGCGCGGCTGCGCTATGGCTGCACATGGATCAACACGCATTTCATGCTGGTGAACGAAATGCCCCATGGCGGGATCAAGCAATCCGGCTACGGCAAGGACATGTCCGCCTATGCACTGGAGGATTATACCTTTGTGCGCCATGTGATGATCAAGCACGGCTGATCACCGCGTACCACGGCTCATGCCCCGCAGTCCTTGCCTGCGGGGCATGAGCCGTGAAGCCAATGAGCGCCCGCAGTGCGATCTGCGGGCGTTTTTTTCGACAGGGCCCAAGCCCTGTTTGCCATATCAGGGGTGGCTGTCGCCCGGTTTCGGCGCGGCCTTCGGGCTGAAGGCGCAACGCTCGGGCTTGATGTCGATCAGAGGGGTGCCATCAAGGCAGTCGAGGCCGCGCACATGAAGGGTTCCGTTCTCGATCCGCAGCAGTTTGACCATGGAGGTGCCGATCGGGTTCGGTCGCACGGGTGAGCGCAGCGCGAAGGTGCCGAAGGTATGGCCATCGTGTTTCGGGCTTTGCCGGATCAGGTCGCGGCGGCTGCGGTCCAGCCAGTAGAGCACCTCGATCATGGCGTACTCCTCCAGTCCTTTCAGGGCATCATGCCAGACCGGATCCAGCACCAACTGGCATTCCGGCCCGTCCATCCGCCCCTGGCGCGGGCAATCCGCGCGATCGCGCCAAGGCGTGCGAATGGTGCCGATGAAGCGCAGCGTGGCGTCCCCAGCGGGCGCCAGCGTCACTTTGCGTTCGTTTGGGCGCAATCCCTCTGTGTCGTCCATGGGGCTTTCCGAAAAATATGCAGTCCGTTTTTCTTAGGCTGCCGGGCGGGGCTTGGCAATTTTCTTCTTTGAAAGCGCGGCCAAGGGCCAAATCCGGCCTTGAAATTTCGCGACCATGCTGCATACCTGCATCCGAGGACGAAAAATATGCGCAGTTTGGGAAATTATGCAAAGCATGGGTGACGCATTGGGGCTTGCCGTCGGGCTGGTGCTGTCCGGCGACGCGGACCTGCTGGAGATCGTGCTGCTGTCGCTGCGCGTCAGTCTGACCGCGACGGCCATCGCCTGCCTTGTCGGCCTGCTGGTCGGGGCCCTTGTCGCCATCGGCAGGTTTCGGGGCCGGAACGCCGTGCTGATCCTGATGAATGCCCTGATGGGGCTCCCGCCGGTCGTGGTCGGGCTGCTGGTCTACCTGCATCTGTCACGCTCGGGGCCTTTGGGTTTTCTGGGGCTGCTTTACACGCCGACGGCAATGATCATCGCGCAAGCCATCCTGATCACGCCCATCGTGGCCGCGCTGTCGCGGCAGGTGCTTGAGGACCTGCACACCGAATATGCCGAACAGTTCCGTTCGCTGTGCCTGACCCGCTGGCAGACGGTTCAGGCGCTGTTGTGGGATGCGCGTTATTCGCTGCTGACGGTCGGGCTTGCGGGGTTCGGACGCGCCGTGGCCGAGGTGGGCGCGGTGATCATCGTGGGCGGCAACATCGACCATCTGACGCGTGTGATGACCACGGCCATCGCGCTGGAGACGTCCAAAGGCGATCTGGCCCTGGCCCTCGCGCTGGGCATCATCCTTCTGGTCATCGCCCTTGGGGTGAACGCGGCCGTGCAAGCCGTGCGCATGACCGCCGCGAGGCAGGCCTATGTCTGACGCGCCCGTCATGTCATCCATGAACATCGCTCTTGCGGAGCGCGCCACCGCGCTGTTGCCGCTGACGGTGCGCGATCTGGTGTTGCGCGTGGAACGGGCCACCGTGCTGGACGGGGTGAACCTTGATCTGGGGGCCAGCGGCTGCACCATGATCATGGGGGCCAACGGGGCCGGGAAAAGCCTGCTGCTGAAGCTGGTGCATGGCCTGATGCCGCCCACGTCGGGGCAGATCCGCTGGGGCGACCATGCGCCCTCTGCGGTGACCGCGCGGCAGGCGCTGGTTTTTCAGAAGCCGGTGCTGCTGCGCCGCTCTGTGGCCGCGAATATCGACTTCGCGCTGAAAGCGCGCGGCAAGGACATGGCGCGGCGGGAGGCCTTGCTGGATCACGTCGGCCTGTCCCACAAGGCCGATCAGCCTGCGCGCCTGCTGTCGGGTGGCGAGGCGCAACGGCTGGCGCTGGCCCGCGCGCTGGCCACCGACCCCGAGGTGCTGCTGCTGGACGAGCCGACCGCCAGCCTTGATCCCGCGTCCGTGCTGGCCATCGAAAGCATCGTCAGCGAGGCGCGCAACCGCGGTGTGCGTATCATCTTCGTCACCCATGACATCGGACAGGCACGGCGCATGGCCGATGATGTCGTGTTCCTGCATCGTGGCTGCGTCGCCGAACATAATGCAGCCGCCAGCTTTTTTCCCGAACCGCAAAGCGAAGTGGCGCGGAATTACCTTAGCGGGACAATCGTCGTCTGAGACAAGAACAGTTGAACAGGGAGAACTTCAAAGTGCTGAAAACATCAGTCATGGCGTCTGCGGTCACACTTCTTCTGGGCGGGGCCGCATGGGCACAGAGCCAGTCCATCATCGTGCAATCGACCACCTCCACGGCGAATTCCGGTCTTTTCGACTACATGCTGCCGATCTTTCAGAAAGAGACCGGCATTCAGGTGAATGTGGTGGCCGTCGGGACCGGACAGGCGATCAAGAACGCCGAGAACTGCGATGGCGATGTGCTTCTGGTGCATGCCAAGGCCGCGGAGGAAGCGTTCGTCGCGGCCGGTTTCGGCACCGCGCGCACCGACCTGATGTACAATGATTTCGTGATCGTCGGACCTGCCGCCGATCCGGCCAGCGTCGGCGGCATGCAGGATGTGCAGGGCGCCTTGGCGCAGATCGCCGAGAAGGGGGCGCTGTTTGCGTCACGTGGTGATGACAGCGGCACCCACAAGAAAGAGATGGCGCTCTGGGCCGATACGGGGGCCGATCCTCTGGGTGCCAGCGGCACATGGTACCGCGAAACCGGCTCGGGCATGGGGGCCACGCTGAACACCGGCATCGGCATGGGCGCCTATGTGCTGACGGATCGCGCAACCTGGATCAGCTTTGAAAACAAGCAGGATTACGTGATTCAGGTTCAGGGCGACGAAGATCTGTTCAATCAGTATGGTGTAATCCCGGTCAACCCGGCCAAATGCCCTTCGGTCAAGGCAGAACCCGCGCAGACCTTTGCCGACTGGCTGGTGTCGGACCAAGGCCAGGATGTCATCGCGGGCTTCAAGATCGCCGATCAGCAGTTGTTCTTTCCAAACGCGCCCGACAATTGATAGTCTTGCCGGGGCGGCCCGTGCCGCCGCCCCGACACTTGCACCGGTGCCCGATGACAGATTTTTCCCTTCCGGATCACGAATATCTGACGGTCAAGGAACTGGCCGCGCTGCTGCGTCTGAAGGAACGGAAAGTCTATGATCTAGCGGCCTCCGGCGCGGTGCCCTGCTCGAAGGCGACCGGAAAGCTGCTTTTCCCCGCAGCGGAAATCAGACAGTGGATCGAACAGGCCAAATCCGGTGGCCTGTCCGTCCCCGTGGCAGGTGCGACAGAGCGTCCTGCGATCGTGCTGGGCAGTCACGACCCGCTTCTGGATTGGGCGATACGGCAGTCACGCTGTGGCCTTGCCACGTTTTTCGACGGCTCGCTTGATGGTCTGGGGCGCTTCGTCGCCGGTGACGGCGTGGCGGCGGGGCTGCATATCCATGACGCCAAATCCGGCCGTTGGAACGTGCCCGCCGTGTCCGATGCCGTATCGCATCAGAATGCCGTTCTCATCTCGTTCGCAACTCGGCGTCGCGGGCTGGTGTTTCGGCCCGGCACGGCCGGTCCGACCGGGCTGTCCGATCTGGTCGGCAAGCGCATGGTGCCACGGCAGGCGGAATCCGGAACCGACAGGCTGTTTCGGGAGCTGGCCGCAAAGGAAGGCCTCGACCTGTCGGACCTTGCCTTCGCCGAGGTGGCGCGCACCGAAGACGATGCGGTCGAAGCCGTTCGTCGCGGGGTGGCCGATGTCACTTTCGGCCTCGAGGCTGTGGCGCGCAGCTACGGTCTGGAATTCTGCCCCATCGTCGAAGAACAATTCGCGCTGGTCGTCGACCGCAAGGCCTGGTTCGACGAGCCGCTCCGGAAGCTGATGGAATTCTGCGCGGGAGAACCCTTCGCGAGCCGCGCGGCGGCCTATGGCGGTTATGATGTCACGCGTTTGGGGACCGTGATCTGGAACGCCTGATCCACCCCCGGACAGCCTGACAGTGACGCAGGCGACGATTTGTCATTTGCCGGTCCCAAGGAAGGGCAGGGGGGACGTCTTTTCGATTGGACCCGGACGTAGGCATGCATGCTATGCTCTAGGCTGAGCTTGTGAATCGAGAGGATTGAAATGGCCTGGGACATTGAACTGCTTGATGATTGCGCCGTCGTCCACATGAATACAAACAAGGTGAACGCCCAGAACGATGCCTTCTTCAGGGATATGCACGAGGCAATCGACACTCTGGAACGCGACTTCAATCCCTATCCCGTTGTCCTGACCGCAGACGGCAATACCTTTTCCGCCGGTATTGATCTGCAATACAGCCTCGATATCTTCGGCAGTGGAAAACGCGACAGGATCAGGGACTGGTACAAGGCTTACCGCGAGACCAATCTCAGGCTGTTCCAATATCCCCGGCCAACCGTTGCGGCGATCAATGGACATGCGATTGCAGGCGGGTTGGTCACGGCGCTGGTTTGTGATTTTCGCATCGTGGCAAGAACGCCCGCGACATTCGGTCTGAACGAGATTCCGATCGGCATTCCGATGCCCGCCGCTTATGTCGAAATCATCAAACATGTGCTTGGCGCAAAAGTGGCGCGGCTGACAATGCTGCGCGGCCAGCTCTACAAGCTCGATGAGGCCGAGGCCCTTGGCTTTTTCCATGATGTCGCAGAACCCGAGGCGTTGTTGTCCACGGCACTGCGTTGGGCCAAGTGCATCACGCAGGATTCCAACACGGCCTATGCCATGTCCAAGCAAGCCCTGCAGGACGAGGTGATGCGGCAAATCGAAGAAAGCGCGGTGACGCTGGATGCGGAATTGCCCCACGGTTTGAGCGACGAGGGCAATCGGCGGGCACAGGAAAGACGGCGGCGCGAGATCATGAAGACCGGCTGACCCGCGGGTGGGGCGGCTGTGCACAAGGTGATCGTGCAGATTGATGCTTTTGTTGCAGGCCACACATCCCGGCATTGCATGATCAAGGTTTGGTTGAAATTCCTGAAAGACCTCCCTGTTTCAGCCAGAAACAATTCGTTCTCTGTTTTGTTGGCACAGCAAAGTTGACAGAATCAAAGCATGTGTCATTCTGAAAGTCCGGGCCCGATATTGCGGGTAATCGGCGCGGAATCGATATTCGCACAGCACGTGATGTGCAGTATTCATGATGTTTAATATTGCGCAAAGACATGTGGGGGCAGATGTCGGAGCTGAAATCCAATACTGAAATCAAGATGGGATCGGATCGATCCTTCGGTATTGTCTTTGCCGTTGTTTTCTTCATCGTCGGCATATTCCCGATTTTTCGCGGAGAGCTGCGTTGGTGGGCGCTGGCCATAGCGGCCATCCTGCTGGGCATATCCCTTCTGCGTGCCGAACTGCTGAACCCGCTGAATAGGCTCTGGTTCCGGTTCGGTCTTTTGCTGAACCGTTTTATATCGCCGATCATCATGGGGCTTATGTTCTGCCTGACCGTCGTGCCCATCGGACTTTATTTCCGGCTGCGCAAACGTGACTTGCTGAGACAGAAAATAGATCCGGACGTTGACAGTTACTGGATCACCGTCAGCGACGAACGTCGAAAACAAACGTCCATGCGCGATCAGTTCTGAATTGGGCGGCCTCGGATGCGGGGCGAATATTGTGGGGATATGATGAGTTTCATTATGGAATTGTGGAAATTCATGAAGGTCAGAAAGAAGTTCTGGCTTTTGCCGATCTTCGTTGTGTTCGGTCTTCTGGGTGGTCTGATCGTGTTGACGCAGGGGTCCGCCGTGGCACCTTTCATCTATACGATTTTCTGAGATGACAGCGATCCTTGGTCTCTCCGCGTTCTACCACGACAGTGCAGCGGCGCTTTTGGTGGATGGTGACATCGTGGCGGCCGCGCAGGAAGAGCGGTTCACCCGGAAAAAGCATGATGCCGGCTTTCCGAAACATGCCATTGCCTATGTTCTGGCAGAGGCGGGCCTGAGGCTGGATCAGGTTGATCATGTCGCCTTTTACGACAAGCCTTTCCTGAAGTTCGAAAGGCTGATCGAGACCTATGTGGCCAATGCGCCAAGAGGGTTCAAATCCTTCCAGATGGCGATCCCGGTCTGGATCAAGGAAAAGCTTTTCCAGAAAAGCCTGCTGGTCAAGGAACTCAAGCAGATCGACAAGGGATTTGTCGGCGAGGGTAAACTGCTGTTCGCCGAACACCATTTCAGCCATGCCGCAAGCGCCTATTACCCTTCGCCTTTCGATGAGGCCGTGGTCCTGACGCTCGACGGGGTTGGGGAATGGGCCACGACAACAGTGGCCATCGGCCGGGGTGGGGCGCTGGACATGCAGAAGGAGTTGCATTTTCCCCATTCCCTGGGGCTGCTCTATTCCGCTTTCACCTACTATACCGGTTTCAAGGTCAATAGCGGGGAATACAAGGTCATGGGCCTTGCCCCCTATGGTCAACCGCGCTTCAAGGAGCTGATCCTCGACAAGCTGATCGACCTGAAGGCGGATGGAACCTATCGGCTGGATCAGCGTTATTTCGACTATGCCACCGGCCTGACAATGACGAATGACCGCTTTGCCAAGCTTTTTGGCAAGCCGGTGCGCCAGCCCGACACGGAGCCGCTGGAACAGTTCCACATGGATATCGCCGCCTCGGTGCAGGCGGTGACGGAAGAAATCGTGCTGCGCATGACCCGCGCGCTGGCGAAGGAATACGGCATTCCGAACCTGTGTCTGGCGGGGGGCGTTGCGCTGAACTGCGTCGCCAATGGCAAGATACTGCGCGATGGCGCCTTCAAGGACATCTGGGTTCAGCCCGCGGCGGGGGATGCCGGCGGCGCGCTGGGGGCGGCCTATGCCGCGTGGCATCAGGAACTTGGGCAGGCGCGCAAGCGGGATGTCACCCGGCGGGACGCGATGAAGGGGGCCTATCTGGGCCCGGAATTTAGCCAGACCGACATTGATGCGCAACTGACCAAGGCGGGCGCGGTGTTTCAGACCTTGCCGGAAGACGAGGTCATCGCAGCGGCGGCCGAGGCGCTTGTCGACGGAAAGGCCATCGGCTGGTTCAGCGGCCGTATGGAATTCGGCCCTCGTGCTCTGGGCGCGCGTTCCATTCTGGGCGATCCGAGATCAGCCTCGATGCAGCGGCTTCTTAATCTCAAGGTGAAGTTCCGAGAGAGTTTTCGCCCCTTTGCGCCATCGGTCCTGCGCGAGGATGTGGCCCAGTGGTTCTCTCTGGATTATGACAGCCCCTACATGCTGCTGGTCGAGGATGTGCTTCCGGAACATCGGCGTGCGATGACGCAAGAGGAGGAGGCGCTGTTCGGTATCGCCAAGCTGAATGTCTCGCGATCGGACATACCGGCGGTCACGCATATCGACTATTCCGCCCGGATCCAGACCGTTCATGCCGACACGAACCCGCGCTATCACAAGCTGATATCTGCCTTCAAGGATCGCACGGGCTGCCCGGTGGTCGTCAACACCTCGTTCAACGTGCGCGGCGAGCCGATTGTCTGCACACCGGAAGATGCTTTCCGCTGTTTCATGGGCACGGATATCGAGATGCTGGTGGTTGGAAACGCTATCCTGCGCAAGGAAGAACAGGATCCCGCGCTGGCCGAAGACTACAAGAACAAATACGAACTGGACTGATCCGCCTCAGGGTTGGGCTTTCAGCAGACCCTGCGCCGTCAGGAAACCTGCCATGGCCTCAGCGGCAAGCGCTTGACCGGCGCCGTTCCAGTGGTCATCTCCACCCTTCAGGAAAAGGCTGTTCACATCCCCGGTCTGGAAGGTCTGAAAAAGGTTCAGAACGGGCAAGCCGTTTTTCTGCGCCAGATCCTCCATCGTGTCGGTCAACCGGGCAGGATCATAGCTGGCGTATTCGGCAGGATCGACAAAGCCGGATGCATGATCGCCCCCCAGCAAATCCATCGGATGGGGGACGACCATGATCGCCAATGGCACACCGTTCACCTCGGCCAGATTGCCCATGGCTGCGATGATCGCATCCAGCATCCGGATCTTGTAGGTCGCCGAAGCGCTGTCCGGGAAGAAGGCCACATCCGCCGAATAGGGATCGACGCCGAAGGCACCGACCGTGTTGTCCCCCTCGACGACGAAGGCGTTGTATTCCGTTTGATGCTGCGTCAAGGCGTCCTTGATCCATTGGGCGGGATCAAACGCGAAGCTGTCGCCGCCACCGCCGCCGCGCAGCCCTGAGATCGCCTGCCCGACGATCTTGCGCAGCACCAGCTCATGCTTGTTGAGTGCGATCTGTCGCTCCTGCTCGGGCGTCAGGCGCCACGCGTTCTCGATCAGCGCGCCATCTTCCGACAGACGGTAGAGCCTGTTGCGGAGAAGATCGCCAAAGTCATTGCCCGAGAACAGCGAGACGACAACGAGATCGGGCTTGATCCGGGGCAGCTCGTCTTCCATCCGGCGGAGGATCTGGTCAGGGCCATAGCCCGCCACACCCGCATTCACGACCTCGACCGGGCCGCCCAGACGTTCCTGAAGGCGTACGGGGAACGTGTCTTCCAGTTCGGTGTACTCTGCATGAATGAAGGAATCCCCGTAGACCAGGATGCGGGGATGGTCGCCGTCTTTCAGCTCCTCACCTCGGAAGCCGTCGGAATTGATCCGGTAGACCACGGTGTGTCCGCCATTGGCGGGCAGGTGCGTGTAGTGCCGCGATACGCCCGGCTCAAGCTTGAACAGATAGCGCTGATCGAAGGCGTAAGCCGTCTGATAGCGCGGACCAAGCACGCTGGACAGAACGATTTCCGCCAGCGCCAGCGTCGCCAGCGTCGTGACCAGAAGCAAGCTGAAGGGCAGGGCAAAACGGTGCGGTAAAAGCCCGGCGAGAACCGTCACGACACCGGCCGCCAGTACCGCCATCTCGATCAGGCCGAAACCGATGCCGCCACCGATCGAGGGGCTATCGCCCAAGGCCAGCCAGATAAACAGCGCGCCTGACCCGATGCAGATCGCACGCGGCACCATCCTCGTCCATCCTGGCTGCTGGTTTCGGTGCGTCACGCCCATCCCGCTTCACGAATGATCATCTAAAGATAATGATATCGGCGATCGGAGCATTCTGGCAAGAGAAACGGCCCTTGCCTGCATCCCTGTGCCGCGCGCGGGACGAAGCGGGGCACCTGTGCCTGTCACGGTGTGTCTTGCCTTTATCCGGTGCGCTGGCGCGACATACCGTCAATTCGATTGACGACACCGCGCCGCGCCATACCTCTGCCACGAAGAATGACGCAACAGGGCGGGTATGGATCAGACCATCATCATCGGCAGCGGCATGGCCGGGATCGCCTGCGCCCGTGCCTTGGCGGACGCAGGCTTGCCGGTGCGCGTGCTGGACAAGGGCCGTGGCATCGGCGGACGCATGGCGACACGCAGGGTCGCATTGCCCACAGGGGAGGTGACGTTTGACCATGGCGCCCAGTACATGCGCCCGCGCGATCCGGCCTTTGCGCAGGCGCTTGCAACGGCGGGGGCCGTGGCATGGCCCGATGGCAGCGATCACTACCGGCTCGTCGGGATGCCGGGCATGTCGTCGGTGCCGCGCGCCATGGCCGCAGGGTTGACCGTCTCACAGCAGGCCGAGGTGACAGCCATCGTGCGGCAGGACGGGATCTGGACACTTGAGACGGGCGCGGGCGATCTGCGCGCAGGGCGCGTCGTTCTGACCATTCCCGCGCCGCAGGCAGCAAGTCTTCTGGGACCCATGCACGCTTTCGCCCCTCATCTGGCCCGCGTGACGATGGACCCTTGTCTGGCATTGATGGCCGCGTTTCCGCCCGACAGCGCGCGCCCCTTCGTGCAGCGATCGGACCCGACACATGATCTGGCATGGATCGCGCAAGACAATGCAAAGCCCGGCCGCACGGATCAGGCGGTCACATGGGTGGCACAGGCGGGCCTGCCATTTTCCCACGCCCATCTTGAGGGCAACACCGACGATATCGCCGCGCAGATGCTGTGGCTTCTGGCAGAGGTGCTGGGGGTTGACCCACAGCAGGCCCTTTATGCGCGGGCGCATCGCTGGCGCTATGCGCAAGCCGGCACGGCACTGGGGAAGCTGTTCTTGCGCGATGACGACCGAACGCTGTTCGTCGGAGGCGACTGGTGCCTTGGCGCGCGCGCGGAAGACGCCTGGCACAGCGGTCGCGCGATCGCGCGCGACATCCTGGAAAGCGCAAATGCTGTCTGATCCGCGCATTGCCGGCCTCGCGCGTCTGATGATGGCGGCGCTGCGTCCGCCGCCGGGCCGGGGCAGAATTGCGTTGGCGTTGGGGCTGGGGCTGGTCACGCATCTGGTGTTCGCCGCCGGTGTGCTGGCCATGGTGGCGGCGATGTTTTTCGGCATGAGCGAAAGCCTTGGCCGCGTGCCGCAGCCCTGGGCCTGGCTGGTGAATGCCCTGCTGATCCTGCAGTTCCCGCTGGCGCATTCGGCCTTCCTGACCAGACCCGGGGCCAAGCTCTTGGCACGTCTGGTCCCCGGACCGCATGGTGCGACGCTGGCCACCACGACCTATGCGCTGATTGCGTCCTTGCAGTTGCTGGCGCTTTTCACGCTCTGGACCCCGTCCGGGATCATCTGGTGGCGCGCCGAGGGGGCGGCGTTCTGGGCGGTGATTGCGGCCTATGCGCTGTCATGGCTGTTGTTGATGAAGGCCAGCTTCGACGCCGGTGCCGAGGTGCAATCGGGCGCCCTGGGCTGGATGTCCTTGATGGCGCGGATCAAGCCGCGCTTTCCGGACATGCCGACGTCGGGGTTGTTTCGTGTCATCCGACAGCCGATCTACGTGGCCTTCGCGCTGACCCTCTGGACCGTGCCTGTCTGGACGCCGGACCAACTGCTGCTGGCCGTCAGCTACACCGCCTACTGCCTGCTGGCCCCGCGCCTGAAGGAACGCAGATTTGCCGCCCGCTATGGCGCGCGTTTCGCCCGGTACCGCGCTGCGGTGCCTTATGTCTTGCCTGAATTGAAACGAAGGACACCCGGTGCGCAACGATCTGACAATCTATGACAAGGTAGCCGATCGCTGGTGGTCGGACGACATCCGCTGGGTGCGTACCTTGAAAAACCTGGTGCCCGGACGGCTATCCTGGATGGATCGGCAATTCGATTGGGCCGGTCGCGAGGTGCTTGATCTTGGCTGCGCGGGCGGGTTCATGGCCGAAGCGCTGGACGATCGCGGCGCGCGGGTGACAGGCATAGACCCTGCCGCCGATGCCATTGCCGCCGCGCGCGCCCATGCCGCCCAGACCGGACGCGAGATCCGCTACGATGTCGGTGTGGGAGAGGCTTTGCCCTATGGCGATGCCAGTTTCGACGCCGTGGTCTGCGTCGACGTGCTGGAGCATGTGCAGGATCTGTCCCTTGTCCTGTCTCAGGTGGCGCGCACGCTGCGCCCCGGCGGCCTGTTCCTGTTCGACACGATCAACCGCAACCCGTTGGCGCGTCTGGCCACGATCACGGTGGCCGAGGACATTCTGCGCCTTTTGCCGAAGGGCACGCATGACCCGGCCATGTTCATCACACCGGCTGAACTGCGTGCGGCGATGCGTATGGCGGGTCTGCAGCCCGGACCATTCACGGGGCTTGGCCCACGTGGCATAAACCGGCGGCTGGACCTCACATTCGGGCCTCTTCCGCTGACCGCGATCCTTTACATGGGCACGGCCCGCAAACCCGAGGAGACGCCGTGACCACGATCGCGCTTTTGACCACAGCACTGCTTTTCGGGGGCATGCTGCTCTATTCCTTCGGTTTCGCCGCGTTCCTGTTCACGGCTTTGCCCGCCGATGTGGCAGGGCGCACCATTCGCCGCGCCTTTCCTCACTTCTACCTGTTCGTGATGGCCACTGCGGCGGTCGCGGCGGTTCTGGTCTGGCCTGACGACAGGTTCGCCGGAATGGCGCTGGCGCTGATCGCGGCCACGACCATACCCACCCGGCAACTGCTGATGCCCGCCATAAACAAGGCGACCGACACCGGAGCGAAGACCACGTTCAAGTGGCTGCACGGCGCATCGGTGCTGATCACGCTGGTACATATCGGGTTGACCGGATTCGTGCTGACCCGCTTCCTGTAACGGTGCGATCCTGTCATGCGGCGGCCTCTATCGCGGCGCGGAGGTGATGGCGTGACGCGGGACAGGCCCGAGGAGAGCGTTCAGCCCGGATCCGATCAGGACCCAGCACGGCGAACCCGCCTCAGAACTCCATCGGGAAGGCCTATGCTGTACGCATGGCCGCGCATGGTGCCACTGGGTCCGACATCCTGCAGGCCATTGGCTGGACCAACCCGAAGACCGCATCGGTTTGTCGAGAAAGCTCCAACACAGGCATGTGGCCCGCACCACCTAACAGCAGGTATCATCGGCCTGATCTGCACCGCGCCCCACAACGCACGATCCATCTCTCCTCGCAAGACGCTAAAAAATCATCGTTCTTGGGGAAAAGTGGCAGCCCGTAGGGGAGTCCCAGA
>JBFHIW010000023.1:0-53833 GCA_041596235.1 Paracoccaceae bacterium
ATCCATGCGGCGGGCGTCATTCATGATGCGCCCCTGCTGACCAAGTCCCTGACCGAGATCGAGGATGTCTTTACCCCCAAGATCCACGGCACCAAGGTGCTGGAGGAGCTGTTCCCCGACGGGGCGCTGGATTGGATCGTGCTGTTCTCGTCCTCGTCCACCGTCACGGCACCTGTGGGGCAGGTCGATTACGTGGCCGCAAACGAATATCTGAACGCCTATGCCAAGGCGCGCGCGGGCGGCAAGACGCGGGTGCTGGCGATCGACTGGGGCATCTGGTCGGGTGTCGGCATGGCCGCCGATGCGATGGCGGCACGGCTGGCGGGCGACACGCCCCCCGAACGCCGCCCCGCCCCCAAGGATACGCCGCTGCTGGGCCAGATCACGCTGGATGAGGGCGGGCATCGTCTGTTCCTCAAGACGCTGGATGCAAAGGCCGATTGGGTGCTGAACGAGCATCGCACATCGGCGGGCGATGCCGTCATGCCGGGCACCGGATATCTGCAACTGGCAGCGCAGGCCCTGCGCGCGCAGGGCGAGACCGGCGGCTTCGAGATCCGCGATCTTTATTTCCTGTCGCCCCTGCAGGTGGCCGATGGCGCACCGCTGGAGATGCGGGTGCGTCTGCCCCGGTCCGAGGCGGGCTATGCCTTCGAGGTGCAGAGCGCACAGGCCGGGGGCATCGTGACCCATGCCGAGGCCGAGCTGTCGCTCTTGCCGCTGACACCGCCCGCCGCACTGGATCTGTCGGCCATTGCCGCGCGCTGCGCGCATCCGCATGAGGCCGGGCCGCAAGGCTTCATCCCCTCGCCGCAAGAGGCGCATCTGGCCTTCGGTCCGCGCTGGCGCGTGATCCGGTCGATGGCCTTCGGCAAGGCCGAGGGGCTGGCATGGCTGGCGCTGCCCGAGGACAAGGCGGCTGATCTGGGCGCGGGCTGGGGCCTGCATCCCGGCCTGATGGATCTGGCGACAGGGTGGGCCATGGGGCTGATCGCGGGCTACAAGCCCGATCATCTGTGGGTGCCCGTGTCCTATGGCACGGTGCGTGTGCATCGTCCGCTACCGTCGCGCGTCGCAAGCTGGGTACGCAGCCGCGCGGGCAACAGCGCGGATGGGCCGTCGGCCACATTCGACGTGGTGATCACGGCACCCGACGGCACCGTCTGCATCGAGGTCGAGGGGTTCAGCATCCGCCGTCTGGACGATACCGCCGCCTTTGGCCGCGCCGCAGCCCCTGCCAGGGCCGCCGCGTCTGAGGCGACAGGGCCGCGCCCGCTGTCACCCGCCGAAGAGCGTCTGCGCCACATGCTGACGCAAGGCATCCGCCCCGAGGAAGGGGCCGAAGCTTTCCTGCGCGCATTGGCGGGTCAGGGATCGCAGGTTGTCATATCCTCGATGGATCTGGCGGCACTGGTCCGCCAGGCCGATGCGGCCGATACCGGCACCGATAGTGGTGGGCAGACCTTCGAACGCCCCAGCCTCGACAGCGATTTCGTGGCCCCCGAGACCGAGGTCGAAAAGCGCCTTGCCGCCTTCTGGCAGGAATTGCTGGGTCTGGACAGCGTGGGGGTCGAGGACAGTTTCTTCGACCTTGGCGGGCATTCCCTGATCGCGGTGCGGCTGTTCGCCAAGGTGCGCAAGGCCTTCAACGTAGATTTCCCGATCTCGATCCTGTTCGAGGCGCCGACGATCCGCAAATGCGCCGCCCTGATCGAGGAACGCGGCGGCGTGGTGCCGGGGGCCGAAGCCGCTGCCGACACCGCAAAGCCTGCCGCGCCGCAGCGCCGGTTTACCCATGTGGTGCCGATGCATACGGGCGAGGGCGGGCCGAAGACGCCGTTCTTCCTTGTGGCGGGCATGTTCGGCAATATCCTGAACCTGCGGCATCTGGCGCATCTTCTGGGCACCGACCGGCCCTTCTACGGGTTGCAGGCGCGCGGGCTTTACGGCGATCAGGAACCGCATCGCGATCTGGTGCAGGCCGCGCGCGACTATATCGCGGAAATCAAGCAGGTGCAGCCGCATGGCCCCTATATGCTGGGCGGATTTTCCGGCGGCGGGATCACCGCGCTGGAAATCGCGCAGCAATTGACGGCGGCGGGCGAGGATGTCGCGGCGCTGGTCATGCTGGACACGCCGCTGCCGGTGCGCCGCCCGCTGGGCTTGCGCGACCGCGTGGTGATCCAGTTGCAGGAATTGCGCGCGGGCGGCATCGCCTATCCGGCCAAATGGCTGACGCGCCGCATCAAGTGGGAATTCCAGAAGCGCCGCATCAAGACCGATGACGGGGCCGAGGAACCGGCGGCGCAGTTCCACAATGCCGCAATCGAATCCGCCTTCATGGACAGCGTGACCTCGTACAGGCTGCGGAAATGGGATGGCCCCCTGATGCTGTTCCGCCCGCCGCTGGTGGGCAAGTGGCAGGTCGCGCCGGATCGCTGGGTCAATTCGGAACGCGCCTACGTTCTGCATGACAACGACTGGATCGGCTGGGCCCCCAAGGTCGAGGTGCAGGAGGTGCCGGGCGATCACGATTCGATGGTGCTGGAACCCAACGTGCGGGTACTGGCTGCACGGATGCGCCGGGTGATCGAAGCCGCCGAGCGGCGATCCTCGCGCCCCGCGCTGCGGGCTGTCGCAGGCCGTGATGTGCCGATGGAAGCCGCGGAATGACCATGATGACCAGACCGCCGCGCTTGCTGACCGTGTTGCTGAACTGGCGCACGGCCCCGATGACGCTGCGCGCCGCCGAGGCGGGCCTGACCGCCATGGCCGCACTGCGCGAGGCGATGCCGGGCGCGCGCGCCGACTTGGTGATCGTCGACAATGACAGCGGTGACGGCTGTTTCGAGATGCTGCGCGATCAGATCAAGGCGCGTGGCTGGTCCGAGGGTGGCGCGGTGCGCGTGATCCAGTCCGGGCATAACGGCGGCTTTGGCGCGGGCAACAACGTGGGCATCCGCACCGGCATGGCCGATGGCGAGGCGCCCGATTACGTCTATCTGCTGAACTCGGACGCCTTTCCCGCGCCCGATGCGCTGCTGGCGCTGGTCCGCGCGCTTGAGGCCGACCCCGGCGCGGGGATCGCGGGCAGCCATATCCATGGCGAGGATGGCACCCCGCATGAAACCGCGTTCCGTTTCCCGTCGATCCTGTCGGAATTCGAGGATGCGGCGCGGATCGGCCCGATCAGCCGCGCGCTGGCGCGGCATCGCGTGGCCCTGCCCATGCCCACACAGACCACGGCGGTGGATTGGCTGGCCGGGGCCAGCATGATGATCCGCCGCGATGTGCTGGACCGGATCGGCCTGTTCGACGAGACGTTCTTTCTCTATTTCGAGGAAACCGACCTGTGCCTGCGCGCGGCGCGCGCCGGGTTCCGCACGCTTTATGTCCCCGAAAGCCGGGTGCCGCATATCGGCTCGGTCTCGACCGGGATGAAGGGCTGGGCGAAGGTGCCGACCTACTGGTTCGATTCCCGGCTGCATTATTTCACCAAGTCGCATGGCACCGCCTATGCGATGGGCTGCACGCTGGCGCAGGCGCTGGGTGGTGCGTTGCACCGTCTGCGCCCCGCCGCCAGCCGCAGCCGCCCCCCTGCGTTCCTGCGCGATCTTCTGTCCCATGACTTGGCCGCCTGGCGGTCTGGTGGTGCAGGACGCAGCCGACCGCGTGGCCCCGATGCCGCGCGCCGCCTGCATGACATGAAAGGCAAATCGTGATGTCCCCGTTTTCCGCTGTTCTGATCGGCAACGAATCCCTGACGCTGAACTGTGGTCAGGTCCTGCTGGATGCGGGTCACCGGCTGGCCGCCGTGGTGACGCGCTGCCCGAACGTGCGCGCATGGGCGGAAGGGGCGGGTCTGCGGATCGAGGCGCCGGGCGGGGATCTGGTGCAGCGGCTGGGGGATCTGTCCTTTGACTGGCTGCTGAGCATCGCCAATCTGGACATGCTGCCCGCCGAT
Organism: Paracoccaceae bacterium; assembly: GCA_041596235.1. Lineage (GTDB taxonomy): Bacteria > Pseudomonadota > Alphaproteobacteria > Rhodobacterales > Rhodobacteraceae > Seohaeicola. The sequence continues at coordinate 3,965 of JBFHIW010000023.1, forward strand.
CTGCTGGCGATGCCGGGCAAGGGTGCGGTCAATTTCCATGACGGCCCGCTGCCGCGCTATGCCGGGTTGAACGCGCCGGTCTGGGCGCGCATCGCGGGCGAGGCGCGGCATGGCATTACCTGGCACCTGATCGGCGGCGGCGTCGATGAGGGGGATATCCTGCTGCAACGCAGCTTCGACATCGCGCCCGACGATACCGGCCTGACCCTGAACAGCCGCTGCTTTGCCGAGGCAATCGACAGCTTTCCCGATCTGGTGGCGATGCTGGCGACAGGTGCGCCGCAGCGGCAGCGGCAGGATCTGGCGCAGCGCAGCTATTTCGGGCTTTACGACCGCCCCGCCGTGGCGGGCCGTCTGGATTTCGCCCAGCCCGCCGAGACGCTGGCGCGGCTGGTCATGGCGCTGGATCACGGCGATCACGCCAATCCGCTGTGCCTGCCGAAGGTGATGACACCGCAGGGCCTTGTGGCCGTGCGGGCGGCGCAGGCGGTGCAGGGCGGTGCCGGCGCGCTGCCGGGCACGGTGCTGCAGGCCGATGCCGACAGCCTGATGGTGGTGACATCGACAGGCCCGCTGAAACTGTGGGGGTTCACCGATCTGAACGGGCAGGCGGTGGCGCATGGGGTGCAGGCCGGGCAGGTGTTGCCCAGCCTTGATGCCGCGCAGGGTCTGGCGCTGGATGCAGGGTTTGCCCCGCGCATCCGGGCCGAGGGGTTCTGGCACAAGCGGATCGAAACGCTGACACCCGCGCCGCTGGAGCTGGCGCAGGATACGGGCGAGACCGGCGAGATCACGCGCGATATCGCGCTGGATCAGGCACCTGACACGATCATGGCCGCCCTTGCGCTGCTGGTGGCGCGGCTGTCGGACCGCGATCATGTGGATATCGCATGGCGCGATGCCGGGCTGAGCGATCCGGCGCTGGCCGGATATGTCGCCCCCTGGGCCCCCCTGCGCGTGGCGCGCGGCGCATCGCTGGGGCAGGCTTGCGACGATTTCGCCGCCGATCACGCCCGTGCGCGGGCCAGTGGCGGGTTCATGGCCGATCTGCCGGGGCGCATCCCCGGTTGCGGCGCATTGCCCCTGCCTGCCGTGGGGCTGGCCGAAGACGGCTTGGCGCGCATCCCCGGCACGGTGCTGACGCTGGCCTTCCATGACGGGCGCGCGCAGCTGATCGCGGATGCCGCCCGCCTTGCGCCGATGGCGCTGGATCTGATCGCGGGCCGTCTGGCCGTGGTGACGGCAACGCTGGTGCGCGACGATATGCGCGCGGTGCCGCTGGCCAGCCTGCCGGTGATGCCCGATGCCGAACTGGCGCTGGTCACCCAAGGCTGGAACGACACCGCCGCACAACTGCCCGATATCGCCTGTCTGCACCAGATGATCGAGGCGCAGGTTGACGCCACCCCCGATGCCCCCGCGCTGGTGTTCGAGGGCGCGCGGCTGAGTTATGCCGAGCTGGAGGCTGCCGCCAACCGCGCGGCCCATGTGCTGCAGGGCATGGGCGTGGGGCAGGGCACGCTGGTGGGCCTGAACTGCGCGCGTAGCCCCGATATGGTGGTGGGTGCGCTTGGCATCCTCAAGGCGGGGGGCGCCTATGTGCCGCTGGACCCGGCTTTTCCGGCGGATCGCATCGCGCTTTATATCGAGGATTCGGCCTGCCCGGTGATCGTGACGCAGGCGGGTCTTGCCCCCGATCTGCCCAAGCATGCCGCGCAGGTTCTGGTGATCGACACCGATCCGCGGATCGGTGATGCCCCCGCCACGCGCCCCGATTGCGCCGCGACCGGGGCCGACATGGCCTATATGATCTATACCTCGGGTTCGACCGGGCGGCCCAAGGGCGTGATGGTCGAACATCGCAACGTGGTGAACTTCTGCATCGGCATGGATGCGCGCATTCCGCACAAGCCCGGCGATACATGGCTGGCGGTCACATCGCTGTCCTTCGACATTTCCGTGCTGGAGCTGTTCTGGACCCTCGCGCGCGGCTTCAAGCTGGTGCTCAGCAGCGACGAGACGCGCGCGCTGGTGTCCAATGGCCCGGTCAACGTGACAGGGCGCGGGATGGACTTCAGCCTTTATTACTGGGGCAATGACGATGGGGTCGGGCGCGACAAATACACCCTGCTGCTGGAAGGTGCGAAATTCGCCGATACCCACGGCTTCTGCGCAGTCTGGACGCCCGAGCGGCATTTCCACGCCTTCGGCGGGCCCTATCCGAACCCTTCGGTCACCGGTGCCGCCGTAGCGGCGGTCACGCGCAACATCAGCGTGCGCGCGGGCAGTTGCGTGGCCCCCCTGCACCATCCGGCGCGGATCGCCGAGGAATGGGCGGTGATCGACAACCTGACCAACGGGCGCGCCGGTCTGGCCATCGCCAGCGGCTGGCAGCCCGATGATTTCGTCCTGCGCCCGGAAAACGCGCCCCCCCACAACAAGCCCGCGATGATGCAGGCGATTGCGGATCTGCGCAAACTCTGGGCGGGCGAGGCGGTGGAATATCCCACGGCGGCGGGCGGCATGCATGGTGTGGTGACGCAACCGCGCCCGGTGTCCACGCAACTGCCGATCTGGGTGACCACGGCAGGCAACCCCGAGACATGGCGCGAGGCCGGACAGATCGGGGCCAATGTGCTGACGCATCTTCTGGGCCAGTCCATCGACGAGGTCGCAGGCAAGATCCACATCTATCACGAGGCGCTGCGCGAGGCGGGGCACAATCCCGATGACTTCAAGGTCACGCTGATGCTGCACACCTATCTTGGGCAGGATCGCGACACGGTGCGTGAAATCGCGCGCGAGCCGATGAAGGATTACCTGCGCTCGGCTGCCGGTCTGATCAAGCAATATGCCTGGGCCTTCCCGGCCTTCAAGCGGCCGCAGGGCGTGAACAACGCCTTCCAGCTGGATCTTGGATCGCTGGAGGCAGACGAACTGGAAGCGATCCTTGATTTCGCCTTCCTGCGCTATTTCGACGAATCCGGCCTGTTCGGCACCATCGAGGATGCGATGGAGCGGGTCGAACAGGTGCGCCGCATCGGCGTGACCGAGGTGGCCTGCCTGATCGATTACGGCATTCCGGTAGCCAAGGTGCTGGAGGGTCTGACCCCCCTGTCCGAGGTGCTGCGCCGCGCCAATACCGGGCTTGAACCCGCGTCGGATGATTATTCCATCGCGGCACAGATCGTGCGCCACGGGGTCAGCCACCTGCAATGCACCCCCAGCATGGCGCGCATGATCACCATGAATGACGAGGCGCGCGGTGCCTTGTCGAAGGTGCGTCACCTGATGCTGGGCGGCGAGGCGCTGCCGGGGGCGCTGGTGGCGGAATTCGCGGATCTGACGCAAGCCCGCGTGGAAAACATGTATGGACCGACCGAGACGACGATCTGGTCCACCACGGAAACTGCCGTACCGGGGCAGGGGGTGATCAATATCGGCAGCCCGATTGCGAATACTCAAGTCTATGTGCTGGACGAGGATCAGAAGCCCGTGCCCGTCGGTGTGGCGGGTGAGCTTTATATCGGCGGTCACGGCGTGACGCGCGGCTATTGGCAGCGCGAAGATCTGACGGCGGACCGGTTCCTGCCCGATCCTTTCGTGACGCCGGACCGCGCCGTGCCATGGGGCGCGCGCATGTACCGGACGGGCGATCTGGTGCGCTGGCGCGCCGATGGCAGGCTGGATTTCCTGGGGCGGGCCGATCACCAGATCAAGCTGCGCGGCTACCGCATCGAACTGGGCGAGATCGAAGCCGCGATGGATGGTTTTGCCGGGGTGCGCCAAGCCGTGGTGATGGCGCGCGAGGATGTGCCGGGTCTGGTGCGCCTTGTGGGCTATTACACCGCCAGCGGTCAGGTGGACGAGGCCGCGATGAAGACGCATCTGGCCGCGATGCTGCCCGACTACATGGTGCCCACGGCCTACGTGGCGCTTGAGGCGTTTCCGCTGACACCCAACCGCAAGGTCGATCGCAAGGCGCTTCCTGCCCCGCAGGTGCGGACGGTCGCGGCCCCTGTCGAAGCCCCGGCCCCCGTGGCTGACGCCATAGCCGACACCGTGGCCGCGCCGGTTGCAGCCCCGATTGCCGCCGAAGCGCCCAAGGCAGATGCGCCGGCATCCGCCCCGTCCGCCGAGACCGCAGGCGAGGCCTTTACCCAAGGCACGGCCGAGGCGGCGATTGCCGCGATCTGGTCGCGCATTCTGGGGGTGCATGGCATCGGCGCGCGGGACAATTTCTTTGACCTTGGCGGGCATTCCCTGCTGGCCGTGCAGGCGCATCGCGAGATCCGCGCCGACCTTGGCATCCGCAGCCTGAGCATCACCGACATCTTCCGCTTCCCGGTGCTGTCGGCGCTTGCGGCGAAACTGGTGGGTCAACCCATGCCTGCCGGAACGTTGGCAGAGGCACCGGCGCCTGTCGCGCCACCTGCGCCCGTTGTCGCGGCACCTGCGGCATCAGCGGCATCAGCGGCGCCCGCAGCCCCGGTGGCATCCGCCCCACAAGTGGCCGCGCCGCAATCGGTACCGCTGCAGGTCGCCCATCCCGCAGATGATCGCGCGACCTACCGGACCGAGGCGATGATCCGCCGCCGCCAACTCAGGGCGGAAAGGCTGACACGGGCGGGATGACCGGGCAGATCGAAGACGGGATCGCAGCGCTGTTTGACGCCGATGTGGCCGTGGCCGTTCTGCAGGTGACAGGGGATCATCCGCCGCTTCTGCCGGTCGAGGAACCCGCCATCGCGCGGGCTGTGCCCGGTCGCCGCGCCGAATTCACCGCAGGCCGCGCCGCCGCGCGTCTTGCGATGCAGCGGCTGGGCCTGATGCCGCAAGCGGTGCCCGCCGCCCCCGATCGCAGCCCGATCTGGCCTGCGGGACTGACCGGTTCCATCAGCCATGCCGCCGGTCTTTGCGCCGTGGCCCTAGCGCGTGAGACGGGTCAACGGCTGGGCCTCGACATCGAGGATCCCGCGCCGCTGGATACCGACCTGTGGCCACTGGTCCTGACCCCGGACGAGATCACCGCGCTGGATGCCATGCCAGCCCCGGCGCGCGGCCTTGCCGCCAAACGCATTTTCGGGATCAAGGAAGCGGCCTACAAGGCGCAGTTCCCCCTGACCGGGGCGGTCATCGGCTTTCAGGCGCTGCAGGTGACGCTGACGGAAGGGGCCGCGCAGGCCAGCGTTTCGGCCACGCCGATCGGCCAGATGGTGCCGGGTCTGGCGGCTCTTTTTCCGGCCGATGGCAGGGGCTGCGGCCTTGCCGGGCCCGATGACAGGTGCGGGGGGCTTCTGGTTGCGGCGGTGACTCTGCCGGCTTGATCGGCATGTCGCGAAGAAGTGAAACCGAAACGCATTGTTTCGGCATGGTTTCCTTTCCAAACCAGTCAAATTGTGGCACTTCTGGGGCAGTACGAGTGCGTTTTTTTGGTAAAGTTGTGCCCCATGTTCAAACTTCCGCCTGCCAGTCTGACTGCGGCATCCCAATGGGGTGACTGGCAGCTTGCGCAGGATACGCAATCAAGGACACGCGCAATGGCGCAGATCGATTCTGTCGGACATGCGCTGAGGGCGATCCGACGGCGCGCCATTCTGGTCAGCATGATCATTGTCTTCGGGGCGCTTGCCTCGGTCTGGTTTGCCTTGAGCAAGGACCGCGTCTATGAGGCGGCCGCCTCGATCCAGATCGAGATGCCGCAGATCGCGATGACCCCCGGAAGCGGCGCCAGCAGCCAGATCGAAAACCGCATCCGCCTGATCGAACAGAAACTCCTGTCACGCGAAACCATGATCGCGCTTGCAGACCGCCACGGCCTGCTGCGCCCCGAGGACGGATTCAGCGAGGCGTTGCGCGTCGACATGCTGCGCGACTCGATCACGATCCAGCGTCTTGTGGATCCCGCGCAAAGCTGGCGCACGGATATCGTGCCCACGGGCATACGCTTTGTGGTCAAGCTGGGCGATCCGGTGATCGCTGCGGCACTGGCCAATGACCTGCTTGATCTGGTCATGCGCGAAGGCCGCGACCGCGCCACAACGCGCGCCGACAATACGCTGACCTTCTTCCTGACCGAAGAAGCCCGCGTGCGCGACGAGATCGCCACGGTCGAGGCACAGATCGCCGGGCTGAAATCGGACCGCAGCGGTTCGCTGCCCGAGGCCGCAGGCGCGCGCACCGAACGGCTGGCCCTGCTGCGCGAGGCGCAACTGTCCCTTGAACAGCAAATCATCGCCTTCGAAACCGGGCGCGACCGGCTGCGCGACGAGGAAGCCCGCCGTCAGGGCATCTTGCTGCAACAGCAGGCGCTGCTGCTGGAAGACCGGATGGCCGAGGTGCAGGCCCTGATCGACGCCGCCCCGGAAGTCGAGCGCGAGTTGAACATGCTGGAGCGCAACCGCGCCCGCTTGCAGGACGAATTCACCGCCGTCACCAGCCGCCGCGCCGAGGCGGCCATGTCGCAGGTGCTGGAAAACACCGATCAGAGCGAACGGTTCGAGGTGCTGGAAACGGCCCTTGTGCCAGATGTGCCGATTTCGACCAGCCGGCGGGAACTGGTGCTTACGGGCGTCATCCTGTCGGTGATCACGGCCCTTGGCCTTGCCCTGGGTCTGGAATGGATGAGCCCCTATCTGCGGACCAGCGCGCAGATCGAACGTACCCTTGGCATCCGCCCGATCGTGGTGATCCCCGATCTGCGGGTTCCCCACGCGCGACGCCTGACCTGACCAAGACCGACCTGACAATGTGACCGGATCGGCTGTCCGCGGTGGCGAGCCGCAGGCGTTATTCGCCGCGGTTCAGCACGACCCCCAGAAGCGGAAACGTACTGCCGATCAGGCGCATCGATTCCGTCAGATGCTCGGCCGTGGTGACACCTCCGCCGGAGACCATCAGCACACCGTCGAAATGCTCGCGGAAGGCCAGCACATCGTCATGTTCCAGCACGGAAGGCATGTCGTAAAGCACGATATCGGGCTTCATCTCGGCCATCATCCGCGCCAGAACCTGCGCGGTTTCGGGATGTTTCAGGATTTCCGAGGCATAGGATTCAACCCGGTCGTTCAGCCCGACCGCCAGATTCGGGCCGATCTTCAGCAGGTTCTGCCCCATCCGCATCAGATGGCTGTCGATGGCGCGCGCGCCGCGCAGGAATTCGGCCATGCTGCCGGGTGGCCGCGCGCCCAGCATCTGCGCCATGGCACCGGGCCGGCGCATGTCCATGTCCATCAGAACGGTCCGGCAGCTGTCATAGCGTGACAGGGCGATGGCCAGATTCACCGCCGTGAAGGTCTTGCCGCACCCGTCGGTGGGCGAGGTGACCGCCACCCGCGACCACCCTTTTTCGGCGAGGGTGATCATCAACCGCGTGCGCAACACCTCGAATGTGGAATGCACCGGATCGCGGCGGCTGGCCGTGATGACCAGATTGCGGTCCAGCAGTTTCTCATCGACCGGGATATGCGCCATGTCGTTCCAGCTATCGACAAGACGCGGCACGGGAAATCCCTTGCCTTCGGCCAGCAAAGCGGGTGCCGGCGCATCGGGCGGCGCCTGCTCGACGATCCGTGTCAGGATCTTCTCGCGCGCATCCTTGCCCAAACGGGGCGTGTTGCGGCGTCTGGAAACGTACTCTTTCATCTTACCTGTCCGGCTTGTGGCCAGCCTGCCCATCTACATCGCCTGTTCTGATCCAGCGTTGTATTCGGTTACACACCACGAACAGGGCAAAATTACGCCAATTCCGGCGCAGGCTCATCATAATTCTGACAAGGTACCGTGGCTGTGATGTCGCGGATCACAGCCCGAACAGGTTCGCCTGCACGATACCGCGGGTCACGAACGCGCGGCGATCGGCCTCGGGCGCCCAACCAAGCACGGCTTTCGTGCGGCTGTTGTCGAATTTCGAGAAATGCGCCCGGCTTTTCCAATCGGCCAAGGATGGCCGCACCGCGCCCTTGCGCCCCAGCGCATGGCGCTTGAGGATGTATTTCACCCCATCCGCCAGCCACATCGCATGCAGATTGCCCGGCTTGACCGTGATCCGCGCCCCCAGCGCCTGATGGATCGCGTCGAAGTAATCGCGCGCCGACATCATCGGATCGCCCACAAGGTTGAAGGAGCGGCCCACCGCATCGGGGTTGTCCATCATGCGGATCAACCCGTCCGAGACATCATCGGCCAGCACGAAGGGCAGGATATTGCGCCCATGACCCCAGATCCGTACCGCGCCCGCGCCATGCCAGCGCCCGATGCCCCAGTGCTGCAGAGGCCCGCCATGACCCACCACGATCCCCGGCCGCGCGATGACCAGCGGCAGACCGCGTTCGCGGTGCATCTGCATCAGTTGCGCCTCGCATTCCGCCTTGGACCGGGCATAGAGGTTGCGATCGCTCATATCCTCGCCAAAGCCGGTATCCTCGGTGATCACCTTGAACCGGTCGGACATGTCGTAGGAGGCGATGGTACCAGTATAGATCAGGCGCTTGACGCCTGCGGCCATCGCCGCCTCGGCCACGCGCAGGGCGGTGCCCACGTCGTTTTCCAGCGCGGCCTCCCATGTCTTGTCCATCGACTTGGCCAGATTGAACACGGCATCAATGCCCTGCATCGCAGCGGTCAGCCCGTCGAGGTCGCGCAAGGATACGGGCACGGTTTCCACGTGATCCGCGATATCGTCGAAAGGCCCGGTGCGCCCCCGGCTGAGGACGCGCACATCATGGCCGCGCGCCACCAGCATCCGGGTCAGATTGCGCCCGATGAAGCCGGTGCCGCCGATCACCATGACGGTGGGTTTCGGCGTGCCCTTCGGTTGCGCAGGCGCGGCGGGCAGGGCGGGCATATGATCCAGCGTTGCATCAATGGCGCGCATCACGGCGGTGGCCGATGTGAAATCAAACCGCGCATCCAGCGTCCCCTTGCCGTTGGTCGCGTCATAGAACGCCCCCACAGCGGTGCGGAAACTGATCCCGTAGGGCGATTTCTGGTTCAATGAGGACAGCTGCCGCGCGGCATTCACCACACCCTCGCGCAGGTTCTGACCGGCCAGCGACATCTGGTGCAGCAACGGGTTCAGCACCAGATCGGCGGTATTGTCGCGGCTGACCACCAGCGTATCGGCGGCATAATCCAGCCGCGCGATGGCCGATGATCCGCGCAGGGTGACGGATCGGTCATCCATCACCTCGACCAGCGCGATGTTGAAGCTCAGGTCGATATCGCCCACCCGCGCCAGCACCCGCCAGCTTTGATGCCGGGTGCCGCCACCCGACAATTCGACCGGCTGGCCCAGATCCAGATGCAGCACCTCGGGCGTGCCCAGCAGATCGACCGCAAAGGCGTAAAGATGCGGTCCCAGTTCCAGCAGCAGGTTCTTCGGCTCGCGCAGCAGCCACAGCCCGAAAGGGCCGGACCGCAGCGGGGCCAGCGGCAGGCTCCAGTTGATCTGCACCGATGACACGCGGCCCAGTTCGCCCGCCTGCATCATCGCCTTGAGCCGCTCATACGATGGCAGACCCAGAAAGTTGTGACCGGCGGCCAGAACGCGGCCCGCATCAGCCGCCGCCGCGCGCATCTCTTCGGCCTCATGGCCCGACAGGGCCACGGGTTTTTCCACCAGCACATGCAGACCGGCGCGCAGGGCCTGCAGCGTCAGGTCGCGGTGTGACGAAGGCGGGGTCAGGATATGCACCGCGTCGCAGACACCGGCGGCGATCATGTCATCGACCGATCCGAAGGCCTGCACGCCATGGGCGCGGGCCAGATCCTCGGCCGCGCCCTTCGACTGGTCGCAGACCGCCACAAGCTGCGCGCCGGGGGTGGCCTTGATCGCATCCGCGTGCCAGGTCGCGATATAGCCGGCCCCGATGATACCGACGCGGGTCTGAGTGCTTGCAGTCATGAGGCAGTTTTCCTTCGGGTCACTTGTATTCGATGATGTTCATGTCGCGCCGCTGCCAGCGCCGCCAGAGATAGGTCAGCATGCCGATCAGGTTCGGGAATTTCGACAGCGACAGGTAAAGCGCGTGATGCATCGCCTCGCGCGTGGGCAGACCGGCGCGGATCAACCCCTGCATGGTGCGCAGCCAGGACAATTCGTATCCGGTCATGACCGCGATCATCACCAGAAGTCCGGTCAGCACAGCGCCGGACAAGGCGATGAACAGCCCGGCAAGCGCCACCAGCGGCAGCGCCAGACCGTAAAGCCAGACGCGCCGCCGCTCGGCGCGGAAATGATCGGGATGCAGATCGCCCACCTGCGCGAACCCATGCCCGCTGCGCACCGCGCGGCGCCACCATTCCGACAGGCGAGTCATCGCGGCATCGTGGCGGGTCATGGACAGCGGCAGGCGTTCGATCCCCAGACCGGATTTGCGCATCCGCACGCAGAATTCATCATCCTCGGCGGCGATGACCTGCGGATTGAACCCGTCCAGCGCGAAAAACGCGGGCGCGCGCACCATCATGTCACCACCACAGGCCGCGATCGGCCCGGCGGGACGATGCCATTCGAAATCGCAGATCGCGTTATAGACGCTGCGATCCCTCTCGATCTCGGACCGCCAGCCGGTCACGATCCCCAGATCGGGCCGGGCCTCAAGATGCGCAAGACCGGCGGCGATCCAGCCCGAGACCAGCAGGCAATCGCCATCGATGAACTGGATATAGTCGGGCATGTCGCCACTGTCGCGCAGGGCCATGGCCCCCGCATTGCGACCGCGCGCGGCGGTAAAGGGTGCGCTGCGGTCCAGCTCGACCACCTCGACCCCGATGGAGCGGGCAAAGGCCACGCTGTCATCGGTGGATCCGCTGTCCACATAGACGATGCGCGCCACCTGCGCCTGCACGGAGGTCAGCGAGCGTTTCAGCCGCTCCCCCTCGTTGCGGCCGATGACCACGGCGGCGATGGACGCGCTCATGCCGCACCCCCTGCCGAAGCGGCGATCAGGGCGGCCAGCTTGCCCGCCTCGGTCACGCTGTCGAATTCGGCCACCACGCGGGCGCGGCCCGCCGCGCCCATCGCGGCCCGGTCCTCGGGTGTCGCGTCAAGCAGCGCGCGCAGGGCATCGCCAAGGGCCACCGGATCACCGGGGGCCACAAGCCGCCCGCTGATCCCATCCTCGACCAGCTCGCCCACACCGGCGATCCGGGTCGTCAGCACCGGCACGCGCGCGGCCAGCGCCTCCATCAACACCACGGGCAGACCCTCGGCAAAGCTGGGCAGCACAAGCATATCCGTCGCGCGCAGCGCCTGCGCCACCTCGGCCTGACCCTTGTAGCCCACGAAGTCCACCATCCCGGACAGGCCCATGGCGCGGGCCTGATCCTCCAGCGCGCGGCGTTCCGGCCCGTCGCCGATCAGGGTCAGGTGCAGATCGGGGTGATCCGGCGCCAGATCCTGCAGCGCGCGGAACAGCACCGGCACACCCTTGACCGCCGCCAGCCGCCCCACGAACAGCAGGCGTTTGCCCTGCGCCGCGCGCGGGGTGTCATAGAGCGAAGGATCGACCCCGCAATGCACGATATGCAGCCGGTCCCAATGGGCAGGCGCAGAAAAGATCATCGCCTGCGAGCGGCAGAAATGGCTGATGCAGGCCACGAAAGACGCGCGCGCGATCTTTTCGTCCAGCCGCCAGTGATAGGGTTCAAAAAAGATATCCGGCCCGTGCAGCGTGAAACTGTAGGGGATGCCGCTGACCGCACTGGCCAGCATCGCCACCGTGCAGGAGGATTTGGCGATATGATTGTGCAGATGCACCACGCCGCGACGGCGCATGTGATCGGCCAGAACCGCGGCCTCGGCGAAATAGATCAGGTTGTAGATGTGCCCCTTGATCCCGCCGGGCGCGGTTTTCCACGCCAGACGCAGGCCCTGCAGATAGCGACCCGGCGCGCGCAACGCGGCCAGATGCGCCTTCAGGCTGGCCAGCGGTTTGCCCGTCTCTTCCAGCACGTGAAAGGTGCGCGCGGCCTCGGTGCGCTGTTCGTCGCCCACGTGATGTTCCACCCCGGTACGGCGGATCGAACAGGTTTCCACCGTCAGGCCATGCGCGCGCAGCGCCGCCACCTCGCGCTGGATGAAGGTATCGGTCGCGCGGGGATATTCGCCGGTCAGATAGGCCACGCGGCCTTGCAGATGCTGCGTCATCGGCGGCCCCTTTCAGCAGCCAGCGCCGCCATCATCGCATTCTCGAAGGGCGGGGTCGGCAGATGGCCCAGCCAGTCCGCGCCCGTCGCATAGCTGAGCGGCATGATCCGCGCCGCCTGCACCGGCGCACGCAACAGCCCCGGCGCGCCCGGCAAGGCACCCAGCACCGACAGCGCCCGCATCACCGGCCAAGCCAGCGGCAGCACCATGCGCGGCCAGCCACCCCGGCGCAAAGCCGCGACATAGCGCGCCCGGTCCGGCAGATCGGCATCCAGCAGATTGGCCACCTGCACGCCGCGCACTTGCGCCGCATGCACCACGGCATCCGCCGCGCGCGTGACATGGGCCAGCGGGATCTGCCCGCCCGATCCCATGCGGATCAGCAAAGGTCCCTTGGCCAGCCCGAGATGCCCGTTCCACAGCCGCCCCGGCCCCCAGATCGCCCCGATCCTGAGGATCGCAAGATCGCCCCCGGTTGCCGTGGCATGCGCGCGCGCAAGGCTTTCCTGCCCCAGCTTGGCACGGGTATAGGCGTCGCGCGCCTGCGGCACGGGTTCCAGCGGCGTCGATGTGGTCACATGATCGCCCGGCTGCATGCCCCCATAGACAGAGATCGAACTGGCCAGCACCAGCCGTGGCACCGGAGCGCAGCCCGCCATCGCGGCCAGCAGCGCGCGCATCGGGGCCAGCGTGCCCGCCTCTTGCGCGGCATCGTCGCCGGTCATCGCGGCGGCAAGGTGCAGCACCGCATCGACGCCCGCCAGATCGGCGGGGGTCATCCCGTCAAGCGCCACGGCCTGCACCGTGATCCCGCCATCCTGCGCCCATTCCGCCGGGGTCTGCGCCGCATCGCGCACAAAGGCGCGCACCGCATGACCCTGCGCCCGCGCCCGCGCCACAACCGCGCGGCCCAGATAGCCGCCCGCGCCGGTGATCGCCAGCGTCAGCGCGCCCATGGCATCGGCTCCGGTATGGTGCAGGTCGTCTGCATCGTTTGCGCGCCTGTCGTCTCGCCCGCGTTCTGGATCGCCAGCGTCACCTCGTTCAGGTGCAGCGCGTAATCCCCGCCAAGACGGCAGGGGCGGCCCTGGGCAATCGCCTCCAGCATCTCGACCGGGCCAAGCGCGAAATTCATCGAGGCGGCCCCCCGCCGCCCCAGCATCGGATGGGTCGGCCCCTTCAGCTTGATCCGGCGGCCCAAGGGATGTTCCAGCAAACGCCGCCGGATCCGCATCCGGCGTCGATATTTCAGCGGTGCGGCATTGTCCCAGGCCTTTGCCATCTCAAGCACGCCATCATCGCCCACCACCCGGATACGGTGATCATGCGGGGCCACGATGGAACAGGTCAACCGCGCCACCATGCCGGAATGGAAGAAGAGCGTCGCCACCGACACATCGGGTGCAGCATCGGTCACGCCGCGCTTGTCCGGGATCACCCCGGCCGAGGCCGCCACCACGGTGCGCACCGGGCCGAACATCGCAATCAGCCAGCTGAGGTAATAGCCCGCATGTTCCAGCGTGCAGCCCACGCGGAATTCATCGACATAGGGCCAGGGCGCGCCGCTTTCGCTGATCCATGCCTCAAGCGGGGCCTGCGGGATGAACCCGTCATCCAGTTCGGCATAGACAAGGCGCGGGGCACCGGCGACGCCGCTGCGCACGGCATGGGAAAGGGTCTGCGCCGCCTCGCCCAGCACCGAACAGGGGGCCGAGGCCAGTTGCAGCCCGCGCGCCAGCGCCAGATCATGCAGATCGCGCGCCTGATCCATCGTGACGGCCAGCGGCTTTTCCGACCAGACGTGAAACCCCGCCTCAAGACAGGCGCGATTGATCGCGTGATGCTGGCCGGGATTGGTCAGGTTCAGGATCACCCCATCGGCGGGCATGGCATCGAACAGGGTTTGCAGCGTCGGCAATTCGCGGATCTTCCAATGCGCGCAAAAGGCCGCCATCCGCGCCGGATCGCGGTCATGCGCGCCCAGCACCTGAACCTGCGGAAAGCTGGCCAGCGAGCGCATATAGAGATCGGCCACGAAGCCGCAGCCGATCAGGGTAACCCCGCTCATTCCGCATGCCTCCTTGCCTGACGAGCCTGCTGCCGCATCCTGCCTTGATCCTACCCTTGTTTTTTGTCAATCAAGAGGGGGATTATCCCGCTCCGGTTGATTGTCCGGGTGATATGACCGTCGAAAATGTCAACACTTTGTCTTAGTTAAATCGCTTTTTGGGAATAGTGGCATGGGACAGCAGTCTTGACCAGACCGCCGCAAGGGGCTTCGTGAATGAAATTCAGAACGGGCGGCGGAGACATCGCCGTGAATATCGCCACACGCGCCCAGCTCGAGGCGGAAGTGGCCACGCGACTGGCCACGGGGCAGGGGTTTGCCCTTGCCACGCTGAACCTTGATCATCTGGTCAAGCTGGCCGCCGATCCCACCTTTCGCGCCGCCTATCAGACGCAGGATCTTGTCGTGGCCGATGGCAATCCCATCGTCTGGTTGTCGCGCCTGGCCAGGCAGCCGGTCGATCTGATGCCGGGGTCCGACCTTGTCGTCCCGCTGGCCCGGATGGCGGCGCAGGCCGGGCATCCCGTGGCGCTGGTGGGCAGCACCGACGAAAGCCTGCGACAGGCGGCGCAAGCCCTGAAAAAGGCGGCGCCGGGGCTGGAGATCGCCTGCAGGATCGCGCCCCCCTTCGGTTTCGACCCCGAGGGACCGGGCGCGGATGCCATTCTGCGACAGGTCGGGGACAGCGGCGCGCGGCTTTGCTTCATCGCCCTTGGTGCGCCGAAACAGGAACGCTTTGCCGCGCGCGGCCGCGTCGTCGCGCCGGAGGTCGGCTTTGCCTCGATCGGGGCGGGGCTGGATTTCCTGTCGGGAACACAGGTGCGCGCACCGCTCTGGGTGCGTCGGCTGGCGCTGGAATGGCTCTGGCGCCTGCTGGGTCAGCCGCGCCGGATGCTGATGCGCTATCTGCAATGCATGGGCATCCTGCCCGGCCATCTTGTCAGGGCCCTGATGCAGCGGCGACACTCCGGCAGCTGACCTGCGCAAACCGGTTGAAGGGGTCAAAAAACCCGATCTTGCGCCATGTCGCAGGTGAAAGGGCCATATCTTCCCGATTTACCCCCCAAATCACACCCAAGGGGTGTTTACTATCTCCTCCGTAGACGATTAAAGTTCTCGGCAAGAATTGGCTTACCAGGTCAGCAGGCCGCCATTAGCGGCTTTTTTGTGTGGTTCATCTTCTGGTTATTTTTATCGGCGCAGCCTGGGCAAAAAGCCTCGATAAATAAGTCTGGCGGCGGTGTCAGGCATGGCAACCTGGGATGTGGAGAAAACCATGCGAAAATTGCTTAGTTCTTTGATGATGACTGCTTTTCTTGCGGCGTGTTCGCAAGGATTTACCGAATTTCCGATTGACGAAGCCAAGCAGGCTGACCTGCCCGACAACGTGATCGTGACGCGCCTTGATGCGAACAATGCTGCCAGCTTCTCGCAACCGCGCCGCGTACCCGGATCGCAGAATGTCCCCGATACACAGGTCTGGAACTACCAGATCGGCGTGGGCGACATCCTCAGCATCGATGTGTTCGATCACCCGGAACTGACGCTGCCCGCAGGGCCGATGCGCAGCGCCGCTGAATCCGGCTTCCGCGTGCAGGCCGATGGCACCTTCTTCTATCCCTTCGTGGGTCAGGTGCAGGCTTCGGGCCGCGCGCCTGAACAGATCCGCGAAGAATTGCAGACCCGTCTGGCCGAATTCATCCCCGATCCCCAGCTGGAAGTGCGCGTCGCCGCCTTCAACTCGCAGGCGATCGTGGTGACCGGCGAGGTGGACACGCCGAACCGTCAGCCCCTGACGACCGTGCCCCTGACGCTGCTGGAAGCGGTGAACGCCGCCGGTGGCCTGAGCCCGGATGCCGACGGTGCCCGCGTGACGCTGCAGCGTCGTGGCAAGACCTACAACATCAACTTCGACACCTTCCTGCGTGGCGGACGCCTGACCAACAACCCGATCCTGATCGACGGCGATACCATCTCGGTGCCGCGCCGGCGCCCGATGGATGCCTTCGTGCTGGGTCAGGTCGGCACCCAATCCGCCGTGGACCTGTCCGAGGATGACATCTCCCTGACGCAGGCGGTGACACGTACGGGCGGTCTGGCCGAAGTGCGTGCGGATGCACGCGGGGTCTTCGTGTTCCGCAACCACGGCAACGCCATCAACGTCTATCAGCTGGACACCAGCAGCCCCACGGGCTTCGTGCTGGGCACCAAGTTCCTGCTGGCGCCGAATGATGTCGTGTTCGTCACCCGCTCGCCGCTGGGCCGCTGGAACGACACGATCAGTGCGATCCTGCCGACAATCACGGTCGCGGGTGGGCTGGATACCCTGGCCACCGAGTAAATGGCGCATGTTCAACTCGGTACTCGTGGTCTGTGTTGGCAACATCTGCCGTTCGCCAGTGGGCGAACGGCTGCTGCGCCAGGCCATGCCCGAGCTTGACGTGTCATCGGCCGGCATTCAGGCCCTTGTGGGCAAGCCTGCCGACAAGACAGCATCCCAGGTCGCGGCAGCCCACGGGCTGTCGCTGCATGGACATGAAGCGCGACAGTTCACGCCTGCTCTTGGCACCGCCCATGACCTGATCCTGGTAATGGAGCCCGGCCACAGGCGCGAGATCGCGCGCCTCGCGCAGCACCTCGCCGGTCGGGTGATGCTCTACGACAAATGGACCAGCAACACCGGCATCGCGGATCCTTACCTGCGCTCTGTCGAATTCCACGAAAAGACATTTGCGGCCTTGTCCGAGGCAGCCCAGGCCTGGGCCGCCCGACTTGCGCCGAGGGAGTAGACCATGACCACCCCGGTTCTGACGAATGACAGTCCCGCAGATGCGGCCGACTTGGGCAATGATGGCCTTGGCCAGATCGTGCACACGATCTGGGGCGGCAAGCTGTGGATCGCGCTGTTCACCATTGTCTTTACCGGGATCGGGGTGCTGATCGCCCTCAGCACGGCGCCGACCTATCAGGCCGACGCGCTGCTGCAACTGGAGGAAAACAGCGCCACCATGACGCTGCCCTCGCCGATCCGCGATCTGGCGG
This sequence comes from Paracoccaceae bacterium, assembly GCA_041596235.1. Classification (GTDB taxonomy): domain Bacteria; phylum Pseudomonadota; class Alphaproteobacteria; order Rhodobacterales; family Rhodobacteraceae; genus Seohaeicola. The sequence goes on from JBFHIW010000023.1 coordinate 21,226, forward strand.
GCGGCAACCCGCGCAGCGTGACCGAGATCGAGATCCTGCATTCACGCCTTGTGCTGGGCCAAGCCGTGGCCGACACGCATCTGGACTGGATCGCCGGACCGCGCCGGATGCCGGTGCTCGGGCCTGCCCTGAACCAGATGGGCATCCCGCTGCCGCGGTTCGAGACGCTGCGCCCCTTCGCCAGCGGTGGCGAACATATCCGCCTTGGCCTGCTGGAAGTGCCGCCCTACTGGATCGGCCAGCCGATGATCCTGACCATCACCGATGAGGATGCCAGCGCCTTTACCGTGGCCCTGCCCGACGGGCGCATCATCAACGGTCAGCTGGATCAGCCGATCATTGACGAAAGGCTGGGCTTTGGCCTGCGCGTGGCCGAATTGCGCGGCGAACGCGGGCGCGAATTCTTCATGGTGCAGATCAACGAAGGTGCCGCCATCATGGATCTGCGGTCACGCATGTTCGTGAACGAACGCGGCATGCAGTCAAGCATCCTTGAACTGGGCCTGATCGGCGGCGACCCGGACGAGACCCAGCGCACGCTGCATGCGATCACGCAGGCCTATCTGCGCCAGAACGTGTCGCGTTCTTCCGCCGAAGCGGCCAGCAGCCTTGAATTCATCGAAAGCCAGCTGCCGACGGCCGAAGCCGCGGTGCGCGAGGCCGAAAGCAGCCTGAACGCCTATCGCCAGCAGCAGCAGGCCATCGACCTCGGCTTCGAGGCGCAAAGCCTTCTGACGCAGATCAGCACGATCGAGACGGAGCTGGATACGCTGACCCTTCAGGAAGACGAGCTGTCGCAGCGCTACACCACCAATCACCCGGCCTATCAGCAGCTGCTGAACGCGCGGGCGCGGCTGGAGGAACGGCTGGCGATCCTGCGCGAAGAGGCCACGGACCTGCCCGAGACCCAGCGCGAGATCTTCAACCTGACCCGCGATCTGGAACTGGCGCGCGAGGTCTATGGCCAGCTTCTGAACCGCGCGCAGGAACTCAACGTGCTCAAGGCCAGCACCATCGGCAATGTGCGCATCGTCGATACCGCACGCACCGCACCCAACCCGATCGAACCGCGCAAGATGCAGATCATCGCCATGAACCTGCTGTTGGGCGGTTTCCTGGGGATCGGTTTCGTGTTTCTGCGCCAGTGGATGCGGCGCGGCGTGCAAAGCGCCGAACAGATCGACGCGCTGGGGCTTCTGGTCTTCGCCACGATCAACGTAGCCCCGCAGGCCGAGAATGCGCACAAGCGCAAGGGCGCGATCCCGATCCTTGCGCTCAGCGATCCGGGCGATCTGGCGGTCGAAGGCTTCAGATCCCTGCGCACCAGCCTGCATTTCGCGATGATGGACGCGCGCACCAATTCCGTGGCCCTGACCAGCCCGGCGCCGGGGGTGGGCAAAAGCTTTACCGCCGTGAACCTTGCCGTGGTCGCGGCGCAGGCCGGGCAGCGCGTCTGCCTTGTGGATGCCGATATCCGGCGCGGTTATCTGCGGCGCTATTTCGACATCCCCAAGGAACAGCTGGGCCTTGCCGAATACCTGTCGGGCGAGGCCAAGCTGGACAAGGTCCTGTGCCCCGGCCCGATTGCCAACCTGTCGGTGATCACCACCGGGCAATATCCGCCGAACCCGTCGGAACTGCTGATGCGCTCCAGCTTCCAGGATCTTGTGGCCCAGTTGAACAGCCGTTTCGATCTGCTGATCTTCGACACGCCGCCCGCACTGGCCGTGACCGATCCGGTGATCGTGGGCCGCAGCCTGGGCGCGACCATCGCGGTTGCCCGTTTCGATCAGACCCCGATCCGCGAGATCGACGCGATGAACCGGCAGTTGCGCGCCGCCGGCGTCAACGTGGCAGGCGCGGTGCTGAACGGCTTCGATCCGAAACGCGCCAAGGCCGGCGCGGGCTACAGCTATGCCGCCAGCTACCGCTACGAATACAAGCGCGCCGGGGAAAAGTGACGCAGGCCCTCAGCGCCGCGCGCGGCGCAGCGACCGGGCATAGTCCAGTTGCTCAAGCCGTGCGCCAAGCTGGGGAAACCGCGTCACCGCGCGGGTCTTGAGGCTGCGCACCACGCATTTGACCATGTGCCGTCCGCCGGTCTCGGGGATCCAGCCGGTCTGGATCATGTTGATCCGCACCGGGCGCACGGGCTGGCCGCCCTGTGCCGCGCGATCAGCGATAACAGCGTCATCCGCCAGCACCGGATAGAACCACTCGGTTTCGGGCCAGACATAGTCATCCGGCCAGCTCCAGCAGACATTCTGCATGTAGATATGCCGCAACCGATCCGCCAGCGCGGGGTCGGTCGGGCGCGGGCGCGATGGCGCGCCCAACCCGTCAAGATGGCGCTGCATCAGCCCAACCGCGCGTTCACCGACATAGCCGGACACCCACAGCCGAAAGCCCAGACCGGGCTGCACCGCCTGCACGGCACGGAACACCTGCACATGATCCTCATGCCCGTATTCACCCCAAGGGTTATGCGTGACCACCTCGGCCACACCGGCCAGCCGATCCTGCAGCGCCGCGCAGAGCCGGTCGAAATTCTGCCGGTAAGCGCGCCGCAGCGGCGCCTCCAGTCCCAGAGGCAGGCGGCGCGGCGCAAGCCCCTCGGCCACTTCCTCGGGTTGCGGCCAGAGGGCCGTGCCCGCGACGGCCGCTTCCTCGATCTGCAAGGCCTCAAGCCCCGGCAAGGGCAGATCCGCCACCGCGCGCCGCCGCCCGCTGGAAAACAGGGGTTTGCCCGGCGCATCGCCGAAACACAGGATCACCTTGCCCGCCTGCGCCAGAACCGAACTGGCCCAGAGCACCTCGTCATCGGGATGGGCCATGACAACGGCGCATCCCGCGGCGGGGCCGTCCAACTGCGATAGGGGCACACGATCCATCACCTGTCCTGCTCTTCATGGTTGCGTCGCGGGGCCATTCGCCCCGTTCACCCCACCAGGACCGGATCCGCACATACACGCGGCCCCGGCGCGCCTGTCAAAGACGCCGCGCCACCGTCCTGCGGCCAGTCAGCCGCTCCAGCATCCGCCGCTTCAGGCTGCGCGGCGGCAGGATCTCGCGATCCATCTCGAACACCGCGCCATTCAGGCTGCGGTCATGCCACAGCGCCAGCCGCACACCCCAACGTGCCGCCTGCGCCGGATCCAGCCCCTCCGCCAGACCCATCCGCGTTGCCAGCATCCCCGGCATCCAGTCGCCGATCACGATCCCCGGAAAACGATCCCCCAGATCGGCCACCATGGCGCGCGTCAGCACCCGCACCGCGCCCTTGGACACGGCATAGCCCGCACTGGCCGGCAAGGGCGCCACATCCGCAAAGCTCGAGACATTCACGATCCGCCCGAACCCGGTCGCGACCATCCCCTCCAGCGCGGCAAGGCTGCAATGGGTCACGCCGCCCAAGTTCACCGCCACCGTGGCCATGATCCCCTCCGCCCCATCCTCCAGCAGATCGCGGCGCGGATAGACGGCGGCATTGTTGATCAGCAGCGTCACCGCCCCCAAACTGGCCGCGATCCGCGCAAAGGCCGCGCGCACCTGACCGCCATCGGCCACATCCGCCACAACCGGATGAATGCGCCCGCCCCCCTCAGCCGCCAGCGCCTCAAGCGCCACGGGATCGCGCCCGATTGCCGCCACCTGAACGCCCTGCGCGGCCAGTTCCAGCGCCAGCGCACGGCCCAGCCCGGCACCGGCCCCGGTCACCACCGCCACACCCTCGCGCAGGCGCGCATGCATCACCGCGTCACCCATGCGCACCCCCTTGCATCCGCGTCACGATCCCGTCGGCCACGCGCAGCGCGTTCGCGGCAATCGTCAGACTGGGGTTCACCCCCATCGAGGTCGGCATGAAGGATCCATCCGCCACATAGAGATTGGCGATCCCATGCGCCCGGCAATCCGCATCCAGCACGCTGGTCGCCGGATCCGCGCCAAAGCGCAGCGTGCCGCAGGGGTGGCCAAAGTTCAGCTCGGGCCAGCGCGTCAGGAACAGATGCCGTTGCCCACGCAGCGCCCGCCCGATCAGGCGGCGGAACCGCTTGCGCCGGGCCAGCACCTCGGGGCGGAAACGATAGTCCAGCCGGATCGTATCGCCATCGCCGGGCGCCCATGTCACCCGGTTCTCGGGATAGGGCAGATCCTCCAGCAAGCCGACAAAGATCTGCGCCTCACCCAGCAGGCGCGCAGCCAGCGCCGCCGGTAGCCGCGCCAACTGCCCCAGCCCCGGCACCCGCCGCAGCAGGGCGGACCGCGCCAGCATCATCCGCAGGTAATGCAGGATCTCGCCCTCGCGCGCGGCGATCCCCATGGCCTGCACCATGCCGAAACGCGCGCCCTCTGCATGGTAGAGGTCGCGAAACCCGATCGCCTTGGTCGGCCCGGCAAAGGCCGGCCCCCCGCGCGCGGGCCAGATCGCCAGCATCTCGTTGAGGTGAAACATCAGGTTGCGCCCGACCTGCCCGCTGGCATTGGCGCAGCCCTCGGGCCAGTCTGCATTGGCCGAGGCCAGCAGCAACCGTGGCGAGGCCAGCGCGCCGCCCGCCAGCACATAGGCGCGCGCCCGCAGGGTCACGGGCTGGCCGCGATGCAGCGCCTCCAGATGGCTGACAGCGCCCGCATTTCCATGAATGCGCGTCACCTCGCAGCAATCCAGCAGCGCCGCGCGCCCCGTGGCCAGCGCCGGTTCCACCCCGGCCGACCGGCCATCCATCTTGCAGGGCAGGGGGCATTTGAACCCCAGACAATCGCGGCACCCATCGACATGGCGCAGCGCCGCATGCAGGCGGTAGGGATGCAGGCCCGATGCGCGCATCCGGTCCATCATCGCCGCCTCGCCGGGATCCAGCGGCGGGGCAGGGCGCAGGCTGTCGGTGCCCGCGCCTGTCAAGGGGTCAGGCTCTCCGCTGACGGCATACATCGCCTCGGCCTTTGCCAGCCAGGGGGCCATGGTGGCATGGCTGACGGGCCAGCCCCCCGTGGGATGTGGCTTGTCCGCAACCTCGTCCAGATCATGCGGCTCGGGCCGCTCCAGCGTGGCGGCGTAAAAGACGGATGACCCCCCGACACCGCTGCCCAGCGGAGCGAAGAACCGGCTTTCCACACCGTTGACGGTCGCCGCCACCGCGCCGGGCCAGAAGCCGCGCAATTGCCGCGCCACCGGATCGGCCATCCCCGGGTTCAGCGGCGTTTCCTCGGCCCGGTACCCGGCCGGGCCCTTTTCGACGAACAGCACCGACAATCCCGCCTCGGCCAGGGCGCGGCCTGCGGTGCCGCCACCCATCCCGGTGCCGATCACGATCACATCCCAGATGCGCGCCGAAAGCTCGGTCATCCCTTCGCCCCCGCCAGTGCCGGCAGCAACAGGTCACGCAGCAGCAGCGCCCCCCCATTGGTCAGGTGGTTTGTATCGAAATAGACCGGCGCACCCGCGGGCATCACACCGCAGGCCTCCGCATCGCAGAGACGCGGCCAGGGGTCGATCAGGATGATCGCACCCTCTTCGGCCAGATCGCGCAGCATCGCATCGGCGCGCGCGCCCCGCGCCTCGGCCGCATCGCGCGGCACGCGCAGGGCCGGGGCAATCGTCTCGTCCCGGCCATAGGCCAGCGCGCGCGCGGCGCGGGCGGCTGTATAGGCGGGCATTTCGGGCACCTGACGCAGCACATGCACAGGCCCCAGCGCCGACAATTCCGCCACCGTGCGCGTCAGTGCCGCCGCCATCAGATCGGGCGCGCCCTCCAGCCCGGTGCCGGGGGCAGGCGACAGGCTGATGCGGTTCTGCGCGTCCAGCCCGTGACCCTGTCCTTCGGCGTAATAGCTCCAGCGCGCCACGATCAGCACCCGCTCCACGCTGTTCAGGCTGGGCAGCGCCGCCTCGATCCTCGCGTTGATCTCGGGGCAGGCACGGTTGTCGGCAGCGGTCGATGCGCTTTCCTCCTTGGTCACGCCGAACAGGGGCGGGCAACCGGCGGTCCAGATCAGGATCCCCGGCACATCGACCTCCTGCGCGGCCAGACCGATCCCGTCCATCATCGCGCGCAGATGACTGTCGCCCCAGACCAGCACGCGCGGCGGACCATCCGGACCGATGCGGCAGACCTCGACCCCTTGCAGCGGGCCCGCGGGTTCAAGGGCGCAGCGGCTCCAGTCCTGCAGGAAATCGGCTGTGGCCGCGATATGGCCGCGCGCCGCGACATCAAAGCGCTGCGGCACCCCGTCCCTGACGAACACCAGCCCCGCAAACCCCAGTGCCAGAGCCGAGGCCAGCGCCACGCCGCCGAACACCTGCGGTGCTGCTTCTTCTTGCTTCAAATATCCACGGCGGAACGGCTGCTCCACAAAGCGCCAGCTGAGCACGGCCAGCACCATCGACAGCGCGATCCACGCCACCACCTCCAGCGGCCCGGCATAGGCCCCGCGCCAGGTGGTCGACAGGCTGAACACAGGCCAGTGCCACAGGTAAAGCGAGTATGAGATCAGCCCCACGAACACCGGCCCCCGCAGCGCCAGCACATGGTTGACGGCATTGACCTGACCGGCACCGGCCAGAATCAGCACGGTGCCCAGCACCGGAAAGACGGCCTGCACCCCCGGAAAGCCTGGCCCCGGCTGGATCAGCGCGACCGATCCCGCCAACAGCACAACCCCGAGGGCCGATGCGACCCCCTGCACTTCGTCGGGCAAGCGCCGCCCCTGAAAATGCGCGATCGCCAGCAACACGCCCGCCAGCAACTCCCAGGCGCGGAAATGGAACAGGTAGAACGCCGCCTCGGGCATCCTTGTGCTCAGGGCCAGACTGGCCGCCAGCGATAGCGCAAAGGCCGCCCACAGCACCAGATGCAAGGCCCCGGCATGGCGGCGCAGCAGCAGGATCAGCAGCGGCAGCACCACATAGAACTGTTCCTCGACCGACAGCGACCAGGTGTGCAGCAGCACCTTCTCATCTGCGCCCGTATCGAAATACCCCGCCTGCCGCCAGAATTGCACATTGGCCAGATAGACCGTGGCCGCAATCAGCGATTTCGAGAATTCGCGGTATTCCGCAGGCAGCAACACGAACCAGCCCACCAGTGCGACCGCCGCCGCCATCGCGAAAAAGGCCGGTGCCAGACGCCGGAACCGGCGGATATAGAACCTGATCAGCGACACGCGGCCAGTACGCGCATGTTCCCCCCAGAGGATGCCGCCGATCAGGTAGCCCGAAATGACAAGGAAGATGTCGACACCGACAAAGCCGCCGCCCAGCCCCGGCACCCCGAAATGATAGAGTACGACCGACAGGACCGCGATGGAACGCAGCCCGTCGATCTCGGGGCGGTAGGGCATATGCCCCGCGCCTGTGGCCTGCTGTCCTGTCATCCGGTAAAGCCGATAATCAACATTATGTTAAACTCAAGCCCCGGCCTGACGGCCATAGACATCCTCGTAGCGGATGATGTCATCCTCGCCGACATAGGCGCCGGTCTGCACTTCGATCATCATCATCGGCAGCTTGCCGGGGTTTTCCAGCCGGTGAATCGAACCCACAGGCACATAGACCGACTGGTTTTCGGTCAGCAGCTTCACCTCGTCGCCCACGGTCACGCGCGCGGTGCCCTCGACCACCACCCAATGCTCGGACCGGTGCACATGGCTTTGCAGGCTCAACGCGGCCCCCGGATGCACGAGGATCCGCTTGACCTGAAACCGACCGCCAAGCGCAAGGCTTTCGAACCAGCCCCAGGGCCGGTGATCGCGCGGAAACGTCTCGGCCTGCGCCGCACCCTTGGCGCGCAGCACATCCACCGCGCGTTTCACGTCCTGCGCGCGGCTCATGTCGGCCACCAGCACCGCATCGGGCATCGCGATCGCCACGATATTCTTCAGACCGATGCCCACGATCTGCAGCCCATCCGCCTCGGAACGCAGCAGCGTGTCGGCACAATCAATCGCCGTGGCATTGCCGCCAAGGGCCACGCCATCGGCATCCGGTCCCATCTCGCGCCAGACCGATTCCCAGCCGCCCAGATCCGACCAGACCCCGTCATAGGGCACGACCGACAGGTTATCGGCCTTCTCCATCACCGCATGATCGACACTGATATCGCGCAATTGCCCCCATGCGCCGGGATCCAGCCGCAGCAGGCCCAAATCGGGCCGCGCCTGATCGACCGCCGCGCGCGCAGGGTCCACCAGATCGGGCGCATGGGCGGCAAAAGCCGCGATCATGTCGCGCGCCTTGAACAGGAAGATGCCTGCATTCCACAGGCAATCTCCCTTCCCCAGCAGCAGCCTGGCGCGTTCCAGATCGGGCTTTTCCACGAAATGCGCCAGCGGCACGGCTGATCCGCTGCCATCGGGCTTTGCCGCCAGTTGCAGATAGCCATAGCCGGTCTCGGGCCGGTTTGGCGTGATGCCGAAGGTCACCAATCGACCCTGTTCCGCCGCCTTTGCCCCTTCGGCCACAGCTGCATGGAACGCGGCGGTATCGGGCAGCACATGATCGGCCGGCGCCACCAGCACCAGGGCCTCGGGGTCAACCTTGTCCAGATAAAGCGCCGCCGCCAGAACCGAGGGCGCCGTATTGCGCCCCACCGGTTCGATCAGCACCGCCATCGGGTCGATCTTCAGCGCCGACAGCTGTTCAGTCACGATAAAGCGGAAATCGGCATTGGTCAGCACCACAGGCCGCTGAAACGCCAGCCCCTCCCCCTGCCCCGTCAGCCGCGCGGCGGTATCCTGAAACAGGGTCTGACGCCCCACCAGCGGCACGAATTGCTTGGGATAGCTCTTGCGCGACAGCGGCCACAGCCGTGTTCCCGATCCACCGCACAACAGAACTGGGTAAACATGTTTCATTTCGGGCCAAAGTCTCCGTCAATACGTCCGCTCAATCTCTGGACAACAGTACCGTACGGGGCGAAATCAACAATTCCAAAGCGTTCCCCCTGCCCTATCCAAAGGATTTGGCAGGAATGCGCCCTTATTCCGGCATATCGAAGATACCGGGCACCAGATCTTCCCAGAAGGCAAAGATCGCCTGTGCATTGATCGCCGAGGCCCAGCCAAGCCGCGCGAATTCCTCGCGGCCGGTCTCGTCCTCCAGCTGCGACAGGAACAACCGCCGGTCGCTGTCGCGCTGCGTCGGGTTGCGCGCCTCGGCAACGCCGCGCACGATGGCCAGCCTGCGCGCCCTTTCGCGCCGGGCCTGGCCGATTTCGGCTTCGCGCGCGTCCTGTGCACGGGCGCTCTGTTCTTCGGCGGCGCGACGGCGGGCCGCAGCCTCAAGCGCCTCGGGCGACGGGGCAGCCGCCTCTTGCGGGCGGTAATCGTCCCTGATCGCGGCACTCAGATAGCGCGCCGGGTTGTCCACCCCTTCGGTCTCGCGCACAAGGCGCAGCTTTTCGCTGACGTAATCCTCGCCATGTTCGGCGATCCACTGGCGCGCCAGACGGTCAGACACCCCCTGCCCCGTCAGCGCCTTGTAGATCTCGCTGGTGCGCACACCTTCGCTGTCGTCGATCTCGAACATGGCCAGTTGCGGGTTTTCCTTGATCAGGAACCTGATTTCGGTGACCGCGCGACCTTCCTTGCGGAATTGCGGCGTCAGCACGATGTTCGAGGTCTTGTTCACCTCGGCCACGGCGGGTTTGATGATCTTGGCGTTCAGATGCTTGAAAGTCTCGTAATAGACACTGTCATCCACCCCCATCAGCCGCCGGAACAGATCCAGCGGCCACCAACCGGTGCTGCCGGTGCGCACGAAACGATAGCAGTTTTCATAAAGTGCCAGCGCGTGACCGCTCGTGAACCGTTTCTGGATGTTCAGGTTGATCAGCGCAAAGACCTTGGGATCGTGCAGCTTCTCCGCCAGAGCCGGCGAATAGGCATATTCGCAGACACCGCCCTTCAGCTTGGCATAGGACAGAAGCGCCGACACACCCCATTCCTGTCGCCCCTTGTCATCCAGCATGTCCCATTCCGCAACAGTCTCTGCCAGCCCGCGCAGAGCCTGTTTCAGCGTATCCATGTCGTTCGAGTTGTAGCCGATCATCAGGCACAGGGTGCGCGCGTCGATCCGGTGCTTGGGTAGGGTGACAAGGGAATCATAGGCGTTCAGCAGCAACACATTGGACAGCTTGCGCTGCAGCAGCGACAGCTTGCCCGAGACATGGATCGCGGCCACGTTCTTCTTGACCGAATCCCGTTTCAGCGCCCCGCTCAACGGGATGGTTGCACCCTGCCCCTGTACCGCTGCTACCATGATCTGTCCGCTCTGTTTCGCACTCTGCCCGGTGCCCCTGCAGTCTTGCAGAAAAAGCACCCGCTCTCAAGTCTTGGATGGGTGCCCAAATACGGGATGACCCTTGCGCATACCCGCTCCTGTAAACGGGTTCCTTTGGGGCCCACGCCCCTGCCCTGCCCCGGACCAGGATGGATTTCAGGGGTTTTCAGCCCCCTCTCAGGGTCTCATGATCCGAATCACGGGATCGAATTGGGCTGAATTAGTGTCTCCTGCGAATCGGCACCCTTACCCCCGCATATGGGTTCCCATCATCCCGCAGACGGGTACCCTTGATCCCGCAGCCGGATACCCTTCATCCTGTAGGCAGGCACCCGAAATACCACAACCATTTGATAAAAAACGATTTTATCATCGCAAAGATTCTATAGATTCCTAAAGATCTTACAACTTTATCGCCCTGTGCCTTCATTTTCGGTTAGGGTTTCGCTGCAAGACTGCCCCTTGGCGGATGAAAGCGGCTTATCCGGGTCCCTGATCGCACTCCCTGATTCACATTTTGCAAGGGATGTGCGATTGTTTGCCTCACAGCACAGAAATCGTGTGACATCGAGGCAGACAGCGACAATGACAAAAAAGCAGGATCTCTACACACCCCCCTATCAGAATCTCGATCCGGCGCGTTCCGCGGCGAAACTGGGCGAGCCTGTGGATACCGCCCGATTCGCCAAGGCCGCCGCTTTTTGCGAACGCGGCCGCAGCGATCTGGCCAAGCGGGGGTATTCGCCGGACGGCACCAAACGGCTGCGCAAGTTCTCCACATGGGAAATCTGCCGCTACCTTCTGCCCATCGCGCCCGCCCATTTCCGCCGCGTGCTCAAGAACAACCCGGACCTGCCGCAGGGCGAAGGGGTCAGCGGCTCCAAATGGTTCACCCTGGAAGAGGTGGTTACGCTGCGAAACCATTTCGCGGCAGAAGGCATGGCCTCCAAGAAATACCTGCCCTTCCGGCCCAAGGGCCTGCCCGCCAAGGTGGCGGCGGTCGCCAATTTCAAGGGCGGGGTCGGCAAGACCTCGACCGCGGCGCATCTGGCGATGTCGGCGGCGCTTGACGGCTACAAGGTGCTGGTGATCGATCTCGACAGCCAGGGTTCCATGACCTCGATCATGGGGGGCAAGGTGGCGGATGAATGGTCGACCGTCTTCCCGCTGCTGGCCAAGGATTACGCCCTTGCGGTGCAGGAGGAGAACCGCCTGCGCGCCGCGCGTGACGAAGCCCCCCTGCCCCTTGACGAGACCCTGACCGAGGCCTTGACCGTCACCGCATCGGACGTGATCCAGAAAACCCACTGGCCCAATATCGACCTGATCGGCGCGCAGCTGAACCTCTACTGGGCGGAATTTCAGGTGCCGGTCTGGCGCATGGCGCTGCGAAACTGGCCGCTGTGGGATGCGCTGACCCATTTTCTGGAGAACGAGGGCATCCTTGATCAGTATGACATCGTCCTTCTGGATACCCCCCCTGCCCTTGGTTACCTGACGATCAACGCACTGGCCGCCGCCGATATCCTGCTGGTGCCGCTGGGTGCGTCGTTTCTGGAATTCGACAGCACGGGCCGGTTCTTCGACATGCTCTATTCCACTTTCGCCAGTATCGAGGAAGGCGAGAATGCCGCCCGTCGCCGCGCGGGCCTGCCCGAGATGAAGTTCGAATGGGATGTGGTGCGCGCCCTGATCACGCGCTTTGACGCCAATCAGCAGACGGACCTTGCGAATGTGATCCAAGCTTATTTCGGTGATTTCATGAATGCCTACCGGCAGGAATTCACCGCGCTGGTGGGGCAGGCCGGCGAGCAGGTGAACGGCATCTACGAGGCCGATTACCGTGATTTCAACCGCGACACCTATGCACGGGGGCGCGATGCCTTCGACAGGACCTATGCCGAGTTCAAGGAGATCCTGATCGGCGCCTGGTGGCGCGATCAGGCCATGGCCGAGGCGCAGGCCGCAGAAGCCGAAAAGGAGCAGGCAGATGGCTAAACGCAAACGTCTGGAAGCCCCCAGCGCCGACGCGCTGAAGGAGATCGAGGAGGGTTTCGCGCGCGAAACCTCTGCCACCGGACCGCTGGGTCCGATGCCGCCGATCGCCAAGATCGCGGGCGAGGCGGCTGCCGGAGCTTCCGCACTGAGCGCGGAGGAACAGCTGCGCGCCGCACAGGACAGCGCCGATGCCGTCCGGTATCGTCGCGCGCTGGACGCCGGGCTGATCGTGCAGGAATTGCCGCTTGCGGCGATCCTTGCGGAACAGCTGGCCCGCGACCGGATGGTCGTCAGCGCGGAAGAGATGGAGGAGCTGAAAGCCTCGATCCGCGCTCATGGGCTGCGCCTGCCCGTCGAGGTGTTCGAGATGGAAGAGCATCCCGAAGACCCGGGCCCGCGCTATGCGCTGATTTCCGGCTGGCGCCGCCTGATGGCGTTTCGCGCGCTGCTGGGGGAAACCGGCGACGGGCGTTTCGCCACGATCAAGGCCATCGTGCGCCCGCGCGGATCGGCGGCCGAGGCCTATGTCTCGATGGTCGAAGAGAACGAGATCCGCAGCAGCCTGAGCCAGTACGAGCGTGGTCGCATCGCGGTGATGGCGACCGGGCAGGGGGCCTTCGCCTCGGTCGAAGAGGCGGTGAACGCGCTGTTCCATGCAGGCAGCAAGGCCAAGCGGTCCAAGATCCGCGCCTTTGCCGAGCTGCACGAGGAACTGGGCGATCTGCTGACCCATGCCCATCAGATGGGCGAACGGCAGGGCCTGCGCGTGGTCAACGCCATTCGGGCGGGCATGTCGGGCGCCCTGCGCCGGGCGCTGGCTGCCGGTTTCGCTGCGGGATCAGGGCAGGATGCGGCCAGCGAATGGGCGATCATGGAGCCGGTGGTCGAACGCGCCGAGGCGCTGGAGAAGCCCGAGAATGCCCCCGGTCGCCCCCGGACAACGCCCCCGCGCCGGACCGAGGAGGGCGATGGCTATGTCAAGCTGGCCAACGGGATCACCATGATGCGGGACCGTGACAGCCGGAGCTATTACATCCGGCTGGAGGGCCGGGTGGTCAACAGCGAGATGATCGATCTTGTCATGGCCGAGATCAAGCGCCTGCTGGAGCCGATCTGACCGCAGGGCAGGGGGCAGGTTTCGCGCGCGAAACCTGTCGCACCTTGCACACCATCGCTGAACAGATCCGGGGGAGGTTTCGCGCGCGAAACCTCCCTCTTTCATTTTGGGTATCGCGTTTGCGCGGGGCAGTCCCCCTGCCTGTCAGCATGGCGCGCGGGCGATCTGTTGCCGCCGCGCGGATAGGTTTCGCGCGCGAAACCTATCCTGGGTTGTATGTGCGCGCCTGGTTTCCCGTACTTCATCCTTCCTGTCATCGGAGGGTATTATCGCATTGAAAAATAATGAAAATTTCTGAAACGAACATTAACGAACATAAATCACTTTCCTTTTTCGACCATTCGCGGCATATAACGCATGACTCAGGTGTTTCGGAGTGTTACGCGTGGCAAGCCAAGTTCAAGACAAGACGCTGGACCTGTTCATCATCGGTGGCGGAATCAATGGCTGCGGTATCGCGCGCGATGCTGCGGGGCGGGGCCTATCGGTGCGGCTGGTCGAGATGAACGATCTGGCCTCGGCCACGTCATCGGCCTCGACCAAGCTGTTTCATGGCGGTCTGCGCTATCTGGAATATTTCGAATTCCGCCTTGTGCGCGAGGCGCTGCTGGAACGTGAGGTTCTGCTGCAGGCGATGCCGCATATCAGCTGGCCCATGCGTTTCGTGCTGCCCTATCACAGGGACATGCGCTTTGAGGCGGAAACGCCTGCCTCGCGCCTGCTGTCGCGGATCATGCCATGGATGAAGGGGCGGCGCCCCGGCTGGATGATCCGGCTGGGCCTGTTTCTCTATGACAACCTTGGCGGGCGAAAGATCCTGCCCGGCACGACAACCCTGCGCCTGCGCGACACGGCTGAGGGCGCACCGCTGCAGGACCGTTTCGAGACCGCGTTCGAGTATTCCGACTGCTGGGTCGAGGATTCGCGGCTGGTCGTCCTGAATGCCCGCGATGCCGTGGCGCGGGGTGCGGATATCATGGTGCGCACACGGCTGGTGGGGGCCGAACAGGCCGACGGGCTGTGGCGGATCACGACCGAGGATACCGTGACGGGCGAGACGCGGATTCATCATGCGCGGATGCTGGTCAATGCGGCGGGCCCCTGGGTCGGGGATATCATCACCGGCAAGCTGCGGTCCAACCTGCGCGACGGTGTGCGGCTGGTGCGCGGATCGCATATCGTGACACGGCGGCTTTACGATCACGACAAATGCTATTTCTTTCAGGGCGAGGACGGACGGATCATCTTCGCCATTCCCTATGAGGGGGATTTCACCCTGATCGGCACCACGGATGCCGATCACGATGATCCCTCGGACGCGCCGGTCTGCACCCCGGCCGAACAGGCCTATCTGCTGGATTTCGCCAATCACTATTTCAAGCAGCAGCTGACGGATGCCGATGTGGTCTGGGCCTATTCAGGGGTCCGGCCCCTGCATGACGATGGCGCGAAAAGCGCCACGGCGGCGACGCGCGATTACACGCTGAAGGTGGATCGGAGCACGGGCGCGCCGGTGCTGCATGTCTTTGGCGGCAAGATCACGACCTATCGGCGGCTGGCGGAATCCGCGATGGACAACATCGGCACGGTCTTTGCCGGGTTGTCCGGGCCGTGGACCGCAGGCGTGGCCCTGCCGGGGGGGGATTTCCCGGTCGACGGGTTCGATGCGCTGGTGGCGCAGGTGCAGCAGGCCGCGCCCTTTCTGGCCCCGCGTCAGGCGCGCCGTCTGGTGCGCGCCTATGGGACGGACGCTTTCGATGTGTTGGGCGATGCGACCACGCTGGACGACATGGGGCAGGACTTCGGCGCGGGGCTGACCGCGCGCGAGGTGTCATGGCTGATGCATCACGAATTTGCGCGCCAGGCCGATGATGTCGTCTGGCGGCGCAGCAAGCTGGGCCTGCGGATGGATGCGGGCCAGATCGCGGCGCTGGATGACTGGATGCGGGCACAGCGTGCCGCAATGCCGGCGGCTGCGGAATAGCGACGCACTTGCCGCCGCGCTGGCGGTGGATAGGGTAGGGCAGGGGCCTTGCACCCCTGTCGGGGACTAAGGGGGCGGTGCATGCGACGGATGCGACCAACGCGGCGCGGACCTTGCTCTATGATATCCGCAAGGGGCGCTGGTCGCGTACCATGTGCGAGATGCTGGACATCCCCGAAAGCCTGCTGCCCGAGGTGCGCGATTGCGCCGCCGATTTCGGCATGGCCCGCGCCGATCTGTTCGGGGGCGAGATCCCGATCCTCGGCGTGGCGGGCGATCAGCAGGCGGCCACGATCGGGCAGGCCTGTTTCCAGCCCGGCATGATGAAATCGACCTATGGCACGGGATGTTTCGCGCTGCTGAATACCGGTGACACGCCGGTGGTGTCGCGCAACCGGTTGCTGACCACCATCGCCTATCAGCTGGACGGCAAGCCGGCCTATGCCGCGTGGAACCGCGCGGTCGAGGCGACGCTGTCCTTCTGATCGCGGCCGAGCGCGCCCGAGTGCGCCTTGCGTGGCGCGACGGATCTCGAATCAAGTTCACTCTGACGCTGAATCGCCCGGTTCTCGTGAACCGGGTGTTTTCGTCTGTATCCGGGAAACAAAGCGGGCAATGCAAAAGTATTGTTCTTGGTTAAGATCGTCCCAGGGTTGTAAAAGGTCAGAAATGGGGCAGAACCGGGGCAAAAAAAATTGTGACTGCCGCGACCGAATGCCGCCTCACTTTTGCCATATTTGTGCCATTTTTGCGCCACGTCCCTATTGCGCTGTGATCCTGACCTGAGACGAGCCTGTTTCCACCGGGCATCCAATGACGCCGTCATTGTTGCCCCATACGAAACGACCGAGTCCGGAAGCACTGCTTTGTTGCCATATTGACCGGCAATAAGGGCTGAATTGATCCTTTTTCCCCGAAAATTGTCCATCGATGGCGGGTGCGCGCCTTATCGGACTGCCCTGCAATCCACGGTCACATTTACCCGTTTCAGCGCTGCACTGAAGACGATGATGCGTGTCACGAAAGATACTTTGGCGGTGCGCTTCGATAAAATCAGTGCGCGTTGAGATTGACCTGTTGGCAAAAGTTAGGCTTAAATGAGGCATACCGAAGTTGGGTACAGAGTGGCCTTGGTCAATTGCAAGAAAGAGAGTTAGCGGCCTTCCGGGGCCAAAGATGTAAGTGCAACTGCTGAACGAGCCACCTTCGCAATGTGCTGCCAGATAGGGCGAAGGTTCCAGGGGAAACAATAACTGTATCAGAGACTTCGTGACGCGGACCCTTGGTCTGCGAACGACCCTCTCATGCATTTTCCCAAGGCCCGGCACTCCATTTCCCGGCGACCGCAGATGGCTCGGTTCACCTGCTCAAGACGCTGTTTTGCGTCCGCTCATTTGGGGGAATGAGACTATGGCTTATGATTTGGGCGTATACCCGGACTCTGTCCGGGAGCGCGCCGTAAGAAATGTCCTGACATCGGCTGCGCCGGTGACGTCATCGGATCGGGTGGTTCTGTATGACGGTCTGGGAAAACGCCTGTTCGATCTGGCATTTGTAGCGCTGATCGCGCTTCCTGTCCTTTTGGTGCTGGCGGTGCTGTCCATTCTGATTGCGATGGACGGTCACTCGCCCTTCTATGTGCAGAAGCGGCTTGGCATGCATGGCAGGATTTTCCGCATGTACAAGCTGCGGTCGATGGTGCCGAACGCCGACAAGGTGCTGACCGCCTACCTGGACAGCAACCCCGAGGCTCGCGCCGAATGGGACCGCAACCAGAAGCTGAAGGAGGATCCGCGCGTGACGTGGGTTGGTCGGCTGATCCGCAAGACCTCGCTGGATGAGCTGCCGCAGTTCCTGAACGTGCTGAAAGGAGAAATGTCCGTTGTCGGGCCGCGTCCGATGATGACCGATCAGCGCGACCTCTATCCGGGAACCGAGTATTACGAGATGCGTCCGGGGATTACCGGCGCATGGCAGACCTCGGTGCGCAACGAAAGCAGCTTTGCGCAGCGGGCCGAATATGACCGCGACTATTTTTATCACCTGTCTCTTTTGACGGACCTGAAAATCGTGCTGCGCACTTTTGGTGTCGTGGTGCGGGCGACCGGTCACTGAGATCGTCACGATCCTGCTGCGCCCCGGTTTGATGCCGGGGCGCGGTCATATTTCTGCCAGACGCGGGGGATAGGGGTCGCGCGCGGGCGGCAAATGCGGCACTCTGGCAAGACGCCGGGGCATCATGATCGCCGCGCTGCTGCATGATCTGAGGAACGGGACACCGCGATGCCCAACGGGTTTGCTTTTCTGATGCTTGCGCTCTGGCCTCTGGCCAGTCTTGCGCTGTTTCGCACCTTGCCGCCGGGCCGGGCCATCATTGCCAGTATCCTGATATCCTATCTCATGCTGCCGCCGCTGCCGACGGCCTTCGACTTTCCGCTGATCCCGCCCCTGACCAAGGAAACGATCCCCGCGCTCAGCGCGTTCCTGTTCTGCATGATGTTCTACGGCAAGCGGGTGCAATTCCTGCCGCGCCATCCGATGGCCAAGTTCCTGCTGCTGGTCTTCGTGTGCAGTCCGATGCTGACCGCGATGACGAATGGCGAACCTGTGGTCTACGGGATGTATGTGATCCAGCCGCTGGGCCTGAAGGAAGGTCTGGCGATGATGGTGCAGAACGCGCTGCTGGCGCTGCCGATGGTCATGGCGATGAATTTCCTGACCACCGAGAAGGATCAGCGCGATGTGCTGCTGGCGCTGGTGCTGGGTGCGCTGGCCTATTCGTTTCCCATGCTGCTGGAGGTGCGCCTGTCGCCGCAGCTGAACACATGGATCTACGGCTTCTTTCAGCATTCCTTCGGCCAGATGATGCGCGGCGACGGGTTCCGGCCGATCGTGTTCCTCTATCACGGGTTGTGGGTTGCCTTCTTCGCCCTGACCGCGATCCTTGCGGCGATCAGCCTGTTCCGGGGCGATGTGCAGGGCAAGCGGCGCAGCATGAAGTTCCTTCTGGCGGGGATCTACCTGTTTGCGGTGCTGGTGCTGTGCAAATCGCTGGCCTCGTTGCTTTATGCGGTGGCGCTGGTGCCGGTGCTGCTGTTCCTGAGCACGCGTTTCCAGCTGCGGGTCGCCTTTGTGCTGATGCTGCTTGCCGTGACCTATCCGGTGCTGAAGGGCAACAACATGGTGCCCGAGCAGGCTATCCTGAACCAGGCCTACCAGATCGACCCGGAACGCGCCGGATCGCTGCTGTTCCGGCTGGAGAACGAGTATTACCTGCTGGCCCGTGCCGAGCGGAAACCGATGCTGGGCTGGGGCAGTTTCGGGCGCAACCTGATCTATTCCAGCGACGGGCGGTTGCTGACCGTGCCCGATGGGCGCTGGGTGATCGTGTTCGGGACCTATGGCTGGATCGGGTATCTGGCAGAGTTCGGATTGCTGTCGCTGCCGTTGTTCCTGCTGTTGTTAAGGATCAGGGGGGTGCCCAATGAAAGCCTGCCGCCCTGGCTGGGGGGGATGTCGCTGATCCTTGCGATCAACATGATCGACATGCTGCCCAATGCGACACTGACGCCGCTGACATGGCTGATGGCCGGGTCCTTGCTGGGCTATGCGCAGACCGTCAGGGTCAAACGGGCGCAGACCCGATTGCAAAGCGTGATGTGATGGACGGATCGGGGATGCAGCAAGAGGGCGTGCCACGTCGCCTGCGGGTTCTGGTGATCGCCGAGGCGGCGAACCCCGAATGGGTGTCGGTGCCGCTGGTGGGCTGGTCGCTGGCGCGGGCGTTGGGGCAGGTGGCCGATGTGCATCTGGTCACGCAAGTGCGCAACCGCGAGGCGATCCTGCGCGCCGGCCTGATCGAGGGGCGCGATTTCACCGCCATCGACAGCGAGGCGATCGCCAAGCCGCTGTGGGCCGTGGGCAAGGTGCTGCGGATGGGCGAGGACAAGGGCTGGACCGCGCTGCAACTGATCAACGCGCTGTCCTATCCGTGGTTCGAGCATCTGATCTGGAAGCAGTTCGGCCCTGCGATCAAGGCGGGCGACTATGACATCGTGCACCGTGTCACACCGCTGAGCCCGACGATTTCCAGCGCATTGGCCGCCAAATGCAAGCGCGCGGGCGTGCCTTTCGTGCTGGGGCCGCTGAATGGCGGGGTGCCATGGCCGCGCGCCTTCGATGCAGAACGGCGGCGCGAACGCGAATGGCTGTCCTATCTGCGCGGCGCCTACAAGATGCTGCCGGGACGGGGGCGGATGTTGCGGGCTGCGGCGGCGATCATCACCGGATCGCGCCACACGCAATCCGAGGTGCCTGCGGCCCATCAGCACAAATGCGTCTATATCCCGGAAAACGCGGTCGATCCCGCGCGGTTCTCGCGCAAGGCCACGGTGCCGCGCGACGGGGTGCTGCGGGCCTGTTTCATCGGGCGCATGGTGCCCTACAAGGGGCCCGACATGCTGCTGGAGGCGGCGGCCCCGCTGCTGCGCGACGGGCGGATGCGGCTGGACATGATCGGCGATGGCCCGATGATGGACAGCCTGCGCGCGCAGGCCGCAGCCGAGGGGATAGAGGATGCCGTGACCTTTCATGGCTGGCTGGATCATGCGCGGGTGCAGGATGTGGCGGCGGGCTCGGCGCTGTTCGCCTTTCCCTCGATCCGCGAATTCGGCGGCGGCGTGGTGCTTGAGGCGATGGCGCTGGGGCTGGTGCCGCTGATCGTGGATTATGCGGGGCCTGCGGAACTGGTGACGCCCGAGACCGGGTTCACCGTGCCCCTGGGTGCGCGCCCGCAGATCATCGCGGGGTTCCGCGCCGCGCTGGACCGGATCGCGGCCGATCCCGCGATGCTGGAGCCGATGGGTGCGGCCGCACAGGCGCGCGTGCAGGCGCGTTTCACATGGGCACGCAAGGCCGATCAGGTGCGCGAGGTCTATGACTGGGTATTGGGCCGGCGCAAGACGCGGCCGGATCCTGTGGCCGGGCAGGATCAGTTCGAACATTCGGGTTAGGGAGGGAAGGCAATGCACAAGACCGCAATCAAGGCGATGACACGGGGGGCATTCCTGGCCGTGGTGCTGGCTGTGGGCACGCTTCTGCCCGGCCTCGGGCAGGCCCAGCAGATGCAGGACCGCAAGGTCTATGTCTTCGGCAATTCGCTGGTGCATCATCTCAGCAGCAGCGACGAGACGACCGTGCCCCATTGGCTGAACCGGATCGCGCGGGCCGATGGCAACCGGTTGTCGCTGGACGGCAGTTGGGGGTTCATGCGCAATTTCGTGAACGACCTGCCGCCCGAGCCCAACTGGTCCTTCCGCGAGGTGAGACCAGTGCTGAACGGGCGCAGCTTCCGGTCCGCCGGTCTGGATGCGGTGGTGATCACGCCTGCGAATTTCGTGCAGTATCAGGCACCCGACCGCCCCTATGAGGGGGACAACCCCGATGGGGCCAGCCCGCTGGATCTGGCCGCGCGGCTGATCGACTGGACCGTGGGGCAAAGCCCCGGATCGCGCATCCTTGTCTATGAAGGCTGGGCCGACATGGACAGCCAGATCCGGCGCTTTCCGCCCAATGCGCGCGCCTTGCGCGACTATCACGAGGGCAATCTTGGTGCCTATCACGACTGGTTCGTGACCTATGTGCGCGGGCTTCAGGCAAAGTTTCCGGGCCAGGATATCGCGATGATCCCCGTGAGTTCGGTGCTGGCGCGGCTTTACACCCAGACCGATCTGGCCCCGCTGGAGGCGCTGGAGCTTTACGAGGATGGCGCGCCGCATGGCACGGCGAACACCTATTTTCTGGCGGCGCTGATCACCTATGCGGTGCTTTACGACAAGGCCCCGCCCGCCGCGATGGACCTGCCCGACAGCATCCATCCCACGATCCGCGCCAATTATCCGCAGATCGCTGCGTTCATCTGGAACGCAAGCCAGGGGGCAGCGCAACTGCGTGACCGTGCGGCGGTGGACCCTGCACCCGCAGCCACCCCTGTGGCCCCCGCGGCCGCGCCCGCTGCACCGGCCGCTGCGCCAGAGCCTGCGCCGACCCGGACCGCTGCGGCCGATCCGGCACCGGCCGTTCCGGTTGCCGGGGCAGCCCCGGCCGATCCCGTCGCTGACCCGGTGCTGGCCATGGGCCTGAACGGGATTGCAGACTGGTCGACGCAATATGCCTTCATCGACGTGATGAAGACAGCGCGCCCCTGGATTGGGCATCTGCGCGGGCAATGGGGCGGCTATGAGATCGACCGCCTGCAGGCCGAAGGGCATCTGGACGCAAACGGCTGGCCGCTGCGCATCCCGCGCGAGGTTGATCGGCTTGAGGCCTTCATAATGACCGATCTGCCGACCGACGCGACCTCGATGGCGGGGCGCTATGTGCTGACATACGAGGGCGATGGCAAGCTTGAGGTCGCGGGCCGCGTGTCGCGCGTGCGCTATGGGCCGAACCAGATCGCCTTTGACTTCACCCCCGGCGAAGGTCTGGTGTCGATCACCCTCAAGCGCACCGATCCGGGCGAGAAGGGCGACCATATCCGCAACATCCGCGTGGTGCGCGAGGATCATCTTGAACTGGCCCGGCTGGGCGAGGTTTTCAACCCTGCATGGCTGGCAAAGGTGCAGGACCTGCGCGCGCTGCGCTTCATGGACTGGGGCTTTACCAATGGCTCGCCGCAGCAGGGGGTGGGCGATCGCCCGCTGGTGAACGATTTCTCGTATGTCTGGCGCGGGGTGCCTCTGGAGGTGATGGCGGATCTGGCCAACCTTGTGGGGGCCGATCCGTGGTTCACCGTGCCCCATATGGCCGATGACGCGCTGGTGCGGGTCATGGCCGAGGTGGTGCGCGACCGTCTGGACCCCTCGCTGAAGGCCTATGTGGAATATTCGAACGAGCTGTGGAACTTCATGTTCCCGCAGACCCATTGGGCGGTGCAGCAGGCCAATGCCCGTTGGGGCGAGGATGCGGCCCCTGATGCCTGGATGCAGTTTTCGGGCATGCGCGCGGCGCAGGTCATGGGCATCTGGTCCGATGCGTTCGGCGATCAGGCCGAGGGGCGGCTGGTCCGGGTTGTGGCCACGCATACCGGCTGGCCGGGTCTGGAAGAGGGGTTGCTGGAGGCCCCTCTGTGGCGGGCCGAGGCGGCGGGTAACCCCGCGCCGGTGGACAGTTTCGATGCCTATGCCGTGACAGGCTATTTCGGGCATGAGATGGGCACGGATGATGTCGCGCCGCAGATCCTCGACTGGCTGGACGAGGGCGAGGATGTGGCGCGGCGCGAGGTGACGCGCGCGCTGCTGGCCGGGTCCGTCAAGGAACTGCTGACCGAGCTTCTGCCCTATCAGGCCGATCTGGCCGCGCGGCACGGGATGCGCCTTGTCATGTACGAGGGCGGCACCCATGTGGCGGGCCTTGGCGAATGGACGGAAAACGCCCGGCTGACCGATTTCTTCACCCGCTACAATTACAGCCCCGAGATGGGGACGATCTATGCAGAACTGCTGGCGGGCTGGGATGCTGTTGGCGGTACGCTGTTCAATGCCTTTGTCGATGTGGGCCATCCCACGCGCTGGGGCAGCTGGGGGCATCTGCGCCACCTTGGCGACAGCAATCCGCGCTGGGATGCCTTGATGGCCTATAACGCTGCTGGCGGCGTGACCTGGGAAGACCGCGCGCCGGGCACCTTCCTGAACGGTGTGATGCGCCATGCGCCCGAAGGCGGTGGCCGGGTCGAGGCCACGCATCCACGCGATATCCTGCTGGGCGGGCCGGGCGATGACGAACTGGTGGCCATGGGCTGTTGCGTGCGGATGCATGGCGGGGCAGGGGTGAATACCGCACTGCTTGCAGGCACGCCCGAGGCCTATGATTTCCTGTGGATGGGCGATGTGATGCTGATCACGGCGCGGGATGGCAGCGCGGGCGAGATGCGTCTGGCCGATATCCAGCGGATCACCTTTGCGGACGCGCCGGGGGCTGTGATGGAACTGACCCCGCCCAAGCCCGAGACCGAAGGCTGAAGGCTGGCGCCTGCGCGGTCAGGCGGTGGCCTTGTGCCAGATCTCGCGGATCAGCATATCGGCGCCCCGGTGTGAATCGAAGCGTTCGACCACCCGCGCGCGGCCCGCGCGCGACAGCCGCATGGCGCGGTCGGGATCGCCAGCCAGTTGCATCAGCGCATCCGCCAAGGCCTGCGGGTCCTGCGGGGGCACAAGGATGCCGTCCTGATCGTCGGTGATGAGTTCGGGCACACCGCCCGCCGCCGTGCCGATGGTGGGCACCTCGCAGCTCATCGATTCCATATAGGCGACGCCTAACGGTTCGCTCCAGCTGGCAAGGACAAAGGCATGGGCGGACTGCAGGTGCGCGCGCACCTCATCGGCGCTGATCGCGCCCAGCAGGCGCACATGATTGCCAAGGCCCAGCTGGTCGATCTGCGCGGCCAGTTCGGCGCGGTAGCCGCTGCCGCCGGCGTCATCCTCGCCGGCGATGTCCAGTGTCACGGGCTGGCCCCGGTCCAGCAGCAGGCGCACGGCCTGCATCAGGTCCTGATGGCCCTTGACCATGTTCAGCCGGCCACAGGAAAACAGCCGCAGCGCTTCGTCCTGTTGCCGGGGCCGGTAGGGCGTATCGCGGCGAAAGACTTCGGTATCGACGCCCATCGGTTGCAGGGGCAGCCGCGCGGGCAGGGCATCGCCCATCTGTTCGGGCAGCAGGTCTTTCAGCGCCTGGGTGATCACGCTGACAAAGGCCGCATGGCGCCATTTGAACCGCTGCCCGGTGCCGTAATCGGACAGATGGCCGTGCAGGGTCAGGCTGTAGCTGAGGCCATGCGCGTGATGGGCCAGTGCCGCGATCAGGGCGGCGCGCCCGCAGGAATGGGCATGCACATGCGAGACGCCTTGCGCCTTGCAGGATCGCGCCAGCCTGTCCGCAGCCGGAGAGCTGATCAGCACGTCACGCAGGAAGCTGCGGCTTTCGGCGGCGGGCAGGCGGCGCGCCTCGGCGACGATCGCGGCCCATGGCAGGCGCGGCAGCATCGACAGCAGCCGCAACGGGTTGCGGCTGGCCAGATAGGTGGTGCGCTGCATCGCCTGGTCCGACCATGGGTGCGAGATCAGGCCCGGCGGCGGCAAGGTGGTGCTGTAGAGGGCCGGTGTCACGCCACGCGATTCCAGCGCCGTGATCTCGCGCCAGAAGAAGATATGCGTCTGGCCGGGAAATTGCGGCACAAGATAGGCGAAGGACTTTTCCGGCATCATTCTTCCGGTTTGAGGATCAAAGGCGTGTCGGGCGCGTGAACTGGCCGACAGCCTATGATCTTTGGTTGCACCAGGAAACTTCTTTCGGACCGATTGGCGAAGGAAATTCTGTTTCGCGGATGTGAACAGGTTGATCCTCCTCTTTCGGTGTTGTCATGCCGCGCGCTGCGGCGCGGGCAAGGCCGGGGGCATGCCGGGATCGCCATGCCCGTCGCCCTTGATCTCGCGGATCAGCATGGCCGCGCCATCGGCGGCGCGGAAGGCGGTTTCGACCCTCGTGCGCCCGGCCGCGCCCAGGGCAAGGCACAGGTCGGGATCATGGGCCAGCCGTGTCAGCGTTGCGGCCAGCGCGGCAGGGTCCTGCGGCGGCACAAGGATGCCGTCCAGCCCGTCGGTGATCAGTTCGGGCACACCATCCACGTTGCAGCCGACGGTGGGCAGGGCGCAGCTCATCGCTTCCATGAAGGCCACGCCGATCGCCTCGTGACGGCTGGGCAGGACGAAGACATGCGCCTCAAGAAGCTGGCGGCGGACGGCATCGGCATCGATCGCGCCCAGCAGACGGACATGGGCCGACAGGCCCATTTCAAGGATGCGCGCCTCGAGGCGGGTGCGATAGCCGCTGCCACCGTCGTCATCCTCGCCCGCGATGGTCAGCCGTGCGGGCAGGCCCGCGTCCAGCAGCAGGCGCAGCGCGGCCAGCGTATCCTCGTGCCCTTTCAACCGGTTCAGCCGCGCGCAGGAGAAGAGGCGCAGCACCTCGTCCGGGCGGCGCGGCTGATAGGGCGCGTCGCGGCGCAGCACATCGGTTTCCACGCCCATCGACTGCACCAGAACGCGCGCGGGCATGGCGTCGCCCAGAACCGCGGCGGCCTGATCGCGCAGGCGGCGTGTCACCGTGCTGGCAAAGCGCGCATGGCGCCATTTGAACCGCTGGCACACGCCGTAATCCGCCAGCGCGCCATGCAGTGTCAGGCTGTAGTCCAGCCCGTAACCGTGATGGGCCAGCGCCGCGATCAGGGCGGCACGCCCGCAGGAATGCACATGCACATGGGTGATGCCCCGCGCCTTGCAGGAGACTGCCAGTCGCCGCGCGGCGGGGGCGCAGATCAGCACGTCGCGCAGAAAGCGGCGCGCGTCCTCGCGCGTTTCAAGGCGCATCTGCGCGCGGATCGCAGCCAGTGGCAGGCGGGGCAGGCTGGCCAGAAGCTCCAGCGGATTGCGCGAGGCCAGATATGCGGTGCGCGCCTGTGCCGCCGCCGACCAGCCATGCGCGATCAGGCCCGCAGGTGGCGGCGTCGTGCTGTAAAGGACCGGGCGCATGCCCTGTTCCTCGATCGCGCGCAGTTCGCGCCAGAAGAACATATGCGTCTGTCCCGGAAACTGTGGCACCAGGTAAGCAAAGGATCGGTCCGGCATGATCTTCCTGTTATCGGTCACAATTATCAACCGAAGGGTGTGTTTCGCCCGTTATGCGATTGGTTTCTCGCAATTTGGGGGGTGATTGGTTCGAATCTATGGCGAAATCGCAGCCATGGCCGGATATTGTCAGCCTGCGACAAACGGTTGCCGCCATAATGTTGCCAACATATTGCGTGCCATGGCACTGTAGAGAGGTGCGGTAATGGTGGCGGGGAAGGTGGTCCCCGCAGCAGGCTCTGTTCACGGTCCGGATTGTGGCCCGATTACGGGCCGAAGCATGATTTGACCCTTTTTTTTCAGGACTTACCAGGTGCTTAGTATCGTCATTCCGGCCAGTAACGAAGAAGCATTCATCGGCGATTGCCTGACCTCTGTTCTGGCGTCTGATTCTGTGGCCTGCCCGATCGAGATCATTGTCGTCGCGAATGGTTGTACCGACCGCACTGCCGATGTGGCGCGCAGCTTTGAAAGGCAGGCGCAGGCGCGCGGCTGGCGCATGCAGGTGCTGGATCTGCCCCAAGGCGGCAAGATGCGGGCACTGAACGCAGGCGATGCCGCCGCGCATTGGCCTTGGCGGGCCTATCTGGATGCCGATGTCACGCTGTCGCCCGCGTTGCTGGCGCAATTGTGCCGGGCGCTGGACGGGCCCAAGGCGCGCTATGCCAGCGGCCGGTTGCGCATCACGGCGCAGGGTTGGGTCAGCCGCGCCTATGCGGCCACCTATCGGCGTGTGCCTTTCATGGCGCAGGGCGTACCGGGCTGCGGGCTGTTCGCGGTCAATGCGGCGGGCCGCGCGCGCTGGGGCATGTTCCCCGATATCATCTCGGACGATACCTATGTACGGCTGCTGTTCCGCCCCGAAGAGCGCATGGCGGTGGACGCGTCCTATGACTGGCCGATCGTCGAGGGGATGGGTGCGCTGGTGCGGGTGCGCCAACGTCAGGATCGCGGCGTGCGTCAGGTTGCGGCGCTTTATCCCGACCTGATGGCCAATGAGGACAAGGCAAGGCTGGGCCTTGGGGGCATGCTGCTGCTGGCGGCGCGCAATCCGCTGGGCTTTGCCGTCTATGCCGGGGTGGCGCTGGCGGTGCGCTGGCGCGACAGGGGCAGCGCGGGGGCGGCTGCGGGCGCGGCGATGCCGGACTGGAGCAGGGGCCGATGACGGACGGGGCTGTTGCAACCGGAGGTCTGCGCGCCTTTCTGAGCGGTAACAGCCTGACCGCAAGGGTTCTGCGATCCTCGGCGCTGTCGGTGATCGGGTTCGGCTATTCGCAGGTGCTGCGGCTTGCGACGAACCTGATCCTGACGCGAATCCTGTTTCCCGAGGCCTTTGGTCTGATGGCGCTGGTCTCGGTGTTCCTGATGGGGCTTGCGATGTTCTCGGACGTGGGCATCAGCCCCGCGATCGCGCAGAGCAAGCGGGGCGATGACCCCGATTTCCTGAACACCGCCTTCACGATTCAGATCATCCGGGGCGTTTTCCTGTTCGCGATCGGCTGCCTGCTGGCCCTGCCCGCGGCGCATTTCTATGGCGAGGATATTCTGGCGCCGATGCTGATGGTCGCCTCGGTGCAGTTCATCATTACCGGCTTCGTGCCAACCCGGCTCGAGACGGCAAAACGGCATCTGCTGATGGGGCGCATCACGGCGCTGGACATGGTGTGCCAGTCGCTGTCGGTCTTTGTCACCGTGGGGCTGGCGCTGTGGACCGGGTCGGTCTGGGCGCTGGTGTTCAGCGGGCTGTTCGGTGCGGCGATTCAGGTCGTGCTCTATTCACGCCTTCTGCCGGGGCCGCGCAACCGGCTGCGCTGGGAAGGGGCTGCCGCGTCCGAGCTGATCCATTTTGGCAAGTGGATCTTTCTGAGCACGATCTGCGGCTTTTTTCTGGGGCAGGGTGACCGGCTGATTCTGGGCAAGGTGCTGCCGCTGGATGCGTTCGGCGTCTACAGTATCGGGTTTTTCCTTGCCAGTTTCCCGCTGATGCTGGGCCATATGGTGACGGGGCGCGTGCTGATCCCGATCTATCGCGACCGCCCGCCGAAGGAGTCGCAGGCCAATTTCCTCAAGCTGCGGCGGATGCGTATTCTGGCGACGACCGGCCTGATGGGGCTGATGATGACCGTCGGCCTGCTGGGGGTCTGGCTGGTCGATCTGATGTATGATGCGCGCTATCTGGCGGCGGGGGGGATCGTCGTGCTGATCACCTGCATCCAGATGCCTGTGCTGATCTCTCTGACCTATGATCAGGCGGCGTTGGCGGCGGGGGATTCGAAACGGTATTTCGTGCTGGCCGCGTCGCGGGCGGTGCTGGTTCTGTCGGGGCTTCTGATCGGGGGGCTGTCCTTCGGGCTGGTTGGCGCGCTTGTGGGGCAGGGGCTTGCGCTGATGGCGGCTTATCCGGTGGTGGTCTGGCTGGCGCGGCGCATGGGGGTCTGGGATCCGCTGCATGATGCGGTCTTTGCCACCCTCGCTGGCGTTTACACCGCCGTGGCAATCTGGTTGCACTGGGATGCGGTGGCGATGCTGCTGGGTCAGGGAGGGTCCTGATTTGACCGTCTTTCGTCAAATTATGACCGCAATCGATATCTATGTCGTCTTTCGTGCTGGTAGCGAGTGTTCAGGAACAGACAAGGGGGGCCGCCTGTCGTGAGCGCCGAGACCGATATCGCCATCGTGGGCATGGCCGCGCATCTTCCGGGTGCGGGCGATGTCGAAACCTATTGGCGCAACCTGCGCGACGGCGTCCGGTCCATTCGCAAGCTGTCCGAGGATGAATTGCTGGCGGCGGGCGAGGCCCGGCACATGCTGGCGCGTCCCGATTACGTGCCCTATGCCGCGCCCCTTGACGGGTTCGACCGGTTCGATGCGGAATTCTTCGGCTTCAGCCCCAAGGATGCGGCGATCATGGATCCGCAGCATCGCCAGTTTCTTGAAGTCGTCTGGGAGGCGCTGGAGAACGCTGGCCACATGCCCGAGGATTTCCCCGGCCCCGTGGGCGTGTTCGGTGGCTGCGGCATGGGCAGCTATTTCTATTTCAACATCTGCTCGAACCCCGAACTGGTGCAGGATGTGGGGATGTTCCTGTTGCGCCATACCGGCAATGACAAGGATTTCCTGACCACGCGCGCCAGCCATGTGTTCAACCTGACCGGGCCCAGCGTGAACGTGCAGACGGCCTGTTCAACCTCGCTTGTCGCGGTGCATGCGGCGGTGCAATCGCTGCTGATCGGCGAAAGCGACATGGCGATTGCGGGCGGTGTCACCATCGAGCTGCCGCAGAACCGGGGCTATGTCTACAAGGACGGCGAGATCCTGTCGCCGGATGGCGAATGCCATGCCTTCGATCATCGCGCCAAGGGCACGGTCTTCGGATCCGGCGCGGGGGCCGTGGTGCTGCGCCGCCTGTCCGATGCGATTGCGGATGGCGATCACATCTGGGGTGTGATCAAGGGCACGGCGATCAACAACGACGGCTCGTCCAAGGCGGGCTATCTGGCGCCTTCGGTCGATGGTCAGTCGGCGGCGATTGTCGAGGCGCAGGCGGTCGCGGGCGTGGCCCCCGATACCGTGGGTTACATCGAATGCCACGGCACCGGCACCTATCTGGGCGATCCCATCGAGGTGGCCGCCCTGACCGAGGCGTTCCGTCAGGGCGGATCGGTCGGTGAAGGGTTCTGCCGGATCGGGTCGGTCAAGACCAACATCGGCCATCTGGACACCGCCGCCGGTGTCGCCAGCCTGATCAAGACCACGCTGGCGCTGCATCACGGGCAGATCCCGCCATCGCTGGGATATGAAGCGCCCAACCCCGTCATCGGGTTCGAGGGCAGCCCCTTTCTCGTCAACGACCGGCTGACCGACTGGCCGCGCGGGTCTGCTCCCCGCCGCGCCGGGGTCAATTCGCTGGGCGTGGGCGGCACCAATGCCCATGTGGTTCTGGAAGAGGCGCCCATGGTCGCCGCCTCCGGCGAAAGCGATTTCCCGTTTCAGCCGCTGGTGATCTCCGCCCGCAGCAAGGCGGCCCTGGACGAGGCCGCCGGGCGGCTGGCCGATCATCTTGAGGCGCGGCCCGATCAGCCGCTGGCCGATGTGGCCTTTACCCTGCGCCACGGGCGGCGGGCCTTCGAACAGCGCCGCGTGATCGTCGCCGCCAGCCATGCCGAGGCGGCAGCGGTTCTGCGCGCGAACGATCCGCGCCGGGTCTTTACCCACAAGGTGCTGGGCGATGCGCCCGATGTGGTCTTCATGTTCCCCGGCGGCGGCGCGCAATATGCGGGCATGGCGCGCGATCTCTACGATACCGAGCCGGTCTTCCGCGACTGGATGGATCGCGGCCTTGCGGTGCTGCAAGCCAAGCTGGATTACGACATTCGCGCGGTCTGGCTGCCCGAACTCGGCCAAGAGGCGGACGCGGACGAGCGGCTGAAACAGCCATCGGTGCAATTGCCGCTGATCATGATCGTCGAATATGCGCTGGCCCAGCTCTGGATGAGCTGGGGGGTCAAGCCCGCCGCCCTTGTGGGCCATTCGATGGGCGAGAATACCGCCGCCTGTGTGGCCGGCATCATCGGGTTCGAGGATTGCATCGGGCTGGTGCATCTGCGCGGCACGCTGTTCGATACCGTCCCGGCCGGGGGGCTGTTGTCCGTGGGCCTGCCTGCGGATGAATTGCGCCCGCTGCTGGGCGCGGATCTGGATCTGGGCGCGGTCAATGGTCCGGCGCTGAGCGTGGCCAGCGGCCCGCAGGCCGCGCTTGACAGGCTGCAGGCCGAACTGACGGCGCGCGAGGTCGAATTCCAGCGCATTCCCATCGACGTGGCCGCGCATTCGCGGATGCTGGAGCCGATCCTGCAGCGCTTTGGCGATTACCTGCGGTCGATCAAGCTGAACCCGCCGCAGATCCCGATCATGTCCAACCGGACAGGGCAGCGCATGACCGATGCGCAGGCGACCGACCCTGACTATTTCGTGGGCCATCTGCGTCATACGGTGCATTTCGCCGATTGCATCGCCACGCTGGCGGCGGATGCGCCGAAAGGGCAGGGGCGCGTGTTCCTTGAGGTGGGTCCCGGCAAGGGGCTGGGATCGCTGGCGGGGCAACATGCCACCGTCACACCCAATGCGGTGATAGGCACCCTGCGCCATCCGCAGGACAAGATTGCCGATGACGCCTATTTCATGGCGATGCTGGCGCGGATGTGGGCGGTGGGTGTCTCCATCGACTGGGATCAGGTCTGGGGCGGCGTGCCGCGCAACCGTGTGCCGCTGCCGGGCTATGCCTTCCAGCGCAGCCGGTATTTCATCGAACCGGGCAAGGGCGCGCAATCGCAGGCCGAGGCCGATCTGTGGCCGCTGCGCAGCGACAATCTGGACAGCTGGGGCTATCGCCCCGCCTGGGTGCAGCGCCTTGCCGCCTGCGATGTGGATATGGACGATCTGTCGGCCCTGCCGCCGCAGGACTGGCTGGTGTTCGAGGATGACGCGGGCCTTGGCGCCACGATCAGCGCGCGGCTGCGTGCCGCCGGACAGCGCGTGATCAGCGTGCGCCCCGCCGATGCCTTTGCCCGTGCGGGCGACGATGGATACCTGCTGGCCCCCGAACAGGGGCGCGCGGGCTATGATCTGTTGATCCGCGATCTGATGGACCGGGGCCGGATGCCGCAGCGCATCGCGCATCTGTGGCAGGTCACGAAGGATCGCGGATTCCGCCCCGGCAGCAGCTTTTTCCACCGCACGCAGGAGCAGGGTTTCTACAGCCTGCTGTTTCTGGCGCAGGCCATGGCCGAGGAAAACGCAACCGCTCATCTCAGCGTCATCACATCCGATGCGGCGCAGGTGCGCGGCGAGGCTTTGGGCGATCCCGACAAGGCCACGATCATGGGACCGGCGCGGGTGATCCCGCGCGAGGTGCCGGGCATGACCTGTGCGGTGCTGGATATCCGCCTGCCCGAAGGGCGCAAGCGCGGCGAGGCCATGGATGATCTGGCCGCCCGCCTGCTGGAGGATCTGCTGGCCGCGCCCGAGAACACCGTGGCCGCCCTGCGCGGCGAAAAGCGTTTCGCGCTGGAGTTCCGCCCCGCGCCACTGGCCGAGGTCAGCGCCGACAAGCTGCCGCTGCGCGCCGATGGCGTGACGCTGATCAGCGGCGGTTTCGGCGGTATCGGCCTGAGCATTGCGGGCGCCCTGATCGCGCGCGGGCAAAAGCGCGTGGTGCTGCTGGCGCGTTCCGCGCTGCCGCCGCGCGCCCGCTGGGATGGCTTGCTGCGATCCTCGGTGCAGGATGCGGTGGTGCAGCGCATCCGCGCCGTGCAGGCGCTGGAGGCGCAGGGCGGCGAGGTTCTGGTGATTCAGGCCGATGTCAGCAATATCGAGGACATGCGCGCGGCCGTGACACAGGCCGAGGGCAAGATGGGCCCTGTGACGGCCGTGATCCATGCGGCGGGCGTCATTCATGATGCGCCCCTGCTGACCAAGTCCCTGACCGAGATCGAGGATGTCTTTACCCCCAAGATCCACGGCACCAAGGTGCTGGAGGAGCTGTTCCCCGATGG
>JBFHIW010000024.1:0-53366 GCA_041596235.1 Paracoccaceae bacterium
CATTTCGCGGTACTGCGCCAGTTCCAGCTTCACCGGACCCGCGACCGACTTCATCGCGTTGGTCTGGGCCGAAGAGCCCACGCGCGACACGGACAGACCGGTGTTCACGGCAGGACGGATCCCCTGGTAGAACAGTTCGGTCTCGAGGAAGATTTGGCCGTCGGTGTTCGAAATCACGTTGGTCGGAATGAAGGCCGACACGTCGCCGCCCTGGGTTTCGATGATCGGCAGTGCGGTCAGCGATCCTGCGCCAAAGTCTTCGTTCAGCTTGGCCGAACGCTCCAGCAGACGCGAGTGCAGATAGAACACGTCGCCGGGATAGGCTTCACGGCCCGGCGGGCGACGCAGAAGCAGCGACATCTGGCGATAGGACACGGCCTGCTTGGACAGGTCATCATAGATGATCAGCGCGTGACGGCCGTTGTCGCGGAAATGCTCGGCCATGGCGGTCGCGGCATAGGGTGCCAGGAACTGCATCGGCGCGGGATCGGATGCGGTCGCAGCCACCACGATCGTGTATTCGATCGCGCCGGACTCTTCCAGCTTCTTCACCAGCTGCGCCACGGTGGAGCGCTTCTGACCGATAGCAACGTAGACGCAGTAAAGCTTCTTGCTTTCGTCGTCGCCAGCGGCTTCGTTATAGGATTTCTGGTTCAGGATCGTGTCCAGCGCGATGGCGGTCTTGCCGGTCTGACGGTCACCGATGATCAGTTCGCGCTGGCCGCGGCCAACGGGGATCATCGCGTCCACGGATTTCAGACCGGTCGCCATCGGCTCGTGCACCGATTTGCGCGGGATGATGCCGGGCGCCTTCACGTCGGCGATGCCGCGCTTGTCGGTCTTGATCGGGCCCTTGCCGTCCAGCGGGTTGCCAAGGCCGTCAACGACGCGGCCAAGCAGCTCGTCGCCCACCGGAACGTCAACGATGGACTTGGTGCGCTTGACGGTGTCGCTTTCCTTGATCTCGCGGTCAGAGCCGAAGATCACGACGCCGACGTTGTCGGATTCGAGGTTCAGCGCCATCCCGCGGATACCACCGGGGAATTCGACCATCTCACCGGCCTGGACGTTGTCCAGACCGTAGACGCGGGCGATACCGTCACCGACGGACAGCACGCGACCCACCTCGGCCACTTCGGCTTCCTGGCCGAAGTTCTTGATCTGGTCCTTCAGGATCGCAGAAATTTCCGCTGCTTGGATACCCATTTATCCGACCTCTTTCATTGCATTCTGGAGGGAGTTGAGGCGCGATGCGATCGAAGTGTCGATCATCTTCGAGCCAACCTTGACGACAAGACCGCCGATGAGGCTTTCATCGACGGCCGCTTTGATCTTGACAGTCTTGCCGGTACGGCCAGCCAGAAGCTTGGCCAGCTTGTCCGACTGCGCCTTGGTCAGCGCCTTGGCGCTGGTGACTTCGGCGGTGACTTCGCCCTTGTCCTCGGCGATGGCGCTGCGCAGCGACGCTGCCAGCTGCGGCAGCACGAACAGGCGGCGCTTGGCCGCCATCAGGCCCAGCACATTGGTCATGGTGGGCGTCAGGCCCATTTTCTTTGCGATCGCGGCAATCGCGGCGGCCTGCTCGTCGCGGCTGTAGATCGGGCTGCTGATCAGCGCCGTGAAGTCTGCGCTGTCTGCCAGAGCGGCCTCAAGCGCATCAAGATCGGCCTCGATCTTGGCGACGCTCTTGCTTTCTTTAGCCAGTTCAAACACGGCCGTCGCATAGCGCGCGGCGATGCCTGAGGAAATCGAAGCTGGTTCGGACACGTCCACCCTTCCGATATTCTGACCCCGGACGTTTGATGGCCCTCTGGACCGCCGGGGAAGTTAACCTGCCTTGACCCGCGTCAAAGCATCAAAATCGGCGTGGGTGTAGCAGAGCCTTCCAGACCTAGCAACCTGCTATAGAGTCAAAGCGCCGAAAGGAATTTACATATATTTCAGTTACTTACGAAAGGTGCGGCGCTTTGCGCCCTATTTGTGCGAAAAAAATTCGATCTTTTCGCGCCGAAATTCCGATTCCGTGCATGAAAACCCGGCAAACCCCATGCCGCAGGGACCGCATGCGTTAGCGTTATCACGTCAGGCGATGCGCGAAAACCTCCTGTCAGGCGGGTTTGACCTCGGGTTTCGGGCTTCCCAGACCGTCCAGCACATTCAGCGGTCGCCGCATCGCCTCGCGCAGGCCCGGCCCGCTGGAGGCCTGCACCCGCTTGGTTGCCTCGACCATCAGGACGCCCCCGGCCAGCACCATCGAAAACCGCAGCCCCGCATTCTCCCAGAAGTTGGCGGTCTTGCGCCAGAACCGCTTGTCGGAGGGGGGTTGATAAAGCGTTGTGGCATGCCGCTCGGGCAGAAAGGAATGCCGCTTGAGCTGCACCTCGAGCTGGCTGAGCGTGTAGGGCCGCCCGTAGCCGAAAGGCGTGGCATCCGACCGAGACCAGAGCCCCGCCCGGTTGGGCACGATGAACAAGGCGCTGCCGCCCGGCCCAAGGACGCGGAAACACTCCTCCAGCAGGGCGGATGGCTGTTCCGAGGTTTCCAGCCCGTGCAGCAACACCAGCTTGTCCACATGCCCCGTCTCGATCGGCCAGGCGGTTTCCTCGCAGAGCACCGAGACATTGGGCATGCCGGCGGGCCACGGCATCACCCCCTGCGGGCCCGGCATCAGCCCGGTCACGCGCCGCGCCTCGTCAAGGTAGGGGCGCAGCAGGGGCACGGCAAAGCCGAAACCCACGACGGTCTGCCCCTTGGCCTCGGGCCACATGCGCAGCATCTGATCGCGCACGGCCTTCTGCGCCGCACGCCCCAAGGTGCTGCGGTAATAGAAATTGCGTAGATCCTGCACATCAAGATGCATTGCGGTCCGCCTCTGGTTCCGCCACTCTAGAGGCCCACCTTAACAAGCGGAAGATGAAACGCCATGCCCCTTGAGATCGTCACCATCCCCTGCCTCAAGGACAATTACGCCTTTCTGGCCCATGACAAGGCAACCGGTCAGACCGCCGTTGTCGATGTGCCCGAAGCGGCCCCGATCATCGCGGCGCTGAAACAGCGTGGCTGGACGCTTTCGCATGTGCTGCTGACCCATCATCACTGGGATCATGTCGACGGTCTGGCGGCCTTGCTGGCGGATCATCCCGCCACGGTCATCGGTGCGGCCGCCGACGAGCATCGCCTGCCCCCTCTCGACATCGCCGTCA
Organism: Paracoccaceae bacterium; assembly: GCA_041596235.1. GTDB lineage: Bacteria > Pseudomonadota > Alphaproteobacteria > Rhodobacterales > Rhodobacteraceae > Seohaeicola. The sequence continues at coordinate 3,204 of JBFHIW010000024.1, forward strand.
CCGAGGGCGACACGATCACAATCGGGTCGGATACCGGCAGGGTGATCGACGTGTCCGGTCACACGCTGGGCCATGTGGCCTTTCATTTCCCCGCCTCTTCGGTCGTGTTCACCGCCGACAGCCTGATGGCCATGGGCTGCGGGCGGCTGTTCGAAGGCACGCCTGCGCGGATGTATGAAAGCCTTGCCAAGCTGGCCGCGCTGCCGCCTGAAACGCTGGTGTGTTCGGGGCATGAATACACAGCCTCGAATGCGAAATTCGCCCTGACCATTGAACCGGGGAATACCGCGCTTATCTCTCGTATCGAAAAGATCGAAACCGCGCGTGCTCAGGGTCGTCCGACCGTCCCTTCCCTGCTCTCGACAGAGCGCGCCACAAACCCCTTCCTGCGGTCAGACAGCCCTGAGATTCAGGCCGTTCTGGGCCTGTCAGGGGCAGATCCCGTCGCGGTTTTCACCGAGGTGCGCCGCCGAAAGGACAGTTTCTGATGCCGAAACCTCATGCATCGGGAACACGCCGAACAAAATGTGACCACCGGGCCAAAGAAAAAACTTGAAGAGCGCCCGATATAGACCACACTTTAATACTATGAGGCCATGTTTGACGCGGCCACAACCGCGGCAGACCCAGATCAAAGAGGAGCACGGCTGTGCCTTCATTCTCGACCACGCTCGAACAGGCAATCCACGCAGCGCTGGCCTTGGCCAACGCCCGCAAACATGAATTCGCAACGCTCGAGCACCTTCTTCTCGCGTTGATCGACGAACCCGATGCAAACCGCGTGATGAAGGCCTGTTCGGTCGATACCGACGACCTGCGCAACACGTTGGTGGAATTCATCGATGACGACCTGTCCAACCTCGTCACCGATATCGAAGGCTCCGAGGCTGTTCCGACAGCAGCGTTCCAGCGCGTCATCCAGCGCGCGGCGATCCATGTGCAATCCTCCGGCCGGACCGAAGTGACGGGTGCCAACGTGCTTGTCGCGATCTTCGCCGAGCGTGAAAGCAACGCCGCCTATTTCCTGCAGGAGCAGGAGATGACGCGCTATGACGCCGTGAACTTCATCGCGCATGGCGTCGCCAAGGACCCCGCCTACGGCGAGGCGCGCCCGGTGACCGGCGCGACCGAGTCCGAGGAGACCAACACAGGATCCTCGACCGAAGCGACCGACCAGAAGGAATCCGCGCTTGGCAAATACTGCGTCGACCTGAATGCCAAGGCCTTCAAGGGCGATGTCGACCCGCTGATCGGCCGCGCCTCCGAAGTCGAGCGCTGCATTCAGGTCCTGTGCCGCCGCCGCAAGAACAACCCCCTGCTGGTGGGTGATCCGGGCGTGGGCAAGACCGCCATCGCCGAAGGTCTGGCGCGCAAGATCGTCAAGGGCGAAACGCCCGAGGTTCTGTCCAAGACCACGATCTTCAGCCTCGACATGGGCGCACTGCTGGCCGGCACCCGCTATCGCGGCGATTTCGAGGAACGCCTGAAAGCCGTGGTGAACGAGCTTGAGGCGCATCCCGATGCAGTACTTTTCATCGACGAGATTCACACCGTGATCGGGGCGGGCGCCACCAGTGGCGGCGCGATGGATGCCTCGAACCTGCTGAAACCCGCCCTGCAAGGCGGCAAGCTGCGCTGCATGGGATCGACCACCTACAAGGAATTCCGCCAGCATTTCGAAAAGGACCGCGCCCTGTCGCGCCGGTTCCAGAAGATCGACGTGAACGAGCCGACCGTGGATGACACGGTCAAGATCCTTCAGGGCCTGAAACCCTATTTCGAGGAACATCACTCGGTCCGCTACACGGCCGATGCGATCAAGTCCGCCGTGGAACTGAGCGCGCGCTACATCAACGACCGCAAGCTGCCCGACAAGGCCATCGACGTGATCGACGAGGCCGGGGCCGCGCAGCATCTGGTGGCGGAATCCAAGCGCCGCAAGACCATCGGCGCCAAGGAGATCGAGGCTGTCGTGGCCAAGATCGCCCGCATCCCGCCCAAGAACGTGTCCAAGGACGACGCAGAAGTGCTCAAGGATCTGGAAAAGACCCTCAAGCGCGTGGTCTTCGGTCAGGACGCTGCCATCGTAGCCCTGTCCAGCGCGATCAAGCTGGCCCGCGCCGGCCTGCGCGAGCCGGAAAAGCCGATCGGCAACTACCTGTTCGCGGGTCCCACCGGCGTCGGCAAGACCGAAGTGGCCAAGCAACTGGCCGATACGCTGGGCGTGGAACTGCTGCGTTTCGACATGTCCGAATACATGGAGAAACACGCCGTCAGCCGCCTGATCGGCGCGCCTCCGGGCTATGTCGGCTTTGACCAGGGCGGGATGCTGACCGACGGCGTCGACCAGCACCCCCATTGCGTGCTGCTGCTGGACGAGATCGAAAAGGCGCATCCCGATGTGTTCAACATCCTGTTGCAGGTGATGGACCACGGCACGCTGACCGATCACAACGGCCGCAAGGTGGATTTCCGCAACGTGATCCTGATCATGACCTCGAACGCGGGTGCCGCCGACATGGCCAAGGCCGCCATCGGGTTCGGCCGGGACAAGCGCACGGGCGAAGACACGGCTGCAATCGAGCGGACCTTCACCCCGGAATTCCGCAACCGTCTGGATGCGGTCATCAGCTTCGGCGCCCTGCCGAAAGAGGTGATCATGCAGGTGGTCGAGAAGTTCGTGCTGCAGCTTGAAGCGCAGTTGATGGACCGGAACGTGCATATCGAACTGAGCAAGCCCGCCGCCGAATGGCTGGCCGACAAGGGATATGACGACAAGATGGGCGCGCGTCCGCTGGGCCGCGTGATCCAGGAATACATCAAGAAGCCGCTGGCCGAAGAACTGCTGTTCGGCAAGCTGACCAAGGGTGGCGTGGTGCGCGTGGCGCTGAAGAATGGCGAGATCGATCTGCAGATCGCCGGGCCGGAACAGGCGCGCCTGTCGGGCAACAAGCCACCGCTTCTGACCGCCGACTGATGAGGGCAGCACTGCTGCCGCTGATCATGGCCTCCGCACTGCCAGCCAGTGCGGAGGTCTTTACTTTGGGCCTGCCCATTGACTGCACCCTCGGGCAGACCTGTTTCATCCAGCAATACGTGGATCACGACCCCGGCCCCGGCACACAGGATTTCACCTGCAACGGGCTGAGCTATGACACTCATACCGGCACGGATTTCGCGCTGCCTTCGCTGACCGCGATGCGCGCTGGCGTTGCGGTTCTGGCCTCGGCCCCCGGTCAGGTCACCGCCCTGCGCGACGGGATGCCGGACACGGGCCTGACGCCCGAAACGGCCGCCCAGATCGAAGGCCGTGATTGCGGCAACGGCGTGGTGATCCGCCATCCCGACGGCTGGGAGACGCAATATTGTCACCTGATGCAGGGCTCGGTTACCGTGACCAAGGGGCAGATGGTCGAGACCGGCACCCCCCTCGGCCTTGTCGGCCTGTCGGGCAATACCGAATTCCCCCATGTTCATCTTGCGCTGCGCCGCAACGGACAGGTCGTGGATCCCTTTGATCCCGATGGCCGGATCACCTGCGGCGCGCCCGATCCCGAAACCCTCTGGTCCGCGCCCATCGACTATGCGCCCGGCGCGCTGCTGAACGCGGGTTTTGCCACCGGCATCCCCGACTATGACAGCGTCAAGGCCGGCACCGCTGGGCTGGATACCATCGCCAGCGATGCGCCCGCACTGGTTGTCTGGGGCTATGCCTTTGGCGGACGGCAAGGCGACGTGCTACGGATCACCATCACCGGCCCGGGCGGCACGATCACCGATCATAGCGAAACGATCGACCGCAATCAGGCGCAGTTTTTTCGCGCGGCGGGCCGCAAGACACCCCCGCAGGGCTGGCCCGCCGGTGACTATGCCGCCAGTGTCAGCCTGATCCGGGATGGCCTGTCGCTGGGGTCTCGCAGCCTTGCCCTGCGGGTCGAGTGACCGCACCCAAACCCGGCACGCGCCTTACTTCTCGGTGAATTTCAGCTCGATCCGGCGGTTCTGGGCGCGCGCCTCTTCGGTATTGGCGGTGTTGACGGGATTGTATTCGCCAAACCCGTTCGCGCTGAGCCGATCCGGCGGAATGCCCAGACTGCCGGACATGTACCGCACGACCGAGAGCGCGCGCGCCTGGCTGAGTTCCCAGTTATCCGCGAATTCGCCCTGCCCTGACAGCGGCACGTTATCGGTATGCCCGTCCACGCGGATCACCCAGTCGATGCCTGCGGGAATGTCACCGGCCACTGAGCTGAGGATCTCGGCCACCTTGGCGACCTCGCCCTGCCCTGCAGGGGAAAGCGTGGCGCTGCCCGGCGGGAACAGAACCTCGGAGGCAAAGACAAAGCGATCGCCAACGACCTGCACACCGGGCTGATTGCCCAGCACATCGCGCAAGCGGCCAAAGAACTCGGAGCGGTATTTCTGCAGATCCTGCGCCTCGGCCTCAAGCCGCAGGCGCTCGGCCTCCTCAAGCTGACGCCTGCGCCGTTCCTCAGCCGCCGCGCGCGCCAGCGCCGCGTTCAGGTCTGACCCCAGCGATTGCACCTGGATCGAGGCAGCGGCTTCGCGTTCTTCGCTGTCGTCCAGCAGGGCCTGCAACTGGCCCAACTGGGTGCGCAGCGCCGCAACCTGCTGGTTCAGAAGGGCCTGCGCGCGCTGCGCCTCGGTCGATTTGTCCTGCTCCTCGGCCAGAAGGCGCTGCGCTTGGGCCAAAAGGGCCGCTTCCCGCTCGGCCACGGTCATCCGGTCGCCAAGCTGCGCCTGCAGGTTATCGCGCGCGGCTTCCGCGGCTGCCAGCAGGGTCAGGGTTTCCTCGGCGCGGCGACGCTGTTCTTCCAGCGCAAGGGTCATCGCCGTCAGCTCTGTATCCGCATTCTGCAACCTTGCGCGCAACGCCTCGGCGGCGGCGGCCTCGGCCAGACGCGCGGCTTCTTCTTCCGTGAGTTTCGCCTGCAGGTCGTCAACCTGACCGCTCAGAGCCTGCGCCTGCGCGGCGGCTTCAGCCTGCTCGGCCCGCAGGTCCGCGATCAGCGCCTCCAGCGCCTCGCGCCGCGCGGCGGCCAGCCGGGCGGCCTCGACGCCGGCGTCGATTTCCGACCGCGCCTGCGCCAATGCAAGGTTCAGCGCCTCCTGCTCGGACAGCAAACGGCCTTGTTCGGCCTCGAGTTCAGCCACAGTGCCAAGTGCGGAATCGCGTTCGGACAGCAAGGCTGCAACCTGCGCTTCAAAGCTTGTGATCCGGGTTTGCGCGGCCTCAAGCGCCGCCAACCCGGCATCACGCTCGCCGCGCAGGGACAGGATCAGCGCCTCCTGCTGAGAAATCTGCGCCCGCGCATCGCCCAGCGTCGCGTCAAGCTCGCCCAGCCGGGTCGTCAGGTCGGCGCTGCGTCGCTGTTCCAGCCCCAGTGCCTGCGCCAGCGCCGCCACCTCGGCGCCCAGCGCGTCAAGCTCGGTTTCCTGACCGCTGATCGTCTCGCGCAGCACGAATTGCACCACCATGAAGATGGTCAGCACGAACATCAGCACCAGCAGAAGGCCCGTCATCGCATCGACGAAGCCCGGCCAGATCGACGCCTGGAACCTTTGCCCGGTGCGGCGCGACAGGGCCATGGATCAGCCCCCTTCGCCCTTGTTGCCCAGAACACCGCCCAGGGGGCGCGCCGCTGCGGGCCGGGGGCGGGACTGCTCGACCGCGCGGGTCAGGGCGGCCAGATCGGTGCGCAACTCGGACATGGTATCCTGCCGCCCGGCGCTGATCTCTTCCAGAATCCGCAGCAGTTGCACATCCATGGACCGCAGGCGCATCCGGCTTTCGGCGTCCAGCCCCTCGCCACGCTCCTGCGCGGACAGGGCGGTGGCAAGACGTTCCTGCCCCTCGGCCAGCCGCAGCAGGGCGGCCGTCAGGTCGGATTGTTGCCCGCTACCGGCACCCAATGTGTCATTGAGCCCGTCGATGACCAGACCCAACCGTTCCAGCCGCGCATCCGTCGCCGCGCGGGTGGCTTCGGCCTGTTCCAGCAGCACCTGAACGGTTTCCATCTGCTGGACCATGCCATCGACCACCTGCACCAGCATGCCCTGGTCGGGTGCGCCTTCGCTTTCACCGGACGAAAAGCCGACGCGGGTGATCGTGCTCAGCCATTCTTCCAGCTCGCGGTAGAACCGGTTCTGACCATGGCCGGCGAAAAGCTCCAGCAGTCCGACGACAAGCGATCCTGCAAGCCCCAGAAGAGAGGACCCAAAGGCCACGCCCATGCCGGACAACTGCGCATCCAGCCCGTCCATGAGACGCCCGAACACGGCAACGCCTTCCTCGCCCTCCTGTGGGGCAAGGCTGCGGATCGTGTCGACCAGCGCGGGCACGGTCGTGGCCAGCCCGTAGAACGTACCCAGAAGGCCCAGAAAGATCAGAAGGTTGACGATATAGCGCGTGATCTCGCGCGCCTCGTCGATCCGGGTCGCCACGGAATCGAGGATCGACCGGGTCGAACTGGCCCCGATCTGCATCCGCGCCCCGCGCGTCCGCAGCAAGGCGGCAAGCGGCGCCAGAAGACGCGGCGCCACCCGTCCATCGGCGCTGCCCTTCGCGAATGCCTCGATCCAGCGGACCGAGGTGATCAGCTGCGCCACCTGCAGAAAACAGGCCAGCACGCCGATCACGAAGACGAACAGGATGAAGCCGTTCAGATAGGGGTTGGCCTCGAACACCGGCAGCACGCGCGGCAGTGCCAGTACGATGACGAATGCGGCCAGACCCAGCACCAGCAACATCGACACGATCTGGCGCAAGGGTTGCGAAAACTGCGGCTCGGCCTCGCGGTCCGGCATGTCCATGCGGACGGCTCCTGACACTTGTTGTTCTTGGCACCGATCCTAGGGGCTGAACCCCAGACTGCCAAGGGGTTATCCCTGTTGATGCGCCCTAATCCGGGTCAGATCGCGCACTCTGCCGTCAAGCCATGCAAGATCGGGGTCCGCGATCCCAAGGCTGTCCAGATGCGCCGCCGTGTTGTGCAGGTATTCGGTGTTCGGGCCACGCCCGCCCACGGCCTGCGCGATGATCTGCGCCTGCTCCTCCAGCGGCAGACCACCGCAATACTGGACATGGTCGGGGTCGATCACATAGGTCACCGCCTCGACGCTGGTGCCATCGGCCAGATCGACCTTGAGCATGCGCTCGACATAGGCCGAGGAGATCAGCTCGCGTTCGCGCAGGTAGGCCAACACCGCATCCGCATCATCGGGACGCACCCCAAGCGCCAGCCCGTGGCATTCAGTGCCTTCAGCCGCATCCAGCGCCAGCACCAGCCCCGGCGCCTCGGGCGTGCCACGGTGATGGATCGAGCGCATGCAGAAGCTGCGATGATATCCCGAAAGGCGCGCCAGCGCCGACCGGCTGACATCGAAGCCGGGGTTCCACAACAATGATCCATATCCGAACACCCACATCATGGCGCTACTGGTCCTTCCATTTGCTCCCCTGTAAACACCACGACAGGCGCAGTGAAAAGGGGGGCCTGCCGCGTGAAACGACTGTTGTTCCTGATCATCGTCTCGGCCACCCTCTGGTCCGGCTATTGGCTCTATGGGTCGTCGACCACGCGCAGCGCCTTCGCGGACTGGTTCGCGGAGCGGCGCGCCGAAGGCTGGGTCGCAGACCATGCGGCGCTGGAGGTGCGGGGCTTTCCCAATCGCTTCGACGTGACGCTGACCGATATCGCCCTGGCTGATCCCGGGACCGGCTGGGCATGGACCGCGCCCTTCTTCCAGATCCTCGCGCTCAGCTACAAGCCGAACCATGTGATCGCGGTCTGGCCCGATCTGCAACATGTCGCCACCCCGCTTGGCAAGTTCGACATCACCCAGGCCGCGATGCAGGCCAGCGTTGTTCTGTGGCCCAGCGCCGCTATCGCGCCTGACCGGATCCGGCTTGTTGCCGACACCCTGCAGATCAGTGCAAGCGATGGCACCGGCACGGCGATGAGCGCCTTGCGCATTGCTGCCGAACGGCTGGGCCCGGATGGCGAGCCTGCCACCGCAGCCCCTTCAGAAGGCGCGACGCGCTATCGAATCGCCCTGTCCGCCGAAGGTTTCGCCCCCGATCTGGCCCTGCGGCATCGCATCGACCCGACCGACAGGCTGCCGCGTACGCTGGATGCCTTGCGCGCCGATGTCACCCTTGGATTTGACCGCCCCTGGGACCGCCGCGCGGTGGAAGAGGCGCGCCCACAACCGCGCCAGATCGCCCTGCGCCTCGCCGAGGCGCGCTGGGGCGAACTGGAGCTGAAGGCGGCTGGCGAGCTGGAGATCGATGCCGCGGGCGACGCAACCGGCCGGATCACCGTCAAGGCGCAGAACTGGCGCGAAATCCTTGCGATGGCCCGTGCCTCCGGTGAATTGCCCGAGGGTGTGGCCGGCACGCTGGAACGGGCACTGTCCCTGCTGGCCGGTCGCAATGACGGGATCGACATTCCGCTGGATTTCCGCCGTGGCCTGATCTGGATCGGCCCCATTCCGGTGATGGACAGCCCGGTCTTCGTGCTGCGCTAGGCCCGGCACAAACCCCGGTCGGGTCTCAACGTCAGTTCAGCGGCAATAGGGCCCGCCGCGATGGCGTGCGGTGTCGAAATGGAAATGATCCTGATGGAAGCGGTCGGACTCCGGCCCCAGCACGGTGCCGAAGGTCCCGCAGGCGGCCCTGTGCATCTGCTTGAGCGCGCGACCCGTGCGGCCTGCGCCCCAATCGCGCAGCACCGTCACCTCGGTCCCGTCACGCAGGTTGTACCCGGACACGTCGATGGCCTTGCCCCGCCCATGTTCCGAGATGCGCGCACCAGCCTGATGGTTGCGCGTGCGGCAGGCATAGCTGGCCGCGACCCGGATCGACTGCACGCCGCCGCCCTGGTTGCCCACGGCCGGCATCATGCCCCTTTCGACCCAGGTGCCGAAGGCCCGCGCCGTGGGACAATCCACAACGGCGCCGGAGCTGAGCTGAATGCCATTCACCTCATGCAGGCGCACCGCATTGGCGATCCCGCAGCCGGTGATGCCACCGGGCACCTCGCCCACGACCTCGCCGCGCAGAGCGGGGTTCTTGCACACCATCGGGTAACCGCTGGTGGATGGCGCCACCCTCGGCGCTGATCTGTCATAACGGACACTACAAGCACTGGCACTGAACAACAGCGCCACAAGTGCCAAGGGCACAAGGGCGGCGCGGCGCATCAGCGGACTGCCTTTGCGCGACCGAAATCGGGCGCGTCAGTGTCCTGTCCCGCCTCGATGATCCCGCGGCGGATGGCGCGGGTGCGGGTGAAATAGGCATGCAGATGATCCCCGTCCCCGGTGCGGATGGCGCGTTGCAAGGCGAACAACTCCTCTGTGAATCGGCCAAGGATTTCCAGCGTGGCTTCCTTGTTGGTCAGGAACACATCGCGCCACATGGTCGGATCGCTGGCCGCGATCCGCGTGAAGTCACGAAAACCGGCAGCGGAATACTTGATCACTTCGCTGTCGGTCACGCGGCGCAGGTCATCGGCCACACCAACCATCGTATAGGCGATCAGGTGCGGCGCATGGCTTGTCACGGCCAGCACGAGGTCATGATGATCGGCCTCCATCGTGTCGACATTGGCGCCGATCCCCTGCCAGAGGCGGGTCAGACGGTCCAGCGCCGCCGCATCGGTGCCCTCGACCGGCACAAGAATGCACCAGCGGTTGTCGAACAGGGTGGCGAAGCCGGATTCGGGGCCGGAATGTTCCGTGCCCGCCAGCGGATGCGCAGGGATGAAATGCACATGCTCCGGCAGATGCGGGCCCACCGCCTCGATCACCGCGCGCTTGACCGATCCCACATCGCTGACGGTCGCGCCTTGCGCCAGATGCGGCGCGATCTCGGCGGCGACAGCGCCCATGGCACCCACGGGCACGCAGAGCACGACAAGATCGGCGCCCTCGACCGCCTCGGCAGCGGTGTCGCAGACCCTGTCGCACAGGCCGATCCGGCGCGCGGTCTCGCGCGTGGCCGGACTGCGGGCATAGCCTGTCACCTCACCTGCCAGACCACCCCGTTTCATCGCCCAGAACATCGAGGACGCGATCAGCCCTAGGCCGATCAGCGCGACGCGATTGTAGATCACGCTCACCGCGCACCCCCCTTGAACTGCCCCACCGCATGGGCGACGCGCCGGCAACTCGCCTCGTCGCCGACCGTGATGCGCAGGCATTGCGGCAACTTGTAGCCAGCCACCCGCCGCACGATCAGACCCTGGGATTTCAGATAGGTATCGCAGGCTTCGGCCTCGGTCTGGTCGGCAAAACGCGCCAGCACGAAATTCGCCATCGAGGTGTCGCATTGCACCCCGTGTTCAGCCAGCGCCTGCGCCAGCCAGACACGCAGCCGTGCGTTTTCCGCCCGGCATTTCGCGGCATAGGCCTGATCGCGCACCGCCGCCTCGGCGGTGGACAGGGCCGTGTTCGACAGGTTGAACGGCCCCCGGATCCGGTTGAGCACATCCACGATCGCGCGCGGGCCATAGCCCCAGCCGACACGCAGGCCGCCCAGACCGTACAGTTTGGAAAACGTCCGGGTCATGACCACGTTGTCATGCGCCTCGACCAGTGCCGCGCCACCGTCATAGCCATCGACATATTCGGCATAGGCCCCGTCCAGAACCAGCAGCGCGTGATCCGGCAGCCCCTCGGCCAGACGGGCCAGTTCGTTGCCGCCGATCATCGTGCCCGTCGGGTTGTTCGGATTGGCGATGAAGACCAGCCGTGTCGCGGGCGTGACCGCCGCAAGGATCGCATCCACATCCGTTACGCGATCGCGTTCCTTCACCTCGACCGGTGTGCCGCCCGCAGCCAGCGTGCTGATGCGGTACATGGCGAAACCATGTTCGGTATGGATCACCTCGTCACCGGGTCCGACATAGGCCTGACAGAGGAAATGGATGATCTCGTCGCTGCCTACCCCGCAGATGATGCAATCGGCGTCCAGACCATGCACTTCGGCAATCGCGCCGCGCAGCCCCGCATGATCGGTCGAGGGGTAGCGATGCAGCTCGTATCCCGACCGGCGAAACGCATCGATCGCGGCCTCGCTGGGTCCGAAGGGATTCTCGTTCGAGCTGAGCTTGACCACATCGGTCATGCCCTCAACGTGGGCGGCGCCGCCCTGGTAAAGCTCGATCTGCATGATGCCGGGTTGCGGCTGGATCTGGGTCATGGCTAGGCTCTCCTTGCGCCCTCTCTTAGCGGCGCGCCAAGCTCAAGAAAAGCGCGAAAGCGGCCTTGCACCCGATGCCGCAGGGCTGCCGCCCGGCCTTTCATCTTGCCGAAAATACTCAAGATCCGCCTCCCGAAACCGTCACGCCGCCTCAGGTCGCAAGCACATTGCGAAAAAGCCAGGGATCGCTTTCGTCGATATCCTCGGGAAACAGCTCCCAGCGATCCTGCAACGGCGTCCAGTCGGTGTAATGCGCCTCGACAGGCCCAAGGTAGGGCCGCTGCACGTCGAGGCAACGCGCATGGTCCATCTCGTCGGTCTCGACGATGCCGGCGCGGGGGTTCTCCAGCGCCCAGACCATGCCGGCCAGAACCGCGCTGGTCACCTGAAGCCCGGTCGCGTTCTGATCAGGGGCGAGGGTCCGCGCCTCGGCATTGGACAGGCGCGAGCCGTACCAGAGCGCGTTCTTCGCATGCACGTAAAGCAGCACGCCCAGCTCATCTATCCCCTCGACGATCTCATCGGGTCCCAGAATGTGATGCTCGTGCTGTACCCGGCCCGAGCCGAACATCTCGTGCAGCGACAGCACCGCATCGTCGCAGGGGTGATAGGCATAATGGCAGGTGGGCCGAAAATCCGGCGCCGCCGGATCACCGACCGTGTAATAGTCCGAGATCGAGATCGCCTCGTTATGCGTGACCAGAAAGCCGAATTGCGGGCCCGGCGTGGGGCACCAGCTGTGCACGCGGGTGATGGCCCCCGGCCGTTCGATCCAGATCGCGGACTGACAGCCCGCGGCGTGGCGATAGGCATTGTCGGGCAACCATGTCTCATGCGTGCCCCATCCCAGTTCGGCGGGCTGGAAGCCTTCGGCGATGAACCCCTCGACCGACCATGTATTCACGAAGACCCCGCGCGGGCGCGGCAGGGTGCGCGCCTGCGTGTCACGCTCGGCCACATGCACGCCCTTCACCCCGAGGTCGCGCATCAGCAGCGCCCAGCCCTGACGATCTGTCGGCACGTCGGTCGCATGACCGCAATCGGCAGCCAGTTGCAACAGCGCCTCCTTGACGAACCAGCTGACCATCCCGGGATTGGCCCCGCAGCAGGACACGGCGGTGGTTCCTCCGGGGTTCGCGGCTTTCTCGTCGCGCACCTTCTGGCGCAGCGCATAATTCGTGCGCGCCTCGTTGTCGGGGGTTTCGAAATAGAAACCCGTCCAGGGTTCCACCACCGTGTCGATATAGAGAACCCCCATCTCGCGGCACAGCCGCATGATATCAAGCGAGGACGTATCGACCGACAGGTTGACGCAGAACCCCTGACCATCGGCAAAGAGACGGCCCAGCACCTCGCGGTAGTTGCCCCGCGTCAGGGCAACGGGCAGATGCGGGATGCCCCGCGCGGCCAGATCGGCCACCGCCACGGGATCGGGTTCGATCACCATCAGCCGATCTGCATCGATGTCGAAATGCCGCTGGATCAACGGCAGGGTTCCCCGCCCGATGGAGCCATAGCCGATGATGACCACCGCACCGTCGATCCGGCCATGTACCGGCCAACCGTCACGCGTGCCGTTTGTCATCGCACATCCCCTTCATGCCCGCCTCATGCGGATCATGCTGATATGGGGCGCAACATGCACGAAAAAACCCGCCGCAGTGGCTGCGGCGGGTCTTGATCCCCCGAAATAGGGGAAAATCTGGCAAGTAGCCTTAGTTCTTCGCGTAGAATTCGACCACGAGGCTCGGTTCCATGATGACCGGATACGGCACATCACCCAGGCTGGGGGTGCGCACGAAGGTTGCGGTCAGCTTGGAATTGTCGACATCCAGGTAATCGGGCACGTCACGCTCGGGCAGCTGGGTGGCTTCCAGAATGGCGGCCATCTGCTTGGACTTCTGGCGAACCTCGATCACGTCACCCTCTTTCACGCGGTAGGAGGGGATGTTCACGCGCTTGCCGTTCACGGTCACGTGGCCGTGGTTCACGAACTGGCGGGCAGCGAACACGGTCGGCACGAATTTCGCGCGATAGACCACGGCGTCCAGACGACGCTCCAGCAGGCCGATCAGGTTTTCACCGGTATCGCCCTTGACGCGCTCTGCCTCGGCATAGATGCGGCGGAACTGCTTTTCGGTCAGGTCGCCGTAGTAGCCCTTGAGCTTCTGCTTGGCGCGCAGCTGGGTGCCGAAGTCGGACAGTTTGCCCTTGCGGCGCTGGCCGTGCTGGCCGGGGCCATATTCGCGGCGGTTCACCGGGGATTTCGGACGGCCCCAGATGTTTTCGCCCATGCGGCGGTCGATCTTGTACTTGGCAGACGTGCGTTTTGTCACGGCTGATCTCCTTCGTTAGAGTATGAAGGGCGTTGTCCTCTGGCAAAAGCCCGACAGGTCACCCCTTGCGGGGGCCACCAACACCAATGAAGCCGCGCTTATACGGCGGCCCGGCGCAGAGTCAACAGCGATATGACCACAAAGCGCAGGCCAGAGCCGTTGACGCGGCCGGCCTCCCCGACCTAGGGTCAGCCATCACGCGGTGGAGGTTGGAATGCGTAAATGGTTCTTCTGTGCAGGATTGCTGGCCCTGGCCGGGTGCGGCGTGCCCTTCGTGCCGCTTGTCTGAGGGCGGGTGACGGGGTCGCCCCCGTCACTGCAATGTCACCGCCAAGGCCCTGCAAGGGCGCGGTCAGGCCGCCTCGTGCCGCAGGATCGCCGCTTCCGACGTGCTCAGCATCCGCCGCGCAGCCGTGCCGTAGAACTGCGGATCATATTCCAGCGCCGGGAACATCGCCAGCAACCGCATCCGGTCGGCTTCGGCAAGGCTGGCCAGATCCGCCTGCGCCGGATGGAAGCTTTCGGTCTCGACCCCGTTGGCCCACAGCACATGATGCGAGGGCAGCAGAATGTGCACATAGGTCACTTCTTTCAGGGCCATGTCCACCGCGATGGTCTGCCCGTTCACCAGATCCCGCGCGGCGACAAGCACCTCGTCCGTATTGAACAGGGCCTGTGCAGCCCGTCCGCGCAACAACATCCGATGATCTGGCGATACCACCAGCTCCTGATCGGGCCGCTCCACGCCCAGCGCACCGGCGCGAAACCGGATCGGGCGCAGTTTCGGCATCGCAAAAAGCCGCGCCCCGGTCATCCGGCGGCTGCCGATCCACAGAACCTCTTGCGAGCCGCTGTCGCGGGTCTGCACCCTGTCGCCTTCGCGTAGCTCCTCGACAAGGCGCGGGCCATCGGGCGTCGCAATGCGTGTGCCGGGCGTAAAGCAGATCACCCCCGTGCCTGCTGGCCCACCCTTGTTGGTGTGAATCAGGTCCATCGTGTGTTGCACGATCCAAAGATCGGTATCGCGGGGGGGCATCTTATCCAGAAACATCAAAAGCGGAGGCGCACCAATGCCCACCTCGATCACGGTGACGGCAAAGCTTTGCGCCCCATCGGTGACGACGAAACCGCTTTCTTCCATCGGCGTGCTGACATCGACCTTGTCCAGGTCACGCGTCTGCGTGATCGCGGCCCCGACAAGGCGGCGCACCATGCGTGCCGCGCGTTTTCTCAGCTGTGCTTCGCCTTCCGCCGGGCCAAGACGCAGCACATGACCAGGGCCGTCCACCCTTACCGCATCGCCGCGCCAGGACCATGAAGCCCCAACTGCCATTGATGCCAAGGGGGCAGCCTCAAGGCCGTCCACTTCCGTCTGTGACCAGGAGATGACGAACGTGCCCTCAAAGCCCGTTCTCATGCCTGCTCTATCTGCCTCAAGTTATTGTTTTTTGTCTTTTTGTCTTTTTTTGTATCGAAAGATTAGCAGACCAATGACATGGCTGCAAATCCCTGTTGGACAACAAGGGGATTTTCACGGCGGAACGGTTGCAGACGCGCCACGCGGCGCGCCCCCTTCGGTTCAGGCCAGTTTTTTCAGAAATTCAGATCGAGGCGGATCGACCCAAGGACCTGTCCCTCGTCCTGGCCTTCGAATTCCTTGCCAAGCCAGGTCAGACCATAGAACACCGCAGCGCGGTCGCCCTGCCAGTGCATTCCCGCCCGCAGACGTGTACGCCGGTCGCGCGCCTGCACCCCGGAAGAGGCGGGCAGGAACACGCTGTCGGACACAGCCGCGATGTCAGCCCCCATCACGAAGGCATAGCCTGCGGCATCGCCCTTGACGCTGCGATATCGCTGCCCGGTGACAGGATCGCGGACCAGAAGTTCGCCCTGCCCCAGCGCACCGAAGGTGACATCGACGCCCGCACGCAGCAGGGTTTCGGCACCGGCCCGCGCCTCGATGAAGGGACGCATGCGCGCATTGGCGCCCAACGCCACCTCGCGCCCGGCCTCGCCGACCAGAGTGGGATGGATGTCATTGCCCACCTGCCCGTTTCGCGTCAGCGACGAGGCCTTGTTGACGCCCACAAGATCATGGAAGGACGCCTGCAGGTCATCCAGACGGGTTTGCGGACCGGTCATCACCAGATCGCTGCCCAACGTCAGCTCAAGCCCTGCGCGCTCGAAATGCGTGTGCAGCCCCAGCGACAGCGCCCCCGCATAGGGACGGTCGCCCGGCGCCGGATTGACCAGATTCTCGGGGGCGATGATCTGGGCACCAAGGCGCAACTCGAGGATATCGCCGAAGTCATAGGGTAGCGCGCCCGACCACCCACGGCCCCAGACACGGCTGGAGGCCACGGCACCGCTGCGCCAGCGGTCGCGGCCATCGCCGATGTAGTCATTGGTGATCAGACGGCCATAGCCGATCCTTTCGCGCGTCTGCGCCCCTGCTTCCTGCGGCAGGGCCATCAAGGCGATGCAGATCGCTGTCACGACACGAAACATGGCGATTCCTTCACTATTCAAGCCGCTTTCCTGCAGCCATACGCGATGTGACCGGAAGGCATCCAGCAACAACTCAAAAATTCATGACTCCTGTGGCCGCAACGCCAGATTGAATGCCAAGACATAATTGCCGAGACCGATTTGCCGCGCCGCCATGGATCGGGCATAGTGGTCGAATGCGGCGCAAACTGCGCCGAAACCAGTCATTTTTCCGATTTTTTGAAGCGATCCGACCTTCATGGACATTATCCTCATCACCACGATCATTGCGGCGCTTTTCCTGCTGATCGGTATCGCCGAACCGCTCGCGGCACGCCTGCGCCTGCCCTACAGCGTGATCCTTGCGGTTTTGGGCATTCTGGTGGCAACGGGGGCCGCCTTTTTCCTGCGCACCGAGCTGACCGATGCCCTCAATCCGGTGGCCGAGGCGATTCTGGGCCTGCCGATCAGGTCGAACGTCTTTCTCTATGTCTTTCTGCCGACGCTGCTGTTTCAGGTCACGCTGGTGATGGACCTGCGCCGGATGGTGGACGACTGGGTGCCGATCCTTGTGCTGGCTGTCGTGGCCGTGATCGTGGCCACGGTCGTGATCGGCTATGCGCTGTCCTGGACCTCGACCTTGCCGCTGGCCGCCTGTCTGCTGATCGGGGCCATCGTGTCCACCACCGATCCCTCGGCGGTGGTCAGCATCTTCCGCTCGATCTCGGCACCGAAACGGCTTTCACGCATCATCGAAGGCGAAAGCCTGCTGAACGACGCCGCCGCCATCGCCCTGTTCGGCCTGTTCATGGGCTTCGTCATGGCGGGCGTACCCGACCCGACGTTGCGCGGCGCGCTGGAACAGTTTCCGATGCTGATCCTCGGGGGCGCGCTGGCAGGCTGGATAATGGCGCGCGCCGCGCTCTGGCTGATGACGATGGTGGCCCAGCATGACCTTGCGGTGATCTCGATCTCGGTCGCGCTGCCCTACCTGTCCTATGTGGCGGCCGAACAGCTTGTCGGCGCCTCGGGCGTGATCGCGGCGGTCGGCGCGGGGCTGACGCTGAACCTGCTGGGGCCGGGCCGCCTGCCGCCGGTGATCTGGTCGAACCTGCGCGAAGTCTGGGGCCTGCTGGCGCATTGGGCCGGGGCATTGATCTTTATTCTGGCCGCCTTGCTGATCCCCCGCCTGCTGGATGCCGTGCGCCTTTCGGATATCGGGCTGGTCATCGTCGTCATCCTCGCCGCCATTGCCGCGCGCATGATCATCCTGTTCGCGCTCTTGCCGCTGCTGTCGCTTCTGCGCCTGTCACCGGTCGTCGAGCGGCCCTATCGGGTGGCGATCCTGTGGGGCGGGTTGCGCGGTGCCGTCACGCTGGCGCTGGCGCTGGCCGTGACCGAAAGCTTCCGCGTCCCCGTCGAGGTCAAGCGCGTGGTCGGCATTCTGGCCACCGGGTTCACCCTGTTCACGCTGCTGGTCCAGGGCACCACCCTGCGCTGGGTGATCCGCAAGCTGGGTCTGGACCGGCTGTCCTCTCTTGATGCGGCCCTGTCCAAGCAGGTTGTCGCCGTGGCGCTGCAGAACGTGCGCGAAGACGTGGCAACGACCGCTGACAGCTATGAGCTGACGCGCGAAACCGTCCGCTCCGAGGCCAAGCGCTTTGCGGGGCGGCTGGACGAAGCCGTCAAGGCTGCCGAGGAAGGCGAGGAAATCTCGGACAAGAACCGCATCACACTGGGCCTGATCGCCTTGGCGGGCGCCGAGCGCGAGATGATCCTGTCGCGGTTTCGCGAGCGCGCGATCTCGTCCCGGCTGTCGGACCGCATCCTGACCGATGCCGACCGCCTGATCGAAGCCGCGCGCAGCGGCGGGCGCACCGGATATCAGCGCGCCGCGCGGCGCAGTCTGGGCAATGCGCCCGGATTTCGCGTGGCGCTTTTTCTGAACAATCGTCTGCGCCTGTCGGGCCCCCTCGGACGGCTGACCGCCGACCGCTTCGAGGTGCTGCTGTCCCAGCGGCTGATCCTGCGCGATCTGCACGGGTTCATCGACACCCGCATCCGCCGCATCCATGGCCGCCGGGTCGCCGATCTGCTGCACGACCTGCTGGATCGTCGGCTGGAGCAGGTGGAACAGGGGCTGGACGCCATGCGCCTGCAATATCCCGGCTATGCCGAGGAGCTGGAGCGCCGCTTCATCCGCCGCACCGCCCTGCGCCTTGAAGAGCGCGAATACGAGACGATGCGCGCTGACGGGTTGATCGGGGCTGAACTGCATGTCGCCCTGACGCAGGACGTCGCCGCGCGCCGCAAGCAGGCTGACGAACGCCCCAAGCTGGACCTCGCGGTGCGCAAATCCGACCTTGTCCGCCAGTTTCCGCTGTTTGCCGACCTGGACGAGCGCACGTTGAAGCGCCTCAGCCGTGCGCTGATCACGCGCTATGTCAACACGGGCGAAAAGATCATCCGGCGCGACACGCCCGCCCGCAACGTGCATTTCATCGCCTCGGGCGCGGTCGAGTTGCAGACCGCAGGCCAGACCTGGCGTCTGGGCCGGGGCGAGATGTTCGGCCAGATGGCGATCCTGATGCAAAAACCGCGCCGGACCGAGGTGACAGCCATCGCCCCGTCCAGCCTGCTGGTTCTGGACGAGGCACGGTTCCGCCGCCTCCTCAAGCGCAGCGAACCGATGCAACAGGCCGTGATCGAAAGCGCAAGGCGGCGCGGCCTTGATCCCGTACAAATTCTGGAATCCGTGGGCCTGACAGTCCCGCCGGACATGGCCAAAGGCAAGGCGGATGCCGCGATCAGGCAACCCGCGCCTGAAGCACCGGCGGAAACCCCGTCAGACACAGCAGATGCGGCCAAGCCCGAAACACCGCCTGAAACCACCCCCACGGCGGCCTCAGAAACCGCCCCGGACACCGCCCCGGACACAGCCCCCGGAGCATCTGCGCAGGACCGTACCGGAACAGTTTAGAATCGTTCCAAACCTTGACAGTGAGGACCCGCAAGCGCATATCCTTAGGCAAGCCATGAAAGGAACATATCCGATGTTCATCCAGACCGAATCCACCCCGAACCCGGCCACCCTGAAATTCCTGCCCGGTCAGACCGTGCTGGAAATGGGCACCGCAGATTTCCCCACAGCCGAAGGCGCTTCCGTCTCGCCGCTGGCAACGCGGCTTTTCGCGGTCAGCGGCGTCAGCGGTGTGTTCTTCGGCACCGATTTCGTCACCGTGACCAAGGAAGCGGGCGTCGAATGGGATCATATCAAGCCCGCGCTGCTGGGTGCGATCATGGAACATTTCCAGTCCGGCCAGCCGGTCATGGGCGCGGGCGCGCAGGCGGCCTCGGGCCATGCCGAACATGATGGCCCGGATGCTGATGTGGTCGGCCAGATCAAGGAACTGCTGGATACCCGCGTCCGCCCGGCCGTGGCCCAGGATGGCGGCGACATCACCTTTCACGGCTTCGACCGTGGCGTGGTCTACCTGCACATGCAGGGCGCCTGTGCCGGCTGCCCCTCATCGACCCTGACCCTCAAGATGGGGATCGAGAACCTGTTGCGCCATTACATCCCGGAAGTGACCGAAGTGCGGCCCGTGGCCGTCTGATCACGGGCTTTTGGGCATGACAGCGGCGATGATACAGTGACCCAGCAGCCTGACGAAACGGTGGCCGAGCCGATCATTCTGGCTTTCGACACATCGGCGGCCTATTGCGCCGCAGCCCTCTTGCGGGGCAAATCCCTTCTGGGGCTGCAGTCCGAGGACATGGGCCGGGGACAGGCCGAACGGCTGGTCCCCATGCTGGATGACCTGATCAAGGGTGCCGATCTGGAATGGTCGGACCTTGACGCACTGGCCGTGGGCGTGGGACCCGGCAATTTCACGGGCATTCGCATCGCCGTATCGACAGCGCGGGGGCTTGCCCTGGCACTGGACATCCCCGCAATCGGCATCAGCACCTTCGAGGCAATTTCCAAAGCCGCGACACTGCCCCATCTGCCCTGCGTGCCAGCCCCGCAGTCGCAGGTCTATATCGCACCCGCCGGAACAGAACCGCGCCTTGTCAGCATGGACGAGGCCCATAGCCTTGGCCTGCCGCTGGCGCTGCCCCCTGCCCCCGCCGACCTTGTGGTTGCCATGGCGCGCGTGGCGCGCGCCCGGCTGAGGAAAGGCGATACGCTGTACGCGCCAGCCCCCCTTTACATTCGCGCGGCGGATGCAGCACCCTCACGCGACACGCCCCCGGTGATGCTGCCTGATGACAGGACCTGACACAGCACCTGATCCTGACACGATGGCCGTTGTTCACGCCGCGGCCTACCAGCTGGACCGCCCCTGGACCGCTGCCGAGTTCCGGGGCCTGACCGACAGCCCCCATGTCCTTGCCCTTGGCGATGCCCGCGCCTTCATCCTTGTGCGGATCATCGCGGACGAGGCCGAAGTCCTGACCATAGCCACCCATCCCGACCATCGCCGCAAAGGGCTGGCCCGCGCGCTGCTGGCGCGTTTTCATGCCGCGGCCCAAACGCGCGGGGCCACGACCGCCTTTCTTGATGTCGCGGCCGACAATGCACCGGCGCTCGCGCTTTATCTGGCCGCGGGCTATGCACAGGTCGGCCAGCGGCGGGCCTATTACCCGCGCAAGGATGCCTCTGCGGCCGACGCTTTGCTCCTGCGGCGGGCGCTGGATTGACCCCGGCCGGAAAACTCAACTGCAAAGCAGCATTGCCGCTACGTCAAGACGCAGTTTATTGTTGACCCCTGCCGGGCGCTGCGGCGTAAACTGCCCCTCGATCCGATCAGTCCGATCGTCTGACGGGGTGCGGACCCAACCGACACCACCGCTGCCAACCAACGGGAGACCCGACATGACCCTGATGCAGAAATTCCTTGGCGCTGTTGCTGCAACCGCCCTCAGCGCGGGCGCCGCCCTGGCCGAGCCTGCCCTGATCTTCGATCTCGGCGGCAAGTTCGACAAAAGCTTCAACGAGGCCGCTTTCAACGGCGCCGAACGCTGGGCCAAGGAAACCGGCGGCACCTATCTGGAAACGGTGATGCAGTCCGAAGCCCAGCGCGAACAGGCCCTGCGCCGCTTTGCCGAGGCGGGCGCCAACCCGATCGTGACCACCGGTTTCGCCATGAGCGATCCGATCGCGCAGGTTGCACCCGATTATCCCGACACGATGTTCGTGACCATCGACGGCTGGGTCGACCTGCCCAACGTCAAGGTGATCGGCTTTACCGAACATGAAGGCTCCTATCTTGTGGGCATGATGGCCGCCATGGCGTCGAAATCCGGCACGGTCGGCTTCATCGGCGGGATGGACGTGCCGCTGATCCGCAAATTCGCCTGCGGCTATGCCCAGGGCGTCAAGGCGGTCAACGCAGATGCCAACATCATCGCCAACATGACCGGCACGACGCCATCGGCGTGGAACGACCCGGTGAAAGGCTCCGAACTGACCCTGTCGCAGATCGGCCAGGGCGCGGATGTCGTCTATGCCGCAGCGGGCGGCACCGGCGTTGGCGTGCTGCAGACCGCCGCGGACGAGGGCATCCTGTCGATCGGCGTGGACAGCAACCAGAACCACCTGCATCCGGGCAAGGTGCTGACCTCGATGCTCAAGCGCGTCGATGTGGCCGTCTATAACGTGATGATGGCCGGAACCGAACTGCAGCCCGGTGTCGAGGTGCTGGACCTGGCCGCCGAAGGCGTGGGCTATGCGCTGGACGAAAACAACGCAAGCCTGGTGTCGGACGACATGAAAGCCACCATCGATGCGGCGCGCGCCAAGATCATTGCGGGCGAACTGGCCGTGCATGACTACACATCCGATGACAGCTGCCCGGTCCTGACCTTCTGAGAATGACCGAACAGAACGCAAACGGGGCGCGGCAGGCCACTGCCGCGCCCGATCCGCAGGTGCCCGCCATCGAATTGCGCGGCATCTCCAAGGCATTCGGCCCCGTGCAGGCCAACAAGGACATCAGCGTACGCGTGATGCCCGGCACGATCCACGGCATCATCGGCGAGAATGGCGCTGGAAAATCGACGCTGATGTCGATCCTCTACGGCTTCTACAAGGCCGATGCGGGCGAGATCCTGATCGGCGGTCGCCCGACGCTGATCCCCGACAGCCAGGCCGCCATCGCGGCAGGCATCGGCATGGTCTTTCAGCATTTCAAACTGGTCGAGAATTTCACCGTCCTCGAAAACATCATCCTGGGCGTCGAAGGCGGCGGGCTGCTGCGCCCCAGCCTTGCCAAGGCGCGCGCCGCGCTCAAGTCGCTGGCCGAGGAGTACGAGCTGAACGTCGATCCAGACGCGGTGATCGAGGATATCGGCGTAGGCCAGCAGCAGCGCGTCGAGATCCTCAAGGCGCTGTACCGGCAGGCGGACATCCTGATTCTGGATGAACCCACCGGCGTGCTGACCCCGGCCGAGGCGGATCACCTGTTCCGCATCCTGCGCAACCTGCGCGACGAAGGTAAAACCATCATCCTGATCACCCACAAGCTGCGCGAGATCATGGAGATCACCGACACCGTCAGCGTCATGCGGCGCGGCGAGATGACGGCGACGGTCAAGACATCCGAAACCAGCCCCGAGCAACTGGCCGAACTGATGGTTGGCCGCAAGGTCCTGCTGCGGGTCGAGAAGACCCCCGCAACGCCCGGCAAGCCCGTGCTCGAGGTCGAGAACCTGCGCGTGGTGGATGCGGCCGGTGTGGAACGGCTGCGCGGCGTGTCACTGAGCATCCGCGCGGGCGAGGTTCTGGGTCTGGCGGGTGTGGCCGGCAACGGGCAATCGGAATTGCTTGAGGTGCTGGGCGGCATGATGCCGGCGCAGGGGCAGGTCCTGCTGAACGGACAGCCCATTCCGCTGACCGGCCCCCATGCCGATGGCCAGAGCCGCCGCGCGGCCGGCATCGCGCATGTCCCCGAGGATCGGCAGCGCAAGGGGCTGATCATGGATTACGCCGCGTGGGAAAACAGCGTCTTCGGCTATCACCGCGACCCGGCGATCGGACGCGGCCCCCTGATGCGGAATGCCGCGATCCTCGACCATGCGCAACAGCAGATGCAGCGCTTTGACGTGCGCCCGCCCAACCCGCGCCTTGCCGCCAAGAACTTTTCCGGCGGCAATCAGCAGAAGGTGGTCCTTGCGCGCGAGATCGAACGCGGCCCCGACCTTTTGCTGATCGGTCAGCCGACACGCGGCGTCGATATCGGGGCGATCGAATTCATTCACCAGCAGATCATCGCCCTGCGCGATGCAGGCAAGGCGATCCTGCTGGTCAGCGTCGAGCTGGACGAGATCATGGCCCTGTCCGACCGTATCGCCGTGATCTTCGATGGCCGCATCATGGGCGAAGTTCCGGCAGATCAGGCCAGCGCGCAGGATCTTGGCCTGATGATGGCAGGTGTCGCCACGGGAAAGGCCGCCTGATGGAACGCATGCCGAAATGGGCCGATGTCGTGCTGATCCCGCTGATCTCGCTGCTGCTGGCGGCACTGATCTCGGGTCTGGTGATCCTCGCCATCGGCGAGGATCCGATCAATGCGCTGAACCTGATGGTCAAGGGTGCGCTTGGGTCCACCTATGGCTGGGGCTACACGCTTTATTATGCCACGAATTTCCTGTTCACCGGACTGGCCGTCGCCGTCGCCTTTCATGCGCGGCTTTTCAATATCGGCGGTGAGGGTCAGGCGATGCTGGGCGGGCTGGGCGTGGCGCTTGTCTGCCTCTACCTGCCATGGCCGCACTGGTCGCTGGCTCTGATCGGGGCCTCAGTGGGCGCAGCCCTCTTCGGCGCGGCCTGGGCCTTTCTGCCCGCGATCCTGCAGGCCAGACGCGGCAGCCATATTGTGATCACCACGATCATGTTCAATTTCATCGCCGCCGCCTTCCTGAACTGGCTGCTGGTCGGCCCGCTCAAGCCGCGCGGGGCGATGGACCCCTCGACCGCGCGCTTCCCGGAAGCGGTACACCTGCCCAGCCTGCATGAAATCCTTGCACCACTTGGCATCAGCTTTTCCAAGGCCGCGCCTGCGAACGCGTCCTTCCTCGTGGGCATTCTGGCCTGCATCCTGGTCTGGGCCCTGATCTGGCGCACCCGTCTGGGCTACGAGATCCGGGCCTTCGGACATTCCGAACCCGCCGCGCGCTATGCCGGTATCAGCCCCACGAAGATCACTGTGATCACCATGCTGATCTCGGGCGGGCTGGCGGGCATGATGGCGATCAACAATGTCATGGGCGAGGCGGAACGCCTTGTCCTGAACGCGACCGAAGGCGCGGGCTTCATCGGCATCGCCGTGGCCCTGATGGGCCGCAGCCATCCGTTCGGTGTCTTTCTGGCGGCGATCCTGTTCGGCTTTCTCTATCAGGGCGGTGCCGAACTGGCCCTCTGGACCAGTATTCCGCGCGAATTGATCATCGTGATTCAGGCGCTTGTAATCCTGTTCACCGGGGCGCTGGACAACATGGTCCGCATGCCGCTGGAGCGTCTGTTCATGGCCTTGCGGCGGAGGCGCGCCTGATGGACCTGATGACCATCCTGCAAGTGCTGGATTCCACCGTCCGGCTGGCAACACCGCTGCTGCTGGCCTGTCTGGCGGGTCTTTTCAGCGAACGGGCAGGCATCTTCGATATCGGGCTGGAAGGCAAGATGCTGGCCGCCGCCTTCTTCAGCGCGGCCATCGCCGCGGTGACCGGATCGGTCTGGATCGGTCTGGGCGCGGGCATACTGGCGTCGCTGTCGCTGTCGGGATTGCATGGCCTTGCCTCGATCACCTTCCGCGGCAATCAGCTGATCTCGGGCGTGGCGATCAACTTTCTGGCCGCTGGCCTGACCGTGCTGATCGCGCAAAGCTGGTTCCAGCAGGGCGGGCGCACCCCGGCCCTGCTCAGCGGGGGCCGCTTTGGCCCGATCACCCTGCCGGGTGCCGAGGCGCTGCGCGAGGTGCCCGTGCTGGGCCCGATCTATTACGAGCTGATCTCGGGTCACTCCATCCTTGTCTATGTGGCCTTCGCCTGCGTGCCGCTGACATGGTGGATCCTCTATCGCACCCGGTTCGGCCTGCGCCTGCGCGCCGTGGGTGAAAACCCCGAGGCGGTGGATACCGCCGGAATCTCGGTCATCAGGTTGCGCTATGCCGCCGTGCTGATCTGCGGCCTGCTTTGCGGGATTGCAGGTGCCTATCTGGCCACCGCGCTGCAGGCGGGTTTCGTGCAGGACATGACCGCCGGGCGTGGCTATATCGCGCTGGCCGCGCTGATCTTTGCCAAATGGCGGCCCTTGCAGGCGCTTTACGCGACCCTGCTGTTCGGCTTCCTGCAGGCCATCGCCCTGCGCTACCAGAACCTTGACCTCGGGTTCTTCACCCTGCCGGTGCAGGCGATGGACGCGCTGCCCTATATCCTGACCGTGGTGATCCTGGCCGGGTTCATCGGCAAGGCGGTCCCGCCCCGTGCCGGCGGCGCGCCATATGTGAAGGAACGCTGAGGCCCAGATAAGTCCAGTTGCGCCCCGAGGATCAGGCCTGACCGGAAAACCACCCCGCCGCCGCTTGCCTTTTGAAGCCGCTGCGCGCTAGGGATAGTCATGCAGATGTACCTTCCCATAGCCGAGGTATCGGTCAGCGCCTACCTTCTGCTGGGGCTGGGCGGAATCGTGGGCCTTCTGTCGGGCATGTTCGGCGTGGGTGGCGGGTTCCTGATGACACCGCTTCTGTTCTTCATCGGCATTCCGCCGGCGGTGGCCGTGGCGACCGGCACGACGCAGATCGTCGCCTCCTCGGTTTCGGCTTTCCTTGCGCATCTGCGGCGCAAGACCGTGGACATGAAGATGGGCGGCGTCCTGCTGGGCGGTGGCATGATGGGCGCGGGCCTCGGTGTGCTGGTGTTCAACTATCTCAAGGCGCTGGGACAGGTCGACCTGATGGTGACCCTGTTCTACGTGGTGTTCCTAGGCACGATCGGCAGCCTGATGTTCATCGAAAGCCTGACCGCAATCCGGCGCGCGCGGCGCGCGGGCGGCCCGGTCAAATCGGTGAAACATCGGCAACGCAACTGGGTCCATGTGCTGCCGATCAAGGTCCGGTTTCGCACCTCGGGGCTCTATATCTCGATCATCCCGCCGGTGATCATCGGGATCGGGGTCGGCATTCTGACCGCGATCATGGGCGTCGGCGGCGGCTTCATCATGGTGCCCGCCATGATCTATCTGCTGGGGATGCCGACAAAGGTCGTGATCGGCACCTCGCTGTTCCAGATCATCTTCGTCACCGCCTTCACCATGCTGCTGCACGCGGTCACCAACCAGACGGTCGATGTGGTCCTTGGCGTGCTGCTGTTGCTGGGGGGCGTGATCGGCGCCCAGATCGGCGCGCGCATCGGCGTCAAGCTGAAGGCCGAGCAATTGCGCATCCTGCTGGCGCTTCTGGTGCTGGCGGTCTGCGGCAAGCTGGCGCTGGACCTGCTGCTGATGCCATCCGAGCTTTATTCGATCGGCGATGCGGGGGGCGGGCGATGATCAGGCATGCCGCAACCCTGCTGATCGCATTGGTGCTGGGCCTGACCCTGCCCCGCGCAGGCGCCACGGAAGAGGTGGTGATGGGCCTGAGCCAGAGCAGCGTGTCGATCACCACGAATTTCGCAGGCTCGGACATCCTGATCTTCGGGGCGATCAAGCGCGAAACGGCCATCCCGGACGAGGAGCTGGAGGTGATCATGACCGTGGCCGGCCCCTCTGCCCCGCTGACCGTGCGGCGCAAGGATCGCAGGCTGGGCATCTGGGTGAATACCGAAGCGGTGCAGATCGATTCCGCCCCGTCTTTCTATGCCGTGGCCGCGACCGGCAAACTGACCGAGGTCCTCTCGCAGACCGAGGACCTGCGCCACAGGATCTCGATCCCGTTGGCGATCAGATCCGTCGGCGCGCCGGACGCCGTCGGAGACGCGCAGCGCTTTACCGAGGCGCTGATCCGCATCAACAGCGCCAACGGTCTTTACGAACAGCTGGACGACAGCGTCGATCTGCAGGAACAGACGCTGTTCCGCAGTTCGATCAGCTTGCCCGCCAACCTGACCGAAGGGGCCTACCGCACCCGGATCTTCCTGACCCGCGGCGGCGAGGTCATCGCGAAATATGAGACCAGCATCGATGTGCGCAAGGTCGGGCTGGAGCGTTATCTCTACACGATGGCGAATCGCCAGCCGCTGCTTTACGGGCTGATGGCCCTCGTGCTGGCCGTTGCCGCCGGTTGGGGGGCATCGACCTTCTTCCGCGTGGTCTTGCGGCAGGGATGATCATGCACGCGCAGCGCAAGAGCAGATCGCCGGATCATGGATATTTAAGGCAAGAAGAAACAGGCTGACCCGTCAGCCGCGCCCGACAAAGGGCATCTTGGTCGCCATGATGGTCATGAACTGGACATTCGCCTCGGGCCCGAGGCTGGCCATCTGCAGCACCGCCCGTGCCACATCGGCCACATCCATGGTGGGCGGCGCATCACCGGGATTGGCGGCGATGATCCCTTCCAGCAATTCGGTACGCGCATTGCCGATGTCGATCTGCCCGCAGGCGATATCGAAGGGGCGGCCATCAAGGCTGAGGGTCTTGGTCAACCCGGTGATCGCATGTTTCGTGGTGGTATAGGCGACCGAGCCCGGGCGCGGCGCATGTGCGCTGATCGAGCCGTTGTTGATGATCCGCCCGCCCTGCGGGTCCTGTGCCCGCATCCGGGCGAAGGCCGCGCGCGCGCACAGGAACATGCCATGCAGGTTCACATCGACCACCTGCCGCCATTCGTCCCAGCCCAGCTCGTCGATCATGGCGGCGCGGCCGAAACTGCCCGCGTTGTTGAACAACACGTCAATCCGGCCCACCCGGGTCATGAAACTGTCGAAGGCCGCATCCACCGCCTGCGGATCGGTCACATCGCAGGGCAGGATCAGGGCGTTGTCGCGCCCATCGGCCACCTCGTGCAGCGCAGCGGCGCGCCGCGCGACAAGGCCCACCTGCCAGCCCGCATCAAGGAATGCGCGCGCACAGGCGGCGCCGATACCGGCGCTGGCGCCCGTGATGATGATCGATGTCATGGCTCTACCTCCTCCTGCATTGCGAGGCTCAGGACCGGGGCGGTCTGTGCCTTCAGATCATCCACCCTCAGTGGGCCCGAGGGCTTGGACAGCCGGTTGCGCACCACCCAGTAGAGCCGCTCCTGCGCGCGGGTGATCGCGACATAGGCGAGGCGCTTCCACAGGGGTTGGCCTGCCTCGGACCGGCCCATCCGGGCCGCAGCGTAAAGATCGGGGGCGAAGACCTGCACGTTTTCCCACTGGGAGCCCTGCGCCTTGTGGATCGTGACCGCCGCGCCATGCAGGAAGGTGGCCCCCATCGTGGCGGCATAGGGGATGAACGGCTCTTCCTCGTCGGGTTTCTCGATCTTGACGATCGAGGCGGCATTGACCTGTGGATCTTCGGCCCCGATCACATGCAGGCGCGAGAAGCCCGGTTTGCGCCCTGCCCCCAGATAGATCACCTGCGCGCCCTTGATCAGGCCGCGCGCCTCAAGATCGAGGCGCTTCTTGCGATGTTTCAATGGCAACTCCAGCCCGTCACAGATCAGCGGCTCGCCCTCCAGCAACTGATCCTCGGGCGCGCCATTCACCGCGCGAAAGGCATGAATCAGCCGGATGCGCGTGGCGTTGCGCCAGACCAGAACCGGGCTGCGCGCCATCAGGTCGACCTCGACCCGCTGGCCCCAGACCACGCGATCATCGCGGGCGGCGGCCTGTTCGACCATCCGTTCGAACCCTTCGAAGGTCAGGTCGGGATCGGCCAGCGCATGGGCGAGGTCAAGGATCGGGCTGTCCGCTTCCTGCCGGTGGATCCGGTTCAGCGTCAGCCGCGCGGGCGCGGGAAGGTTGTCAAAGACCATGCCCCCCTGCTGGTTGATTGGCGCAAGCTGCGCGGGATCGCCAAACAGGACAAGCGTGGGAAAGATATCCTTGAGATCGGTGAACTGGCGTTCGTCCAGCATCGAGGATTCATCGACAAAGCCGATATCCAGCGGCTCTTCGCGCCGTTTCCAGCCGGTGATGAAATCCGACCCCCGCAAGCCCGCAGCAGCCAGCGCGCCGGGGATCGACTTGTGGATCTGGTAGAAGGCATGCGCCCGGTCCAGCGCCACATCGGTCAGGCCTTCGATCTCGGGGCGATCCCCGGTGCCGGCCAACCATTCGGCGATGCGCTCATATTCCGGGTCATAGACCGGTGTATAGAGAATGCGGTGGATCGTGGTCGCGGGCACGCCACGGTTGCGCAGCACGGATGCGGCCTTGTTCGTGGGCGCAAGGATCGCCAGCGTGCGCCGATCCTTGCGGCGCTTGCCCTCGTAATCGCCCGACACCAGCTCGACCCCGGCCGCCTCGAGGGCCTGCGTCAGCTGCGCCAGAAGCAGCGTCTTGCCCGATCCCGCCTTGCCCAGAACGGCCATGACACGCGCGGCACCTTCGACCGGCGGTGTCAGGATGCCATCGTCCAGATCCACGCCCACGCCACGCAAAGCGCCCGCGATGCGGTCCCAGGCTTCGGCCTGATCTTCGGAAAATGTCACGGCGGGCAAGGTCATGGCGCGACCCTACAGCGCGGCATCACCAAGGGCCAGAGGCCGCGGTCACGCAGGTTGCAGGCAGGTGGAGCCCGCACCGAAAGCGCGCCTGTACCACAGCTGCGACAATGCCGGCGAAATGCCGGCACGCCGCGCCACCCGCGCGCGCGCCTTGGCCGTCAATGACCACAAACCAAGGCTGATCCGGTCGCGCCCGTCGCCCACGCAGCCCAGAACCTGCGGAGAGGCACCGATCCGGCGATAGATCCGCTCCATATTGGCATCAAAGACGCCAAGAAGGTGATGAAGCCCCTGCCGTTCCAGCAATTCGCCCCCCGCCAGCATCAGCGCGGCGGCCACATGGGGCCCCGCCCCCGGTGCAAGGCAAAACCGGGTGCATTCCCAGATCACCGGGCTGCTGACAGGCGCACCACCGTTGAGATGGGCAAAATGTTCGTTGACCATGCAGCGCCCCGTCGTGGGCAGAAAGCGCATG
This sequence comes from Paracoccaceae bacterium, assembly GCA_041596235.1. Lineage (GTDB taxonomy): Bacteria > Pseudomonadota > Alphaproteobacteria > Rhodobacterales > Rhodobacteraceae > Seohaeicola. The sequence continues at coordinate 33,381 of JBFHIW010000024.1, forward strand.
GATCCGCCGTGCCGGTCGCACCCCGCATCCCAGAGCACATAAAGTGGGTCCAGCGCATCATACTGATCGCGCTCGTACCCGGCGGCATCCACCGCGACCGCCCAGCCAAGCCGTTCCGAGAATTGGGCCGCACGGTCGCGGAACATCGCATCACGCAACCCCGGACGCCGCGCGAGGTCTTGGTTTGTCATGTAACGCAGCATCCCCGACCCTTTCCGCCCAGCGAGCAGTCAGGCTTAGGCAGAAATGGTTAACAACCGCTGCGACAGGCGCGCGCAACCATGCTGATGGCGGCCGCCCCCTCAGGCGACGATCAGGCCCCGGCTGATGGCACGTGCGACGGCATGTGTGGTGTTCAGCGCCCCCAGTTTCAGGCGGGCGCTTTCGATATAGGCCCGCAATGTATGTTCCGAAATCGACAGCGAATTGGCCACCTGCGCGCGGCTGTAGCCCATGGCCAGAAGGGTCATGGCATCAACCTCGCGCGGGGACAGCGCCTGAGCGGGTGCAGGCGTGCGCCCCGGCTGAAACTCCAGCGCCTTGCTGTTGAAGTAATGCGCGATCAGGATCAGGTCGCGGCTGTTGCGCTGCTCGAAAGCGGCCCATGTCACGTCATCGGCATCATGGCTGACCGTGAACAGGGCAAACTGACCGTTGGGGCCACGGATCGGGATGGAAAACCCCTGATGCCCGACGCCATGTGCGATGGCATCGGCCTGAAAGGCCCGCTGCGCCTTGCCGGACCAGTCCAGCCGCTTCCAGTCCACAGGTTGGAAATTCTGCATGCAGCCCAGCACCACCGGATCGATCCGCAGGTAATCGCGCGCAAGGTAGCGGGCAACCCAGTCGGCGGAATAGGTGCCGCAGCCATACTGCTCACCTGCGGCACTGACCCAGTGATAGACCATGTGGCGCACGCCGAAGGAATCCCTCAGCGCCTCGATGGCATCCTGCATGTCGCCCGGCGCCGTGGCGCCTTCCAGCGTTTCAAGTATCCGCTCCAGCCCGCTCTTCATCCATCCGCAACGCCTTTGGCGCCTCCATGCGATTGGATGTCATCTCGATCAGGGCGATGTCGCGGGTGAGGTCCAGTTGCCGCGCCAGCAGGGTCATGCCATTTGCGTCTGCAAATGTGCTGAGGTCCGAGATGACGTCCAGAAGCCATTCGTTCTTCATGGTGACCTTGCCTCGAAACTGGTTAAAGAATGATTAACGCGACCTGGGTTCTTGGAGGAGAAAGCTTTCCAATGGCCCTGTCCGACTATAGGCACAGGCCTTGCACCCCCCAAACCCACGAATTCTATCCCCCCTTAAATAGCGGGACAGGCGTCGCCAACCCTTTGACATCAAACGCATTCAGCAAAACGTAAAGAAGAAACCCGCGACCGGTTAACCGAATCGCGGGTTTCACTGTCAACTTGGACTGTAGACTGTCAGAGTCAGTTGCGACCTGCCTCCAGCACATCCTCGACCGTGCGCAGACCGGTGCGCGGGGCCTGAACCAGAACCGCCATGTTGCCCGGCTTGTGCTGGTTGCGCAGCATCTTGGTATGCGCCTGCGGGATCTCCGACCATGGGAAGACCTCGGACATGCAGGGATCAAGCCGCCGCTCGATCATCAGCTTGTTGGCCGCACTTGCCTGTTTCAGATGCGCGAAATGGCTGCCCTGCAGGCGCTTCTGATGCATCCACATGTAGCGCACGTCGAAGGTGCAGTTGAACCCGGTGGTGCCTGCGCAGATCACGACCATGCCGCCCTTCTTGCAGATCAGGGTCGAGACCGGGAAGGTCGCCTCGCCGGGATGTTCGAACACCATGTCGACGTTCACGCCCTTGCCGGTGATCTCCCAGATCGCCTTGCCGAACTTGCGCGCTTCCTTCAGCCACTCGTTGTACTCGGGCGTGTTGACCGTGGGCATCTGGCCCCAGCAATTGAAATCCTTGCGGTTGATGACACCTTTCGCGCCCATCGCCATCACGAACTCGCGCTTGTCCTCTTCCGAGATCACGCCGATCGCATTGGCCCCTGCGGTATTGGCAAGCTGGATCGCATAAGACCCAAGGCCGCCGGATGCGCCCCAGACCAGCACGTTCTGACCGGGCTTCAACTCATGCGGGGCATGGCCGAACAGCATCCGGTAGGCGGTGGCCAGCGTCAGCGTGTAGCAGGCGCTTTCTTCCCATGTCAGGTGCTTGGGGCGCGGCATCAGCTGCTGGGCCTGCACGCGGGTGAACTGCGAGAAAGCCCCGTCAGGTGTCTCATAGCCCCAGATCCGCTGGGTCGGCGACATCATCGGATCGCCGCCATTGCAGTCCTCGTCATTGCCGTCGTCCTGGTTGCAATGCACCACGACCTCGTCTCCGACCTTCCAGGTCTTCACGGCGGAACCGACTTTCCAGACGATGCCCGAGGCATCGGAACCCGCGATATGATAGGGCTGCTTGTGGCCGTCGAAAGGGCTGATCGGCTGACCAAGACCCGCCCAGACACCGTTGTAGTTGACGCCAGCCGCCATCACGAGGACCAGCACCTCGTTGCTGTCGATCTCCCATGTGTCGACAACCTCGACCTGAAAGCTTTTTTCAGGCTCGCCATGCCGGTCGCGGCGGATCGCCCAAGCATACATTTTCTTGGGCACATAGCCGACGGGGGGCATTTCGCCGATCTCGTAGAGGTCCTTTTCAGGCGCGTCATAAGGCGCGATCCCGGTGTGCGTATCCAATGCCATCTCAACCTCCGTGCTGGTTATTGTTCAATGAGCGTTTGCATGTCATGCCGCGATGCAGAATCGCGTCTCTGGTCTTCGGGATAAAGTTGGCCACGCAATAATGCAACACCAATTGTGTTTATTTTGAAATTTTATAACCCCGCAACCGCAGCATTTCCGATGGTCACGTGCTGCGACTGCGAAAAAGATGCGCGATGGAGGCCGCGTAGAAGTCCAGCAAGCCGCGCTGCTCCGGTTCAACCACGATAAAGCCACCGGCTTCGTCCACCAGATGGCGCTGTGTCAGCATGCGCAGCCCCACCTCGACCATATATCCCACATCCTGGCGCGGCATGTGCAGATGCGCCTCCGGCAGGTCATCCAGCAGCGCCCGCACCGCACGATCCAGTTCCGCCCTGTTCATCGGCTCGTCTGCCTGCAACAGCGCGGTCGCCACCAGCGGCACGGGCAGCACCGGCACTTCAGCGGCGATGCGCGCCATCAATTCATCCGCAAGGGCCGGCACATCGGATCCGAAACCCTTGAGGGACAGCGGTTCGCCAAAACTGACCGAAGCATAGCCGAAACGGTGGAACTTTCCCTTCAGGCGCAACCGCAGCATCTTTCCCACGAAGGCCAGCACCGTTGCCAGCCGCGCGGTGAAGCGTCTTTCACCTGCTGCATGGGCGGCCACCAGCACCCGGTCTTCCAGCACCCGGTCATAGTTGACGGCCACCGGCACAAAGACCACGTCCCGCCCATCGGGATCGCGCCCCTCGACGATATACTTGAGGATCCCGCGCTTGGGCGGCGCAATGGCGCCTGTCAGGCTCAGCCCACCTTCCGGGAACACCGCCTGAGTCACCCCGGCCTCGGTCGCAAGCTGGACATAGCGCGACAGCACCGCCTTGTAGAGCGGCCCGAACCGCTTGCGCCGGATGAAATAGGCCCCCATCGCCCGGATCAGCGCGCTCAGCGGCCAGACGCGCCCCCATTCCCCCACAGCATATGACAGGGCGGATCGCTCGGCGGCCAGATAGGTGACCAGCACGTAATCCATGTTGCTGCGATGATTGATCACGAAAACCACCGTGGCGTCGCGATCCACCTTGGCCAGCGCATCGCCCGCGTAATGCCCCAACCGCACACGGTAAAGCGATGTGCTGATCAGGCGCGCCAACCGCGTCGCCACCCCGAAATAGGCGCTGGCACTGAAAGAGGGCACGATCTCGCGCGCGTAACGCCGGGCCTGTTCGAAGGCCACGTTGTCCGGCACGCCTTCGCTGGCCGCATGGGCCGCCACCGCGCGCAGCACCTCGGGATCATAGATCAGGCGTTGGATCATGTCGTAGCGCCGTGCCAGCTTGAAGGGCTGGATCGGCCGCTCCAGCCGCTTGTTCAACTCTGCGATGACGCGCTCGGCGCGTTTGCGGAAAAACCAGCGGACGGAAGGGAACAGGAAATGCGAAGCAAAGGTCACGCCCGCGAAAAGCAGGATCAGAACCAGCAGCCACAGTGGCATTTCGACCGTTGCACTCATGCTGCAACAATGGCGCGAATCCCGCCGGAGGTAAATCATATGCGATGCACCGCGCAGCGCCCGCCCATGCCGCAACGCAGCGAATTGACAGCGCCATAAAATTCCAAGTATCAACGCGGGAACGAAATAAAATTGCCGACACTGATTCACACGATGACCCGCGAGGCCCCATGACCGAGACGCAAAAAGACAAGCCCTGGCTCTTCCGCACTTATGCCGGCCATTCCACGGCCAAGGCCTCGAACGCGCTCTACCGCTCCAACCTCGCCAAGGGGCAGACAGGCCTGTCCGTGGCCTTCGACCTGCCCACGCAGACGGGGTATGACAGCGATCACATCCTTGCCAAGGGCGAGGTCGGCAAGGTCGGCGTCCCCGTTTGCCATCTGGGAGACATGCGCACGCTGTTCGATGCGATCCCGCTGGAACAGATGAATACCTCGATGACGATCAACGCCACCGCGCCCTGGCTGCTGGCCCTCTATATCGCCGTGGCCGAGGAACAGGGCGCGGATATCGCGAAACTGCAAGGCACCGTGCAGAACGACATCATCAAGGAATACCTCAGCCGGGGCACCTATATCCTGCCGCCCAAGCCGTCCTTGCACCTGATCACCGATGTTGCGGCCTATTGCTATACCAATGTACCGAAATGGAACCCGATGAACGTCTGTTCCTACCACCTGCAAGAGGCGGGCGCGACACCGGAACAGGAACTGGCTTTCGCGCTGGCCACCGCCACCGCCGTGCTGGACGATCTGAAAGGCAAGGTGCCCGAGGCGGATTTCCCGCAGCTTGTGGGCCGCATCTCTTTCTTCGTGAACGCGGGCATCCGGTTCATCACCGAGATGTGCAAGATGCGCGCCTTCGTCGATCTCTGGGATGAAATCTGCGAAACCCGCTATGGCGTCAGCGACCCGAAATTCCGCCGCTTCCGCTATGGCGTGCAGGTCAACAGCCTTGGCCTGACCGAACAGCAGCCCGAAAACAACGTCTACCGCATCCTGATCGAGATGCTGGCCGTGACCTTGTCGAAAAAGGCCCGCGCCCGCGCCGTGCAATTGCCCGCCTGGAACGAGGCCCTTGGCCTGCCCCGCCCCTGGGATCAGCAATGGTCGCTGCGCATGCAGCAGATCATGGCCTATGAAACCGACCTTCTGGAATATGACGATCTGTTTGACGGCAACCCCGCCGTGGATCGCAAGGTCGAGGCGCTGAAGGACGGCGCGCGGGCGGAACTGGCGAACCTCGACAGCATGGGCGGCGCGATCAGCGCGATCGACTACATGAAATCGCGGCTTGTCGACAGCAACGCCGAACGCCTGAACCGGATCGAACGGAACGAAACCATCGTGGTCGGCGTGAACAAATGGCAGCAGGGCGAACCCTCGCCCCTGATGACCGGGGATGGCGGGATCATGACCGTCGATCCGGCGGTCGAGGCCGAGCAGGTCGGCCGCCTGAACAGCTGGCGCAGCACCCGCGATGCACAGGCCGTGGCCGAAGCCCTGGCCGATTTGCGCGCCGCAGCCTCGGAAGGCCGCAACATCATGGAACCCTCGATCCGCGCGGCAAAGGCCGGCGTGACCACGGGCGAATGGGCCGCCCAGATGCGGGCCGTGTTTGGCGAATATCGCGGACCCACGGGTGTCTCCCGCTCGGTCAGCAACAAGACCGAAGGGTTGGATGACATCCGCGATGCCGTCAACGCCGTGTCCGACAAACTGGGCCGCCGCCTGCGCTTTCTGGTGGGCAAGCCGGGTCTGGACGGTCACTCCAACGGGGCCGAGCAGATCGCCTTCCGCGCCCGCGACTGCGGGATGGAGATCGATTACGAAGGCATCCGCCTCACGCCCGAGGAAATCGTGGCATCCGCCAGCGAAGGCGAGGCGCATGTGATTGGCCTGTCGATCCTGTCCGGCTCTCACATGCCGCTGATGGCCGACCTGATGGAGCGTCTGCGCGCAGCGGGCCTTGGTCATATCCCGGTGGTCGTGGGCGGCATCATCCCCGAGGATGACGCGAAACGCCTGTTGGAAATGGGCGTCGCCCGCGTCTACACGCCCAAGGATTTCGAACTGAACACGATCATGATGGATATCGTGACCCTGGCCGACCCCAAGGCCGTCGCCGCCGAATAGCACCTTGCATGGCCAAGGACCGAAAGGGGGGGCATCAGCCCCCCTTTTTTATTGCGCGGTGCCACGCTTGCACTCTGCCCCGTCAGTCTGCATCATCCCCGCGACACCGCAACAGGACGCCACCCATGCCGCTGACCATCCGCCCCCTTGTCGCCACTGACGAAGCCGAATGGCGCCGCCTCTGGACGGCATATCTGGCCTTTTATGAAACCATCCTGCCCGAAGAGATCTTCGCCACCACCTTCGCCCGCCAGCTTGACCCCGCCCATCCCGAGCGCTGCTGCTTCATCGCCGATCTGGACGGCCGCGCCGTGGGACTGGTTCATGCGATCTGGCATGCCCATAACTGGCGGGTCGAGGATGTCTGCTATCTGCAGGATCTCTACGCCGATCCCGATGTGCGGGGTCAGGGCATCGGCCGCGCCCTGATCGAGGCCGTCTATGCCGAGGCGGACCGTCGCGGCACACCCGCCGTCTACTGGATGACGCAGGAGTTCAACACGACGGCCCGCCTGCTCTATGACCGGATCGCGAAGGTCACGCCTTTCATCAAGTATTCCCGCTAGAAGGCCGCAAGACATGACCATCCATATCGGTGCCAAACCCGGCGAAATCGCCGAAACCGTCCTCATGCCCGGCGATCCCCTGCGCGCGAAATGGGCGGCCGAGACCTTTCTTGACGATCCCCAATGCATCAACGAGGTGCGCGGGATGCTGGGCTATACCGGCCATTGGCGCGGCCAGCGCGTGACGATCCACGGCTCGGGCATGGGGATGGCGTCGCTGTCGATCTATGCCAATGAACTGATCCGCGACTATGGCGCAAAGACCCTGATCCGTATCGGCTCCTGCGGGGCGATGCAGGAACAGGTGGCGATCCGCGACGTGATCATCGCCATGACGGCCACGACCCTCTCGACCCCCTCTTCGGGCATCTTCCGCGAGTTGAACTTCGCCCCTCATGCCGATTGGTCGCTGCTGCGGGCCGCCGTCACAGCCGCCGAAGCGCGCGGCGTGCCCACCCATGTGGGCGGCATCTATTCGGCGGATGTCTTTTACGACGAACGCCCCGATCTGAACCAGATCATGACACGCCACGGCATTCTCGGCGTCGAGATGGAAGCAGCCGAGCTTTACAACCTTGCCCTGCGCCACGGGGTGCGCGCGCTGGCGGTGCTGACCGTCTCCGACCATCTGCTCACAGGCGCCGCCCTGCCCGCCGATCAGCGCCAGAGCAGCTTTGGCGACATGGTCGAGATCGCGCTTGCCGCGGCCTTCCCCGAGGCCTGAGCCGCAGGCCTAGCGCCCGTGGCGGCGCCCGTAGCCATTGGGCGGCGGGCTGGTCCAGTCCCCCAGCAGGTCGGCGGGCGTCTCGAACACCTCGACCAGCAGCGGATGGCATGCCGCCTGATCCGATGAATGCTCGGCCGAACAATCCCCACCGGGGCAAGCCGACAGCGCACCCAGCAGCGGAATTTCGGCGAAGAACTCCAGATAGTCGCCGGGCCGCACCGGGCTGGCCTTCATGAAATACTGCCCCGTGTCGCGGGTGAACCCGGTGCACATGAACACGTTCAGCACGTCATGCACATGCCCTTCGGCCTCGTGCAGGGACAGACCCGTGGCATCGGCCAGCGCGCGGGTCAGGTTGGAATGGCAGCAATGATGGTACTGCCCGCCCGACAGCAGGTTATGCGTGTAGGGATCGCAGCGCGTGCCGATCACGTCATGCACGGACCCGCCGAACGCATCCTTCCCGTACCAGCCCAGCGTATCTGCCAGAATCGTCGCCATCGGGCGCAGCGTGGGAAAGGATGACCACAGCCGCTGCGCGGTCGTCACATGCGTGCCGTGCAGCGCGCGTGTCTTGCCGCTGTAGAACCGCTCGCCCAGATCGTCGGCGTTCCACAGGTTCAGATCGCCCACCTGCGGCCCCTCGATGGACGAGATGCGAAAGAACCCGCCCGCAGGCACGCGGAAGGTCCCCGCCTCGCGCGGCGGGACCACGACCTCGCCGGTCTTGACCGCGCCGGCCCGGAACCGCGCATAAAGCGCCATGTCAGGCCTTGGCAGGGTTTCGACCGGGTAACAGATCACCGGGTGAACGGCGCGGCGCGCGGCGGCATCGGCTGGCTCTTGCATCATGTTCTTTCCCCTCAGGATTTGCGCGGGTTCAGGCAATCCTGCGGCGTCTTGCCCGCCGGCACAAGTACCTCCGCGCCACAGGCGGCACAGCGGAAATAGGACATGCCCCCCTGATCGCGCGCCCGGTCCATCCGCCAGCGGCAGGTTCGCATCCCGCGCCGCGCGAAGATCGCCACCAGCACAAAGGCGATGATCAGCCCGATGGGGATCAGCACGCGACACGCCCTTTCACATGCAAAAGGGGCAGGCCATCACGCCCACCCCTTTCATCTTGCTTCAAATACTCAAGCGACGCCCGCATCACACGGTGCGTTCGACCATCATCTTCTTGATCTCGGCAATCGCCTTCGCCGGGTTCAGACCCTTGGGGCAGGTCTTGGCGCAGTTCATGATCGTGTGGCAGCGATACAGCTTGAACGGATCTTCCAGCTCGTCCAGACGCTCGCCCGTCGCCTCGTCACGGCTGTCGATGATCCAGCGATAGGCATGCAGAAGCGCGGCTGGCCCAAGATACCGATCCCCGTTCCACCAGTAGCTGGGGCAGGAGGTCGAGCAGCAGGCGCACATCACGCATTCATAAAGCCCGTCCAGCTTTTCGCGATCCTCGACCGACTGGCGCCATTCCTTGGCAGGGCGGTTGGTCTTGGTCTCGAGCCAGGGCATGATCGAGGCATGCTGGGCGTAGAAATGCGTGAGATCCGGGATCAGGTCCTTGATCACCGGCATATGCGGCAGCGGATAGATCTTCACATCACCCTTCACGTCATCCATGCCATGCAGACAGGCCAGCGTGTTGATCCCGTCGATGTTCATCGCGCAGGATCCGCAGATCCCCTCGCGGCAGGAGCGGCGGAAGGTCAGCGTGGGGTCGATCTCGGATTTGATCTTGATCAGCGCATCCAGGATCATCGGCCCGCAGGTATCCAGATCGACGTGATAGGTGTCCAGCCGCGGATTTTCCCCATCATCGGGGTTCCAGCGGTAGATCTTGAAAGTCCGCAGGTTCTTGGCACCCTCGGGCTTGGGCCAGGTCTTGCCGGTCCGCATCCGGCTGTTCTTCGGCAGTGTCAGTTGCACCATGATGTCTCTCCCGTCACAGAAGGGCTGGCAGGCCATTGGCCAGCAGGCAATTGAGCGTGTCCGGCCGGGACACGATATTCGTCACAAGCTCCACGGTATTGGCCGTGGGCCCGGTAATGCTGTCGGCGGCCAGCGCCAGCAACTCGCGGCCGCTGGCATTGTCGACGATGCAATCCACCGCCGGCTCCACCGGGACGCCGGGGAAGCGCTGCACCAGAACCGGGGTGATCGCGGCGCGTGCGGCGTCGCGGGTCAGCCGGTCCTGATCGGCAGGCGTGCAGGCAGCCAGCGTGGCGGCACACAGCGCCGCCAGACCCAGCCCCCGCAGGGCGCCTATGCCGCAGGCAGGGATCAATAGACCCGTGCCTTGGGCGCGATCTTCTTCAGGTCGATCCCGCCTTCCGCTTCATTGGTCAGGGGCTCGGTCACGACCCGGCGATAGCTGAGGTCGACCTTGTTGCCATCGACCCGCGCGATGGTGTGCTTGCGCCAGTTGGCATCATCCCGGTCGGGATAATCCTCATGGGCATGCGCGCCGCGCGATTCCTTGCGCGCCTCGGCGCCCACGATGGTGGCCAGTGCGTTGGGCATCAGGTTGGTCAGCTCCAGCGTCTCCATCAGGTCGGAGTTCCAGATCAGGCTGCGGTCGGTGACCTTGATGTCATCCATCTTGCCCGCCACGGCGGTCATCTTGGTGACACCTTCGGCCAGCGTCTTGTCGGTGCGGAACACGGCGGCATCGGCCTGCATCGTCTTCTGCATCTCGAGGCGCAGTTCGGCTGTGCCCACATTGCCATTGGCATGGCGCAGTCCGTCGAAACGGTCAAAGGCGAAATCGACCGAAGCCCTGTTCACCTTCGGGTTCGGCGCACCGGCTGTCACGACCTTGCCCGCCTTGATCGCCGCGGCGCGGCCAAAGACCACAAGGTCGATCAGCGAGTTCGACCCAAGACGGTTCGCCCCGTGCACCGATGCGCAGCCCGCCTCGCCCACGGCCATCAGGCCCGGCACGATCCGGTCGGGATCATCGGCGGTCGGGTTCAGAACCTCGCCCCAGTAGTTGGTGGGAATGCCGCCCATGTTGTAATGCACCGTCGGCAGCACCGGGATCGGTTCCTTGGTCACGTCCACGCCCGCGAAGATGCGCGCGCTTTCCGAAATGCCCGGCAGGCGCAGATGCAGCGCCTCGGGCGGCAGGTGGTTCAGGTGCAGGTGGATATGATCCTTGTCCGCCCCGACGCCGCGCCCCTCGCGGATCTCCATCGTCATGCAGCGCGATACCACGTCACGGCTGGCCAGATCCTTGTAGGTCGGCGCATAGCGTTCCATGAACCGCTCGCCTTCCGAGTTGGTCAGATACCCGCCCTCGCCGCGCGCGCCTTCGGTGATCAGGCAGCCCGCACCATAGATGCCGGTCGGGTGGAACTGCACGAATTCCATGTCCTGCAGCGGCAGACCCTGCCGCGCCACCATCCCGTTGCCGTCGCCGGTGCAGGTATGGGCGCTTGTCGCGCTGAAATAGGCGCGGCCATAGCCGCCCGTGGCCAGCACCACCATCTTGGCGTTGAAGACATGCATCGTGCCATCGTCCAGCTTCCAGCAGACGACACCCTGACAGACGCCGTCTTCGGACATGATCAGGTCAATGGCAAAATATTCGATATAGAACTCTGCCTTCTGCTTCAGGCTCTGGCCATAAAGCGTGTGCAGGATCGCGTGACCGGTCCGGTCGGCGGCGGCACATGTGCGCTGCACCGGCGGGCCTTCACCGAATTCGGTCGTGTGACCACCAAAGGGGCGCTGATAGATCTTGCCCTCTTCGGTACGCGAAAACGGCACGCCGTAATGTTCCAGCTCGTAAACCGCCTTGGGCGCCTCACGCGCCAGATATTCCATCGCGTCGGTATCGCCCAGCCAGTCAGACCCCTTGACGGTGTCATACATGTGCCACTGCCAGTGATCCGGCCCCATGTTCGACAGCGAGGCGGCAATGCCGCCCTGCGCCGCGACAGTATGCGAACGCGTCGGGAAAACCTTGGTCACGCAGGCCGTGCGCAGGCCCTGTTCCGCCATGCCCAGCGTCGCGCGCAGACCGGCGCCGCCGGCCCCGACCACCACGACATCGTAGTCGTGGGTTTCATATTGATAAGCTGCCATTGCAACACTCTCCGAAAGTTAAAGCGCGATCTTCGCGATGGCGAACAACCCGGTGGCGGCCGCGCCATAGCTCAGGCAGGTCACCGCGATGATCACGATTTTCTGTGTCGTGCCGTGGACATAGTCCTCGATCATGGTTTGGGCACCCTCGTTGAAGTGCTTGAACCCAACGATCAGGGTCAGCGCCGCCACGATGGCCGGGAAAGGATGCGCGAAATAGGCCAGCACCTCGTCATGCGGTGCGCCCAGCATCGGCCCGAAGGTAATGACGAATAGCGGGATCAGGATCAGAAGGGCCACCGAGGACACTTTCATCGACCAGAAATGGGCGGTGCCCGTCTTGGCCGAACCCATGCCCATCGCGCGCTTGCGGTCGGTCAGGTAACGCATCTTTCAGCCCTCTCAGATAACGGCCACGGTCAGCAGGGTCAGCAGAACCGACCCGCCGATCACGGCATAGCCCAGCTTGTAGGCGGTTTCGATGTCCAGCATCTTGGCATTGTCCCAGATCAGGTGCCGGATGCCCGCCAGCGTGTGGTACCACAGCGCCCAGAGCGACAGGAACATCACCAGATCGCCGAACCAGCTGGTCAGCACCGCATCGGCCAGCGCGAAATATTCGGGCGAGGTCGCCGCCGCCAGAAACCACCACACGATCAGCAGCGACGCCACGATCAGCGCATTGCCGGTGATCCGCGTCAGGATCGAGGTGATCGAGGTCAGCTGCGGGCGATAGATTGACAGGTGCGGCGAAAGCGGGCGGTTGCCCCGGTTCACGTCAGCCATGTGTCCCTTCCTTCTTGGGTTGCGAAAGGACCGGCGCCACCACTGTACACGTCGATATACCTCTCGATGCCTTTACGGCCTTGATACTCTTTTTAGCGGCTCTGTCACGTCAGCACAGCCCCGACTTGCATAAAAATCTGCGCGAAGTGACGCATTGGGGGTATTCGTGATCACAAGACGTTTGCCCGTGATCACAAACCAGCCATTCGATAGTACCGGAACGGGAATCAAGAGGCTGAAACGCGAAGGGACTCACCCGTTTTGCGCCGGAATCGCCACGGGTTGTCTTTCGGACAGGCCGGAAAACCGGACCTTTTTTTGTGATCACATCGGCATCAGCGCCCAATAGTCGAGGTCCAGCAGCACATGCGGCTGATACTTGCCATCGTCGCTTTTCAGCCGGAACGCCCCCGCGGCCTTGGTCGCCACCAGCCGCAGGCGGATCGCGCCGACGCCCGGCGCGCCTGTCTCGGCCTTGTCCAGAACCTCGGACCAGGCGCGGATCGTGTCGCCGCTGAAACAGGGGTTGGCATGTGCGCCCGCGTTCAGCCCCACGATCATCTGCGCATTGGCCAGCCCATTGAACGACAGCGCCCGCGCCATGCTGATCACATGCCCGCCATAGATCAGCCGCCGCCCGTCCGCGCGGTTGGTGGCATCGAAATGCACCTTGGCGGTGTTCTGCCACAGCCGCGTGGCGATCATGTGCTCGGCCTCCTCGACCGTGACACCATCCACATGGTCGATCGTCTCGCCGATCTCGTAATCGCGCCAGCGATGCGGCTCGCCCGACAGGGTGAAATCATAATCGGTGAAATCCAGCCCCTCGGGCACCACCAGCTGATCCGGCGTCAGCGCGGGCGCCAGCTTGGGCACGACCGTTTCGGGCGCGGGCGCCTCTATGTCGTTCTTGCGCACCATCACCCAGCGCACGTACTCCAGAACCACCTCGTCGCGCTGGTTCAGGCCGCGCGTGCGCACATAGACCACGCCCGACTGCCCGTTGGAATTCTGCTTCAGACCGATCACTTCCGAGGTCGAGCGGATCGTGTCGCCCGCATAGACCGGCTTCAGCCAGCGGCCCTGCGCATAGCCCAGATTGGCAATCGCGTTCAGCGATACATCGGGCACGGTCTTGCCGAAAACGATGTGAAAGGCCGCCAGATCATCCAGCGGGCTTTGCGGCAGACCGCAGGACCGTGCAAATTCGTCGGACGAATACAGCGCATGACGCGCGGGATAGAGCGCATGATAAAGCGCCCTTTCCCCGCCCGAGACGGTGCGCGGCACGGCATGGTCGATCACCTGCCCGATGCTGTAATCCTCGAAAAAACGGCCTGCATTGGTCTTGATCGGAACCACGTGGAACTGCGGAACTTTCATTCACTGCTCTCCCAGCTTGAGATCGGGGGAATAGGTGCCTGGCACCTCTTTGGTGACGGCCTGCCCGCAGCGCATCACGCCATTGGCGGCGTCGAAGGCATAGGTCGGGCTGCCGTGCAGCGCCCAGCCGCTGTTCAGCGCGCGCGTCACCTTGTGGCAGAAGGCGTCGGTGTCATCAGCCGTCAGGAAACGGTAAAGCTGCATCAGGTCACCCCGGGAAAGGCCAGACGCCCAGCCATGCATGGATACCGGTCATCACCCCGAACAGCACCAGCGTGATCACAACCAGCAGGATGTCCTTCTTCGCCTCGCCGGGCGCGGGCCGCACCCAGACTTCGGACCGGTTGATCAGGATGACCGAGGCCACAGCCCAGGCCAGCATGCCCCCGAACAGGATGATCGAGGCCAGATCCCCGTTCACCAGCAGATGCGCCACTGCCCAGATCTTGACCGCCGTCAGCTGCGGATGGCGCATCTTGCCGCGCAACCGGCCCTTCGTGGCACTCATGCCGTAGACGAAGACCGCGATCAGCATCATCAGGTTGTTCAGATGAACCGTCCATGTGGGCGGCGCCCAGACATGGATGAACTCTGCGCCACGATAGCCGAAGATCATCATCAGCAGGCTGGCCACGATGGCCACGGCCACCAGACCCTTGCCCTTGTCCCCCATCGGCGCGCGTACGCCCGGCGCCAGCCGCTTGAAGAAATGGGCCGCGGCCCAGAGGATCACACCGAGGGTCAGCAGGGTCATGGGTCAGTCTCCGATCAGAGGGATGAAATGGCCGAAGCCATGGCAAGGATCTTCTTGGCGGTCTCGACATGCAGGTTTTCGACGATCTTGCCATCCACGACGGCGACACCCTGCCCGCTTGCCTCGACCTCTTCATAGGCAGCGATCTGGCGACGCGCCAGATCGATCTCGGCCTCGGACGGGGCAAAGGCCGTGTTGGTCACATCCACCTGCGCGGGATGGATCAGCGTCTTGCCATCAAAACCCATGTCGCGGCCCTGCTCGCATTCGGCACGCAGACCTTCGTCATCCTTGAACTGGTTGTAGACCCCGTCGATCGCGATCACGCCATGCGCGCGGGCGGCCATCAGGATGGTCTGCAAGGCCATCTGCATCGGCAGACGATCCGCGCGATAGCGGCAATTCAGCTCTTTCGCCAGATCGTTGGTGCCCGCCACGAACCCGGTCAGCTGCGGATGTGCGGCGATCTCGGCCGCGTTCAGGATGCCCAGCGGCGTTTCCATCATCGCCCAGATCGGCGTGCCATTGCCCAGAAGGTCGGCCAGCGCCTGCACATCGGCGGCGGAATTGACCTTGGGCAGCAGGAACACATCCGCCCCCGCATCGCGCAGCGCGGCGACATCGCCCGCGCCCCATTCCGTCTCCAGCCCGTTGATGCGGATGATCTTGACCTTGGCGCCATAGCCGCCGACCGCCAGCGCCTGCGCAAGGGTGCTGCGCGCCTCTATCTTGGCATCAGGCGTCACGGCATCTTCCAGATCGAAGATGATCGCATCGACCGGCAGATCGCGCGCCTTGTCCAGCGCACGCTCTTTCGAGCCGGGGATATAGAGAACCGAACGATAGGGGCGGATGTCCATGGCCTGAGTCTTCCTTGTAATAATCTTGCGCAGAGATGGCATTTTTTGGTGTAAACCTTCAAGGCTATTCGTGCCGCATCGCAGAAAAAAGCGCATGCCATGGCATACTTTCTGCAAGAACCTGCGCGACGCGGTCCGTTAACCTGACTTAAACCCTCTGGGCGCAGCCTGTCATCCATGCGATCATGGAGGGGTCAAACCGATGGCATATGAACGGACGATACTGACAACCGGCGTGGTTCTTCTGACACTGGCCATGGCCGCACTGGCCCCCGCCGCCGAGGCGCGCAGCAGCGTCAATTGCGCCCCCCGCGACAAGGTCCTTGAACGTCTGGCCGGCACCTATGGCGAAACGCGCCGCGCAATCGGCCTTGGCGCCAACAACGTGATGATCGAGGTGTTTGCCAGCGACGACAGCGGCAGCTGGACGATCACGGAAACCCTGCCGTCAGGTCTGACCTGCCTTGTCGCCTCGGGGCAGGCCTATGAGTCCATGACCGATGCGCTGACGCCACCGGGTCAGGGGGCCTGACCACAGCCCCCACCCATCCGATCAGGTCAGCGCGTCCCAGATCAGCTTGACCCCGGTCAGGGTCAGCAGGATGTAGGTCAGCGTGAAAAAGGCGCGTTCCGGCACCATGTGATGCGCCTTCACGCCCAGCCATGCCCCCAGCAGCGCCACGGGGGCGAGGAACAGATCGGCCAGCAATGTCTCGGCGGTGAAGATCCCCAGAAAGGCGTAGGGAATGAACTTGGCGATATTGACTGCCCAGAACACGATCACGGTCGTCGCCTGATAGGGCGTCTTGCCCAGTTTGCGCGACAGCAGCCACACGGCGGCCGGCGGTCCGCCCGCATGGCTGACGAAACTGGTGAACCCGGCCGTGGCCCCCGCCAATGCCCCCGCCCACAGCGGCAATTCGGCCCGCGCCGCGCGGATCAGCCCCAGCTTCAGCCCCATCTGCCAGGCCACGAACCCGATCGAGATCACGCCGATCAGCAACCGGAACACATCGGCATCGGCAATCGTATAAAGCCAGGCCCCCAGCGCCACGCCCGGCAACGAGCCAAGGATCAGCAGTTTGGCGTCCGGCGCGCTCCATTTCTTCCAGTAGGGGCGCAGGTTGGCCACATCCATCAGCATCAGAAGCGGCAGCATGATCCCCAGCGCCTGCCCCGGTTCCAGCGCCACCGCCAGAATCGAGGCCGCGGCGAAGGCGGCACCCGATCCGAACCCACCCTTCGAGATGCCCGCGAAAAGAACCGCCGGTATCGCTACCATGAAAAACTGCGCGTCCAGCTCCATGCTTGGCCCTGCTCGTGAAAATTGCGCCTTGTCACGCATTTAGCCGCATCGCATGGCAGGGAACAGCCCCCCTTCCCGCCGCAGCGCAGCGCAGCACACTTGCGCGACGGCGCGGAACGGACTAGGCCATGCGGCAAATTCAACCAAGCGGAGACAGTTCCAATGGCCAGACCCAAGATTGCCCTCATCGGCGCCGGACAGATCGGGGGCACGCTTGCCCACCTCGCCGCGCTGAAAGAGCTGGGCGATATCGTCCTGTTCGACATCGCCGAGGGCACCCCCGAAGGCAAGGCGCTCGACATCGCGGAATCCGGCCCCTCCGAAGGGTTCGACGCGACGCTGCGCGGCACCCAGTCCTACGAGGATATCGCAGGCGCCGATGTCTGTATCGTCACCGCAGGTGTCCCCCGCAAGCCCGGCATGAGCCGCGACGACCTGCTGGGCATCAACCTCAAGGTCATGAAATCCGTGGGCGAAGGCATTGCCAAGCACGCCCCCGACGCCTTCGTGATCTGCATCACCAACCCGCTGGACGCGATGGTCTGGGCGCTGCGCGAATTCTCGGGCCTGCCGCACCACAAGGTCTGCGGCATGGCAGGCGTTCTGGACAGCGCACGCTTCCGCCACTTCCTGAGCCTCGAATTCGGTGTGTCCATGCGCGATGTCACGGCTTTCGTGCTGGGCGGTCATGGCGACACGATGGTGCCGCTGGTACGTTATTCGACCGTGGCCGGCATCCCGCTGCCCGATCTGGTCAAGATGGGCTGGACCACGCAGGACAAGCTGGACGCCATCGTGCAGCGCACCCGTGACGGCGGCGCCGAGATCGTGGGCCTGCTGAAGACCGGTTCGGCCTTCTACGCCCCCGCCACCAGCGCCATCGAAATGGCCGAAGCCTATCTGAAAGACCAGAAGCGGGTTCTGCCCTGCGCGGCCTATGTCGACGGCGCTTACGGCCTCAAGGGCTTCTACGTGGGCGTGCCCACCGTGATCGGTGCCGGCGGCGTCGAGAAGGTCGTGGACATCACCATGAACAAGGATGAGCAGGCGATGTTCGACAAATCCGTCGACGCCGTCAAAGGCCTGGTGGCCGCCTGCAAGGAAATCGACCCCTCGCTGGCGTGATTTCCACCCAGGGTTTCGCGCGCGAAACCGCTGTCATATCCTGTCAGGGCTGGCCATGCGCCGGCCCTGATTCTTTCGCGGATGCGCCAAACACCGTGACTCCTGTTTGTGATCACAGATTTTCAACGTGTGATCACAAACGCGCAAAATAACGCGCAAAACCCCGTAAACCGGAAAAAACCGTTTATTTGTTGCGGCATCCTGTGCCAAACCCCGGCGCAATCGCAGCAAGACGGGACAATTTCATGAACATTCATGAGTATCAGGCGAAGGCCCTCCTTCGCACCTACGGCGCCCCGGTCTCGGACGGACGTGTCGTCTTTCGGGCCGAAGAAGCCAAAACTGCCGCAGGCGAACTGGACGGCCCCCTCTGGGTCGTGAAAGCGCAGATCCACGCGGGCGGACGCGGCAAGGGCAAGTTCAAGGAAGCTGATGCCGGCGAAAAGGGCGGTGTCCGTCTTGCCAAATCGGTCGAGGAAGCCGCCGAAGAAGCCAAGAAAATGCTGGGCCGCACCCTTGTGACCCATCAGACCGGCCCCGTCGGCAAGCAGGTCAATCGCGTCTATATCGAGGACGGCTCGGGCATCCAGCGCGAACTGTATCTGGCGCTTCTGGTTGATCGCCAGACCAGCCGCATCTCGTTCGTCTGCTCGACCGAAGGCGGCATGGACATCGAGGAAGTGGCCGCATCCACCCCCGAAAAGATCCTGTCCTTCAGCGTCGATCCGGCCACCGGCTATCAGGGTTTCCACGGGCGCCGCATCGCGTTCTCGCTGGGTCTGGAAGGCGCGCAGGTCAAGCAGTGCGTCGGCCTGATGGCCCTGCTCTACAAGGCCTTCGTCGAGAAGGACATGGAGATGCTGGAGATCAACCCGCTGATCGTGACCGACAAGGGCGACCTCAAGGTGCTGGACGCCAAGGTCAGCTTTGACGGCAACGCCGTCTATCGCCATGCCGATGTCGCCGCCCTGCGCGACGAGACGGAAGAAGACCCCAAGGAACTGGCCGCCTCCAAGTATGACCTGAACTACATCGCGCTGGACGGCGAGATCGGGTGCATGGTCAACGGCGCGGGTCTGGCGATGGCCACCATGGACATCATCAAGCTTTACGGCGCAGAGCCTGCCAACTTCCTCGACGTGGGCGGTGGCGCCACCAAGGAAAAGGTGACCGAGGCGTTCAAGATCATCACCTCCGACCCCAACGTCAAAGGCATTCTGGTCAACATCTTCGGCGGCATCATGCGCTGCGATGTGATCGCCGAGGGCGTGATCGCCGCAGTGAAGGAAGTCGGCCTGAAAGTGCCGCTGGTGGTGCGTCTTGAAGGCACGAACGTGGACAAGGGCAAGGAAATCATCCGCAGCTCCGGTCTGGATGTGATCGCGGCGGACGACCTGCGCGATGGCGCCGAAAAGATCGTCAAAGCGGTGAAGGGATAAGAGCATGGCAGTCCTCGTCAACGAAAACACCAAGGTCATCTGTCAGGGCTTCACCGGCTCGCAGGGCACTTTCCATTCGGAACAGGCGATCGCCTACGGCACCAAGATGGTCGGCGGCGTGACGCCGGGCAAAGGTGGGTCGACCCACCTGAACCTGCCGGTCTTCAACTCGGTCCATGAGGCCAAGCATGTCACCGAAGCCAATGCATCGGTGATCTATGTGCCGCCCCCCTTCGCGGCGGATTCGATCCTCGAGGCGATCGACGCCGAGATGGAGCTGATCGTCTGCATCACCGAAGGCATTCCGGTGCTGGACATGATGAAGGTCAAGCGCGCGCTGGAGGGATCGAAATCCCGCCTGATCGGGCCGAACTGCCCCGGCGTGATCACGCCCGGCGCCTGCAAGATCGGCATCATGCCGGGCCATATCCACAAGCGTGGATCGGTCGGCGTTGTGTCGCGTTCGGGCACCCTGACCTATGAGGCGGTCAAGCAGACCTCCGACAGCGGCCTGGGCCAGTCCTCGGCCGTGGGTATCGGTGGCGATCCCATCAAGGGAACCGAG
>JBFHIW010000025.1:0-52682 GCA_041596235.1 Paracoccaceae bacterium
GCATCACCGAGGGCATCCCGGTGATGGACATGGTGCGGGTCAAGGCCGCGCTGGCCGACTACCCGGACTCGGTCCTGATCGGCCCGAATTGCCCCGGCGTCATCACGCCCGGCGAGTGCAAGATCGGCATCATGCCCGGCCACATCCACAAGCGTGGCTCGGTCGGCGTCGTCAGCCGTTCGGGCACCCTGACCTACGAGGCGGTCAAGCAGACCACCGACAGCGGCCTGGGCCAGTCCTCGGCCGTGGGTATCGGTGGCGATCCCATCAAGGGAACCGAGCATATCGACGTGCTGGAAATGTTCCTGGCCGACCCCGAGACCCAGTCGATCATCATGATCGGCGAGATCGGCGGCTCTGCGGAAGAAGAAGCGGCGCAGTTCCTCAAGGACGAGAAGAAGCGCGGCCGCTGGAAGCCCACCGCAGGCTTCATCGCGGGCCGCACCGCCCCCAAGGGCCGCCGCATGGGCCATGCCGGCGCCATCGTGGCCGGTGGCAAGGGCGACGCCGAAAGCAAGATCGAGGCGATGAAATCCGCCGGGATCATCGTGGCCGACAGCCCCGCAGGTCTGGGCGAGGCCGTGCTGAAGGCCATCGGATGAACCTGTCCGCCCTCACACACGGCCTGGCGGCTGTCGTTGTTTCGGTCGTCCTTGCGACGGCCGCGATGGCGCAGTCGCCGGGACCGCTTGAGGGCAAGGTCTTCGGGTCGGGCAACCGCGCTCTGGTCGTCGTGCTGCACGGCGATCTGAGCAACGGTGGCTCGGCCGACTACCACTATGACCTCGCCAGCCAGATCGCATCCGCCCACAAGGGTGTGACGGTTCTGGCGATGCTGCGCCCCGGCTATTCCGACGGGGCGGGCCTTCGGTCGAAAGGATCCAACAACAACCGCGCAGACCATTATACCCTGCGCAACAACACGGCTGTGGCCCAGACAATTCAGGCGATGGCGCGCCAGATCGGAACCTCACGGATCGTCGGTGTCGGCCATTCCGGCGGGGCCGCACAGCTTGGTGGTGTGTTGGGGCTGGCGCCCGGCCTCGTGCAGCGCGCGGTGCTTGTCTCCTGCCCTTGCGACATTGGCACATGGCGCAAGCTGCGTGGCCGGTCAGCATGGAACCAGAGCGAAGCGCAATCGCCGCATCTTCAGGTCCCCAAGATCGCAAAGGGCACGCGAATCTCGCTGGTCGTGGGCGCCAAGGACGACAACACCTTCCCGCAACTCAGCGAAGCCTATGTTGCGGCGGCCAAGGCGCGCGGCCTGCCCGCCACGCTGGTGCAAGTGCCCGGCGCCAAGCACAATATGAACGCCGCCCTGCAAGCGGCGGTCCTGAAAGCGGTGAGCCTGGAGCTGAAGTAGACCATCCATGAACCTTCCCGCGATAGAGAATTCGGTTGAACCGCAGCAGGGTCGGAGACACCCCTCCGACCATCACTGTGGCGCAGCCCCCCACCACACCACCCTGCCGTGCCGCAGCACGGCCCCGACTTCCTGACTGGGACATAAAACATGACCGAGCAATCCCCCAACGACGTCTTCCACGCCTCCAGCTTCATGCAGGGGCATAACGCAGAATATCTGGAACAGCTTTATGCGCGCTACGCCGCCGACCCGAACGCGGTCGACGAGGCATGGCAGGCGTTCTTCCGGGCGATGGGCGACGCCGAACATGATGTGAAACGCGAGGCGCAAGGCCCCAGCTGGGCGCGCTCCGACTGGCCGCCGGCACCATCGGACGAGCTGACCTCGGCGCTGGACGGTCAATGGCCCGCGCCTGTCGAAACCCGCGCCGCCGGTCAGAAGATCGCGGCCAAAGCGGCCGAGGTGGGCGTCAAGGTCACCGACGATCAGGTCAAGCGCGCCGTTCTTGATTCCGTGCGCGCCCTGATGATCATCCGCGCCTACCGCATCCGTGGCCATCTGGCCGCCGATCTGGATCCGCTGGGCCTGCGCGAACCGACCCCGCACCCGGAACTTGATCCGAAATCCTATGGCTTCTCTGACGCCGACATGGACCGCCCGATCTTCATCGACAACGTGCTGGGCCTGCAGATCGCGTCCATGCGCCAGATACTGGACATCGTGAAGCGGACCTATTGCGGCACTTTCGCGCTGCAGTACATGCACATTTCTGACCCCGAGCAATCCGCATGGCTGAAGGAACGTATCGAGGGGTACGGCAAGGAAATCACCTTCACCCGTGAAGGGCGCCGCGCCATCCTGAACAAGCTGGTCGAGGCCGAAGGCTTCGAGAAGTTCCTGCATGTCAAGTACATGGGCACCAAGCGTTTCGGTCTGGACGGCGGCGAAAGCCTGATCCCCGCGATGGAGCAGATCATCAAGCGCGGCGGCAATCTGGGTGTGCAGGAAGTCGTCATCGGCATGCCCCACCGGGGTCGCCTGTCGGTGCTGGCCAATGTGATGCGCAAGCCCTATCGCGCGATCTTCAACGAGTTCCAGGGCGGCAGCTTCAAGCCCGAGGACGTGGACGGATCGGGCGACGTGAAATACCACCTCGGCGCCTCCAGCGACCGCGAATTCGACGGCAACGAAGTGCACCTGTCGCTGACGGCCAACCCCTCGCACCTTGAGGCGGTCAACCCCGTCGTTCTGGGCAAGGTCCGCGCCAAGCAGGCGCAGATGAACGATACCGACCGCACCAAGGTCTTGCCGGTGCTGCTGCATGGCGACGCGGCCTTTGCAGGCCAGGGCGTGGTGGCGGAATGTTTCGCCCTGTCGGGACTTGTCGGCCACAAGACCGGCGGCACGATCCATATCGTGGTGAACAACCAGATCGGTTTCACCACCGCGCCGCATTTCAGCCGCTCCAGCCCCTATCCCACGGATAACGCACTGGTGGTCGAGGCGCCCATTTTCCATGTCAACGGTGACGACCCCGAAGCCGTGGTGCATGCCGCCAAGGTGGCCACGGAATTCCGCCAGATGTTCCACAAGGACGTGGTTCTGGACATCATCTGCTATCGTCGCTTCGGGCATAACGAAGGCGACGAGCCGATGTTCACCAACCCGATCATGTACAACAAGATCAAGAAGCAGAAGACCACGCTCAGCCTTTACACCGAGCGTCTGGTCCAGGACGGCCTGATCCCCGAAGGCGAGATCGAGGACATGAAGGCCGCATTCCAGGCCCGCCTGAACGAAGAATTCGAGGCCGGCAAGGACTTCAAACCCAACAAGGCCGACTGGCTGGACGGGCGCTGGTCGCATCTGGACCGGCGCGACCAGAAGAAATACCAGCGCGGCAAGACCGCCATCAAGCCCGAGACGATGGAACAGATCGGCACCGCGCTGACCCGCGCGCCGGACGGCTTCCCCATGCACAAGACGGTCGAGCGGCTGCTGGAAACCCGCAAGAAGATGTTCGACACCGGCGAAGGCTTTGACTGGGCCACCGGCGAGGCGCTGGCCTTCGGCTCGCTTCTGCTGGAAGGCTACCCGGTCCGTCTGGCGGGGCAGGACAGCACGCGCGGCACCTTCAGCCAGCGCCACTCGGCCCTGATCAATCAGGACACCGAAGAGCGTTACTATCCGCTGAACAACATCCGCGAGGGGCAGGCCCGCTACGAGGTCATCGACTCGATGCTGTCGGAATACGCGGTGCTGGGCTTTGAATACGGCTATTCGCTGTCCGAACCCAACGCCCTTGTGATGTGGGAAGCCCAGTTCGGCGACTTCGCCAACGGCGCGCAGATCATGTTCGACCAGTTCATCAGCTCGGGCGAAAGCAAATGGCTGCGGATGTCCGGCCTCGTCTGCCTGATGCCGCATGGCTATGAAGGGCAAGGCCCGGAACATTCCAGTGCGCGTCTGGAACGCTTCCTGCAGATGTGCGGACAGGACAACTGGATCGTCGCCAACTGCACCACGCCGGCCAACTATTTCCACATCCTGCGCCGCCAGCTGCACCGGACCTTCCGCAAGCCGCTGATGCTGATGACGCCGAAATCCCTGCTGCGCCACAAGATGGCGATCTCGGATGCGGCCGATTTCAGCACCGGGTCCAGCTTTCACCGCGTTCTTTGGGACGATGCCGAAAAAGGGCATTCGGACACCAAGCTGGCCGCCGATGACAAGATCAAGCGTGTCGTCATGTGTTCGGGCAAGGTCTATTACGACCTGCTGGAAGAACGCGACGCGCGCGGGATCGACGACATCTACCTTCTCAGGATCGAACAGTTCTATCCCTTCCCGGCCATGAGCCTGGTGCGCGAACTGGAACGCTTCAAGGATGCCGAAATGGTCTGGTGCCAGGAAGAGCCCAAGAACCAGGGCGCCTGGAGCTTCATCGAGCCGAATATCGAATGGGTCCTTGGCCGTATCAATGCCAAGCACCAGCGGCCCGTCTATACAGGCCGCGCCGCCAGCGCCTCGCCCGCGACGGGCCTGGCCTCGACCCACAAAGCACAACAACAGGCGCTGGTTGACGAAGCGCTGACTATCAAAGGGAACTAACCCATGACAACCGAAGTCCGCGTCCCCACCCTTGGCGAATCCGTGACCGAGGCCACTGTGGCCACCTGGTTCAAGAAGCCGGGCGATGCTGTCGCCGCCGACGAGATGCTGTGCGAACTGGAAACCGACAAGGTGACGGTCGAGGTCCCGGCACCCGCTGCGGGCGTGATGGGCGACATCGTGGCCGCCGAAGGCGCGACCGTGGGGGTCGATGCGCTGCTGGCCACGATCAACGAAGGCGAAGCCGCGGCCAAGCCCGCCGCGAAAGCCGCCAAGGCGGATGAAAAGCCCGCCAAGGCAGGCAAGTCGGAAACCGTCGATGTCATGGTGCCCAGCCTTGGTGAATCCGTGAGCGAGGCGACAGTCTCGACATGGTTCAAGAAAGTGGGCGACACCGTCGCGCAGGACGAGATGCTGTGCGAACTGGAAACCGACAAGGTCAGCGTCGAGGTGCCCAGCCCGGCCGCAGGCGTTCTGGCCGAAATCGTGGCACCGGAAGGCACGACTGTTGATGCATCCGCGAAACTGGCGGTGATCTCTGCCTCCGGCGCGGCACCTGCCGCCAAGGCAGATGCCCCCGCCGCAGCCCCCGCGTCCGCGCCCGCAGCAAGTGGCAAGGACGTAGAAGACGCCCCCGCCGCGAAAAAGGCGATGGCCGAGGCCGGGATCAGCCGCGATGCGGTAACAGGAACAGGACGTGACGGACGGATCATGAAAGACGACGTGCAGAAAGCCATCGCGGCAGGGTCCAAACCTGCGCCCGCTGCGGCCCCCGTGGCCAGCGCACCGCGCGCGCCCGTCCCCGCCGATGACGCCGCCCGCGAGGAGCGCGTCAAGATGACCCGCCTGCGCCAGACCATCGCGCGCCGCCTCAAGGATGCGCAGAACACCGCCGCCATGCTGACCACCTATAACGAGGTGGACATGACCGCGACGATGGACCTGCGCAAGGAATACAAGGACATCTTCGAGAAGAAGCACGGCGTGAAACTGGGTTTCATGTCCTTCTTCGTCAAAGCCTGCTGCCACGCGCTGCGCGAAGTCCCCGAGGTCAACGCCGAGATCGACGGTACCGACGTTGTCTACAAGAACTTCGTCCACATGGGTGTCGCCGTGGGCACGCCCTCGGGTCTGGTGGTGCCGGTCGTGCGCGATGCCGACCAGATGGGCTTTGCCGCAATCGAGAAGAAGATCGCCGAACTGGGTGTGCGCGCCCGTGACGGCAAGCTGTCCATGGCGGAAATGCAGGGCGGCTCCTTCACCATCTCGAACGGTGGCGTCTACGGATCGCTGATGTCCTCGCCGATCCTGAACCCCCCGCAGTCCGGCATTCTGGGCATGCACAAGATCCAGGACCGCCCCGTGGCCATCAACGGTCAGGTGGTGATCCGCCCGATGATGTATCTGGCGCTGTCCTATGACCACCGCATTGTCGACGGCAAGGGCGCCGTGACCTTCCTCGTCCGCGTGAAAGAGGCGCTGGAAGATCCGCGCCGCCTGCTGATGGATCTGTGATCCCGTGATCGAAGGGCGCGTGATCCGCGCGCCCTTCCCTGCCCCCCTGTAGTGCACCCCCTTATGTCCCGGTATTCCCCCATGACCGTCGCAGCGGACCAGACAGCCATCGTCTCCTGTATGCGCAACGAGGGGCTCTTCATCCTCGAATGGCTGGCCTATCATCAGGTGATCGGCTTCGATCATGTGGTCGTGGTCAGCAATGACTGCACCGATGGCTCGGACATGCTGCTGGATGCGCTGGCCGACGCGGGCCATCTGACCCACATCCGCCAGACAGTGCCCGCAGGTCTGCCGCCACAGGACAGCGGCATGGCGCTGGTGCTGGACTGGGCGCGGGCAGAGGGCGTGACATGGCTTCTGCATATCGACAGCGATGAATTCCTGAACATCACCGCAGGCGACGGGCGCTTGCCCGACCTGATGGCCAATGCGTCAGAGGCGGATGTGATCGCGATCCCGTGGCAGCTGTTCGGCGATGCGGGCATCACCGAATGGGTCCCCGGCATGGCGGTGCTGCCCAGCTTCACCCGCGCCGAACCGGCGCCAGAACCGCGCGTCGCCAAGTCGAAATGCCTGTTCCGCGCCGCCTGCTTCGCCGCCGCCACCGACCATAATCCGCGCCAACCGCAGGTCGATGCGCCGCGCGTGGTCAACCCTGACGGCACGGCCCTCAGCGCCGCCAGCCTTTATCAGGACCGTTCCAGCCGTTTCCGCCCCCATGATCTGGCCGCCACCAACGCGACCGCGCGGATCAATCACTATGCCGTCAAATCCCGCGATCTCTTCATGATGAAGAACGATCGCGGCGACGGTCAGGGCAAGCTAGGCGAGACGAAATACCATCTGGGGTCCAACTGGCACCGCAGCGCCAACAAGAACGATGTCGAGGATCGCGGGATCCTGCGCCACTGGCCGGAAACCGAGGCGCGGCTGGCCGCCCTCCGGCAAGACCCCGCCATCGCCACGGCCGAGCAGGCCTGTTTCGACTGGTTCACCACCCGCAAATCCGCCATCCTGACACCCGAGGCGCTGGCCCTCTGGACCCGCCGCGAAAGGCCGAACACATGACGAATGCGATGACACCGGAACTGACGGCGCTGACCCTCGCAGGCCTTTTGCAGGTTGTGCAATTCGCGCTGATGTCGATCCCCGCCAATCTGGAACTGGGCCCCGGCAAGACCCTCGGCCCCCGCGATCCCGACCGTCTGGGCAAGCCGCTGATCGAACTGGTCAGCACGCGCACCGGGCGGCTTTTCCGCGCGCTCAACAACCATTTCGAAGGGCTGATCCTGTTCACCCTCGCGGTGGTCGTCGTCACCCTGTCGGGGCAATCCAGCGGCTTTACCGCTGCCTGCGCCTGGACCTACCTGATCGCCCGCGTCCTCTATGTGCCCGCCTATGCTTTCGGCCTCGTGCCCTGGCGGTCGCTGATCTGGATGGTCGGCTTTTCCGCAACCACCCTCATGCTGCTGGCGGCCCTTTTCTGATGCCCATGCCGCAGCCCGAACCCTTTGCAATTTCCACGGCCTCAAGGAGATTTCCCCATGGCAAGCTATGACGTGATCATCATCGGCGCAGGCCCCGGCGGCTATGTCGCCGCCATCCGCTGCGCCCAGCTGGGCCTCAAGACCGCCTGTGTCGAAGGCCGCGCCACGCTCGGCGGTACCTGCCTGAACGTGGGCTGCATTCCGTCCAAGGCCATGCTCCACGCCAGCCACATGCTGCATGAGGCCGAGCACAACTTCGCCAAGATGGGCCTCAAGGGCAAATCGCCCTCCGTCGACTGGAAACAGATGCTGGCCTACAAGGACGAAACCGTCGAGGGCAACACCAAGGGCATCGAATTCCTGTTCAAGAAGAACAAGATCGACTGGCTGAAAGGCTGGGGGTCGATCCCCGCCCCCGGCAAGGTCAAGGTCGGCGACGAGGTGCACGAGGCCAAGAACATCGTCATCGCTTCGGGCTCCGAACCCTCCAGCCTGCCCGGCGTGACCGTGGACGAGGACATCGTCGTCACTTCGACCGGCGCGCTGACCCTGAACAAGATCCCGAAAACCATGGTGGTGATCGGCGCGGGCGTGATCGGGCTGGAACTGGGCTCGGTCTATGCGCGCCTCGGCACGCAGGTGACGGTTGTCGAATATCTGGATGCGATCACCCCCGGCATGGACGCAGAGGTACAGAAGACCTTCCAGCGGATGCTGACCAAGCAGGGCCTGACCTTCGTGATGGGTGCCGCCGTGCAGGGGGTCGAGACCCTCAAGACCAAGGCCAAGGTCAGCTACAAGCTGCGCAAGGATGACAGCGAACATGTGCTGGACGCCGATTGCGTGCTGGTGGCGACGGGCCGCAAGCCCTTCACCGACGGGCTGGGCCTTGCCGATCTGGGGGTCGAGACCTCCAAGCGCGGGCAGATCGTGACGGATGCCCATTGGCAGACCAATGTGAAAGGCATCTATGCCATCGGCGACGCCATCGATGGCCCGATGCTGGCCCACAAGGCCGAGGATGAGGGCATGGCCGTGGCCGAGGTTCTGGCCGGCAAGCATGGCCATGTGAACTACGGCATCATTCCGGGCGTGATCTACACCCACCCCGAGGTGGCCAATGTCGGCAAGACCGAACAGCAACTCAAGGAAGAGGGCGTCGCCTACAAGGTCGGCAAGTTCTCGTTCATGGGCAACGCGCGGGCCAAGGCGATGTTTCAGGGCGACGGGTTCGTCAAGATCCTGGCCGACAAGCAGACCGACCGGATCCTTGGCGCCCATATCATCGGCCCCTCGGCGGGCGATCTGATCCACGAGATCTGCGTGGCCATGGAATTCGGCGCCTCGGCACAGGATCTGGCCCTGACCTGCCACGCCCACCCGACCGTGTCCGAGGCCGTGCGCGAAGCAGCCCTTGCCTGCGGCGACGGTCCGATCCACGCGTAAGGCGCACCACGCATGAATGCAAAAGGGGGCCACGCGGCCCCCTTTCTCATGCCGGGCAGACCCTCTGCCCTTTCATCTTGCCAAAAATACTCAAGACTCCACGCCTACCACAGTGCCGCCAGCGATTTACGCTCCCAATCCACGTCGAAATCGCTGCCGCCCAACTCGCCTGCCGTCACATCGGCCAGGATATCGCCAAGGCTTGGCAGGCCTGCCGCATCGTCGCGCGCCCAGATGCCCGACCGCATCACGGCGCGGGAACATTGGGCATAGACCTCCTCCAGCCTGACCACGATCACCGTTGCGGGCCATGCGCCATCCTTGGCGAAACTGCCACGCAGCCCCTCATCCGCCGTCAGCTTGGCCTGTCCGTTGACCCGCACCATGATCTGCGACCCCGGCACCAGAAAGATCAAAGAGATCCGCCCGTCCGTCACGATATTGCGCAATGTATCCAGCCGGTTGTTGCCGCGCCAATCGGGCATGGCCAGTGTCAGCGGGTCCAGCACCCGCACCACAGGGCCATCATCGCCACGCGGGCTGCCGTCGGTACCACCCACGCCCACGGTCGACAGGATGCAGAAGCGCGACGCCTCGATCCAGCGGCGATAGCTGGGTGTCAGGTGCTGCGCCACCTTGCGCTGCGATCCGACCGATGCGGCGCTATAAAGCGCCTCCAGCCCCTCGATCCGGTCGATGAAGTCCATCTCAGGCCTCTCCCAGACTTGCGCGCGCCTCGGCGATCAGGCGGTCGGATGCGGCCTCGACCTCGGTTTCCAGCCTCTGCATGAAGGCCTCCCGCTCCATCCCCGGCGGGATGATCGGCAGGAACTCCGCCACGGCCAGACCCGGTTTGCGGTAGATGCCGGTGCGGGGCCAGAACACACCCACATTGGTCGCCACGGGCGCGCA
The DNA here is from genome assembly GCA_041596235.1 of Paracoccaceae bacterium. Classification (GTDB taxonomy): domain Bacteria; phylum Pseudomonadota; class Alphaproteobacteria; order Rhodobacterales; family Rhodobacteraceae; genus Seohaeicola. The sequence goes on from JBFHIW010000025.1 coordinate 9,841, forward strand.
GGGCTGCTCCATCTGCACATAGAGCGCACCGGTCCCGACCTTGTACGGGGCCTTCACGCCGGGCGCCACGCGGGTGCCCTGCGAATAGATGATCAGCTGTCCCGCAGTTGCATGCCCTGTCGCCACATCGTTGAGCATCTTCTTGATCGCGATACCGCGCTTGCCCCGGTTCACTGGCACGCAGCCCAAACGATACGCATAAAGCCCGATGATCGGTGTCCAGAGGATCTCGCGCTTCATGACGAAGATCGCAGACGGCAGCGCATTGAAGATGATCAGGATATCGAGGAACGACTGGTGCTTGGCCGCCACCAGCGCGCCTTGCGTAGGGGGCGTGCCGCGCACTTCGCACCGCAATCCGACCATCCAGCGTGCGGTCCAGAACACCCAGCGGCAATAGGCCTTGCAACCGCGCCTTGCCCCTTCGGGCGACAGGATCGCGCCCGGCAGATACAGCAGGCCGATCACCAGCATCATCGCATACATCTGGCCCACGAACACAAGCGATCGCAGCCAGCGCCAAGCCTGAGCCATCAGGACAACTCCTTCAAGGTACGATGGGCGGCCTGCCATGTGGCCGCATAGGCGACAGCCGCGCCAAGGATCGGAATGATCAGCGGCCAGACCCAGTGCCAGCCCTGAAAGCCAAGCCCGGTCAGGAAACCCGCCTCGGCCTGTGCTGAGGGCAGCAGCAGCACCGCCAGCATCCCCAGAACCGTACCCAGCGCGGCACCGGACAGCGCGCGCAGGGTGAAACGGCGCACGAAGGCCCCCGCGATATAGCCATCGCGCGCGCCGACCAGCCGCAGCACGGCGATGACCTGCGCATTGGCGGCCAGCGCAGCCTGCGCGGCCATGGTGATCATCGCGGCCGTGGCCGCGCCGATCAGACCGATCGACAACCAGCCCAGCAGCCGCAACCGGTCCGCCGCCGTGATCAGCGGACGCCGCCAGCGGGTGTGATCATCCAGCACGGCCCCCGGCACTTCGGCAGCAAGGCGCAGGCGCAGCCCAGCCGCGTCATAGCCCGTGTCATCCTCGATCACCTCGATCAGCTGCGGGATGGGCAGGCTCGCCACCGGCAGGTCAGGACCGAACCACGGCTCCAGCAGGGCGCGCTGCTCATCCTCGGACAGGGCGCGGGCCGCAGCTATGCCGGGCGTGGTTTCCAGCACCCGCAAGGCGGCGGCGGTCTGGGCCGCGCGCTGATCCATCGGCGCGGATATCCGCAAGGTCGAGGCGCGCGCAAGCTCGTCGCCCCAGCGATCCGCAAGGCGCCCCGTGGCCAGCGACAAAGCCATCGCGAACACCGTCAGGAAGGCCATTGCGGCAGCGGCAAAGATCGTCAGCCGCGCCGTAAACCCCGTGGGCGGCACCAGCCGGTCGGCCTGTGCGTCACCGGCCAGAAAGGTGGTCATCGCGGTCAGGTCCGGCTTCACAGGTCCGCCCCCGCCGTTTGCAACCTGCGCTGCGAAATCCGCAGCACACGCGCCTGTACCTGGCTTTTGGCCGCACGGATCAGGTTCATGTCATGGGTGGCGATCATGATGGTCTTGCCCATCCGGTTCAGCTCTACAAGCAATTGCAGCAGGCGTTGCGACATCTCCCAGTCGATATTGCCCGTGGGCTCATCGGCCAGGATCACCTCTGGCGACATGATCACGGCGCGGGCCAGCGCGGCGCGCTGCCGCTCGCCGCCCGAAAGTTCCGCCGGAAGCGCATCGGCGCGATGGCTCAGACCCACCCATTTCAGCAGTTCGCTCAGGTTGTCGGCTTCGCTGTTGCGGTCATGTCCCGACACGATGAGGGGCAGGGCCACGTTATCGGCAACAGGCAGGTGTTCCAGGAATTGCACATCCTGATGGACAACGCCGATGCGTCGCCGCGCAAGGGCCACGTCATCGCGCGACATCGTGCGCAGATCGGCACCGAACAGGCGAATATGCCCGGCGGTGGGCAGCAAGGCCCCGTAGCAGAGTTTCAGAAAGGTGGTCTTTCCCGCGCCGGAAGGTCCGGTCAGGAAATGGAAAGACCCAGGCGACAAGGTCAGGGAAATGTCGCCAAACAACTCTCCCCCGCCATAGCTCATGGCGACTTGTTCCAGTTCGATCACGCCGCGGTCCCTTTTCTGCCTGCTTCCCTCTTGCCCCAATGCGGGCAGTGTTGCAATCCGGTCGGCATGGGATGGCACTGCATCCTTTGCACTTTTCCGCCAATGTATTACACCATATGGTAGATAACACACTGGACGGGCCCCGACAGCATGCCATGCACCACAACCGGCAGGTAAACAGATGCGACTGATTTGCCCGAATTGCGGGGCACAATATGAAGTACCGCAGAGCGTCATTCCCGAAACCGGGCGCGATGTTCAATGCTCCAGTTGTGGACATACCTGGTTCCAGAAACACCCCCTTCAGGACACCACCCCCTCGGCCGAAAGCGCCGACGACGACATGTGGGAAGACCACGAAACCGATGATCGCTACGCGGACGAGGCGGATGATCAATACGGCTTCGCGGATGACGATGACCTGATCCAGGACGAAGATCCGCGTCAGGCTCAGGAAGTCGCCACGACCGAAGCGGTCAACGAAACCTTCGAGGTCGAGACCGCCGAGGACGTGACTGCCGAAGACGCAACTGCAGAGGACGAAACTGCAGAAGACGAAACCGCCGAGGATGAATGGCAGGGCTTTCCGACCGACCCCGGCATGGATGATGCGCCGACCCCGGACACGCGGCTTTTGCCTGACCCAGAGGATCCGTTGCCGCAATTCCCCATCGTCGATGAGGACGATTACGAGGAAGACCCGGCCCGCGATCTGCCCAGCCCGCGCCGTACCCTTGATACATCCGTGGCCGATCTGCTGCGCGAGGAAGCCGAACGCGAGGCCCGCGCCCGCGCAGCCGAACGCGATCCCGGTCTGGAAAGCCAGCCCGAACTGGGCCTCGATGCGGGGATGCCCCCCTTGCGCGAAAGCGATGCGGACCGCCGCGCCGCGGAATCGCGCGAACGCATGGCCCGCCTGCGCGGAGAAGAGCCGCAGATCGCAGCCCCGGTGGAACCGCGTGTCGCGCCGCCACCGCCGCCCAAAATCAGCCCCGTCGAGCAGGATGATGACCAGATTGCCGCAGCCGCCACAGCAGCAGTGGCCGATTCGCGCCGCGCCCTGCTGCCGGATATCGAGGAAATCAATTCAAGCCTCAGCTCGACATCCGATCGGCGCCCGGCGCGAGCGGATGATTACGACAAACCTGGCAAGGCCGCTGATCCCCGCAAAGTAGAAGCTGAAAAACCCCGCGGCTTTGCCAGAGGATTTTCGCTTGTCCTGCTTCTGGCAGCGCTGCTCTTTGCGCTTTACACCTTCGCGCCGGCCCTCGCCGAGGCGGTTCCCGCAGCCGCGTCGGCATTGGCAACCTATGTCGAGGTGGTCAACGGCCTGAGGGTCATGCTGGATGCACAGTTCCAGAAGCTGTCGGTTTGGCTGGCGCAGATCGCAGGGCTGACCGGCTGATCACCAGGTCCGGCCACGCGGTATCACGCGCAGCCCGCCACACTGCCGGCGCTGAGGTCAGAACCGCTCCAGCAACCGCTTGAGGTAATCCAGCTCTTCCTCGGGGCGGACCCCTTCGCCTGACCTGCGACGAATCTCGTCCAGAAGATCGCGGGCGCGGCGATAGACATCCTCGCCCTGAAGCAGGTTCTCATCGGTGCCGGTCTGCCCGCTGGTGCCGCTGTTGCGCCCCAGAGGGTCACGGCGTTCGCCGCCCGCATTGCCCATTTCCTGACCATCGCCGCCACGCTGTTCGCGCTCTGCCTGAGCCATGGCTTCGCCCATGTTCCGCATGCCTTCGCGCAGCGCATCCATCGCCTCGGCCTGACGGTCGATGGCCTCTGGCAGGTCATTGCCGCGCAGGGCCTGCTCGGCCCCGTCCATGGCACGCCCGGCACGATCCAGCGCCTCGCGCGCGGCCTCTCCGGCTTCGCCGCCGACACCGGGAAGGTTGCCGCGCTGGCGGTTCAGCTCATTGCGAAGGGCGCGCTGTCGATCCGCCAGAGAGCCTTGCGCATCGCCCTGCCCGTCGCCTTGCTGATCGGCGCGATCCTGACCCTGACCCTGCTGTTGGCCTTGCCCCTGCTGCTGGCCCTGGCCCTGACCCTGCTGCTGGCCCTGCTGACCTTGCTGTTGGCCCTGACCCTGCTGTTGGCCCTGACCCTGCTGGCCCTGTTGCTGACCTTGCTGGCCGCCGGGGTTGAACTGTTCCTGCAGGTCGCGGAACGCCTGATCGGACAGGCCCTGCTGGTCGCGCAGCGTTTCGGCCAATCCTTCCATGGCCTGCTGGCCCGGCGATTGCTGACCTTGCCCGCCCTGGCCTTGCGTGACCTGCATGTTCTCCATCAGCCGCTGCAACTCCTCAAGGGCCTGCTGCGCCTCGGCCATACGACCCTGCTCCATCAGTTCCTGGATGCGGTCCATCATGGCTTGCAGGTCGTCCTGACCCATCTGCATGCCGCCTTCGGCCATCTGCTGATTGTCCTGAAAGGTGCCGTCGCGCATCGCCTGCTGGGCCAGCTGATTCATGTAATTCTGCGTGGCATCCCGCAATTCCTGCATCAGCTCGGCGATTTCCTCGTTCGAGGCGCCGTTCTTCATCGCTTCCGACAGCCGCTCCTGCGCACGTTGCAGCCGCTCAAGCGCATCGCCCAGATCGCCATCCTCCAGCAACAGGGCCAGATCCCACAGAGCCTGCGCGATCTCGTCGCGCTGACCGGATGTCAGCCCGTAATCGGTCATCGCCTCAAGCCGGCGCAGGATCACGCGAAACCGCAGATAGGCGGTTTCCGAGCGGAACAGCCCCTCCTCGGGGCGGTGCGACAGGGTCCGCATCACCTGCGCCACCCGCACGGCATTGTCACGGCTCCACAGCAGGTCGCGGCGCTGTTCGATCACCGCATTGGCCAGCGGGTCGAAGAACCGGCGCGCCGGCAGCAGCATCTGCTCGGCCCCGCTGGAACCTTGCAGACCGGCCGCATCATTGACCGACAGTTCGACGGTCACGGGCAGATTGGCCCATGGGTGCTGCGACAGGTTTTCAACCAGTGTTTCGGTAAAGGCGGCCCGGTCGCCCGTGATGGGCATGGGCAGGTCCAGAACGATCGCCTCGCGCGGTTCGGGATCGGTGGTCAGACCATGCCGCCGTTCCAACGCGGCAAGATCCAGCATGATTCGCGCCTGTCCGCCCAGCACGGCGTAATCATCCCTGGCTGAAAATGGCAGCGTCATCTGCCCCTCGGCCCGCGCCTGCGCCAAGGCCTGCATCTGGTCAGGTGTCTCTTGCGCCGTATCCCCGAACGCCACGGTTGGAGGGGCATCAAGACGCATCACCAACTCCCAGCCGCGCCCCCCCGGACCATCAATGCTCAGGCGTCCCGACCGGTTGAGCGTGAATTCCTGCGCCGGGGCGGCGGGATCCGCAGCCTCGATGCCCAGCGCCCCGTCAAGGTCCTGCGTCACACGCAGCGCGCCCAGCTCACCATACAGGCGCAGGGTGATCCGGCTGCCTTGCGGCGCCTCGATCACCTCGCCTGTCTGGTCCGCAAGATAGAGCGTGGGTTGTCCGGTATAGGCGGGCGGTTCGATCCAGCCTTCCCAGGTCGGTCCCCCCGCCAGCGCCTGCGTACCGCCGGGCGTCATTTCGGCCACAGAGCCTACGCGCAGGATCGACCCGAACAGAAGGGCCACCGCCAGCGCCAGAAGCGCCACGTAACGCGTGGCAAAGGGATCGCGCGGGGCCATGTCCAGATCGGGGGCCACCGGCTGCGCCAGTGCGGCGCGCGCCGCCATGCGCGCCTGATGCGCCTGCCACACCGCAACCGAGGCCGCATCGCCACTGCCGATCGCCTGCCGGTCCAGCACCGCCGAAATCGGCCGTCCGGGCAGGCTGGCATCCAGCCGCGCCAGCGCCTCGGCATGCAGGGGCCAGCGGAACCGTCGGATACCGCGCACCGCAGCCCACAGAACGCCCAGCCCCGCCGCCATCACGCCACCCCAGACCAGTTCGACCGGAAGGGTGTCGTGCAAACCCAGCATCAGGGCCGCAAGCACGAGAATCACCACGGACCACAGGGGCCAGAACGCCTGCCAGACCCGTTCGGCCAGAAGACCGGCCCGGGTCAGGAACAACGGCCACCGCAACCGCGTCAGAAGGCTTTCAGGGGTCTGTTGGGTGTCTGCCATACGATGATCCCGCGGTCCTGCGCGGGGATCGCGTCAGAGCCATTCCGGAATGGTATCCCGATTTATCATTTCGTCAAAGGTCGGGCGTCGGCGGATAACCGCGAATTGATCGCCCTTCACCAGAACCTCGGGGATCAGGGGGCGGGTGTTGTATTCGCTGGCCATGACCGCGCCATAGGCGCCGGCCGACCGGAAGGCCACCAGATCGCCCGCCTGCAGCGCCGGCAGGGGGCGCTGCCGGGCAAAGGTGTCCCCCGTCTCGCAGACCGGCCCCACCACGTCATAGGCGCGGTTCTCAGTGCCGGGCGCGGGTTCCACGACCGGCACGATGTCATGATGCGCATCATACATCGCCGGGCGGATCAGGTCGTTCATCGCCCCGTCAAGGATCAGGAAATCGCGCCCCTCGCCTTCCTTCACATAGATCACTTCCGACACCATGATCCCGGCGTTGCCCACGATCAGGCGACCGGGTTCGATCTCGATCTCGCAGCCCAGATGGCCCAGCTCCTCGCGAATCATACCGCCATAGTCGATGGGCAAGGGTGGGGCGGCATTGCTGCGCTCGTAGGGAATGCCCAAGCCGCCACCAAGGTCCAGCCGCTCGATCCGGTGACCATCGGCGCGCAGCACCTCGGCCAGTTCGGCGACCTTGCGATAGGCCAGACGGAAGGGCTCCAGATCGGTCAGCTGGCTGCCGATATGCACATCGATGCCGACCACCCGCAGACCCGGCAGGCGCGCGGCATTGGCATAGACCTCGCGCGCCCGTGCGATCGGGATGCCGAACTTGTTCTCGCTCTTGCCGGTCGCGATCTTGGCGTGGGTCTTGGCGTCTACATCCGGGTTCACCCGCACGGTGATCGGGGCGACCTTGCCCAGCGCCAGCGCCACGCGGTTCAGCGCCTCCATCTCGGGTTCGCTTTCCACGTTGAACTGACGCACGCCACCTTCAAGGGCCAGACGCATTTCGGCCTCGGTCTTGCCGACGCCGGAAAAGACGATCCGCTCGCCCGGCACACCAGCGGCCTTGGCGCGCAGATACTCCCCGCCCGAGACCACATCCATGCCCGCCCCCAGCGCCGCCAGCGTCCTGAGGATCGCGACATTCGACGCGGCCTTCATCGCATAGCATACAAGGTGATCCATACCGGCCAGCGCCTCGTCGAACAGCCTGAAATGCCGTTCCAGCGTCGCGGTGGAGTAGCAATAGAAGGGTGTGCCGACGCTGGCCGCGATCTCGGACAGGGGAACATCCTCGGCGTGAAGCGCGCCGTTGCGATAGAGAAAATGATCCATGCCGAAAATCCCCTGCTGCGTTGCAGCCTCATAACAGGTCGCGCGATCCGTTCAATGGCGCTGGCTGCAGCTTCATCTTGCCAGAAATACTCAAGCCACGGTCACACCGGGCGCGTCCGCAGGAACAGGTAAAGCGGCAGGCCGCAGCTGACCCCGATGCAGAAGGTGGCCGGGATCGCGATCAGCGCCAGCCAGTTCCGGCGCACCGCCACCTCGGCGATGATCCAGACCGTCAGCGTGATCGCGGCGATCGTCAGGTCCCATGTCAGGCCCGTGGTCGAGGCGTTCACATACCAGGCATCGATCAGCCCGGACAGGCCGGTGCCGGTCTCCATCATATAGCTGACGAACCAGTACATCGGATGGATTGCGCCCCAGATCGCCAGCGCCAGATAGATCATGCGCAAGGGCGACATCACAGACCCACCCGCAGGCTGACCGGCCCCTTGCTGACACCCACGCCCACCGAAGGGAAGATGCCCCCCGGCGTGACCGAGACCCCTGCGTCCAGCGAAGGGCGTACCGGCGCCCCCTCGACCCCGCAGGCAGCCAGTGCGACCAGACACAGACCGCTGAACATCAAAGCCTTCATGTCATCCGTCCCCTCGATTGCCCTCAATTGATCGTGCGTGTCACGCCGATCCGCGCCGAACCGGACAGGGTCACGCCAGTCTGCGCAGGCGACGCCTGTGCGCCCCGCTCCGACCCGGTTCCATCCCTCGGCACGCCGCAAGCGGATAACGCCAGCAGCGCCGCACCCAGCATGGCCATCCTGAAACGCATGCTCAACCCAGCCGTTCCTTCCAGCGGGCCACCTGCGCGCGCACCTGCGCGGGCGCGGTGCCCCCGTAGGACATGCGCGACGCCACGGAATTTTCAACACCCAGCACGCCGAAGACATCCGCCGTGATCCCCGGATGGACCGATTGCATGTCGTCCAGCGCCAGATCGGGCAGGTCGCAGCCACGCGCCTCGGCCATGCCGACCAGCGTGCCGGTGACGTGATGCGCCTCGCGGAAGGGCAGGCCCAGCGCCCGCACCAGCCAGTCGGCCAGATCCGTCGCGGTCGAGAAACCAGCCCCTGCCGCCGCCTGCATCGCCGGGCGATTGGCGGTCATGTCGCCCACCATGCCGGTCATCGCGGCCAAGGCCAGCATCAGGTTGTCGGCGGCATCGAAGACCTGCTCCTTGTCTTCCTGCATGTCCTTGGAATAGGCCAAGGGCAGCCCCTTCATCACCATCATCAGCGCCACATTGGCCCCGAAGATGCGCCCGATCTTGGCGCGGATCAGTTCCGCCGCATCGGGGTTGCGCTTCTGCGGCATGATCGACGATCCCGTCGACCACTTGTCCGACATCTTGACGAAGCGGAACTGCGCCGAGGACCAGATCACCAGCTCTTCGGCAAAGCGCGACAGGTGCATCGCGCAGATCGCGGCGCAGGACAGGTATTCCAGCGCGAAATCCCGGTCGCTGACCGCATCCAGCGAATTGGCGGTGGGCCGGTCGAAACCAAGGCTGCGCGCCGTCATCTCGCGGTCGATGGGAAAGCCCGTACCGGCCAGCGCGGCCGAGCCGAGGGGCGACTCGTTCATCCGGCGGCGCGCATCGGCAAATCGGCTGTGATCGCGGCCCAGCATCTCGACATAGGCCATCATGTGATGCCCCCATGTCACGGGTTGTGCTGTCTGCAGATGGGTAAAGCCCGGCATTACCCAATCGGCCCCCGCCTCGGCCTGCGCCAGAAACCCGCGCTGCAACGCCTCGATCCCGGCCATGGCCGCGTCCATCTGGTCGCGCACCCAGAGCCGGAAATCCGTCGCCACCTGGTCATTGCGCGAGCGCGCGGTATGCAACCGGCCCGCCGGTTCGCCGATGATGTCCTTCAGCCGCGCCTCCACGTTCATGTGGATGTCTTCCAGCGCGGTGGAAAAACTGAAACCTCCCGTCTCGATCTCTGACAAGACCGTGAGCAGCCCTTCCCGAATGGCGGCGGCGTCGCTATCACTCAGGATACCTGTTGCCGCAAGCATCTCGGCATGGGCCCGCGAACCGGCAATATCCTGCGCCGCCATCCGCTGATCGAACCCGATCGAGGCATTGATCGCCTCCATGATCGCGTCCGGGCCGGCGGCGAAACGGCCGCCCCACATCTGGTTCGAGGTCTTGTCGGTCATATGCTGCACCTTGGAGGGAATATGCGTCTTCTTCGTCAGATCGTCCTTTATACGGCTCTTGCCCTTGGTGCAAACACCGCCCTTGCCGCCGACGCCGCAGATGTGGCGGCACTGGAGGCCCTGCGCGACGGCGACATGAAGAAGCTGAACTTCCATTCCGAACCGCAGCCCATCTCGGCGCAGCCCTTCACAACATGGGAAGGCGGCGAAGGCAGGCTTTCGGATTACGCAGGCAAATACATCGTCCTGAACTTCTGGGCCACATGGTGCGCCCCCTGCCGCAAGGAGATGCCGCAGCTCTCGCAGCTTCAGACCGAGATGGGCGGCGAGGCCTTCGAGGTGGTGACCATCGCCACAGGGCGCAACCCGCCGCAGGCGATGCAGCGCTTCTTCGAGGAGATCGGCGTCGACAACCTGCCCCTGCACATGGATCCCAAACAGCAACTGGCCCGCGAGATGGCCATCATGGGCCTGCCGATCACCGTGATCCTGAACCCCGAGGGTCAGGAAATCGCACGGATGCGCGGCGATGCCGACTGGTCGTCGGACAGCGCCAAGGCGATCGTCGCGGCGCTTGTGTCCGGCATGTGATCACCGTAACCCTGCCACCGCAGCGTGCCGGGGGCACCCGGTCAGGTGATCGTTGACCATGCCCGCCGCCTGCATGAAGGCATAGGCGATGGTGGGTCCGCAGAACTTGAAACCCGCCGTCTTGAGGTTCTTTGACAATTGGACGGAAATATCCGTCTGCGCAGGAACCTCGGACATGCTGGTGAAACGGTTCTGCACCGGCACGCCATCCACGTGATCCCAGACCCAGGCGGCAAAGCCACCGGACGCCTCGATCCGCTGAAAGGCGCGGGCATTGCCGATCATCGCCTCGACCTTGCCGCGGTGGCGGATGATCCGGGCATCCTGCATCAACCGCGCCACCTGATCAGGCCCCCAAGCTGCAATGACATCAGGATCAAACCCTTGGAATGCCTCGCGAAACCCATCGCGCCGCTTGAGGATCGTGATCCAGCTCAGCCCGGCCTGAAACCCTTCCAGGCACAGCAGTTCCCACAAGGCGCGGCTGTCGCGCAGGGGCACACCCCATTCGGTATCGTGGTAATCCAGATAGATCTGATCGGGCCCTGCCCATCCGCATCTGCCGTCCATCAGACTGCCCTCCTCAGCGTTCCTGTCGAGTTTAGGAAAATTAGAACAAAAAGGGAATATTATCTCTTTGATAACGGGTTTCGCGTCAATCTCGGGGCCGGATCAGCGCAGAGGGCGGAACATGCGGAAAGCCAAGGGAAGATTCGCGGATTTGGAACCCGGTGACACCTCGCCTCTGGATTACGCCGTGGTCACGCGCGACCGCAGCACGATGGCGATGGTCGCGGCAGCCCTGCGCCACCGCAACACGATGCTGGCCTTTCAACCCGTGGTGCAATCGCAACGGCCTGATCGCGTCGCTTTCTACGAAGGATTGATCAGGGTCCTCGATGACACCGGAAGGGTGATTCCCGCGCGCGATTTCATCGATGCGGTGGAAGCCACCGAAACGGGGCGCATCCTGGATTGCGTGGCGCTGGAAACCGGCCTGCGGATCCTGCAAAAGACCCCGCATATCCGGCTGGCAATCAACATGTCGGCACGTTCCATCGGGTTTCCCCGATGGATGCGCAGCCTCAAGCAGGGTTTGCAGGGCGATCCGACCATCGGGGAAAGGCTGATCCTTGAAATCACCGAACGCAGCGCGATGACCGTGCCGGAACTGGCGGCGCGCTTCATGTCGGACCTGCGCAAGTGCGGGATCGCCTTCGCGCTGGACGATTTCGGATCGGGCCAGACCTCGCTGCGCTACCTGCGCGACTTCCACTTCGACCTGGTCAAGATCGACGGTGAATTCGTGCGGGGGGTTCACGCGGACGCGGACAATCAGGTGCTGACCCGTGCCATGGTGGATATCGCGCGGCAGTTCGACATGTTCACGGTCGCGGAATCCGTCGAAAACCTGCCCGACTCGCGCTGGCTGGCCAGCATCGGCGTCGACTGCCAGCAGGGGTATTTCTTTGGCGCGCCGACCGTTCAGGCCCCGTGGGATGCGCCTGCACCCCTGCGCGCGCCGCTGTATCGGACGGGTTAGAACAGAAGTGCAGTTGCCGCAGCACCCTGCTTCCATTATCACCTTTGCCAAGGCGGGGAGTCCGGTACCCGCACATTCGCGTGCCGGATGTTCCTCGATCTTCAAATTGGTGGAGGATAAACATGACCAATGTCGTAATCGCCTCGGCGGCGCGCACCGCTGTCGGTTCTTTCGGGGGTGCATTCGCAAACACGCCCGCCCATGACCTTGGGGCCGCCGTGCTCGAGGCCGTTGTCGCCCGCGCAGGCATCGACAAGTCCGAAGTTTCCGAGACCATCCTGGGCCAGGTGCTGACCGCAGGCCAAGGCCAGAACCCCGCGCGTCAGGCGCATGTCAATGCCGGTTTGCCCATCGAATCCTCGGCCTGGTCGATCAACCAGGTCTGCGGATCGGGCCTGCGCGCCGTGGCGCTGGCCGCACAGCACATCCAGTTGGGCGATGCCGCCATCGTCGCGGCCGGCGGCCAGGAAAACATGACCCTCAGCCCCCATGTCGCGCATCTGCGCGCCGGCGTGAAAATGGGCGATGTCTCGTATATCGATTCGATGATCCGCGACGGTCTGTGGGATGCCTTCAACGGCTACCACATGGGCCAGACCGCCGAAAACGTCGCCGAAAAGTGGCAGATCAGCCGCGACGCGCAGGACGAATTCGCACTCGCCAGCCAGAACAAGGCCGAAGCCGCACAGAAAGCAGGCCGCTTCGACGACGAGGTGATCGATTTCATCGTGAAGTCCCGCAAGGGCGAGATCATCATCAACAAGGATGAATACATCCGCCATGGCGCCACGATGGACGCGCTGCAGAAGCTGCGCCCCGCCTTCACCCGCGATGGATCGGTGACGGCCGCCAACGCATCCGGCCTGAACGACGGTGCGGCCGCGGTTCTGCTGATGACCGCAGACGAGGCGGAAAAGCGCGGAATCACCCCGCTGGCGCGCATCGCATCCTATGCCACGGCTGGTCTTGACCCGTCGATCATGGGCGTCGGCCCGATCCATGCCAGCCGCAAGGCCCTGGCCAAGGCGGGCTGGTCGGTTGACGATCTGGACCTGGTCGAGGCGAACGAGGCTTTCGCCGCACAGGCCTGCGCCGTGAACAAGGACATGGGCTGGGATCCGTCGATCGTCAACGTGAACGGTGGCGCCATCGCCATCGGCCACCCGATCGGCGCCTCGGGCTGCCGCATCCTGAACACGCTGCTGTTCGAAATGCAGCGCCGCGATGCCAAGAAAGGCCTTGCCACCCTGTGCATCGGTGGCGGCATGGGCGTTGCCATGTGCCTCGAGCGGGTCTGAGCCGCAGGATCGGACAAACATAAAGAAGGGGCGCCCATGTGGCGCCCCTTCCTGTCTGTAGCGAGTCAGAATACGTCGGATTAGACAAAAATCAGTGCGCAATAATCTTGCGCACAAATGTCATTCAAAGTAACCAAGTTACCAAAGCTCAAGCCAGACTGGAGGATATCATGGCAAGAACAGCACTCGTCACGGGCGGATCACGCGGGATCGGCGCAGCCATTTCCATCGCATTGCGCGATGCGGGCTACACCGTCGCGGCCACCTATGCCGGCAATGACGAGGCCGCCGCGGCATTCACCAAGGACACCGGCATCAAGACCTACAAGTGGAACGTGGGCAATTACGAAGAATGCGCCGCCGGCATCGCTGGCGTCGAGGCCGATATCGGCCCGATCGACGTGCTGGTGAACAACGCGGGCATCACCCGCGATGCGCCCTTCCACAAGATGACACCGCAGCAGTGGCATGACGTGATCGACACCAACCTGACGGGTGTGTTCAACATGACCCACCCGCTTTGGCCCGGCATGCGCGAGCGCAAGTTCGGCCGCGTCATCATCATCTCGTCGATCAACGGCCAGAAGGGCCAGTTCGCACAGGTGAACTATGCCGCGTCCAAGGCGGGCGACCTCGGCATCGTCAAGTCGCTGGCTCAGGAAGGCGCGCGTTTCGGCATCACCGCGAATGCGATCTGCCCCGGTTACATCGCGACCGACATGGTGATGGCGGTGCCGGAAAAAGTGCGTGAAAGCATCATCGCACAGATCCCGGCAGGGCGTCTGGGCGAGCCTGAGGAAATCGCGCGCTGCGTCGTGTTTCTGGCTTCGGACGATGCGGGCTTCATCAATGGCTCGACCATTTCGGCCAACGGCGCGCAGTTCTTCGTCTGATCCGACACAAGCAGGCATTCGGCCCCCCGCCCCTCGTGGCCGGGGGGCTTTTTCATGCGATCAGCTCACCGCGTTGTGCGATCATGCACAGAATACGCGCCGGGATGCGTCTTTTCTGCGCGGCTTTGCACCGCATATCCTGTCGCAAAGGAGAATTGACATGCTGACCCAGATCAACGGACTGCACCATGTGACCTCGCTGGCCAGCGGGGCGCAATCGAACAATGATTTCTTCACCAAAGCCCTCGGCCTGCGCCGCGTCAAGAAGACCGTGAACTTCGACGCGCCCGAGGTCTATCACCTCTACTATGGCGACGAGACGGGCACGCCCGGATCGGTGATGACCTATTTCCCCTTTCCCGGTGCGCGCCGCGGCCGCCCCGGCGCGGGCGAGGTCAGCATAACGACCTTTGCGGTGCCAAAGGGATCGCTGCCCTTCTGGGCGGATCGTCTGGCGACCTTCGACGTCAAGAACATCAAGGCTGAAACCCGCTTCGGCGAAAAGCGCCTGCGCTTTGACGGGCCTGATGGCGATGGCTTCGCCCTGGTCGAGGTCGACGACGCGCGTAGCCCCTGGGAAGGCCAGGGCGTCAGTGCCGATCATGCCATCCGCGGCTTTCACTCCGCCGACATGCGCCTGCGCGACGCCGGCGCCAGCGCTGAATTGCTGCGGTTCATGGGCTATGAAGAGATCGAGGCCGAGGGCGACATCACCCGCTTCCGCGTGCCGCAGGGCAACGGCGCCGATGTCGTGGATATCCAGACGCTGCCCGGTGCCGCCCCCGCCCAGCAAGGCGCCGGTTCCGTGCATCACCTCGCCTTTTCGGTCACCGATCGCGCCGCTCAGCTTGAGGTGCGCAAGGCGCTGCTGGATACCGGCTGGCAGGTCACGCCCGTGATCGACCGCGATTACTTCTGGGCGATATATTTCCGCACGCCCGGCGGCGTTCTGTTCGAAGTGGCGACCAACGAACCCGGATTTGACCGAGACGAGGACAGCGCCCACCTGGGGCAGGCCCTGAAACTGCCGCGCCAGCACGAGCATCTGCGCCAGACGCTGGAAAGCCGCTACCTGGAGCCGATCCGTGACTGACGCGACCTATATCCATGCCGCGACGCGGGGGCGCGCGGGTGCGCCCCTGCTGATGACCTTTCACGGCACCGGCGGCAATGAGTACCAGTTTCATGGCTTTGCCGAACGGCTGATCCCCGGCGCGCATGTCGTCTCGCCACGGGGCGATGTGCTGGAAGGCGGGATGAACCGCTATTTCCGGCGCACCGGCGAAGGCGTCTATGACATGGCCGATCTGGCGCAGCGCTGCGACCGGATGGCGCGTTTCATCCATGACCAGAAGGCGCGCACGGGGGCTGCACATGTGGCGGGGCTGGGCTATTCCAACGGGGCCAATATCCTGATGGCCGTGGCCCTGGAACAGCCTGATCTGGTGGACCGGATGGCCCTGATGCACCCGCTGATCCCATGGTCACCCGCACCGCAACCCGGCCTTGCCGGGCGCCGCATCCTGATCACCGCAGGCAAGCGCGATCCGATCTGCCCGGCACCCATGACCCAGGCACTGGCCGACTACCTGGCGGACCAGGGCGCCGAGGTGACGCTGGAATGGCACGCCGGAGGGCATGAGATCACCCAGGGCGAGGTGCAGGCGGTCACGGATTTCATGGCCGCTTGACCCAGGCCGCAAACAAAAGGCCAGCCGATGTCACGGCTGGCCAAGCCCTTGCACGGCAAAGGCGCTATACACGGCATTTCCGAGATATCAGGCGTTGGCGCTCAGACGCTCGATTTCTTCTTTCAGACGAAGCTTCTGTTTCTTGAGAGTGGCAATTTCGGCTGTGCTGATGCCGGGGGCGCGCTGCGCCTCTTCCACCTTTTCCGAGAGCGTGCGGTGTTTCTTCTTCAGTTCCTCGACATGCGAACTCAAGCTCATGGGCAGTCTCCTCTCTGTTGTAACGTCTACATGACAAGTGCATCACATAATCGGCTGCAAGTCACGCTGCGCCCGCAGCATCAGGCAAAGAATTTCCGATGCATTTGATACAGCGCACGGTTGCGGCGCTCAAAACGGCAGGGCTGCACCTTCCCTGAGCACCGAGGTCACCAGCGCGGTATAGTCGTCGCGGTCCCCGTCATGCGCCGCGCCCTCATGCATCAGAATCGGATCCAGCAGCCGGAACGCGGCGCGTCCGCTCTTGCGGCCACGGATCAGCACCAGTTGCGCGGCCCGACCCCGGCGCGGCGCGAAGGGCAGCACCTCGACCGATCCCAGCCGCGCCGACATCAGCCCGATCAGTTCCGGCAAGCGTTCCGCGCGCTGGATGAATGTCACATGCCCACCGTCGACAACACGGCGCGATGCCACCTCGACCCAATCCGACAGGGCAGTGCCTTCCCCCATCGCCGCCTCGCGCCCCGGATTCTGCGCGGGTATGCTCCGGTCGCGCTGGAAATAGGGTGGATTGGCGATCACATGATCGAATTGCCGCTGGCGCAGACTGTCGGGCAAAACGGTAAGGTCTGCGGTCTCCACCTGCAGCGGATGCCCCGTCTCGGCGGCGTTGCGGCGTGCCAGATCGGCATAGTCTGCCTGCACCTCGACCCCTGCCAGATGCAGCCCGGACACCCGCGCCGCAAGGCAAAGCGATGCAACCCCCACGCCGCAGCCAAGCTCCAGCACCGATTGACCCGCCCGCGCCGGTATTGACGCCGCCAGAAGGACCGGATCGACCCCGGCCCGATAGCCTTGCCGAGGTTGCCGGATCATCAACCGCCCGCCCAGAAAGGCATCGCGGCTCAGCTCGGCCTCATCCATCGGGGCCCATGCCATTGTCGGTGATCACCCGCAGGGCGGCGTCGTAATCTTCCTCGCGCACCATCAGGCGGCGCGGCAGGATGCCGATGCTGCCTTCGAGGACGCTCATGTTTACGTCGATTTCAAAGCAGTCTATACCCTCGCCCTGAAGCAGGGATGTCGCGATAGCCATCGAGACCGGGTTATTGGTGCGCATCAGTTGTTTCATGAAGGGCAGATAAGGGCATGGCGTGCGATTTGTCGACCCGTGCAGCAGGGAAAACATGAGCCTCGACCGCGCCGCGGCAACCGCCGCCACCAAACCGCATGAACAACTGGCCAGCCACCTTGCCGCAGGCATGGAGGCGGTCAATACCCTGATCGGGGAACGGATGGCGTCGGAACATGCGCCACGCATTCCGCAGGTCACGGCACATCTGGTGGGGGCCGGTGGCAAGCGTCTGCGCCCGATGCTGACCCTCGCGGCGGCGGAACTCTGCGGTTACGATGGCCCCTTCCACGTGCACCTTGCGGCAACCGTCGAATTCATCCACACCGCCACGCTGCTGCATGACGACGTGGTCGACGAAAGCGCCCAGCGGCGCGGCCGGCCCACGGCAAACCTGCTTTGGGACAACAAGTCGTCGGTGCTGGTGGGCGATTACCTCTTTGCCCGCGCCTTCCAGTTGATGGTGGAACCGGGCAATCTGCGGGTACTGGAAATCCTGTCCAATGCCGCCGCCACCATCGCCGAGGGCGAGGTGCTGCAACTCAGCGCCGCGCAGGACCTCAAGACCGATGAAGGCATCTACCTCAAGGTGGTGCGCGGCAAGACCGCCGCGCTCTTTTCTGCCGCCACCGAATCGGGCGGCGTACTGGCCGGGGCGACGGCCGCGCAGGTGCAGGCCCTGTTCGATTATGGCGATGCACTGGGCATCGCCTTCCAGATCGTCGATGACCTGCTGGACTATGAGGGTGACAGCGGCACCACCGGCAAGAACATCGGCGACGACTTTCGCGAACGCAAGCTGACCTTGCCGGTGATCAAGGCCGTGGCCCGCGCCACTCCCGAAGAACGCGCCTTCTGGACGCGCACCATCGAAAAGGGCGATCAGCGCGACGGCGATCTCGACCATGCCATCGCCCTGATGCAGCGACATGGCACGCTGGACGCGACGCGCCGCGATGCGCTGGACTGGGCCGAGCGGGCGAAGGATGCGATGCAGACCCTGCCCGACCATCCGCTGCGCCAGATGCTGGTCGAACTTGCTGATTACGTGGTGGCCCGCCTGCGCTGACTGCGGGTTTCTTCTTGCCGCAAATATCCCCGCCGGAGGCATCCGTCCCCGCCACCGGCGCAAACGCCTAGCAAAGACGCGCCGAACGCACCCACCATGCCGGCTGCGCCAGCGCTGCAGCGGCAAGTGCCGCCGCTTGTGCATCCGCATAAAGCCCGAAACAGGTGGCGCCCGATCCCGACATGCGCGCCAGAAGGCAGTCATCCGTGGCCGCGATCGCCGCGATAACCTGCCCCACGACGGGGGCCGCGGCAATGGCGGCAGCTTGCATGTCGTTGCGCTGCCCCGCCAGCCAGTCGGCAAGCGCCGCGGCGTCACCCCACCCCGGCAGGATCGCAGGCATCGGCGGATTGTCCTTGCGCGCGAGGCTGCCAAAGATTGCGGCGGTGGATACGGCAACGCCGGGATTGACCAGAACGGCATGCAGCGGGGGCAGGTCATCCACCGGTGTCACCCTCTCGCCGATGCCTTGCATCCGCGCGGCCCGCGCCCGCAGGCAGACGGGCACATCGGCGCCCAGCGACAGGCCCTGATCCGCCGGCAGGCCAATGTCAGGCCGCAAGGCGGCGATCCCGCGCAGCACGGCTGCGGCATCCGCTGATCCCCCTCCGATGCCTGCGGCGGCGGGCAGATGCTTGTCCAGCCGGATATCCAGGCTGACGCCCCTGCTGGCTGCTGCGCGCAGCACCAGGTTCTCGGGCCCCGTGGGCACGCCCTGCGCCATCGGCCCCGCCACATGCAAAACAGGCACCGCAGCCTCTGTCAGGATCAGACGGTCGCCCAGATCGGCAAAAACCACGAGGCTGTCCAGCAGGTGATAGCCGTCTGCCCGCTGGCCAGTGACATGGAGTGTCAGGTTGATCTTGGCCGGGGCAAGCACGTCAAGCCGGCCCGCAGGCTGGCCAGCGTCAGTTGCCATTCGCAACCTGTTTCAGGGGCTCCGCACCTTCTTCGGCAAGTACCGCGTCCAGACCAATCTCAAGCTTACGGCGGATGCGGGTCGCGTCCTTCTCCTCGGGGTCGAAGGACAGCGCGCGGGTCCACTGGAAACGCGCCTCGCGGATGCGGCCCACGGACCACAGCACATCGCCAAGGTGATCGTTCACGATCGGATCGACCGGCATCAACTCGGCGGCGCGTTCCATATGCACGATGGCTTCTTCGTAGCGACCCAGCCGGTAGAGCACCCAGCCAAGGCTGTCCACGATATAGCCGCTGTCGGGACGCGCCGCGACGGCGCGCTCGATCATGTCCAGCGCCTCGTCCAGCTTCATCTGCTTTTCCACCAGCGAATAACCGAGGTAGTTCAGAACCTGCGGCTGGTCCGGGTTCAGTGCCAGCGCCTTGCGGAAATCTGCCTCGGCCTTGTCCCAGTTGTCCTGACGTTCATGCGCGATGGCGCGGGCGTAATGGATGAACCATTGGCCCTGCTCTTCTGTCGGATAAAGCGCAAGCGCCTCGTCATAGGCGGTCACGGCATCAGCGAACCGTTCCATCTGGCGCATGAGGTCGCCCAGCGTCACGTGAACGATGGGCAGATCACCATGGCTGCGCACCAGTTGCTCCAGCACCTCGACGGCGGCATCGACACGGTCCAGACGGCGCAGCGCCTCGGCGCGGCCAAGTTCCGCCGCGTGAAAGGACGGATCGCTGGCCGGCACCCGCTTGTAGGTCTCGACCGCCAGCTCGAAGCGTTCCATCGATTCCAGCAGCGAGGCCGTCATCAGCAAGGCATCGGTATGGTCAGGCCGCAGATATGTCGCGACGCGCGCATAGAGCAGCGTGTATTCATCCCCGGCCTCGCGGCGCAGGAAGGACGAGACCGAGAAATAGACCTCGGCAATACCGTCGACCGGATTGCCGATCATGGTGAAGGGCAGCACCTCGTTGGCGGACAGCGCCACGCGCATCGCGGCGAGGGCCGGGTCCAGATCCGTGCCGAACATCTCGTCCAGCAGGGCTACGGCATCCGCATCGCGATCCAGCTGGCTGAGGATCTGCACCCGCGCGATGGCGGCCCGGCGCGTCAGCAGCAGAGGGCCCGCGGCATCCGAGGCCATCAGCGCCTCTGCCCCTTCGAAATCACCCACCATCGCAAGCGCCAGCGCCTTGTGATAGCTGGCGAAGGGACCAAGACCGGGCTGGTTCGCCAGATCGTCGAAAGACTTCAGGGCGGCGGTCACATCGCTCTTGCCCATATGCGCCCAGGCAGTGGTCAGCCCGTCGACAAGCGGGCCGGTGCCACGCCCATCGGCCATGCGCGACAGCAGCACCTCGAAATCACCCGCTCGCGCCTCGGCGGCACCAAGGATCATGCTGGCGATCTGGCTGTCCAGCCCTTCGGCCTCCATGCGCTGTGCGATCGGCAAAGCCCGATCCAGATCCCCGAGGGACAGATAGGACAGCGCCGCGTTTTCAAGGATCATCGGGTTCGACGGATCACGCGTCAGCGCCAGCGTGAAATACTCCGCCGCAGACCGGTAATCCCCCAACAACACGGCTTGACGCGCGGCCAGGTAGGCGCCGGTATTCGGCTCTGCCCGCGCCGGGGCGCCCCCAACCAGAAAGGCGGCGCATGCCGCCAGGGCCAGTGATCGTACCGCCCGAATTCTGCCCGCCAATACCTTGCCTCCCGATTGTCGCCAGCCTGCACCTGGGCCTGCCTCCACGCAGGGCCTCATGGCTTTGTTTGAAATCTAACGTTTCTGCGCACAAACGCAATGAGAGGCGGCAATTCGCCGCCTCTCTGATCAGGTTTCCGCCGCAAAACGATGCAATCGCATCCGGCGCAGACAGATTTCACATGTTGGGATAGTTGGGCCCGTCACCGCCCTGCGGGGTCGCCCAGTTGATGTTCTGGCTGGGATCCTTGATGTCGCAGGTCTTGCAATGCACGCAGTTCTGGAAGTTGATCACGAACCGCGGGTCCTTGCCCTCTTCGGCCACCACCTCGTAAACGCCAGCCGGGCAATAGCGCTGCGCGGGTTCGGCGTATTTCGGCAGGTTGACCGAGATCGGCACCGACGGATCGCGCAGTTGCAGATGGCAGGGCTGGCTTTCCTCGTGATTGGTCATCGAGAAGCTGACATTGGTCAGGCGGTCGAAGGACAGTTTGCCATCGGGCTTGGGATAGTCGATCGGCTTGTGCTTGCTGGCCTCTTCGGTCGCGGCGGCATCGGTCTTGCCATGTCCCAGCGTGCCGAACAGCGAAAAGCCAAGTGTGTTGGTCCACATGTCGAAACCGCCCAGCGTCAGGCTGGCGGTCAGGCCGTATTTCGACCACAGCGGCTTGACGTTGCGCACCTTCTGGAGGTCCTTGCCGATGGCGCCCGTCCGCACTTCGGTCTCATAACCTGTCAGCTCGTCACTGGCGCGGCCCGCGTTGATTGCCTCGAACGCGGCTTCCGCCGCCGCCTTGCCCGACAGCATGGCGTTGTGGTTGCCCTTGATGCGCGGCACGTTGACCATGCCCACCGAACAGCCCAGCAGCGCCACGCCGGGCGCCACCATCTTGGGCATCGACTGATAGCCGCCTTCGGAAATCGCGCGCGCACCATAGGCCACGCGCTTGCCGCCCTTCAGCAGCTCGGCCACCATCGGGTGATGCTTGAAGCGCTGGAATTCCATATAGGGGAACAGGTGCGGGTTCTTGTAATTCAGGTGCACCACGAAGCCCACGTAGACCTGGTTGTTCTCCAGATGATAGATGAACGACCCGCCACCCGCATTGCTGCCCAGCGGCCAGCCCATCGTATGGGTCACGGTGCCGATCCGGTGCTTGGCCGGGTCGACCTCCCAGATCTCCTTCATGCCAAGGCCGAACTTCTGCGGCTCCTTGCCTTTGGACAGATCGTATTTCGCGATCACTTCCTTGGCCAGCGACCCGCGCACGCCTTCGGACAGGAACACGTATTTGCCGTGCAGTTCCATCCCCGGCTCATAGGCATCGCCGATGCTGCCATCGGGATTGCGGCCGAATTCGCCTGCCACCACGCCCTTGACCTCGCCCGCGTCGCCATAGACCAGCGCGGAACAGGACATGCCGGGGAAAATCTCGACGCCCAGTTCCTCGGCCTGTTCGGCCATCCAGCGGCAGACATTGCCCATCGACACGATGTAATTGCCGTGGTTGTTCATCAAGGGCGGCATGGGCCAGTTGGGGATGCGGATCTCGCCCGCCTCGCCCAGCATGTAGAAATTGTCCTCGCGCACCGGCACGGTCAGGGGCGCGCCCTTTTCCTTCCAGTCGGGGATCAGCGCATCAAGACCGCAAGGGTCCAGCACCGCGCCCGACAGGATATGCGCGCCCACTTCGGACCCTTTTTCCAGAACGACCACGTTGAGATCGGCGTCCAGCTGCTTCAGCCGGATCGCAGCGGACAGGCCCGCCGGACCCGCGCCCACGATGACGACATCATATTCCATGGTTTCGCGTGTCATATCCGACATGGCAGGCCCCTTCCGAAAGTTCGCGCAACAAAATTGCCGCGATGGTTACCGCGCCGCAGCATTGCACGTCAATTGCGACACGACGTTACAAGCACCAAAAGCGCCCGAGCGGGGCAGATTGGCACTGTTGCGCCGGTGCATGGCTTCGACTATTGCAATGCCTGCGCGCCCTGGGGCAGGGTGTAGCGCACCAATGCCCGATTGCAAACCCGACCCTTTCCCGCAGACCAGTTAGACGGAACCCCTTCGATGGAAAAGATACCCATGACCCGCGCAGGTCACGCCGCACTTGAGGCCGAGTTGAAGCAGCTCAAATCCGTCGAGCGTCCCGCCATCATCAAGGCGATTGCCGAAGCGCGCGAGCATGGTGACCTGTCCGAGAATGCGGAATACCATTCGGCGCGCGAAAAGCAGTCTTTCATCGAAGGCCGCATCAAGGAGCTGGAGGGGATCATTTCGCTGGCCGAGGTGATCGACCCCAAGGCCCTGTCCGGTGCGATCAAGTTCGGCGCCACCGTGACGCTGGTGGATGAGGACACGGACGAGGAAAAGACCTGGCAGATCGTGGGCGAACACGAGGCCAGCATCGAGAAGGGTCTTCTGAACATCCGTTCGCCCATCGCGCGCGCCCTGATCGGCAAGGACGAGGGCGATTCCGTCGAAGTGCGTACGCCGGGCGGCGAAAAGTCTTACGAAATCGTCAAGATCGCCTATATCTGACCGCGTGTCGCAGGGAAGTACTGGTTCAATGGTCGGCAGGAACGACGGCAAATCGACCCCGCTCGGGATCTACGACCGTGCGCGCACGGCGCAGATCACCTCGATCGAGGTGGTCGCGATCACCCTATCCCTCATCTGGCTGCTTCTGTGCGGGCTGTTCTTCATGATGGTGCCGGCAGAAGACACCCCGGATGAGGGCGGCGCGCTGCGCTTCATGATGACCATGCTGGCGATGTTCATGCCCGTCGCGATGATCTGGGTGGCCGCCACCGCAGCGCGGGCCAGCCGCGTGATGCGCGAGGAAAGCCAGCGCCTGCAAGCCGCGATCGACGCGATCCGACAGGCCTATGTGGCGCAATCCCAGGGCCGCGCGCTGGGGACGGAACCCTCTGTCGCCCGCAAACTGGACGAGATCGCGGCGGCAACCCGGAAGACCGAAACCGAACTGGCCAAGTTCACCTCAAGCCGCCCGCAAGGCGTCCCCCTGCGCCCAAGGCCCGAGGCACAGGCGAAAGCCACCGCAGAAGATCAGGCCGCGCTGCCGCTGGGCACCCCGGCCGAAGAGATCGGCCCGCCCTTGTCGCGCGAGGATTTCATCCGCGCGCTGAACTTTCCCGAAACCGCCGAGGACGAGGAAGGCTTTGCCGCCCTGCGCAAGGCGCTGCGGGACCGTCAGGCCGCACAGCTTGTCCAGGCCAGCCAGGATGTGCTGACGCTGCTGTCGCAGGATGGCATCTATATGGATGACCTGCGCCCAGACATGGCCCGCCCCGAGATCTGGCGCCGTTTCGCCGGTGGCGAACGCGGGCGCGCCATCGCGGCGCTGGGTGGGATCAGGGACCGCTCTTCGCTGGCGCTGACCGTGGGTCGCATGAAGCAGGATCCGATCTTCCGCGATGCGGCCCATCATTTCCTGCGCCGATTCGACAAGATGTTCACCGAGTTTGAACGCGATGCCACGGATGCCGAGATTTCGGACCTGTCCAACACCCGCACGGCGCGCGCCTTCATGCTGCTGGGCCGCGTGGCGGGAATATTCGACTGATGGCATGAAGGCCCGCCGGCTGGCTTGGCTGATGTGCCCCCTGTAACCTGCTCTATCGGCAATTGAATCTCCCTCTGGCACCGCTTAGGGGTGTGTCACGTGCTGATCCGAAGGCAAATGATGACTGTCACCACCCCACATACCGCCTATTGGGAGGGCGTTCGCGACGGGCTGCCCTTCATCCTTGTCGTCGCCCCTTTCGCGCTGCTTTTCGGCGTTGTCGCGACCGAAGCGGGCCTGAACGTCTGGGAAACGCTGGCCTTCTCGGTGGTCGTGATTGCCGGTGCCGCGCAGTTCACCGCGCTGCAACTCATGCAGGAAAACGCGCCTACCGTGATCGTCCTGGCCTCGGCGCTGGCTGTGAACCTGCGCATGGCGATGTATTCAGCCTCGCTGACGCCGCATCTGGGGGCCACGCCGGTCTGGCAGCGGGCGATTGCCGCCTACATGATGGTGGACCAGTCCTATGCCTGTTCGATTCTGGCTTACGAGCGTAACCGCGACTGGAGCCCGGCGCAGAAGATGGCCTTCTACTTTGGCGCGGTCACCCCGGTCATCCCCGTCTGGTATGCGATGACGGTCGCCGGTGCGCTGATCGGATCGTCCATGCCGGCCGGGCTGGCGCTTGATTTCGCCGTCCCCATCACCTTCATTGCGATGATCGCCCCCGCACTGCGCACACTGGCGCACAAGGCGGCGGCAACCGCGTCAGTCGTGCTGGCGCTTGGCTTTGCCTTCGTGCCCTTCAACCTCGGGCTGATCATCGCCGGAGTCGGCGGGATGATGGTGGGTGCGCAGGTCGAACTCTGGATGGACCGGAGGGCGCGGACATGACCGATCCCATCGTCGCCAAGGGAACCCTCTGGACCGTGATCATCCTGCTGGGGCTTGGCAGTTTCGCCCTGCGCTTCGCCTTTCTGGGGCTGATCGGCAACCGCCCGATGCCCGACTGGATCATGCGGCATCTGCGCTATACCGCCGTGGCGGTGCTGCCGGGGCTTGTCGCGCCGCTGGTGGTCTGGCCGGGTGCCACGGACGGCGTACTGGATCTGCCAAGACTGGCAGCCGCGATGACCACGCTGGTCGTCGGATATCTGACCAAGAACGTGCTGGCCGCGATCTTTTCGGGCGCAGGCGTGCTCTATCTGCTGCTCTACCTGCTGGGCTGATCGGACTGGCCAGACAGATCAGCCGGACGGGCGGCGATCACTCGGCCTTGGCCGCCTCCTGCGCCTCGCGCGAGGCGCGGACACGATCGGGATCGAAGGATTCCAGCGCCTTGAACCGATCCGCATCGTCATATTCGTAAAGGCGCTGGGTCGTCGCGCCGGGCAGATTGCCGAACTGTTCGGCCAGCTGGTTGGGGAACCACGTGGTGCGGATCGCACCGTTCAGCCCCGGCACATCACGCAACAGGCTGGACGTGCTCAGCGCGCATTGCGCACGCGGCACCGGCCCGGCGACAAGGATGCGGCGCAGCACATCCTCGGCCACCTCGGGCGACACCTCGACCTGCTGCACGATCACGTGAAAGGTCTCACGCGCGTGGAACCGGGTGTAGGTGTCTTCCATCATCGGCGTCACGCCATAGACCACGTCATTCTTCGTGGCGATGCGCGGATGACGGAACGACCCGGCCGGATCGAAGATGACCCGCTGGCTGCCATTCACCATCAATGACGTATGTGCCCCCGACCCGTTGGAGTTGTTGACCATCGTGTAAAGGGTCAACGAGGGCGGCCCGTCGTGGCGATAGACCTGCGCCG
This sequence comes from Paracoccaceae bacterium, assembly GCA_041596235.1. Classification (GTDB taxonomy): domain Bacteria; phylum Pseudomonadota; class Alphaproteobacteria; order Rhodobacterales; family Rhodobacteraceae; genus Seohaeicola. The sequence continues at coordinate 35,972 of JBFHIW010000025.1, forward strand.
CGATCTGGTCGTCGGGCAGCGATTGGGCAGGCTCGGGCTGGGGCGCGCAAGCGCCAATTGCTGCAACCAGCCCAAGGGCCAGCAGAATGCGCGACACTGACATCAGTAACCCCTGACAGCCCGACGGCCCGAAACTCTTCGGATCAGCTGTTGACCAGCGCCATGAACAGCAGGATGCCGATGATCGCGATAACGGACCGGATGGTGAAGGTGACAAAGCCCGCAAAGGTCTTTTCCTGCACTTCAACGTTCATCTCGCCATGCTTGTGTTCGGCCATCGGGGTCTTCCTCTGCTTGCGTGTCCTTGTGCCGGTCCGGCACCTGACCAGCGTGCCAGTCCGGCACCTGTCCAGCCAGCGGATATCGTAATTTTTTCCGCATGTCATCCAGTCAAAACGGCGCAGCGGGCCGAATTTTGCCCCCCCGCAGCCCCTCAGCCCTTGTCCAGGCGCCTTGCCAGACGGAAACCGATGCGCTTGGGCGGCTCCTGTTCGGCGGCCTTGGGCATGGCGCGCAGAATCACGCTCAACTGGCTGACATGCTGGATCAGCTGGGTCGGCACGCCATCCTCGTCCGTGCCATAGAAGGTCAGGATATCGGGGTCGAAAAACCCCATCCCCTCGATCTGCAGGATCCCCGCCTCGCTGCCGGCGAAACCCATCGCGACCTCGTGCTGATTGTCCAGCTGCTCCTCGAACTCCTGGATATAGATGACCAGCCGTTCATAGGCCCATTCGGCCTCGCTCTTGTCCTCGATATCGACAGAATCGAGGTCGTCGACGACCTTGCCGACAGCCGCCTCATCCGCATCGGCGCGCAGGTCGCAGCGGCGCGGCATCAGCGGATCGCGCTCATGCGCCTCGGCCACGGTGCTGATCTTGGTTTCCATCGCAGCGCCCTTTCCCGGATCAAGGGGATCAGCGCACCGCCTGCCAGAGCCATGCCCCGTCGTCGCGCGCCTCTCGTGTCACTTGCCCGAGTCTATGCAGATGGTTCAAATGTGCAACCGTCTCGACCAGCGCCAGCCCATAGGTGCCCGCATCGATGCGCCGCTTGAACAGCGGGGCAAAGCAGTCGCCCGCCACGCGCGGCTGATCCAGATGCGCCCGCAGGCGGCGCAGCCCGCCGTGATGGTTGTCGATCAACTGGCGCATGCGGAACGGCAGGCCCGTGAACGGCAGCTTGTGCCCCCCCAGCACCAGATGATCCTCGCGCGCCAACTGGCCCAGCCGCTCGCAGGCCTCCAGCCAGTCGGCCAGCGGATCGGCCTCGGGCTCGGTCGCGTAGACGCCGATGTTCGGGCTGATCGAGGGTAGGATCTGATCGCCCGAAATCACAAGGTTGCAGTCACGGCTCCACAGCGTCAGATGCTCGGGCGCATGGCCCGCGCCGATATGCACATCCCAGTCGCGCCCCGCCGCGCGGATCACATCGCCCTGCTGCACCCTGCGATAGCCCACTGGCAGCGGGTGCGCGATATCGACGAAGTTGAAGGGCCGCTCATGCCTGCGCTGCTCATAGATGGTCGCATCCATCCCCGCCCCGCGCCAGAAGGCAAGGGCCTGCGGGCTGGGCCGGTCCTCGGCATCAAGGATCAGCATCCGGGCCATCAGCCATGCGGTGCGCGTCGTCCACAGTGCCGCCCCCTGATGCTGCATCAGCCAACCGGCCATGCCGACGTGATCGGGGTGGTGGTGGGTCAGGATCACCCGGCCCACGGGCTTGCCGCCCAGCGCACCTTTCAGCAATTCTTCCCAAAGGGCTACCGATTTGCGGGAATGAACGCCGGTATCCACGATGGTCCAGTGATCGCCCTCGTCCAGCGCATAGATATTGACGTGATCCAGCGCCATCGGCAGCGGCAGGCGGATCCACAGGACACCCTCTGCCACCTGCACCACCTCGCCGGTCGCAGGCGCCTCCTCCCAGGGATATCGGATGCCGCTGCCCGTGCCGTCCATCACGCGCACAGCTCTGCGTCGGTCATGGCATAGAGATCCTCTGCCCCGACCAAGGCCTGCGCCAGCAGCGCCTGATGTTCAGGCAGAAGACGGTTCACGTAGAACCGCGCCAGCTTGACCCGCGGCCCTTCCCCGCCCTCGGCCAGAGCGGCCTTCAGGTGGAAATGCGCCCCCAGCACCCGCGCGAAAGCCCGCAGGAAAGGCACCGACCCCGCGAAACGGGTCGTCATGTCGGATTGTGCCACCAGCCATTCCACCGCCTCACGCAGGGTTTCGGTGGCTTGCCAGACCTTTTCGGCCATGATGGGATGGATCGTGCGGGCGGTTTCGGCATGCGCCTCGATCTCGTCCAGCAGGCGGAACGCGGCCTCGCCCCCGTCCATCATCTTGCGCCCCACAAGGTCCATCGACTGGATACCGTTGGTCCCCTCATAGATCGCGGTCACGCGCACATCCCGACTGAATTGCGCGGCACCGGTCTCTTCGACGAACCCCATGCCGCCATGCACCTGCACGCCCATCTCGGCCACGCTGATGCCCACATCGGTCCCGAAGGCCTTGGCGATGGGGGTCAACAGCGCCGCGCGTGCCTTGCATTCGGCCTCGCCCGTCGCGGTGCTCATGTCGATGGCCACCGCACAGGCCAGCGCGATCGACCGCGCGGCGAATGTCTCGGCCTTCATGGTCAGAAGCATCCGGCGGACATCGGCATGATCGAGGATCGGCCCACGCCCTTCGCCCACCGGCGTGCGGCCTTGCCGCCGGTCCGAGGCATAGGCCAGCGCAGCTTGCGTCGCGGCCTCGGCCACGCCGATCCCCTGACTGCCCACACCCAGACGGGCATTGTTCATCATGGTGAACATCGCCGCCATGCCGTCATGTTCATGCCCGATCAGCCAGCCAGTCGCCCCCTCGTACTGCATCACGCAGGTCGGGCTGCCGTGCAGGCCCATCTTGTGCTCGAGGCTTACAACCTTCAGGTCGTTGGCCACGCCCGGATTGCCCTTGGCATCCGGGATCAGCTTGGGCACCAGAAAAAGGCTGATCCCCTTGGTGCCGGGCTTGCCATCCGGCAGCCGCGCCAGCACCAGATGGCAGACATTGGCGCTGAAGTCATTGTCGCCCCAGCTGATGTAGATTTTCTGCCCGGTGATCGCATAGGTTCCATCGCCGTTCGGCACCGCCTTGGTGGTCAGCGCCCCCACGTCGCTGCCCGCCTGCGGCTCGGTCAGGTTCATCGTGCCGCACCATTCGCCGGTCACAAGCCTTGGCAGGTAAAGCGCCTTGATCTCGTCGCTGGCGTGATGTTCCAGCGCCTCGATCTGGCCCTGCGTCATCAAGGGGTTCAGCTGCAGCGACAGGCAGGCGCCGCTCATCATCTCGTTCACCGCCGTGGTCACGGTCATCGGCAGGCCCATGCCCCCGAAATCGGGGCTCGCCGCGATCGAGACCCATCCCCCCTCGGCAATGGCGGCATAGGCTTCGGCGAAACCGGGCGTGGTCCGGACCTTGCCGTTCTCCAGCCGCGCAGGGTGCAGATCGCCGATGCGCTGCAAGGGTGCCAGCTTGTCTTCGCACAGCTTGCCCGCCTCGATCAGGATCGCATCGGTCACATCGGCCGTCGCATCGGCGAAACGGTCCGTGGACGTGACCCGGCCGATATCGGCAACGTGGTTGAAGATGAAGCGGAATTCCTCGACAGGGGCGCGGTAGATCATTGGTCGTCTCCTTCGGGCCGTCGGATCCTCGCCACGGCGCTGCAGCCGGAAGCTTGGCAAAGACGCACGGCACTTGTATGCAACGGTGTTTCCGCAACGTGAACCTAAGCGCGGCAGCCTTCAACCGAAACGCGGCGTCATTGGACAGGACAGCATGACCAGCACCGAATTGCTTGCCCCCGACGAGGCCGGTATCGCCCGCGCCGCCGACCTTCTGGCGGCAGGTGGTCTTGTCGCCTTTCCCACCGAAACAGTCTACGGCCTCGGCGCCGATGCGCGCAACAGCCTTGCCGTAGCCCGCATCTTCGAGGCCAAGGGCCGCCCCCGCTTCAACCCGTTGATCGTGCATGTCGCCGATGCCGAAGCCGCGCGCCGCCACGTCCAGTGGACCGACACGGCCGAGGTTCTGGCCCGCGCCTTCTGGCCCGGCCCCCTGACCCTGGTGCTGCCGATCCGCCCCGATGCGGGATTGTCGGATCTTGTCACCGCCGACCTTCCCAGCCTCGCGATCCGCGTACCGGCCCATCCTCTGGCGCGCCGCCTGCTCGCGGCCTTCGGCGGGCCCGTCGCCGCCCCCTCGGCCAACCCGTCAGGTCGGATCAGCCCGACCACCGCCGCCCATGTGATGGCGGGCCTCGATGGACGCATCGAGGCGGTGCTGGATGGCGGCCCCTGCCCTGTCGGCCTCGAATCCACCATCCTTGGGCTGACGGGCGCGCCCACGCTGCTGCGCCATGGCGGCCTGCCCGCCGAAGAGATCGAGGCCTGCCTCGGCCAGCCCCTCGTCCAGGACATCACCCCGCGCAAGCTGACGGCGCCGGGGCAGATGGAATCGCATTACGCACCCGACGCGCTGTTGCGGCTGAACGCGACATCGCATGCCCCGGACGAGCTGTTGCTGGGCTTCGGCGCGATGGAATGCGATCTGAACCTGTCGCCCGGCGCCTCGTTGACCGAGGCAGCAGCCAATCTCTTTCCCCATCTGCACGCGCTGGACGGGCGCGGCGCGGCCCGCATCGCCGTGGCCCCGATCCCGGACAGCGGGCTTGGCCGCGCGATCAACGACCGCCTGCGCCGCGCCGCCGCCCCTCGCCCCTGAACGCCACAGCGCCTGTTTCTTCTTGCTGAAAATATCCCCGCGCGGAGCGCCGCCAACGCCGCGGTCAGGCGCGGCCAGCCGCCGAAGACAGCGCCAGCGCATCCACACCCAACCGGCGCAGCGCTGCATCCCATTTGACCGTATCCGCCGTATCGAACACCAGCTCTGCTGCGGCATCCACGGTCAGCCAGCCATTCTGCGCGATTTCCCGCTCCAGCTGCCCCGGCCCCCAACCGGCATAGCCCAGCGCCACGATGGCGCGCGCGGGTCCGTGGCCGGCTCCGATATCCTCAAGCACATCCAGCGTAGCGGTCATGGCGAAGCCGCCCGCCACCTCGAGCGTGGTCACGCGCGAGCGGTAGTCGCCCGAATGCAGCACGAAGCCGCGCGCATGTTCGACCGGTCCGCCGAAATGCACCGGCCTGTCAGCCAGCCCCGGTGCGACGCTGACCGACACCTGTTCCAGCAACATGCGCAGGCTCAGATCCACGGCGGGCTTGTTGATGATCAGCCCCATCGCCCCATCGGCGGAATGGGCGCAGAGGAACACGACCGACCGGGCGAAGCGGGGATCCTCCATCGCGGGCATGGCGATCAGCAGTTTTCCGGTCAGGTCCAGCCTGCCGGCGGTGCCCGGTTTGCCCTGTTCCCCTGATGTCGGATCCGCCTTGCTCATGGCTCAGATATATGTCCTGTGCTGTCACTTGCCAGACTGCATCCCAAAACAGCCGCAGGCAAGCGGGCATCTGCCAAAGCGGCAGGAGGCATGCAACCGGGTGATCACGGTTAGGTCAAAACACGGCAACATCTCCCGAATGTGAGTTGTTCTTGAGCGGGGATTCGCGCATCAGGACCCCATGATCATCACGCAATCTTCCCTGACCAAACGCCTTCTTCTGCCGCTGCTTCTTGTGGCGGAACTGTCCATGCCAGCACGGGCGGGCAGCGACAGTCCGGCGGACATGGTCCGGATCGAGGTGCTGCCCGGCTGGAGCATGCAGAACGGACAGCATGTCGTCGCACTGCACCTTGCCTTGGCGCCCGGCTGGAAAACCTATTGGCGCGCGCCGGGCGATGCCGGCATCCCCCCGTCGATGGAATTTCATGGCGCGCATAACCTTGCCTCTGTCGATACCATCTGGCCCACGCCCGAGGTCTTTAACCAGAACGGCTTGCAGACGGTCGGCTATGCCGATGAACTGGTTCTGCCCATGCTGGTCATGCCGCAGGATCGCGGCCAGCCTGCCCGATTGTCGGCGCGCCTGCAGATCGGGATCTGCAACACGATCTGTGTGCCGGTTGAATTCGATCTGGCACTCGACCTGCCCGCAACCGGCAGCGATGCGCAGCAGGCGATGATCCGGGCCGCGTTGGCAGATCAGCCAATCACGGCGGATCAGGCCGATGTCCGCCGCGTGACCTGCCGCCTCAGCCCGATCAGCGATGGCTTGCGCCTGTCGGTCGAGATCGACATGCCCAGCACCGGCGGGACCGAGACCGTTCTGATCGAAACCGCCGATCCGCAGGTCTGGGTGGCCGAAACCGAAAGCAACCGCCAGGGCCGAACGCTGAACGCGGTCACCGAACTGGTCCATGTTTCGGGGCAGGCCTTCGCGCTGGACCGCTCGGGGCTCAGGATGACGGTCTTGGGTGCCGAACGCGCCGTCGACATTCACGGCTGCACGTCGGACTGACCCATCTTCATGTGAAAAGACGCGCACCGGACGCGCCCTGCAGGATCAGGTCCCGCGCGTCCTTCCTTGCCCTCGGCCCGCCTGCGAAAGGGCGACCGCGCCGTAGGCCAGCACCAGCAACCCTGCGGCCCCACCCAGAAACAGCATCAGCGCCGCCACCATCGGCGCACCCTGCGCCAGCCCCGGCATCAGCCCGGCCAGCAGGGCTGGCAATTCACCCTGCCACGCCACCACCCCGAGCGTGGCGCCCAGCCAGACCAGAGCCAGACCCGCCACCACCCTGAGCGGCAGCGCGGTGCGCCGCTGGCGCAGCCCGCGCCGGAACGCCATGACCTGCCGCACGACATCCCGCTGGACCGCCATCAGCGCAGGCACCACCAGCAGCACCAGCACCATCCCGAAGCCCAGACCATAGACCAGCGTGATCACTGTGGGCTTGAGGAATTGCGCCTGCGATGACGTCTCATAGAGCAGCGGCGCCAGACCCAGCACCGTCGTCAGCGTCGTCAGCAGCACCGCCCGCAGCCGGTCTGCCGTGCCGTCGATGATCGCGGGCACCAGACCGCGCGCGCGCGCCTTCTCGTCGATGGTCGTGACCAGCACGATGGAATCGTTGATGATGATCCCGGTCATGCCCAGCAGACCCACGATGGTGAACATCGACATCGGCACATCCCACAGCGCATGGCCCCAGATCGTGCCGATCAGTCCGAAGGGAATGACGGCCATCACCACCACCGGCCGTGTCCAGCTGGCGAAGATCCAAGCCAGAACAAGGTAGATCCCGGTCAGGCACAGGATCAGGCCGGTGCGCGCATCCGACAGGAACGCGTCCTCCTGTTCCGACAGCCCCGCCAGACGATATTCCAGCTGCATCTCGGAGGCGATGCGCGGCAGGATCTCATCCGTCAGGGCCTGCATCACGGCGGCGGCGCGGGCGGGATCATCCTCGGATATGTCGCCGGTCACGGTGATCACACGCAGGCCATTCTCGCGTCGCACGGTCGAAAAGCCCGCCCGCGCGTCAACACTGACGATATCGGCCAGCGGCACATAAGCGCCCGATGGCGCGCGCAGCAGCATCCGCTCCATGAAATCGCCGGTCAGCTCATCGCCGGGCAGTTCAACCCGGATCGCGGCGCTGCGCGGCCCTTCGGGATAGGTCGCAGCCTCCAGCCCGTTCAGCCGGTGCCGCAGCAGCCGGCCCAGATCGTCGATGGCAAAGCCCATGGCCTGCCCCTGCGGCGTCAACTCGAGGATCAGCTCTTCCTTGTCATAGGCCAGCGTATCCTCGACCGCCGACACCTCGGGAAAACGCGCCAAGTCGGTCTTGAGCGCCTCGCTTGCCGCCTTCAACTCATCTGCGGTGGCGCCGTAGAATTGCACGTTCAGCGCCTCGCCCGCCGGGCCAGAGCGCCAGCCACGGAAACTGACGGTTTCGGCCAGCGGATGCATCTGCACCGCCTCCTGCAGATCGGCCACGAAGGCAAAGGACGAATAGGGGCGCAGGTCCGGGTCGATCATCTCGACCGACAGCCCCCCCAGCAGATCGGCCTCGGTATCCTCGGCGCCCGGCAGGGACCGGCCCGAATTGCCGCCGATTTCGGCGATCATATAGGCGATGGGATTGCGGCCATGTTCCGCCTCAAAGCGGGCTGCAACCTCGACGGCGGCGCGCTGCATCTCCTGCATCATGGCCAGCGTGTCGCTGCGGCTGGCCCCCGGCAGCATGGCGAAATTGCCCGTGATGCTGCCCTGTTCGGGCGAGTTGAAGAACCGCCATGGCACATCGCCGCGCACAAGCGACGCCACCTGCACCGCCAGCAGCAGGATCACCCCCGCCAGCACGGGGTAACGCGCCCGGACCACCAGCCCCATCAGGGGCCGGAAACCCCGGTCGCGCAACCAGTCGAAGCCCCGGTTCACGGTGCGACTGGGCAGATCGTACCAGTGATCCCGGACAGCATGCGCCAGCGCATGGGACATGTGGTTGGGCAGGATCAGGAAGCATTCCACCAAGGACGCCGCAAGCACCACGATCACCGTAAAGGGAATATCCGCGATCAGCGTGCCCATGCGCCCGCCCACGACGACCAGCCCGAAAAAGGCGATCACCGTGGTCAGCATCGCGGCAAAGACCGGCATCGCCATGCGCCGGGCGGCATTCTCGGCCGCCACCACGGGCGGCTCGCCCATCCGGTAGCGCGCATCGGCATGTTCGCCCACCACGATGGCGTCATCCACCACCAGCCCCAGCGTGATGATCAGCCCGAACAGGCTGATCATGTTCAGTGTCAGCCCGAAGGCGTACATCAGCGCGATCGCCGCCAGCATCGCCACCGGGATGCCCGCCGCCACCCAGAAGGCGGTGCGCGCGTTCAGAAACAGGAACAATAGCCCCACGACCAGCGCCAGACCCGTCAACCCGTTCGAGATCAGAAGGTCCAGACGCCCGGTGATCTGTTCGGCGCGGGTGCGGATCAGATCGACCGTCACCCCCGCAGGCAGCGTGGCCTGCAAGTCCGCAGCCGCCTTTTCGACCTGCGCCTGCGCACGGATCGCATCGCCACTGGCCGAGCGGTCGACGCGGATCGTCATGGCCGGGTTGTCACCGACGAAATATCCCCGCTCGCGGTCCACGCCCAGCTTCTGGACAAGCGCCACATCCGACAGCCGCAGGACCGATCCGTCCGGGTTCGAGCGCAGCACGATCTGCGCAATCTGGTCGGGCGAGGTGCGGCCCGATCCGGTGCGCACCCGGGCATTCGCGCCAGTCACGTCACCGGCAGGATCAGCCGTCACCTCGGCCGCGATGACGGCGGCGATCTCGGCGATGGAAATGTCATGCGCCATCAGCTTGACCGATGCCACCTCGACCAGCGTTTCCGGCGCGGCCACACCGCGCACCGTGGTGCGGGTGATGCCCTGCGCAAAAAGGCGGGTCACCATCTCGTCCGCAAAGCGCGCCAACTGGTCCACCCCGACCGGGCCGGTAATGACCACATCGGTCACCCGGTCACGCCAGACGCCGCGCTGCACCTGCGGTTCCTCGGCTTCGGCGGGCAGGGTCGTGATCTGATCGACGGCGGCCTGCACATCCTCGGCGGCGCGGCCCATGTCCCAGTCGGGTTCGAATTCCAGCCGGATGGAGGCGCGCCCCTCGCGGCTCGAGGAGGAGGAAGACGCCACCCCTTCAACCGACAGAAGTGCCGGTTCCATCACCTGCACGATGGCATTGTCCACGTCCTCGGCCCCGGCCCCCTGCCAGACCACGCTGACGGTCACGTCATCGACGACCACATCGGGAAAGAACTGCGCGCGCATGTTAGGCGCAGCGGCCAGCCCGGCGACGATCATCAGCACCAGCAGCAGGTTCGCAGCCGTCCTGTGCCGGGTGAAATACGACAGGATGCCACCGGCGACAGGGGGAATGCCGCGCACCATCCCGCTCAGCCTCCGATGCGCTGTTCAAGCCGCTGCACGACGGCAGCGGGCACGCGATCTTCCTGCAACTGCGCCAGCAGGCGGCTGCGCATTTCGGCGGGCATCCGGGTATTGCCTTCGACAAAGGCCACCAGCCGGGCACGGCGTTCGGCGGTCAGTTCCAGCAACTCGGGCGCGGCCGGGACAGCTTGCGCCTGATCGTCCTGCGCATCCGTGGCGCGCAACGGGCGCACGCCGATGCCTGCCCCCAGCAAGGGGGTGCGCCGGGTCACGATCTCGCGCCCTGCGATCCCTGCGGCCGCAACCAGAATGTCATTGTCCTGACGCCGCAGCAGCGTCACCGGCAGCACCTCAAGCCTGTCCCCCTCGCCCAGCGCAAGCACGGTGCCCGCACTGTCCATGGCCGACCCCGGCAGGCGCACCACATCGGCCAGCGCGGGTTCGTCCACCTCGACCGTGACGAAATCGCCTGGCTTCAACCCGCCCGGATCATCCAGCGCGGCATAGATCAGGCGGCCCGATTGCCCTTCGGCCACCGTCGCATTGTCACGCGTCAGACGGCCCGCGCGTTCCAGTTCCAACCCGAAGGCATCAAGCCGCGCCCGCACAGGCAGATCGGCCAGACGCCCCTGCGCATCCAGAAGGCGGCCATGCTGCGCGGTCGACACGCGAAAGGCCACGTCAAGACTGCCGGGGTCGATCAGCTGACCAAGTTGTTCATTGGCCGACACAAGGCGACCTTCGACAAGGCTGACACCCCCCAGAACACCTGAAAATCGGGCGCGGATCACCGTGTCTTGCAGCCGCCGCTCGGCCTCGGCCAGGGCGATGGCGGCGCGCTCCTGCCGGGTCACGGATTGGGACAGCCGCGCTTCGGCCTGCGCGATCGCCTGCCGACGGGCCAGCACGGCCTGACGCGCCGCGCTGGCAGCCAGTTCGGCGGTTTCCACGGCGGCGTCCGAGCCGACCCCGCGCGCCGCGATATCGCGCTGTCGCAAGGCGGCGCGCTCGCGCAAGGTGACCTGATCCTCGGCCGCCACCAATTCGGCGCGCGCCAGTTCCAGCGCCACGGCCGCATCCCGCGCCTCGGCGGCGGCATCGCGGGCGTCGGCCTCAGCGCGGGCCAGATCGTCCTGCGCGGCGGCGGGGTCGATCCGCACCAGCACCTGCCCTTCGGTCACGCTGCCGCCTTCGACGAATTCGGGCGCGATCTGCAGCACCGTACCGCCCGTTGCCGCCCGGATCTCGAGCGTGCGGCGGCTTTGCACCTGGCCATAAGCGGTCAGCACCGGGACAACGTCACCCGCTTCGGCCATCACCACGTTCACCGAGAAAAGCCGTTCGCGCGCCTCGGGCATCCGCGCGTCCCGCGCAAGCCGGTCCTGCACGGCCTCGCGCAGGGTGTGCCCCGCCATGACCAGCAAGGCCAGCGTCAGGAAAATCAGGAACAGGCCGCTCAGGCCCCGGCGCAGAAACCGCATCGGCATTCGATCCTTGCATTCAGGGGGCATGCCCCGGCAGCATAGCCTAGCGGGAACACCGTGCTTGCCAAGCCACAAGCCCGTGACGCCCCGCCATCAGCCATTGATACGCGACAGCCCCCTATTTCCGTCGCTTGTGTTCCTCGAGGCGTGGAAAAATCTCGACGAAGTTGCAAGGGCGGTGCCGGTAATCCAGTTGCAGCGCCAATATCTCGTCCCATGCATCGCGGCAGGCACCGGGGCTGCCGGGCAGCGCGAACAGGTAGGTGCCCCCCGCAACCCCCGCCGTTGCGCGGCTTTGCACGGCGCTTGTGCCGATCTTCTTCATCGACACGATGGTAAAGACCGTACCGAAGGCGTCGATCTCCTTTTCATAGACATCGCGATGCGCCTCGACCGTCACATCACGCCCTGTCAGGCCGGTACCACCTGTCGAAATGATCACATCAATTGCGGGCTCGGCAATCCATTCGCGCAATTGTTGCGCGATATCAGCTCTTTCATCGCGGGTAATTGCACGCGCGGCCAGAATATGCCCTGCGGCTGTCAACCGTTCGACCAGCGTGTCGCCGGATCGGTCATCCGCGGCCTCGCGCGTGTCCGACACGGTCAGAACCGCGATCCGCACGGGCACGAATTCCTTGCTCTCATCGATCCGCGACATGGGTCATCCTTTCTGCATCAGGGCCAGCCTGAGGGCGAGGCCGGCGAATATCCCCGCGCTGATCCATCCCAGCGCGCGGCTCAGGCGCAGATTGCCTGCAAGACGCCCCGCCGCCCCTGCGGCAAAGACGCCCACCGCGCCGTTGATGATGAAACCACCAAGCGACAGAACTGCGCCATACATCAGGAACTGCGCCAGCACCGCACCACGGGCGGGGTCCACGAATTGCGGCACGAAGGCCAGCACGAACAGGATCACCTTGGGATTGGTCAGGTTCACCGCCAGCCCCTGCAGGAATGCACGAAACGCCAATCGGGGGCGTATCTGCCGCGCTTCGGCCATCCGGATCGGCCCAGCGCGCAGCGCCTGCACGGCCAGGGTCAGCAGATAGAGGACACCGATCCAGCGGATCACGTCCAGCGCGCCCGGTATGGCCGCGATCAGGGCACTGAGGCCAAGCCCCGCAATCGCCGCATGGCAGAGGCCACCAATCGCGATTCCGCCGCTGGCCGCGATGGCAGGCCGCGCGCCCGCCCGCAGGCCCTGCCCCAGACAGAACATCATATCGGCCCCCGGCGTCAGGTTCAGCGCCAGTGCGGCCGGCAGAAAGGCCAGCAAGACCCATGGATCAACGATCATCGCGCCCCCGCAGGCGGTCTTGTATCGCAAGCAGGTCGGCCCATGCCTCGCGCTTGGCGGCGGGGTTGCGCAGAAGGTAAGCCGGATGGGTCATCGGCATCGCGGGCAGACCAGCGGCCTCGGCCCAGGTACCGCGCAGGCGCAGGATACCCTTTCGGTGCAACAGCGCGTCACAGGCATGGTTGCCCATCAGGATCAGGATCGCAGGCCGCGCCAGGGCGATATGCCGCTCGAGGAACGGGCGCATCATGGCGATTTCAGCAGCTTCGGGGTCGCGGTTCTGCGGCGGGCGCCAGGGCAGGACATTGGTGATATAGACAGCCTGCTCCGCAGTCTCGGCACCGCGCGCCAGCCCGATTGCGGCCAACATGCGGTCCAGCAACTGACCCGCAGGCCCCACGAAGGGCCGCCCCTCCAGATCCTCTTCGCGCCCCGGAGCCTCGCCCACGATCATCACGCGCGCGCCGGGCATGCCGTCGGCAAAGACGAAATTGCGCGCCCCGCGCCTGAGGTCGCAAAAGGAAAACCCTTCCATGGCGTCCCGCAGTGCGGGCAGATCGGCGGCCGCAGCAGCGGCGCGGCGCGCCTCGGCCACGGGATCGACCTGCGCCATGGGCACGATCCGGGCAGGTTGCGGCGTGCTGGTTCCGGGCGCCTCGGGGGTAGGCGCTGCCGCCATCTTGCGCACCGAAACGGGCGCCGCATCCGGCAGCTCATAGCGGTTCACCGGCATGTCCTGAATACACTCATCCGCCCCCAGCGCGATGTGCCAGTCCAGAAGCGCCCTTGCGCTGCGATGATCCAGTGCCGATTCCATGCCGTCACTCTATCCCGCCGGTCCGGGCAGCGAAAGCATGCCACGCATCCTTGCCGCAGGCGCACGGGCTTTCTATAAGCAGGCCAACAACCCAAGGAGTCCTGCATGAGTTTCGCCCAAAGACATCTGCTGGGGATCGAACCGCTGGCGCCGCAGGAAATCACCACGGTTCTGGACCTTGCGGATCAGTATGTCGCACTGAACCGGCGTGATGTGAAACATGGCGATGTGCTGGCGGGCCTGACCCAGATCAACATGTTCTTCGAAGCCTCGACCCGCACACAGGCCAGTTTCGAACTGGCGGGCAAGCGGCTGGGCGCGGATGTGATGAACATGTCGATGCAGGCCTCCTCGATCAAGAAGGGTGAGACGCTGATCGACACGGCGATGACCCTGAACGCGATGCATCCCGACCTTCTGGTGGTGCGCCACCCGCATTCGGGCGCGGTCGACCTGCTGGCCCAAAAAGTCAACTGCGCCGTGCTGAACGCAGGCGACGGGCGGCACGAACACCCCACGCAGGCACTGCTGGATGCGCTGACGATCCGGCGCGCCAAGGGCCGCCTGCACCGCCTGAACATCGCGATCTGCGGTGACATCGCCCATAGCCGCGTGGCGCGCTCGAACATCCTGCTTTTGGGCAAGATGGAAAACCGCATCCGCCTGATCGGACCGCCCACCCTGATGCCTGCGGGCATCGCCGATTTCGGGGTCGAGGTCTATGACGACATGCGCGCGGGCCTGCAGGACGTGGACGTGGTCATGATGCTGCGGCTGCAGAAGGAACGGATGGACGGCGGTTTCATCCCCTCGGAACGCGAATATTACCATCGCTTCGGACTGGATGCCGAAAAGCTGGCCCATGCAAAGCCCGACGCGATCGTCATGCACCCCGGCCCGATGAATCGCGGGGTCGAGATCGACGGCACGCTGGCCGATGACATCAACCGCTCGGTCATTCAGGAACAGGTAGAGATGGGCGTGGCCGTGCGCATGGCGGCGATGGACCTGCTTGCGCGCAACCTGCGCGCGGCCCGCAGCACCCGCGGAGTGATGGTATGACCGATCCGCTGCATGTCCGCGAAGGCGAATTCGGCACCCTGCGCATTTTCGGACTGCGCGGCACCGAGGCCGAGATCGCCCGCATCACGGAACGCCGGAAGGATGCGCAGGGTCAGGTCCACTGGCCGCTGCTGGCCGAACTGGGCGTCGATCATCTGGACGAAACCCATGTCGAGGTCTTCGATGTGGCGCAACTGGGCGACATCGGGCTGACCGGTTACATGGAAGAGGGGCTTGGCATCCCCGCCGCGCAGATCGCTGAACATCGGGCCCTGCTGGAGAACGAAGGCGGGAAGGTGCTGATCCTGCTGGCCGGGGCCTTCGGCGGACAGGCGGCACAGCTTGCACCCTCGGACAAGCTGACATTTCTGGGCCTGTTCACCGAGGAGCGCACCCCCATCACCTTCGACCCCCTGCCGTCGGAGGGCGCCAAGGGTGCGCCGCTTGCCGGCGGGCGCAAGCCGGTCTCGGATGCCGCCATGTCGGGCCGGATCGCGATGGTCGCCTTGCTGGTGCTGTTCGTGCTGACCGGTCTGGTCGTCTGGATGGCGGGATGATGGACAGCGGGCAAACCCATGCGCTGACCCCGACCACGCCGCTGGCGGAAGGCGAAACCGTAGCGCAGGGTTTTCACCCCGACCGGGCCACCTATTGGCGCGATCATGCCTGGATGGCGGCCGGTGCGATGGGCCTTGGCATGCTGATCCTCTGGGCCATGGGCAACCCGCATGTCTGGACGGGTGCCTTGGGCGGGCTTGCGGCGATCGCGATCCGCGCTGGCTATGTCGCCTCGGACGAACTGGCGGTGCGCTGGGACCTGACCGACCGTCGCCTGCTGGGGCCGGGCGGCCGCGCCGTGCCCTTGTCCGGGATCAAGGCGGTCAACCGGCTGGGCTCTGCCGTGCAGATCGTGACGCATGACGGTGACAAGCACCTCATCAAATACCAGGCCGACAGCACCGCCACCCGCGCGCGCATCGCGCGCGCGATGGCCGGGGCCCGAGACTGAGGCAGACAACACGCCAAGCCTTGCCCGGACATGCCTGTCCACGTCGCGCGATCTACGCCTTGCGCACCGCCAGCGCCCGCGACTCGATCATCATCAGGACGAAGCACAGCGCCGACAGCAACTCTCTGAGTTCGGGCACCCGGAAACCGGGGATGACACCGAACAGGCTGTCGGTGACCTGCTCTTGAAAAAGGGTTATGCCCAACATGGCAAAGCTCAAGCCAACGCTCGGTATGGGAATCCCAAGGCGGCTCTGAACCCAACGCCAGACCGGTTCGAACCAATAGAGCAATGGCAGAACACAACCCCAGATAAAGAATGCCAGAATGAAAAGGTGATCGAAGAGATAGCCAAAAGAGTTGTGGAGGTTCGTTTCACCCTGGACATTGATCCGCGCCAGCGTGTCCGGCGTCGAGAAGCCCAATAGCCTCTGCCCCCAGCTGATCTCTTCCCCCAACATCACGAAAAACAGAACGCCAAGAAACAAATGCATCCCGGCATGAGTCTTGTCGGGCATTCTGCTGCCGACACGCAATGCCGTCAGACAGGCCGCAAGAAGCAGCAGCGCGGACATCCATTCGATGAATCCGTCCTCTTGGCTGACCAGACCCTGCGTTTGACTGCCAAAGCGACTGGCCAGCCAAATGTAAAGGCTCGCCGCGAGCAGGCTTGTCAGGGCCACAATCGCTGTTCCCGTGAACACCCTGCGTTGGTGCTGCTCGTAATTTTTCGGAAAACTCGATCCTTCGCGGATGCAGCGTTCAAAAAATGCAGATGCTTCGATCCTTGGGGCAGCCAGTGCCAGAGTGGCCAGCAGCATGGCGCAGACCGCAAGACCGATACGGGCGAAAAGAATGAGCCTCGCTGCTGACTGGCGTGTCAGTGGATTGTCTGATGCCAGCGACGAATCCATGATGCCGAAAGACGCCAATCTGTCGGGCGTCAGAAACAGCGCAAAACTCGCCAGGCAGATTGCGAGAAAAAGAAAGACTGAACGGCGATTGATCAATGAATCCGTATCCTTTCAACGGAAAGGCTGTTCCTTTACGCAGCCAATCGGGTTTTTCTAAGACTTCGACGTGCAATATCTCTCGATAACAATCGCAATCATGTTTGTGAATGC
>JBFHIW010000026.1:0-47628 GCA_041596235.1 Paracoccaceae bacterium
CCGGCTGATCATTCAGCCGGATCGCATCCTCGCAGTGGATTTCAAGACCAACGGCGTGGTTCCCGGCGAACCCGATGACTGCCCCGAGGGTATTTTGCGGCAGATGGGGGCCTATGCCGCCGCGCTGCGGCTGATCTACCCAGACCGCAGGATCGACACGGCGATCCTGTGGACGCGCACGGCATGCCTGATGCCATTGTCGAACGATCTTGTGATGACGGCGCTGCAACGCGGCAGCCTCCCTTGACGCTGGCGCATGAGGTCCATAGGTTTGCCGCCAACCATTCCCACAGGAGAAAGCCAATGGCGACTGTTGCTGTCACAGACGAGACGTTCGACGCCGAAGTCAAGAATTCCGATATCCCCGTTGTCGTGGACTTCTGGGCAGAGTGGTGCGGCCCCTGCAAGCAGATCGGGCCCGCACTCGAAGAACTTTCGACCGAATTCGAAGGTCGCGTGAAGATTGCCAAGGTCGATGTCGACAGCAACCCGAATGCCGCCGCCGCAATGGGCGTGCGGGGCATCCCGGCGCTGTTCATCTTCAAGAACGGCCAGATCGTATCGAACCGCGCAGGCGCCGCACCCAAGGCCGCGCTGCAAAGCTGGATCGAAAGCGCGATCTGAACCACCCCGGATCAGACGACAAAAAGGGCGCCCACATGCGGCGCCCTTTTTTATTTGTCTCGTCAGCGCTTCAGATCGGCCAGCCGCCACGCGCAAGGGCGGCAGCGATCTTTGCTTCTGCCTCATCGCGACCTGCGTTTATCGACATCTCTTGCCAGAACCACCACAGGTAGGCCGCGTAATCCGGTACAACCCGCGTCACGGCGCGAAAGGCGTCTGGCTGGCCCAGCGCCTGCACATTGGCCGCGATATGATGAAAGTCGGATTTCCCGAACAGGATGAAGGGCTTTTCGAACAGGATGCCGTTAAACGCGGCCGATGAGTTCTGAGTGACGATGTAGTCGCAACCCGGCAGAAGCCTTTCCATCGACCCCGTCTTCACGCTGAGCCTTGGGTGGCGCTCTGCCAGAGCATAGATCACCTGCCGTTCCGCGTCGCTATAGGTCTCGCGGGGGTGGAATGTTGCAATCACAAGCCGGTCGGGATCGTGATGAAGAACAGCCTCCACCATCTCGACGGGGCTTGCCGCCTGAAAGGATCGACATTCTGTCAGCCGGCCCTGCAGCGGCACATAGACAAAGCCCTCCCGCGTGGCGGGAGGTGCATCTGGAAACAGACGGCGACGCCAGAATCCATGAAAGCGGCGCGCCTCTTGCGGTTCGACGGTTGCGGGATCGAACAGGGTTTTGGCCACTGCCCAGTTCCAACGCTCGGTCGTCGTTTCGATCTGCCAGAAGGGATAATGATAGACGCGGCGCATCGTCAGGGCGCGGGGATGCGTGGGCTGGTCCATGTGGAACATCGCGTATCCGGGCCGCAAGGCAGACGACAAGCGCGCCGCCGGAGAGTTCGCGCGATAGACGACATCAAAGCCTGCATTGCGCAGGACCGTGACGACCTTCGTGATGAAATTATGCGCGCCCGCCTCGGCGCTTTCGCGCAGGCCGTCATCAAGATAAAAGGTCACGGTCCGCGCACTCGTCATGGGTCCAAGGCTAAGCCGTGCCGGACCGCACGGCAAGGCCCGCCCTTGTGCCTCAAGGCGTCACGTTCCATATATCGACAGAAGAACGGAGGCACCCATGGCAGACAAAGACTTTCCCGGCTGGCACGGCACCACGATCATCGGGGTCAAGAAAGATGGAAAAGTGGTCATTGCCGGGGATGGGCAGGTCAGTCTTGGCCAGACCGTGATCAAGGGAAGTGCGCGCAAGGTGCGGCGGCTGTCGCCGGGCGGGTTCGATGTGGTGGCAGGGTTTGCCGGATCGACAGCCGATGCCTTTACCCTGCTTGAACGCCTTGAAGCCAAGCTTGAATCCACGCCGGGCCAGCTGGCGCGCGCATCGGTCGAGCTGGCCAAGGACTGGCGTACGGACAAATATCTGCAAAAGCTCGAGGCCATGCTGATTGTCAGCGATGGTCGCGACATTTTCGTGATCACCGGTGCAGGCGATGTGCTGGAGCCCGAGCATGACGTGACCGCCATCGGATCGGGTGGCAACTATGCGCTTGCCGCCGCGCGCGCCCTCATGGACAGCGACCTGGACGCCGAGGCGATTGCCCGCAAGGCCATGGCGATTGCCGCTGATATCTGCGTCTACACCAATGGGAACCTGACGGTCGAGACGATCGGCAAGTAACGTGCCGCAAGTAACAGGCGGCAAGTAACGGGACCCCCCGGGAGAAGTAAAATGACAGACCTGACCCCCCGCGAGATCGTGTCCGAACTGGACCGGTTCATCATCGGCCAGAAGGATGCCAAGCGCGCTGTCGCCGTGGCGCTGCGCAACCGCTGGCGGCGCAAGCAGTTGGGCGATGACCTGCGCGACGAGGTTTATCCGAAGAACATCCTGATGATCGGACCAACCGGTGTCGGCAAAACCGAAATCAGCCGCCGCCTTGCCAAATTGGCCCGCGCCCCCTTCATCAAGGTCGAGGCAACCAAGTTCACCGAGGTCGGATATGTCGGCCGCGATGTGGAGCAGATCATCCGGGATCTTGTGGACATCGCGATTGCTATGACGCGGGAACAGATGCGCGACGATGTGCGGGCCAAGGCGCATCTGGCCGCCGAGGAAAGGGTCATCACGGCGATTGCGGGCGAAGATGCGCGCGAAGCCACGCGCGAGATGTTCCGCAAGAAACTCAAGGCCGGAGAACTGGACGCGACACTCATCGAACTGGATGTGGCTGACACCGGCGGGGCGTTTCCAATGATGGATATCCCCGGACAGCCCGGCAACCAGATGGGCATGATGAATCTGGGTGATCTGTTCGGCAAAGCCTTTGGCCAGCGCAAGCAGCGCAAGCGGCTGAGTGTCGCGGAAAGCTACGAAATCCTGATCGGGGAAGAGGCCGACAAGCTGCTGGACGATGAAACGGTGAACCGCGCGGCGCTGCAATCGGTCGAACAGAACGGGATCGTCTTTCTGGATGAAATCGACAAGGTTTGTGCAAGGTCGGACGCGCGCGGTGCCGATGTCAGCCGTGAAGGCGTGCAGCGCGACTTGCTGCCGCTGATCGAAGGCACCACCGTCAGCACGAAATACGGCCCCGTAAAGACGGATCACGTTCTTTTCATCGCTTCGGGCGCCTTTCATATCGCAAAGCCGTCCGACCTGCTTCCGGAACTGCAGGGACGATTGCCGATCCGTGTCGAATTGCGTGCCCTGACCGAAGACGATTTCGTGCGCATCCTGACCGAGACCGAGAATGCCCTGACGCGGCAGTATTCCGCGTTGATGGCGACGGAAGAGGTTGGCGTGACTTTTACCGATGACGGCATCGCGGCGCTGGCCAGGATCGCCGCGGAAGTGAACCACACGGTCGAGAACATCGGCGCGCGGCGGCTTTATACCGTCATGGAGCGTGTGTTCGAGGAGTTGTCGTTTACAGCACCGGATCGGGCCGGACAAAGCGTGACCGTGGATGCCGCCTTTGTCGATACGAACCTGGGCGAGTTAATGCGGTCCACAGACCTCAGCCGCTACGTGCTGTAAGCCGGGCTTTTCTTCAATGGCGCAGGGGCGCTTCGCCTATCTGTGGCGACGCAGATAAACGTAATACGCGCCTCCGCCACCGTGGGACACATGGGCCTCGGTGATCTGGAGGACTGCTTGCGCCAAGGGCGGTGTCGACAGCCATTGCGGCACCTGATGTTTCAGGATTCCGCGCGGCACGGGGATCGGGCCACCCTCATCCCTGTCGCGGCCCTTGCCGGTGATCACGAGGACCAACCGCTTGCCACTGGCCTGTGCCCGCAGGATGAACGAGGTCAACGCCGGGTGCGCCTTGTCGATCGTCATCCCGTGCAGGTCGATACGCCCCTCCGGGATCAGCTTGCCCCGCTTCATCCGCATATAGGCCTTGCTGTCCATGTTCACGGGTGCGCCACGCAACCTGTCTACAAGCGGGGGCATCAGATCATGTGACGGTTCCGACCCCCTTGCCTTGTCGCCCACCCTGAATTCCGGCAATCGCGGCTTCGGTGTCTTGTGCGGTTTCGGCTTTGGCCGCTGCGGCCCGTCATCGGCGCGCGCAGCGTCCTGCATCTGACGTTCGGGGTGAAGCCTCTCGGTGCTGTCGGCGATCTTGCGCCACAGTTCAATCTCATCAGGCCGCAGCCGGCGCCGTGTCATTCCAGCATATCCATCGGGGCCATCGCATAGGCCCGCTGGATCGGCAAAAGCACTATCAAGCGGCCCGGATCCTTCAGCCGGCCCGCAGCGCGTCCCGCCTCATCGCCGGTGCCGAAAAAGATGTCGGCGCGCTGGGCACCTTTGATCGCTGATCCGGTGTCTTGCGCGATCATCAGACGGCGCATCGGGCTTTCGCCATCCTTCTCGATCCATACAGGCGCCCCCAAAGGCGTGAAGGCTGGATCCACGGCAATGGTGCGTAGGTCCGTCACCGACCGGTTCATCGCGCCCAGCGGACCCTTGTCGGCCGGCACATGGCTGACCTCTCGGAAAAAGACGAAGGACGGATTGTGCCGTAGCAGGTCAAGACCTTCCTGCGGATTGCGGCGGACCCAGTTCTTGATCACCTCGGCCGATACCTGATGCGACTCAAATGTCCCGCGTCGGATCAACTCGGCGCCGATGGACCTGTATTCGTGGCCGTTCGCCCCGGCATAGCCCACGCGAATGCTGCGCCCATTCGACAGCTTGATACGACCGGACCCCTGTATCTGCAGAAAGAACAGCTCAACCGGATCATCGACCCACGCGATTTCAAGACCGCGGCCCGACAGGATGCCGTTGGTTTCGATCTCTGATCGTGAAAACCAGGGCTGATTGGCCCGCGCCTCTGGCGGCATGTGGTAAACCGGAAAGCGGTAACGAGACGACGGCGCAAGCGATCCGTTCAGTTCGGGTTCGAAATAGCCTGTGAACAGACCGGGGGCGCCGTCTTCGATCAGGACCGGTCGGAAGAACAGCTCGAAAAAGGACTTGGCACTTGTTTGCAGCCGCGCCTCTGTCTGGGCAACAGCACACAAGCTAGACCAGTCAGGATCCTTCATGTCGGCACAGGTATTCAGGAAGGTGCGAAACGCGGATGCATGGTCATCCCTGACCCAGCCGTCAAGTTGGCTGAACTCAAGGACCCGGTAGGTTGGTTCTGACTGCGCTGTGCTTGCTGTCATCGCGAACCAACCCAGGGTCAGGGCTGCCAGCGCCCGGATCATTCGCCCGTGGCGACGAGCTGCCAGTTAGGATCGTCAGTGCCCAGAACGCGGGCAAAGGTCCAGACATCCTTTTGGCGCTTCACTTCGTTCGGCTTGCCTTCAATGACCTCACCCGATGCATCGCGCACAACCGATGTCATCTCGCCGGTAAAGCGCATGGTGACTTCGGCAAGATTGCTGTCCTTGTCAAAGCTTGCATTGCTCAGGGCCATTTCGCGAATGCCGATGAATTCGGCCTCGACTGTCAGGCCCTGTGCTTCACGGGCGGCCACCACTTCGGCGAAGGTGTCATACACATCATCGGCGAGAAACGGCTTGATGCTGTTCATATCGCCACGCTCAAAACCCATCAGGATCATCTCATAGGCATAGCGCGCGCCCTGCAGGAACTCCGCGACCGAGAAAGACGGCTCGACCCGCTTCATCGCGGCAAGCGTCTTTGCAGCATCGCTATCCGCCTCGACGTTGTCCGTGATGTCATGATCGGGCCCGCCCTCGATCACTTCGAACCCGCGGCGGCGATCCGTGTTTGCAGGCGCTTCTCTGGGTACGGCAGGCTTTTCGAACCCGTCCCGCGTGCCAAGCACATTTTTCAGGCGCAGGATCAGGAATATTGCAATGCCTGCCAGAACCAAAAGCTGAAGGATGGGCGAATTCATTTAAACCTCTCGTGGGGTCAGGGCATGGAAAGCGAACTAGACCGGTCTTATGTAGGTGAGGGGGTGGAGCAAGTCCACTGTACCATCGAAGGAAAGGAGCAGGCCCATGTGGCTTTTCGCTGCGTTCGTTGCAATTCCGATCATCGAGATCGCCCTGTTCATACAGGTCGGCGGCTGGATCGGCTTGTGGCCGACACTCGGCATCGTTGTATTGACGGCCATTCTGGGGACCATGCTGGTGCGGGCACAGGGGCGCCTTGCCCTCATGGAACTGCAGCGCGCGTTTTCCCGCCTCGATGATCCGACGATGCCGCTGGCCCACGGCGCCATGGTGCTTGTCGCAGGTGTCCTGTTGCTGACACCGGGGTTTTTCACTGACGCGCTGGGGTTTGCGCTTCTGGTGCCGGGCGTGCGGTCCGCCGTATTCAACTTCCTGCGAGCCCGGATCAAGGTTGCCCATTTCCAGATGGGGCAATCCTCCGGGTTTGGGGGTGACGGGCAGGATCCATTCCGACATCCATCCAGAGCTTCGCATCGCCCGGACGTGATCGATGGTGAATTCCACGAGGTCGATCCGGTAAAGCGGCCCACACATCGGCCATCGGGCTGGACGAAGCATTGAGGCTTCGCACCTGTACTGCTAGACAACATCGGAACAATCACTGATCCGGAGATCCCAAATGGCCGAAAACGGCGCAGCCGATACGCCCGCCCAGCCTGCCGCACAGGCGCAGGCGCCGCAGCTGAAAATGAGCATCCTCAACCAGTTCATCAAGGACATGTCCTTTGAGAATGTCCTGGCCCAAAAAGGTGTCAGCGGAGAGGTTCAGCCCGATGTAAAGGTTCAGGTCAATCTGGACGCCAAAAAGCGGACTGCGGAAAACCAGTTCGAAGTGACCATGAAGCTGATCGTCGACAGCTCGGTCAAGGACAGCACGTCAAAGCTTTTTCTGCTGGAGCTGGAATATGCAGGCATCTTCCATATCGAGGGCGTGCCGGCTGATCAGATGCATCCGTTCCTGCTGATCGAATGCCCGCGTATGCTTTTCCCTTTCGTGCGGCGGATCGTTTCGGATGTCACACGCGATGGCGGCTTCCCGCCGCTGAACATGGATATCATCGACTTCGTGCAGCTTTATCGTTCCGAACTGGCACGCCGTCAGGCAGAGCAGGCCGCAGTCCCCAACGCCTGATCAACCCTGTTTGAGCCACAAAGCGCCGTCGCCCAACGCCTTGACAAAGGCCTCATGGGCGGCGGCTTCTTCTTGCGTGATCAGACCTGGCAGTGGGGTCGGGCGGGGCTTCGGTCTCCAGTTCTGGGCCGACGAGACGCTGATTTCCGTCGTGGCGGTGGTGGACAATCCAAAATCGGGCTGCCGACCGCCGATCAGTTCCAGATAAACCTCGGCAAGGATCTGGCTGTCCAGCAAGGCGCCATGCAACGTCCGCTCGGTCTCGATCCCGAAGCGGCGACACAGTGCGTCAAGCGAGGCAGGCGAGCCCGGAAACCTCTTGCGCGCGATCATCAGCGTGTCGATGGCCTGTTCCATCGGCAGCAACGGCAGCTTGATCCAGCCCAGCTCGGCATTCAGGAACTTCATGTCGAAGGCCGCATTGTGGATCACCAGCTTTGCATCACCGACGAATTCAAGAAACTTCGGTCCGATCTGGGAGAACAGGGGTTTGTCCCGCAGGAAATCGTCGCCCAATCCATGCACTTCGAATGCAGCCTGAGGCATCGCACGTTGCGGGTTGATGTATTCGTGAAAGGTGCGCCCTGTCGGCATATGGTTATACAGCTCGACGGCGCCGATCTCGACGATCCGATCACCTTCGGACGGCTCAAAACCCGTGGTTTCAGTATCCAGAACGATTTCACGCATGGGTCATCCGTCTCCTTATATCCGCCAGAACCGCGCGCACCTGTTCCGCCGCGCTGTCGGGCGTATCCGTCGTGATCACGTAATCAGCACGAGCACGTTTTTCCTCATCCGGCATCTGCTTTGCAAGAATGGTGCCAAACTGGTCCTCTGACATCGTTCCGCGTGACATCACCCGCTTTTTCTGGGTTTCGGCATCGATCGACACGCAGACGGTCACATCAACGCGGCTGTCGCCCCCGGTTTCGAACAGAAGGGGAATATCCAACACCACGATCTTTGCATCGGTTGCAGCGATGAACGCCGCGCGATCCTTGGCTACCAGCGGGTGAACGATCTGTTCGATCCTGCGCAGGGCAAGGGGATCCTGACCGATGATCGACTTGAGTGCGTCGCGCGACACGGCGCCGTCAATCACTGCAACCGGGAATGCGTCGGCTATCGGTGCCACTGCGTCACCACCTTTGGCATAGAGGCGGTGCACCGCTGCATCAGCATCCCAGACCGCGCATCCTTCTGCTTCGAACTGCCGCGCAGTCGTGGATTTCCCCATCCCGATGGAACCTGTCAGACCGATCAGCAATGTCATTTCAAAACGGCCGCGCGGATCGAGGCATCTACCGTGGGGCGATGTCCGAACCACCGCTCAAACCCGGGAACTGCCTGGTGCAGCAGCATGCCAAGGCCATCCACCGTCACGCATCCCATTTCCTGCGCAACACGCAGAAGCCGCGTTTGCAGCGGCGCATAGACAAGATCAGTCACAAGCGCACCCTTTTGCAGACCATCCAGCGGCACCCGCAATTCAGGCTTGCCCAACATCCCCAGAGAGGTCGTGTTGACCACGGTCGCGGCCTCTTCCAGCATGTTCCCGGCCTGCACCCAGTCGACCACCCGCAGACGCTTGCCAAAATCGTGCTGCAAGGCCTCTGCCCGGATGCGCGTCCTGTTCGAGATGAGGATTTCAGGCACACCAACATCAAGAAGGGATGCAACAACGGCACGGGCCGCACCGCCCGCGCCAAGAACGGCGGCGGGTCCGGCGGCCGGGTTCCATTCCGGCGCGTTCTGGCGCAGGTTTTCAATGAAACCGTACCCGTCTGTATTGTCGGCATGGATCTTGCCATCCTTGCGGAAGATCAGGGTATTGGCCGCACCTATCAGGGTCGCCCGATCCGTTACCAGATCCGCGATTTCCAGAACCGCTTCCTTATGCGGGACGGTCACGTTCACGCCGACGAAACCGGCTTTGGGCAGGGCGCGCAGAACCTCGGCAAGGTTGTCGGCACTGACCTCCATGGGAATATAGTAACCGCGGATGCCGTAGGTCTTCAGCCAGTGACCATGGAGTGCGGGTGACTTCGAATGTGCAATCGGCGAGCCGATAACACCGGCCAGCGGGATACGCGGCAAAACGTTCGCATCTGTCGTCATGTTTCAATATCCCCCCTGAGAGAAAGATAAGACAGAAGGTCCAGCAAAGGCAGCCCCAAGACGGTGAAATAATCGCCCTCGACCCGCGAAAACAGGCGCACACCCTCTTTTTCAAGTTTGTAGGCGCCCACGGATTCGGCAATGTCGGGCCAGTTCCTGTCAAGGTAACCTTCAAGCCAGTCATCGCTGAAATCGCGCACCATCAGTCGGACCTGCCCGATATGGCGCCAGATCGGTTTGCCTGCATCACAGATCACGACCGCAGACAGCAGGCTGTGACGCTTTCCCCGCAGCGCGCATAGCTGCGTGGCAGCCTCTTCCCGGGTCGAAGGTTTGGTGAGGACCTGACCGCCCAGATCAAGGACCTGATCACATCCGATGACCAAAGCCTCAGGGTGTTTTTCGCTGATGCGCAGGGCCTTCATCTCGGCCAGGGCGTCCGCCAGATCGCGCGGGCTTGCGCCTTCTGACAAAAGCGCGTCGCGCAGCATGTCTTCATCCACGGTGGGGCGAATGACCTCGAACGCCAAGCCTGCCTGCCAAAGCAGCTGGGCCCTGATCGAAGAACCGGAAGCGAGGATCAGCTGTTGCGGCATGTGTATAACCCGGTGGAACAGTTTAAGGATTTGTTAGGGATGATTACTGGGCATTTTACGCTTTGGATGCAAGGCGGCGACCGGGCTTGGATAACCCGCATGTGCCAGGGTTCTTTTCCCGTTGGGGAATGGATGAATCGCCTGCTGTGGAAAACCTGTTCTTTCCATGCCACGTCCAGCATTTCATCCACCGGTTAGGCATGCTGCTGATGATATTTAAGCCATTGATATTAAATAAATAAAATAAGAAGCTATGTACGGACAGTATTGTTGTCCCAGAGTAATCCACAGCCTTCGAAAGATGGGAACATCCACCGGGGTAACGCTGTAATCCACAGGCAGGGGCGCTACCTACAAAAACATCATCCTTTTCTCTTATATATTTATTTTTTAAGAGGGTTCATCGCAAATGAGGAACGCATGACCGATCTACTGGCCTTGGCCTACCCATGGATCAAGTCGATCCACATCATGGCGGTGATTACATGGATGGCGGGGATCTTCTATCTTCCCCGTTTGTTCGTCTATCACGCAGAGCAATCCAAACCCGGTGACGGTCGCGATCAGATTTTCACGGTGATGGAGTTCAAGCTTTACCGCTACATCATGAACCCCTCGATCATCGTCGTCTGGGTCTTCGGCCTGTTGCTTGTCATGACACCGGGGATCGTGGACTGGTCGGCCATCTGGCCCTGGGCGAAAGCGGCGGCTGTTGTCGCGATGACGTGGTTCCATATGTGGCTGGGAAAACGGCGCAAGGAATTCGCCGCTGGTGCCAATGTCCTGTCGGGGCGGAACTACCGGATTATGAACGAGGTTCCGACGATCCTGATGATCGTGATCGTTGTCGCCGTCGTGGTGAAATTCTGATCAGAATTGACTTGAGGCCAGGATTTACCTAAAGACGCCTCGAGCCGCCCGTCCGGGCGGATGTTTCCACTTGAAAAAAGACCACGCGCCGCGCTTGTGCCCGGTCTTCAGGATATTTCCATGAACGACGACGTCACCCAAACCATCGAACGCCTGAACCTGTCTGATCTGAAGGCAAAAAGCCCCAAGGATCTTCTGGCGATGGCCGAGGATCTCGAGATCGAGAACGCATCGACGATGCGCAAAGGGGACATGATGTTCGCCATTCTCAAGGAGATGGCGGAAGAAGGCTGGGAAATTGGCGGTGACGGTGTTCTGGAGGTGCTTCAGGACGGATTCGGTTTCCTCCGCTCGCCCGAGGCGAACTATCTTCCCGGCCCGGATGATATCTATGTCTCGCCCGAGATGATCCGGCAATACGCCCTGCGCACTGGCGACTCGATCGAGGGTGTGATGAAGGCACCCGAAGAAACTGAGCGCTATTTCGCGCTGACCAATGTGAACTCGATCAATTTTGAGGATCCCGAAAAAGCGCGTCACAAGATCGCTTTCGAGAACCTGACCCCGCTTTATCCAGACGAGCGCCTGAAGATGGAGATCGAGGATCCGACGATCAAGGATCGCTCAGCGCGGATCATCGATCTGGTTGCGCCGATCGGCAAGGGCCAGCGGTCCTTGATCGTGGCGCCGCCGCGCACGGGTAAGACGGTTCTGTTGCAGAACATCGCGCATTCGATCGAACGCAACCATCCCGAATGCTATCTGATCGTTCTGCTGATCGACGAGCGGCCGGAAGAGGTGACGGACATGCAGCGCTCGGTCAAGGGCGAGGTGATTTCGTCGACCTTCGACGAACCTGCGACCCGGCACGTCGCCGTGTCCGAGATGGTGATCGAGAAAGCCAAACGGCTTGTCGAGCACAAGCGCGATGTGGTCATCCTGCTGGACAGCATCACGCGTCTGGGCCGGGCGTTCAACACGGTGGTTCCGTCCTCCGGCAAGGTTCTGACTGGTGGTGTCGATGCGAACGCCCTGCAGCGCCCCAAGCGCTTCTTTGGTGCCGCGCGTAACGTGGAAGAGGGTGGATCGCTGACGATCATCGCTACGGCCCTGGTCGATACGGGAAGCCGCATGGACGAAGTGATCTTCGAAGAATTCAAGGGTACCGGCAACTCGGAGATCGTGCTGGATCGCAAGGTTGCCGACAAGCGCGTTTTCCCGGCCATGGATATCCTCAAGTCCGGTACGCGGAAAGAAGATCTGCTGGTTGATGCGAAGGACCTTCACAAGACCTTCGTCCTGCGCAGAATCCTCAACCCGATGGGCACTACGGACGCAATCGAATTCCTGATTTCGAAGCTGAAACAGACAAAGACCAACGGCGAGTTCTTTGATTCTATGAATTCGTAACTTTTTATTTAAAAACAAAAGGTTACATCAATCATGGACACGATTTTCGCTCTTGCCACCGCGCAAGGAAGGGCGGGGGTGGCGGTTGTTCGCATTTCTGGCCCGCTGGCACATGACGCATGTCGTGGCCTTTGTGGTGATGTGCCGTCGCTGCGTCTCGCCTCGGTTCGGGTCCTCGTCGATGGCGCTGGCGTCCGGCTTGATGAGGCGCTTGTCCTTGTGTTCGAGGAAGGCGCCAGCTTTACCGGTGAGAAGGTCGTTGAGCTTCACCTCCATGGGAGTATCGCGGTTATTGCAGCCGTTCTGCAAACGCTGTCGTCAATGACAGGTGTGCGTGCTGCTGAAGCAGGTGAATTTACGCGCAGAGCGCTTGAGAATGGTCGCATCGATCTTGCCCAGGTCGAAGGCCTGGCGGACCTGATAGATGCAGAGACCGAGGCGCAGCGCCGTCAGGCGCTGCGCGTTTTATCTGGGGACCTTGGCCGACTGGCAGAAGGATGGCGCCGGGATCTGATCCGCGCCGCTGCACTTCTGGAAGCGACGATTGACTTTGCTGATGAAGAGGTCCCGGTTGATGTAACCCCTGAGGTTTCAGAGCTTCTGTCCGGTGTCCGGACGGCCCTCGCGCGCGAGAGCGAAGGCGTCAAGACGGCGGAGCGGATCAGATCAGGTTTTGAGGTGGCCATTGTCGGGGCGCCAAATGTGGGCAAATCCACGCTGCTGAATGCGCTTGCTGGCCGTGAGGCTGCCATCACATCCGAATACGCCGGAACGACCCGGGATGTGATCGAAGTCCGGATGGATATAGGCGGCATTCCTGTGACGCTTCTCGATACAGCTGGTCTGCGTGAAACCACGGATGTGATCGAGGAGATTGGAATCCGGCGCGCCCGCGAACGGGCGGCGATGGCGGATCTGCGTGTCTTTCTTGTCGAGGGTAACGCAGCGCCCGACATGGCGCCTGACGCCGACGATATCGTGCTGCAGGCAAAAGCGGATCTTCTGAATGACAAGGCAGGAGCGGTTTCCGGGATCAGTGGCGAAGGGATCGAATCTCTGATAGAGAGCATCAGCAGCAAACTTTCAGTCAGGCTGGGTTCTTTTGGGGTTGCCACACGGGAACGGCACCGGGTGGCCATGCAGCGCGCTGTTGCGGCACTTGATGCGGCGGCTGACAAGCTTGAGCTTGGTCCGGATCTTTACGATCTTGCGGCCGAGGAAGTGCGGCAAGCCGTGCGAGCGCTTGAATCGCTTGTGGGGCGTGTTGATGTGGAAAACCTGCTGGATGAGATCTTCTCCAGCTTCTGTGTCGGGAAGTGAGAAATGTTTCACGTGAAACACTCTGATTTCGATGTGATCGTGGTTGGCGGTGGTCACGCCGGCGCCGAAGCGGCGCATGCTGCGGCGCGCATGGGTGTCCGTACGGCTTTGGTGACATTGCGGCGCGACAGCATTGGGGTCATGTCCTGCAACCCGGCTATTGGTGGCCTTGGCAAAGGCCACCTGGTACGGGAAATTGATGCGATGGATGGCGTGATGGGCCGCGTGGCTGACCTTTCCGGTATTCAGTTCCGTTTGCTGAACCGCAGAAAGGGCCCGGCTGTGCAGGGGCCGCGCGCGCAGTCGGATCGTAAGGTCTATCGTCAGGCGATGCAGAAAGAGCTGGGCTTGTTGGAAAGCCTCGTGATCGTTGAAGGCGAAGTGACCGACTTCATCATGGATCGCGATCGGGTTTGCGGCGTCAGGCTGGCCGAGGGTACCGACCTGCGTGCCAGTGCGGTGGTCCTGACAACTGGTACTTTCCTGCGCGGCGTCATTCATATCGGAAACGTGTCACGCCCCGGCGGGCGGATGGGTGACAAGCCGTCCGTACCGCTTGCGCACCGCATTGACAGCTTCGGATTGCCACTTGGCCGTTTGAAAACCGGCACACCGCCTCGCCTTGATGGGCGCACGATTGCCTGGGATCGCTTGGAATCGCAGCCCGGCGATGACGATCCAGTGATGTTTTCCTTCATGTCCAAGTCGCCTCCCTTGCGGCAGGTCGCTTGCGGAATCACGCATACGAACGCGCGGACCCATGAGATCATTCAGAAAAACCTCGAACGCTCCGCCATGTATGGGGGCCATATCGAGGGTGTCGGACCGCGGTACTGCCCCTCGATAGAGGACAAGGTTGTTCGTTTCGCGGACAAGACCTCTCACCAGATATTTCTGGAGCCTGAGGGTCTTGATGATCATACGGTTTATCCAAACGGCATATCGACGTCTTTGCCAGAGGATGTTCAGCATGAATATGTCCTTTCGATCCTGGGCCTGGAAGATGCGGTGATCCTTCAGCCCGGTTATGCCATCGAATATGATTATGTCGATCCGCGCGCGCTTGATTTGCGTTTGGCCGTGCGCGACGTCCCGGGTCTTTTTCTTGCCGGGCAGATCAACGGTACGACAGGGTATGAGGAGGCCGCCGCCCAAGGTCTTGTCGCCGGTTTGAACGCCGCGTCCGAGGCTTTGGGGCGTGAACCCGTCACCTTCAGCCGTGCAGACAGCTATATCGGCGTGATGATCGACGATCTTGTGTCGCGTGGCGTGTCCGAGCCCTACAGGATGTTCACCTCGCGGGCAGAGTTCCGATTGTCGCTGCGGGCGGATAACGCTGATCAGCGCCTGACTCCCAAGGCCCTGTCGGTCGGCTGCGTTGGTGCTGTACGGGAAGACGCGTTCTGTCGGAAAATGGAGGCCTTGAGTGCGGGTCGGGCGTTGCTGGACCAAAGCAGCCATACACCGAAATCCCTTATCTCTCTGGGCCTGAGCTTGAATCAGGATGGCGCGCGGCGATCCGCATTTCAACTCTTGGCGTATCCAGATGTGACCTTTGCGCATCTGGTTCAACTGGATCCGTCGCTTGACGGGATCTTGCCGGATATTCAGGATCAGCTCGCCAAGGACGCGCTCTACGCCACATATATTGAGCGGCAGCAGCGTGATGTAGATGCAATGCGGCGTGATGAGATGCAGGAGATTCCCGCAGATTTTGCATTCTCCGGGATCGATGGGCTGTCAAACGAGCTGAAAATGAAGTTGGGTCGCGCGCGCCCCGCAAACTTGCATCAGGCAGCAAAGATCGATGGGATGACTCCGGCCGCGCTGACGCTGTTACTGGCGAAGTTGCGTCAGGCCCGCAGAGAGAGGCTTGCGTGAATTCTTTGTCCGCAGAGGATCTCGATGTTTCACGTGAAACATTCGAGAGGCTTCAGTGCTACGCTGCGCTTCTTGAAAAGTGGACGCTCAAGATCAATCTGATTTCGCGATCCACCATCCCGCTGATCTGGTCCCGCCATATCCGCGACTCGCTGCAAGTATACAGGGCAGGGCCAGAAGCCTTCGATAGCTGGCTTGACCTTGGTAGTGGCGGGGGCTTGCCTGGTGTGGTTGTGGCAATCATGGCTGCTGAATCGCCTGCGCAGAAAATGGTTCGATTGGTTGAAAGTGACGGAAGAAAGGCTGCCTTCCTGAGGACTGCCCTGCGGGAGACCGCTGTGCCGGGAAGCGTGATCTGCGAAAGAATTGAAACCCTTGCGCCGCAAGGCGCAGATGTGCTGTCGGCCCGTGCGCTTGCGGATCTCGGTACGCTTCTGGGGTTCGCGGTCCGTCACCTGTCACCTTCCGGGACCGCTCTTTTTTCAAAGGGTGCGACCTGGGAAAAAGAGGTTGAAGAGGCGCGTCAGGAATGGTCATTCTCCTGCGAAGCCATTGAGAGTGAGACGGAAAAGGGATCCGTGATCCTGAAAATCGGAGATATTGCACGTGTCTGACCCGCTTCGTCCGCCAGGGCCTCGAATCATCGCGATCGCGAATCAGAAAGGTGGTGTTGGCAAGACAACCACCACCATCAATCTGGGTGCAGCGCTGGCGAAAATGGGCGTGAAGGTCTTGGTTGTTGATCTTGACCCGCAGGGCAACGCCTCGACCGGCCTCGGGATCGAGGCTGATGATCGCGAGTACACGACTTATGAGCTTTTGCTTGATGATGTCGGCCTTTCCGATGTGATCAAGCCCACTGCCAATGAGGGGCTGTTTATCGTGCCCGCAACTGTCGATCTCAGTTCGGCGGATGTCGAGTTGGTCTCGAATGAAAAACGGAGCTTTCTGCTGCACGACGCTCTTCGTCAGTTTGCGATGGATGAACTGGCCTTTGACTATGTGCTGATTGACTGCCCGCCTTCGCTGAACCTGTTAACCGTAAACGCAATGGTCGCCGCGCATTCGGTTTTGGTGCCGCTGCAGTCGGAATTCTTTGCATTGGAAGGTCTGTCGCAACTCATGCTGACGATCCGCGAAGTTCGGCAAACCGCGAATGAGGCGCTGCGGATCGAAGGTGTTGTGTTGACCATGTATGACATCCGCAACAATTTGTCCCAGCAGGTCGAGGCTGACGCGCGTGAGAACCTTGGTGAGCTGGTATTCAAGACCGTGATCCCGCGCAATGTGCGGCTGTCCGAGGCGCCATCATTCGCGAAATCCGTTCTGGATTATGACCCCGAATCCAAAGGGGCGCGGGCATATCTGGATCTGGCAAAAGAGCTATTGAAAAACCATGGCCGCACGGCCGTTAGCGAGGGTGCAGCAACATGAACGACAAAAAGCCGAAAACCCGTGGCTTGGGCCGTGGTCTGTCTGCGC
Organism: Paracoccaceae bacterium; assembly: GCA_041596235.1. GTDB lineage: Bacteria > Pseudomonadota > Alphaproteobacteria > Rhodobacterales > Rhodobacteraceae > Seohaeicola. The sequence continues at coordinate 16,844 of JBFHIW010000026.1, forward strand.
TGATGGCTGATGTCTCTGTTCAGGAAGATCGCGGCAGTGACGCCGGGCAGGCGCGCCGCCCCGATCTGCTTGTGCCTATCGAAAAGGTGTTTCCGAACCCGCAGCAGCCGCGCCGCAGTTTTGTTGCTGAACAGCTGGAAGACCTTGCCGCATCCGTCCGCGAGAAGGGTGTCATCCAGCCTCTGATCGTCCGTCGGCGGGCGCAGGAGGAGGGAACCTACGAGATTGTGGCCGGCGAACGCCGCTGGCGCGCAGCGCAGATGGCGCAACTTCATGAACTGCCTGTTCTGGTCCGTGATTTCGATGACGTCGAAGTTCTTGAGATCGCGATTATTGAAAACATTCAACGCGCAGATCTGAACCCGGTTGAAGAGGCTGTCGGCTACAAGCAGTTGATGGAAAAGTTCGGGCATACACAAGATAAGCTATCCAGCGTTCTTGGGAAAAGCCGCAGCTACATCGCAAACCTTGTCCGTTTGTTGCAGCTTCCGGAAGAGGTCCAGACCTACCTTCGTGACGGAAAGCTGTCCGCGGGCCATGCCCGTGCCTTGATCACCGCGAAAGACCCTGCTGCCTTGGCGCGCAAGGTGATCCAGGGCGGTCTTTCGGTTCGCGAAACCGAGCGTCTTGCAAAGGCGGCCGACGCACCCGCAGCAGGTGGCGATTCCGTTACGAAGAAACGCAGCGCCCCGGCGAAGGACGCGGATACACGCGCGCTTGAGGCGGATTTGTCGGCGAACCTGGGTATGAAAGTCTCGATTCAGCACGATAATGGGCAGGAGTCGGGTGTGATCTCGATCCGCTACGACTCGTTGGAGCAGCTTGACGATCTCTGCCAGAAGCTTGGGTCGTGACGATCTAGTTCGTCAGCAGCTCTGACAGTATCGCATTCAGCACCATCCGGCCTTGTCGTGTGACCGTGATACGGTTGTTGCTGGCCTCAATCATCCCGAGCTCTGCGAGCTGATCAAGCCGGTCCTGTGGCAAAGCCCTGCCTGCAAGCGCCGTATAGCGCGAGGGATCGACCCCTTCGGCCAGGCGCAGCCCCATCATCAGGAATTCGCTGGCCTGATCATCGCCTGACAGGGCCGCACGCTCCTTTTCGCCAAGGGCGCCCTCTGTCGTATCCAGCCATTTCTGTGGATTGCTCCAGGCCTCGGTCGCATGGCGCTGGCCATCCAGCGTCAGTCGCCCATGTGCGCCCGGGCCGATGCCAATATAGTCGCCATAGCGCCAATAGACCCTGTTGTGGCGGGATTCGGCCCCAATGCGGGCATGGTTCGAAACCTCATAGGTCAGGAAGCCCGCATCTTCACAGATGTCCTGCGTCGCCTGATACATGTCGGCCGACAAATCGTCCGGCGGAAGGCCTTTCAGTTTGCCCCGTGCATCGCGATCACCAAAAGCTGTGCCTTCCTCGATCGTCAACTGGTAGAGAGACAGATGATCAACGGCCATCCCAAGTGCTTGTTTCAGCTCGCTTTTCCAGTCCTGAAGCGTCTGGTTCTGACGGGCGTAGATCAGATCGAAACTGACCCGGTCAAAATGGTTACGGGCAATATCAAACGCGGCCATGGCCTCGGATGTCGAGTGAATGCGGCCCAGCCTTTGCAGGTCGATGTCGTTAAGTGCCTGAATTCCCATGGATATTCGGGTAACCCCGGCATCTGCATAAGCTTTGAAGCGACAAGCTTCGACGGACCCCGGGTTTGCCTCCAGGGTCACCTCCAGGTCATTGGCCTGCGGCCAATGCTGCTTGATCCGCTCCAGAACGCCCGCAACGACATCCGGATTCATCAGGCTGGGGGTTCCCCCGCCAAAGAAGATCGATGTCAGAACGCGCCCCGGTGTTTCCAGCGCATAGCGATCAATCTCACGCTGATAAGCGGCCAGCCAGCGGGATTGATCGATATGCCGTGCGACATGGCTGTTGAAGTCGCAATAGGGGCATTTGGCCTGACAAAAGGGCCAATGCATGTAGATGGCGAAGCCGCCCTGTTGCCAATCCTCAGCCAAAGCAGCCCGCAACCAGTTTCCGGAAGGCATCAGCGCGATGGCTGATCCGGTTCTTTTCCCAACGGTCCATCTCACCAAAGGTCTGATCGTACCCATCCGGCTGGAAGATCGGATCGTAGCCATGCCCCTGATCGCCCCGCATGGGCCAGATGACCTTGCCGGACATCACGCCCTCAAAGACTTCATCATGTCCATCAGGCCAAGCCAGAACAAGGGTGCAACAGAAGCGGGCGGTGCGTGGGTGCGGCGCTTTCGCGGCTTCCAGTTCCTCATGGGCGCGGGTCATGGCCATGACGAAATCGCGCCCTTTCGGGGTTTCCGCCCAATCTGCCGTGTAGACGCCGGGTGCCCCGCCCAGCGCATCAATCGCAATGCCTGAATCGTCCGCCAGCGCAGGCAGGCCGGTCGCCTGCGCCGCTGCATGCGCCTTGATCCGGGCATTTCCGACAAAAGTTGTCTCTGTCTCGTCCGGCTCCGGCAGGTTCAATTCGGCAGCGCCGACAACTGACACCCCGAACGGCGCAAGAAGATCGGCGATCTCTTCGAGTTTGCCCTTGTTATGGGTCGCAACCAAAAGACGATCGCCGGAGAATTTACGCATCGACCGCTGCCCTTTGTGCCGCGACAAGACCCTTCACGCCAAGCTCTGCCAGATCCAGAAGTTCGTTCATCTGCGCGCGGGAATAGGTGGCGCCCTCTGCGGACATCTGAACCTCGATCAGTTTGCCGCTGGCAAGCATGATGAAGTTGCCATCCACGCCAGCTTCGCTGTCCTCGGGATAGTCGAGGTCCAGAACCGCCTGGCCCGCGTAGATTCCGCAGGAAACCGCTGCAACAGGCTCGATCAACGGATCGGTGGTGACGGCGCCAGTCTTCATCAGCTTGTCCACGGCCAGACGCAGTGCGACCCAACCGCCGGTGATAGATGCACAGCGTGTGCCGCCATCGGCCTGGATCACGTCGCAATCCACGGTGATCTGCCGTTCGCCAAGTGCCACGCGGTCAACGCCGGCCCGCAGGGATCGACCGATCAGGCGCTGAATTTCAACGGTCCGGCCACCTTGCTTGCCGCTTGCGGCCTCGCGGCGCATGCGGCTTGTGGTGGACCGGGGAAGCATCCCGTATTCTGCCGTCACCCAGCCAAGGCCGCTTCCCTTGATAAACGGGGGCACGCGATCCTCGATCGTCGCGGTACACAAGACATGCGTATCGCCCATCCGGATCATGCATGACCCTTCGGCGTGCTTGGTCACGCCGGTTTCAATTGAAATCGGGCGCATTTCACTTAGTTTTCTGCCTGAGGGGCGCATGTCTGGACCTTTCTTGAGTTAACGCCGGGGATACAGCCCAGATAGCCCGAAACGCAAGCCTCATTGACCTTTTCCACATAGGCTCTTTAATGGTGCTCCATCAGGAAAGCCGCGATGACCGAAGGAAAATCCATCCTCGATGAGATGAACGACCGCTCGCGCGAAGTATTTCGCCGCGTCGTCGAAGGCTATCTTGAAAGTGGTGACCCCGTCGGCAGCCGGACCCTGACGCGAACGATGTCGGAAAAGGTCAGTGCGGCGACGATCCGTAATGTGATGCAGGACCTTGAATACCTTGGCCTGCTGGGAAGCCCCCATGTCAGTGCGGGCCGTATTCCGACGCAGCGCGGATTGCGGATGTTCGTGGATGGCCTGCTGGAGGTGAGCGACCTGAACGAGCAGGATCGCATCAAGATCGACGAAACACTTGGCAGCAACACCTCTGACGTGACTGGCATGCTGGACAGGATCAGCACTGCCTTGTCTGGTGTCACGCGCGGTGCGTCGCTGGTGTTGGCGCCAAAGCATGAGGCGCCGATCAAGCATGTGGAGTTCGTCAATCTGGGCCACGAACGCGCGCTTGTCGTTCTGGTTTTTGCAGATGGGCATGTCGAGAACCGGCTGTTCACGCCGCCTCCGGGTCAAACACCCTCATCCATGCGTGAGGCGGCGAATTTCCTGAATGCGCTGATCGAGGGCAAGACACTGTCGGATCTTCAGACAGCCATCCGCCGAGAGATCGACTCGCGCCGTCAGGAGATCGACGGTCTGGCCCATGCCCTTGTGGAAAGCGGCATCGCCGTGTGGGCCGGAGACGGAGATGCGCCCGAGCGCCTGATCGTCAGGGGGCGGTCGAACCTTCTGAGCGCTACAGGCGGAGACGAGGAGTTGGACCGTATCCGCCATCTGTTCGATGACCTCGAAAGAAAAAAGGATATCGCCGAGTTCCTTGACCTTGCTCAACAAGGCGAGGGTGTGCGCATTTTTATCGGCTCGGAGAACAAACTTTTCTCACTTTCGGGTTCCTCTTTGGTGGTCAGTCCATATATGAACGCTGATCGGAAGATCATCGGTGCGGTTGGGGTCATCGGACCCACGCGCCTGAACTATGGACGGATTGTGCCGATCGTGGACTACACGGCACAACTGGTTGGACGCATGATATCCGACCGGAGCTAGAGGTGAGTTATGGCAGAGCCGAAAAAAGACGATTTCCTTGACGATATCGAAGCCGCCGAAGCGGAAGAATATGCTGAGGACTCGATCGAGTATAGCGCAGAGGCAATTGAGCTGGATACTTTGCGGGCGGAACGCGATGAACTGAAAGATCGGTTCATGCGCGCGCTTGCCGACGCCGAGAATGCGCGCAAGCGGTCCGAAAAGGACCGTCGCGAAGCAGAGCAATATGGCGGATCCAAGCTTGCCCGCGATCTGTTGCCTGTGCACGACAACCTCAAGCGCGCCCTCGAGGTTGCGACAGATGAGCAGCGCGCGACCTTTGGCCCTCTGCTGGAAGGCGTCGAACTGACCCTGCGGGAATTGCTCAGCGTGTTTGGCAAGCATGGGATCACAGTCATCAGCCCGCAGGTTGGTGACCGTTTCGATCCGCAACTGCATCAAGCCATGTTTGAAGCCCCCGTTCCCGGTACCAAGGCGGGTGACATCATTCAGGTGTCCGGCGATGGTTTCATGCTGTATGACCGTCTGTTGCGCCCGGCGCAGGTTGGCGTGTCGTCGATGCCTGCAAACTGACAAAGACCCGTTCAAGCATTCTATAACAGGGGCGTCGCAATCAGGTTTGCGACGCCTCTTTCAATTCATAGATCAGCTGCAGCGCCTCGCGCGGGCTTAGCTCGTCAGGATGGATTGCTTTCAAGCGGTCCTCCAGAACGGATGGCCTTTGCACTGGCGCTGGTTGGGGCAGTGGTGCCATGGAAAACAGCGGCAGGTCGTCCACGATTGCCTTCTGCTTGCCAGCACCCTCGCGTTCCCCCTTTTCAAGTGCATCCAGAACGACGCGAGCGCGGCTGACGACCGCTTCGGGGAGTCCTGCCAGCTTTGCGACCTGCACGCCATAGGACCGATCTGCCGCACCCTTGCGCACCTCATGCAGGAAAATGACGTCGCCCTCGAACTCCTTCACGCTGACTGTTGCATTGTCCACGCGGTCCAGCTTTCCGGCCAGTGCCGTCAGTTCGTGGTAGTGGGTCGCAAAAAGCGCGCGGCACCGGTTCACGTCATGTAGGTGCTCAAGCGTCGCCCATGCGATGGAAAGCCCGTCATAGGTGGCGGTACCGCGACCGATTTCATCGAGAATCACCAGGGCATGGTCATCCGCCTGATTGAGGATAGCCGCCGTTTCGACCATTTCGACCATGAAGGTCGACCGACCGCGCGCCAGATCATCCGAGGCGCCTACACGACTGAACAACTGGCTCACCAATCCGATTTCGGCGCGCGCTGCGGGCACGAAGCTGCCGATCTGCGCCATAAGCGCGATCAGCGCCGTTTGGCGCAGAAACGTTGACTTCCCTGCCATGTTCGGGCCGGTCAAGAGCCAGATATCCGTGCCATCGCCCAGATCGCAATCATTCGCGACGAAGGGCGCACCCCCCTGCCGGCGCAGCGACTGTTCCACGACAGGGTGCCGCCCACCCTCGATCAGCAGGCGCCGCGAGTTGTCGATCTTGGGCCGTGTCCAACTTTCGCCCCGTGCCAGGTCTGCAAGGGCGCTGGACAGATCCAGTTCCGCCAAGGCCCGCGCCGTTGCACCAATATGGGCAGCGGCATCCAGAATGCTCTCTTTCAAGGTTGAATAGAGCCGCTTTTCAATCTCAAGCGCGTGACCGCCCGCGTTCAGGATGCGCGTCTCCATCTCGGTCAGGTCAGGCGTGGTAAAGCGCAGCTGGTTGGCCGTTGTCTGGCGGTGGCGGAAAGTATCGGAAAGGGGTTCTGACAGCATCCGCTCTGCATGCGTCGCCGTGACTTCGATGAAATAACCCAGAACGTTGTTGTGCTTGATCTTCAGCGATTGAATGCCGGTCTGGCTGGCATAGTCGGTCTGCATCCTTGCGATGACCGATCGCCCCTCGTCCCTCAGCGCGCGCATCTCGTCGAGTTCGGCGTCATATCCCGCGGCGATAAACCCACCATCCCGCGCCAGAAGCGGCGGTTCCGCGACAAGCGCCTGTCCCAGCAGGTCGATCAACGCGTCATGACCCAAAAGCGCAGTGGCGGATTGCTTCAGCAGCGCCGGAAGGTCGCTGGCCTGCAGGATGGTGGCAATCCTGTCAGCCTGTTCAAGACCGTTGCGGATTGCAGCAAGGTCGCGCGGCCCCCCGCGATCCAGGGCAAGACGAGACAGGGCACGATCCAGGTCAGGAACCTTGCGCAGCGCCTCGCGCAGATCATCACCAAGACGCCCGTTGTCACGAATGAATCCCACGGAATCGAGTCTGCTATTCAGCGTTTCCAGATCCCGGGCCGGGCTTGATAGCCGCCGTTCCAGCAGTCGCGCGCCACCTGCGGTGAAAGTGCGATCAATCGCTGACAGCAGGGACCCCGCCCGCCCGCCGGTCAGCGCATGGGTCAGTTCCAGATTGCGACGCGTTGCGGCGTCGATCTGCATGACCCCTGCCTCGGCCTCTCTTACGGGTTGGCGCAACAGCGGCAGGTTTCCTTTCTGGGTGATGTCCAGATACTCGACCAATGCGCCCAGCGCGGACACCTCGGCACGGTTGAACGTGCCGTATGCATCAAGCGACCCGATTCCGTAGAGGGCACACAGACGCTTCTCCGCTGCGGTACTGTCAAACGCCGCCCTGCCAAGTGGCGTGAGGGATGCGCCGGAATCAGTCACGATTCCCGCCAAATCGGCCTCTGCCCCCTCGGAAATGACAACCTCTGCCGGCATCAGCCGCGCCAGTTCCGGACCCAGCCTTACAGGTAAGATCGGCATCACATGGCATTCGCCAGTCGAGATATCGACCCAAGCCAGTGCCGCTTCGTCCCGAACCATCGCATAGGCGCAAAGATAATTGTTCCGTCGCGCTTCCAGAAGGGATTCTTCGGTCAGTGTTCCGGGTGTCACCAAGCGCACGACATCCCGCTTCACGACGGATTTCGATCCGCGTTTCTTGGCTTCGGCCGGGTCTTCCAGCTGCTCGCACACCGCAACGCGGAACCCCTTGCGGATCAAAGTCAGCAGGTAACCTTCGGCGGAATGAACAGGCACGCCGCACATGGGAATGTCCTGTCCGTCATGCTGACCACGTTTCGTAAGCGCGATATCCAGCGCCTGTGACGCGGCCACGGCATCCTCGAAGAACATCTCGTAGAAGTCGCCCATCCGGTAGAACAGAAGTGCGCCGGGATATTGTGCCTTGATCCCGAGATATTGTGCCATCATTGGCGTTGCGGCGGCTTGTTCTGCTGACACGGTATCCCCTCGTTTTCTCGGCAGACCTTACAAATCTCGCTTCTTTGGTAAAAGGCGAAAACGCAAAAGCGTTGAGGCGCAGGCTGCGGCAGGCTAGAACGCTATGACCCTCAGAAACAACAGGCCGCAGCGCATGACAAAGACCAGACTGACCCGCGAAGAGGCTCTTGCCTTCCATATGGAGCCGACACCCGGCAAGTTCGAGATCACTGCGACCGTACCCATGGCCACGCAGCGCGACCTGAGTCTGGCCTATTCACCCGGTGTCGCGGTTCCTTGCGAAGAAATCGCCGCCGCGCCCGAGACGGCGTATGACTATACCAACAAGGGTAACCTTGTGGCCGTGATTTCCAACGGAACGGCGGTTCTTGGTCTGGGCAACCTTGGTGCGCTGGCCTCGAAGCCGGTGATGGAAGGCAAATCTGTTCTTTTCAAGCGCTTTGCCGATGTGAACAGCATCGACATCGAACTGGACACCGAAGACCCCGAGGCTTTCATCAATGCCGTTCGGCTGATGGGTCCGACCTTTGGCGGCATCAACCTCGAGGATATCAAGGCGCCGGAATGCTTCATCATCGAGCAGCGCCTGAAAGAGGTGATGGATATTCCCGTCTTTCATGACGACCAGCACGGTACGGCGGTGATCTGCGCCGCAGGTCTGATCAACGCGCTGCATCTGTCCGGCAAGAAAATTGAAGATGTGCGTATTGTGCTGAACGGGGCAGGGGCGGCCGGGATTGCCTGTCTTGAACTGCTCAAGTCGATGGGTGCGAAACAAGACAATTGCATCATGTGCGACACCAAGGGTGTGATCTATCAGGGCCGCACCGAAGGCATGAACCAGTGGAAGTCGGCCCATGCCGCGCGCACCGATCTGCGCACGCTTGAAGACGCGATGAAGGATGCGGATGTGTTTCTGGGCGTGTCCGCCAAGGGTGCGGTGACGCAGGCCATGGTCGAATCCATGGCCCCTGATCCGGTTATCTTTGCCATGGCCAATCCAGACCCCGAAATCACACCGGAAGAGGCGCATGCCGTGCGCCCCGATGCCATCGTCGCGACCGGGCGATCCGACTATCCGAACCAGGTGAACAACGTCCTTGGTTTTCCCTACTTGTTCCGGGGTGCGCTGGATATCCATGCCCGTGCCATCAATGACGAGATGAAGATCGCCTGTGCCGAGGCCCTGGCCGAACTGGCGCGCGAGGATGTCCCGGATGAAGTGGCCATGGCCTATGGCCGCAACCTCAGCTTCGGGCGCGATTACATCATCCCGACACCGTTTGACCCGCGCCTGATCTATCGCATCCCGCCCGCCGTCGCGCGTGCCGGCATGAAAACAGGTGCCGCCCGCCGTCCGATCATCGACATGGATGCCTATGAGGTCAGCCTGAAAGGCCGGATGGATCCGACCGCAAACATCCTGCGCGGGATCCATGCGCGTGCACGCGCGAACCAGGCGCGGATGATCTTTGCCGAAGGCGACGATCCGCGCGTGTTGCGTGCGGCAGTGACCTATCAGCGGTCCGGTTTGGGCAAAGCTCTTGTCGTCGGACGCGACTATGATGTGAAAGCCAAGCTGGAAGCAGCGGGTATGGTTGATGCCGTGGCTGAACTGGACGTCGTGAATGCGGCAAACACTCCGCATCTCGAGATGTACAAGGATTTTCTCTATCAGCGCCTTCAGCGCAAAGGGTTTGACCGGCACGACATTCACCGGTTGGCGGCACGTGATCGGCATGTGTTTTCGGCTCTGATGCTGGCGCATGGGCATGGTGATGGTCTTGTGACCGGGGCCACCCGCAAGGCCGCGCATGTGATGGAGTTGATCAATCATGTCTTCGACGCCGATGCCGCGCATGGTGCGGCGGGTGTGACCGCTCTGCTGCACAAGGGCAAGATCGTGCTGATCGCGGATACCTTGGTGCATGAATGGCCTGACGAGAGCGATCTGGCCACGATCGCCCAGCGCGCCGCCGGCGTTGCGCGGGATCTTGGGCTGGAGCCCCGTGTTGCCTTTGTCAGCTTTTCGACCTTCGGTTATCCGCGGTCCGAACGGGCCGAGAAAATGCATCGTGCCCCCCGTGTTCTGGAAACACGCGGTGTGGATTTCGAATTTGAAGGCGAGATGACCGTCGACGTGGCCCTGAATCCGAAGGCGCAAGCAACTTATCCGTTTCAGCGTCTGACAGGACCCGCGAATATCCTTGTGGTTCCTGCGCGGCACTCTGCCTCGATTTCGGTCAAGCTGATGCAGGAAATGGCCGGGGCCACCGTGATCGGTCCGATCCTGTCGGGTGTCGATCAGTCGATCCAGATCTGTTCGACCAGTTCAACCGCCAACGATATTCTGAACATGGCGATGCTGGCGGCCTGTAAAGTGGGCTGATCGCAAAACAGCGAGGGGCGGAATGGCGATCTACAATCTCGGCTCTATCAATGCCGATCTTCTCTATTCCGTCCCCCATTTGCCCGGACCGGGTGAAACGCTTGCGGCAACCGGTTTTCGTCGCGGTCTGGGTGGCAAGGGGGCCAACATGTCCGTGGCTGCGGCGCGCGGGGCGTCGCATGTCGTTCACATCGGCGCGGTTGGTCAGGATGGGCGCTGGGCACGGGATCTTCTGACCGAATATGGCGTAGATACGCGACACATAGCGGTTGAGGATGGCGCGACCGGGCATGCGATCATCCTGTTGGACCCTGCGGGCGAAAATACGATCGTCATCATCCCCGGCGCAAATCATTTCCTGACAGAGCAACAGATCGGTCTTGCGCTTGCAGAAGCATCGCCTGGTGACATCCTGTTGATGCAGAACGAGACCTCACATCAGGCATTTTGCGCCAGAACAGGGTCTGATCTTGGGTTGCGCGTGGTCTATGCTGCCGCACCATTCGACGCAGAGGCCGTCAGGGTTCTTCTGCCGTTCATCGACATGCTGATCCTGAACGCGGTCGAGGCCGAGCAATTGCAGCAGGCCCTTGGCCGGGCGCCCGATGATCTGGGCGTCGCGGATGTTGTCGTAACACTTGGCGGCGATGGATGCCGCTGGTTTCATGCCGAAACCGGGCAGATCAGGGAATTTGCAGCCCTTCCCGTCACCCCCGTCGATACAACAGGGGCAGGCGACACCTTTACCGGTTTCCTGCTGGCGGGTCTGGACCGCGGGCAACCGATGGAGCAGGCCTTCGCCCTCGCGACCAAGGCGGCCGCCCTGATGGTGACGCGGGTTGGAACCGCTGACGTGATCCCTGACCTGCTAGAGATCGAACAGATGGATCGCCCCCGGTAATGCCGCTTTTCGCGCGGTCTGTTCCGGTCTAGCCTGCGCCTGAAAACAGGAGGGTCGGATGACGGATCACGTGACAACCCATCAGGCGACGGAAGACGCCCGCAACGAGACGATCAAGATCTGGCTCAACGGAAAGGTCGTGCCCAAGGGCCAAGCCATGGTGAGCGTCTATGACAGCGGCTTCATGCTGGGCGATGGCATCTGGGAGGGTATCAGGCTCTATAACGGGAAATGGGCGTTTCTGGACGAACATATGGACCGCCTTTTCGAGGCGGCCAAAGCGATTGATCTTGATATCGGGCTAAGCCGCGATCAGGTCGTGCAGGCCGTGCTGGATACGCAGGCCGCCAATCAGATGACAGAAGACGCCCATGCGCGCCTGATGGTGACGCGCGGCGTCAAGACGCGGCCTTTCCAGCACCCCTCCTTGTCACGGCAGGGGCCCACGATCGCGATCATCATGGAACATTCCAAGCCCAGCATTCCGCGACCGATCCGCTTGGCAACGGTGCCGCATCTGCGGGGCCTTCCCATGACACAGGACCCAAAGCTGAACAGCCATTCCAAGCTGAACTGTATCCTTGCCTGTATTGCCGCCGAGAAGGCTGGCGCCGATGAGGCCCTGATGCTGGATGTGCATGGCTTTGTGAATACGACCAATGCCTGCAACTTCTTCATCGTCCGCAAGGGTCAGGTCTGGACCAGTACGGGCGACTATTGCATGAACGGGATCACGCGCCAGAAGGTGATTGACCTTTGCCGCGAGAACGGGATCCCGGTTCTCGAGCGGAACTATTCCCTTGTCGACACCTATGGCGCTGACGAGGCGTTTCTGACCGGGACATTCGGGGCGCAGACGCCGGTTGGCCATATCGACGGGCGCAAGATCGGCGAGGGTCAGATGGGGCCGGTCACCAAACATATCAGGATGCTGTATCAGGCACTGATCCAGCGGGAAACGGCCTGATCATGCGGATCGCAATGTGGTCCGGTCCGCGCAATCTGTCGACGGCGATGATGTATTCCTTTGGGGCGCGGGCCGATTTTGCCGTGGTGGACGAGCCCTTTTATGCCGCCTACCTGCAACGCACCGGGTTGGATCATCCGATGCGCGACCAGATCCTGCAATCGCAGTCCGTGGATCCCGATGCGGTTGCGGCGCAGCTGACCGGCCCGATCCCGGAAGGAAAGCCGCATTTCTATCAGAAGCACATGACTCAGCACATGATTGCCGATATGCCGCGTGACTGGTTTGCGCAGGTTCGGCATGTGTTTCTGATCCGTCATCCGGCGCGTGTGGTGGCCAGTTTTGGGGCGAAATACGACAATCCCACGCTGGGAGATATCGGATTTACCCAGCAGACCGAGATCTACCAACAGCTTGTGGAACAGGGTCTGGACCCGCTTGTGATCGATTCCGCCGATATCAGACGGGATCCATCAACCATGCTGAACCGTCTTTGTGCCGCGCTTGGTCTTCCTTTTGACCCTGCAATGCTGTCCTGGCCTCTGGGCGGGCACCGGTCAGATGGCATCTGGGCAAGCCACTGGTACGGTGCGGTGCATGAATCGACCGGTTTTGCCCCGGCCGAGGGGCCTTTGCCCGCGCTTTCGGGTGCCGCCGCCGAACTGGCGCAGCAGGCCTTGCCCCATTACGAAGCGCTGAGCGCGAAAAAACTTTAGAAAGGTGAACGGGCCTGAAACTTTCCCGGATCTTGATGCGTGGCTTCTTCATGAGGGGTGACGTCCCCCGAGATCGCATACAAGGAGAGCTTCCAATGATGAAATTTGTTTTGGCCGCAGCATTCACCGCAACCACCAGCATGGCGATGGCCGCCGACGGCATGGCCCAGATGGTCGAAGCCATGGATCAGGATGTGTCCGGCGGCACTGTGACCGCATCGAAAGTCGTGGCTGATGTGAACGGTTGGCTGGTTGTGCATCGCACGGATGCAGAGATGAAGCCGGGCCCCGTCGTCGGTCATGCACCGCTTCGTGCAGGTGAAACCGCTGACGTGGCGGCCATCCTGACCGAAGAGGTCAAGTCGGGCGATATGCTGATGCTGATGATCCATGCCGAAGAGGGCGGCATGCAGACCGGCATCTTCGAATATACCCTTGGCGCCAAGGAAGACGGCCCCATCCGTGTTGATGGCAAGCTTGTCATGGCGATGATCACCGCGAAGTAATCGCAAAGGGCTGAACCCAAGGTTCGGACACGGGAATAAAAAGGGCGGCGCCTTGCGGTGCCGCCCTTGTCTTGTTCGACAGGTGCCGTTGATCAGCCCTTGATGCGACGGTTCCGGGTCGCGATCAGTTTCAGCCGCAGCGCGTTCAGGCGGATGAAGCCCTGCGCATCTTTCTGGTCATATGCGCCTGCGTCGTCCTCGAAGGTCACATGCGCCTCGGAATAGAGGCTGTGATCCGACCAGCGACCCACGCAGGTGGCCAGACCCTTGTAAAGCTTCAGCCGCACGGTGCCGGTCACATGTTCCTGGCTCTTATCGATCAGGGCTTGCAGCATCTCGCGTTCGGGGCTGAACCAGAACCCGTTATAGATCAGCTCGGCGTAGCGCGGCATGATGCTGTCCTTGAGGTGGCCAGCACCTGCATCCAGCGTGATCTGTTCGATCCCGCGATGCGCCTCGAGCAGAACAGTGCCGCCGGGCGTTTCATAAATGCCGCGCGACTTCATGCCCACAAAGCGGTTTTCGACGAAATCCAGACGCCCGATCCCGTGCTTGCCGCCCAGTTCGTTCAGCTTGGTCAGGATCGTCGCCGGGCTCATCGCCTCGCCATTGATCGCCACGGCATCGCCCCGCTCGAATGTCACTTCGATGTATTCGGGGGTATTGGGCGCGTCCTCGGGCGACACTGTGCGCTGATAGACGTATTCGGGCGCCTGCTCGGCGGGGTTTTCCAGCGCCTTGCCCTCGGATGACGTGTGCAGCAGGTTTGCATCCACACTGAAGGGCGCTTCGCCACGCTTGTCCTTGGCGATCGGGATCTGGTTCTTTTCGGCAAACTCGATCAGCTTGGTGCGGCTGGTCAGATCCCAGATGCGCCAGGGTGCGATCACCTTGATTTCCGGGTTCAGCGCATAGGCGCTCAGTTCGAACCGCACCTGGTCATTGCCCTTGCCGGTCGCGCCATGCGCCACGGCATCGGCACCGGTTTCGGCGGCAATCTCGACCAGACGCTTGGAAATCAGCGGCCGCGCGATCGACGTGCCCAGAAGGTAAAGCCCTTCGTACAACGCATTGGCGCGGAACATCGGAAACACGAAATCGCGCACGAACTCTTCGCGTACGTCTTCGATATAGATGTTCTCGGATTTGATCCCCAGCAACTCGGCCTTGGCGCGGGCGGGCTCTAGTTCCTCGCCCTGGCCCAGATCGGCGGTGAAGGTCACGACCTCGCAACCGTATTCGGTTTGCAGCCATTTCAGGATGATCGAGGTATCAAGGCCGCCTGAATAGGCCAGCACGACTTTCTTGGGCGCGGACATGTGTTTTTCCCCAGTGAATGCGTTTTGCGGCGATTACCGGGTTTTGTGCCGCAGGGCAAGGAGGGCGCCATGCGGCAGCTTTGGCTTGCGCGACGGGCCAAGCTGCGCCAGAGATCGGAAATGACCCAGTTTCAAGATCAGGCACGCGCGGCCGAACGCGCCATGCGCGAGGTTTTCCCCGCCACACCCCTGCTGCGCAACGCTCATCTGTCCGAGCGGTTCGAGGCTGACATCTGGCTGAAGCGTGAAGACCTGTCGCCGGTGCGGTCCTACAAGCTGCGCGGCGCCTTCAACGCGATGCGCAAGGTTCTGGCGGCCGATCCGGGGCGACGGCTGTTTGTCTGCGCCTCGGCCGGCAATCACGCGCAGGGTGTCGCCTTCATGTGCCGGCATTTCGGGGTCAAGGGTGTGATCTTCATGCCGGTGACGACACCGCAGCAGAAAATCCAGAAGACCGGAATGTTTGGTGGGGATGCGGTCGAGATCAAGCTGAAGGGCGATTACTTCGACGATACGCTGGCCTCTGCGCAGGCTTTCTGCGCCAAGGAAGGCGGGCATTTCCTGTCGCCTTTCGATGATGCCGACGTGATCGAGGGCCAGGCCTCTGTCGCGGTCGAGATGATGGACGAGATGGGACAGGTTCCCGACCATATCCTGTTGCCCGTGGGCGGTGGGGGGCTGTCTGCGGGTGTGCGCAGTTTTTTCGGCACTGAACCTGCCTATACATTCGTCGAGCCGCTGGGTGGGGCCAGCCTGCAGGCGGCGCTGTCGGTTGGTCGGCCGGTGATGCTGGACAAGGTCAATACCTTTGTCGATGGCGCGGCGGTTGCCTGTATCGGGACACAGACATTCGCGCGCCTCAAGGATGTTTCCCTCCATGATGTCGTGACCGCGCCCGAAGACAGGATCTGCACAACCATCCTCGAGATGCTGAATGTCGAAGGCATCGTGCTGGAACCTGCCGGTGCCTTGGCTGTGGATGCACTGGTCGATGTGGCCGATCGCATCAAGGGCAAGACCGTGGTCTGCATCACCTCGGGCGGAAATTTCGATTTCGAACGCCTGCCCGAGGTGAAGGAGAGGGCGCAGCGTTATTCCGGGGTGAAGAAGTACTTCATCCTGCGGATGCCGCAGCGTCCCGGCGCGTTGAAGGAGTTTCTGAACATCCTTGGTCCCGACGACGATATTGCGCGGTTCGAATACCTCAAGAAATCGGCGCGCAACTTCGGCTCTGTCCTGATCGGGATCGAAACGACCCGATCCGAGAATTTCACATCCCTGCTTTTCAAGCTGAACAAGGCCGGTTTCACCTATCGCGACATCACCAACGACGAGACGCTGGCCGAATTCCTGATCTGATAGGCGCCGGATCCCGCATTCAGCCTGTTTGCGAAAGAAGCGCGTGGTGACGCGCCGTGTAATCGGTACGTACCTCGACCGGGGGACGCAACCGGATGGAAAGACCACGGATCAGTGTCTGATCCGGCTTTCCGAACAGCTTGTCTGCCTCATCCTTGCTGAAGCCTGCAATCTCGATGGCTTCCATCCATGCGCTGATCCGGTCCGCCTGCTTGATCTGTTTCTTGATCGCAGCCGGAATAGCAGCCGGAAGGCCGAAGCGGATATGGATCGCCGCGGTCAGCCTTGTGTCCAGCTCTTCATAGCCGGGGCCCACGGCTGATTTGACCGGGCTGATCATGTCGCCGATCACGTATTCCGGCGCATCATGCAGCAAGGCCGCCAGTTGCCATTTGGGTGCAATGCCCGGCGCCATCCGGCTGAACAGCGTTTCCACCAGCAGCGAATGCTCGGCCACGGAATAGGCATGATCGCCATGCGTCTGACCATTCCAGCGCGCCACAAAAGCAAGACCGTGGGCGATATCCTCGATCTCGATATCGACAGGGGTAGGGTCCAACAGATCAAGACGGCGGCCTGACAACATTCTTTGCCATGCGCGGGGCGATTTCGACATGACACCTCCGAAGGTCAATCACGATCTTTTTGAACAGCTTGCAGGGGTCGGCGCAAGGTTGCATCGGCTGGCATGACATTTTCAAATACCGGGCTATTTTCAACCAGCGTTGTGGCGATGATCAAACAGTGATACGCGCAGCGCCAAATTGGTTTTCATGAAGGGTGCCCAGATGGCCAACGATTACATCGTCAAGGATATCGCGCTTGCCGCTTTCGGCCGCAAGGAGCTGGATATCGCTGAAACCGAAATGCCGGGCCTGATGGCCTGCCGCGCCGAATACGGTGAAAGCAAGCCGCTGAAAGGCGCACGGATTGTCGGTTCGCTGCACATGACGATCCAGACTGCTGTCCTGATCGAAACGCTGGTGGCTCTTGGTGCCGATGTGCGATGGGCGTCCTGCAACATCTTTTCGACGCAGGATCACGCGGCCGCGGCGATCGCCGCAGGCGGAACACCCGTTTTCGCGATCAAGGGTCAGACGCTGGAAGAACATTGGGATTACCTCGACAAATCCTTCCTGTTCCCCGAAGGCGCGAACATGATCCTCGACGATGGCGGTGATGCGACGCTCTACGTCCTGCTGGGCGCCCGCGCGGAAGCCGGCGAAGAGATCATTCCGGTTCCGCAGTCCGAGGAAGAGGAAGTCATCAAGGCGCAGATCAAGAAGCGCATGGCCGCAAGCCCCGGCTGGTTCACCAAGACGCGCGACGCGATCAAGGGCGTGTCCGAGGAAACGACGACAGGCGTTCACCGCCTTTACGACCTGCACAAGAAAGGCCTGCTGCCCTTCCCTGCGATCAACGTGAACGACTCGGTCACAAAGTCGAAGTTCGACAACAAGTACGGCTGCAAGGAATCGCTGGTAGACGGCATTCGCCGCGCAACCGACACGATGATGGCCGGTAAGGTGGCTGTCGTTTGTGGCTATGGCGATGTGGGCAAAGGTTCGGCCGCATCGCTGCGCGGTGCAGGTGCCCGCGTGAAAGTGACCGAAGTAGACCCGATCTGCGCCCTTCAGGCCGCCATGGACGGGTTTGAAGTTGTCCTGCTGGAAGATGTCGTCGACACCGCTGATATCTTCATCACCACGACCGGCAACAAGGATGTGATCCGCATCGACCACATGCGCGCGATGAAGGACATGGCGATCGTCGGCAACATCGGCCATTTCGACAACGAGATCCAGGTCGCTGCCCTGAAGAACCACAAGTGGACCAACATCAAGGATCAGGTTGATATGATCGAGATGCCCTCGGGCAGCCGTATCATCCTTCTGTCCGAGGGTCGCCTGCTGAACCTTGGCAACGCGACGGGCCATCCGTCTTTCGTGATGTCCGCCAGCTTCACCAATCAGGTGCTGGCGCAGATCGAACTCTGGACCAAGGGCGATGAATACAAGCCCGGCGTCTACATCCTGCCCAAGGCGCTGGACGAGAAAGTGGCGCGCCTGCATCTGGACCGCATCGGCGTGAAACTGACCAAGCTTGATTCCGATCAGGCGGCCTATATCGGCGTGACGCCGGAAGGCCCCTTCAAGCCGGAACACTATCGCTACTGATCCCGAACATCGGTTTCGATGCAACGGCCCGCCACTGTGCGGGCCGTTTTACTTTCCCACTTTGGATAAAAACGTTGAGTGTTGGTGAAGACTCGCTAACGTTTCCTTCGGACCGATGGGACGCATTGGCCATGGTACCAAAGATATTGACTGGTAAGGGAGCTAGGAATGGGAAAGCGTGACGATCTGATTGCTAAATATGCAAGCGATCTGAAGAATAAATGCGGCATGGAGCCTGACATGGCCCTGCTGACAAAGGTCACGATCGGCTGCGGCCCGGCGATCTACAACGCAGATGCCGAAACAGTCGCTGCCTCGCAGGAAAGCGAGCTTGAGACTGTGAAGAACAATTTCCTCATCAAGAAACTGGGACTGCCCGATAGCCCCAAGCTGATGGAGGCGATCAATTCTGTCGTGGAAACCTACGGCAAGTCCGAGCGGAACAAGTATCGCGTCGTTGTCTATTACATGCTGACCAAGCATTTCGGCAAGGAAGCGGTCTACAAGTAAGCAGGCGATAGCCCGCCGGTGGGCGGCCCGCATGCCGTGCGGGCCTCTCGCTGTTTACACGAATTTTCAGAACTTGGAATTTGCACGGTCGCCGGACTGTGGCTAATCTTGAAGTGTCGGGCCAGTACGGCCGGAACCTAATCCAGTGATCACGTGTGGTGTGTAGGGAGCACGTGGGGTGACGGGGGGTTCTGGCCTTGGCCTGCGCCCCCCGTATTTTCACCTATCCGCCCAATCCGGCAAGCCCGCAGACGATACGCCATTCGTCTGCCGTGACCGGTTGCACGGACAGGCGCGAATTTCGCACCAACACCATATTGGCGAGACGCGGATCGGCTTTGATCTGCTCCAGCGTCACGGGCGTCTTCACAGGTTTGACGGCCTTGATATCGACGCATTCCCAGCGCGGATCGTCCGTTGTGCTGTCCGGGTGTGCGGAATTGATCACCTCGACGATGCCGACAACGGCCTTTTCGTCCTGTGAATGGTAAAAAAAGCCAAGGTCACCGACTTCCATCTCGCGCATGAAGTTGCGTGCCTGGTAGTTGCGCACACCGTTCCATTCCTCGCCTTCTTCACCCTTTGCGGTCTGGTCGTTCCAGCCCCAGACCGAAGGCTCTGACTTGAACAACCAATAGCGCATCAGCCGACGACCTTTTTCCAGATGATCAGTTCAACGTCCTGAAACAGACCGGCCTTGGAATAGGGGTCTCCTGCTGCCCATTTCCGGGCGGCTTCCATGTCCTCGACCTCAAGGATCAAAAGCGAACCGATCATCTGTTCATCCTTGTCCAGCAAGGGGCCGGCCTGGCGCACGACGCCCGTTTGCGTGATGTAGTCCAGATGTGCGGCGCGATTGGCCAGACGTGTCTCTAAGGCGCCGGGTTTGTCCCGTGCAATAAGGGCGATCAGCATTCATTCCTCCTTCAGGGGACGTGACAGTAACATGTCCATGGCTTGGCGCAGCTGGATCTTCCCGTCAAGCAGGGCCACGACCGCGGCGGTGATCGGCATGTCTACCCCCTGCTGGGTGGCGCGCTGCAGGGCGGCGCGTGCGGTGGCAGCGCCTTCAACTGTAATCGACGGGTCAAACGCCTCGTTCTTGCCCATCGCTATCCCGAACTGCATGTTCCGGCTTTGCGGGCTTGTGCAGGTCAGCACAAGGTCACCGAACCCTGACAGTCCGGACAGGGTTTCCGGCCTCGCCCCAAGGGTCAGCGCCAAGCGCTGCATTTCGGCATAGCCCCGCGTCATCAGGGCAGCGCGAGCGCTGTCACCCAGACCGGCGCCGGTGACAGCGCCAGCGGCGATCGCGATCACGTTCTTCAGGGCACCGCCAAGCTCGGCACCGACAGTATCTGTTGTGCGGTAAATCCGCAGATTCCGCGTTGTCAGAGACTGTTGCAGGCTGGCACCCTTGTCGGGATCGGCGCAGGCCAACGTCAGTGCCGTGGGCAAGCCTTGCGCAATATCGCGGGCGAAACTGGGTCCTGTCAGGATTGCGGCGGTGCTTCGCGGCAGCATCTGCCGCAAAATCGCCACCGGCCCCATCGTCGTGCTCAGCTCGATCCCCTTGCAGCATGCAACAAGGTCGCGCCCGTCAAGCACCGCGCGATGTTCATCGATCACATCGCGCATCCTTTGCATTGGCACGGCCAGCAGGACAGGACCTTTGCTGACCGGGATGTCGGCCTGAACAGTCAGGGCCTCTGGCAGCCGGATGCCTGGCAGACGCTGCGCGTTCTCGCGGGACAATCGCATGGTGGACACTTGCCCCTGATCCCGCGACCACAGCGTCACCGCATGCCCTGCCTCGGTCAGCGAGATGGCAAGCGCCGTACCAAAGGCGCCCGCGCCCATGACTGTGATCATGCCTTTGCCCCTTTCTTTCCACTTCCCAGAAGCGCAGGGCTTGAGGTGTCCAATGGCCAGCGCGGCCGCGCGACCAAGGTCAAGTCGTCGCACAGCCCTGCACGAAATCTCTCAAGCCCGGCATAAGCGATCATCGCCGCATTATCAGTGCACAGCGACAAGGGCGGCGCAACGAAGCGCACGGCATTTTCTGCGGCAACAGACTCGAGTTTGCTGCGGATAAGGCTGTTGGCCGCGACCCCGCCGGCCACGGCCAGAACGGGGGTTGCAGGCTGTTGCGCCAGGTACAGGCGCAGTGCCCTGCGCGTTTTCTCGGCCAGCACATCGGCGACGGCCATCTGGAAGCCCGCGCAAAGATCGGCCCTGTCGGCAAGGGTCAGGCCGCCCTTTTCCTCCACGATGCGATCACGCATCCGCAGCAGCGCGGTCTTCAAACCAGAAAAGGACATGTCGCACCCCTCGCGATCCAGCAGGGGTCGGGGAAACGCATATCGGGTTGCATCGCCATCGCGCGCTTCGGTTTCGACCGAAGGGCCACCCGGTTGCGGCAGGCCAAGAAGGCGGGCCGTCTTGTCGAATGCCTCTCCGGGGGCATCGTCTATGGTCCCGCCCAGCCGCGTGAAACTGTCGATGCCTTCCACCAGAAGAAACTGGCAGTGCCCACCCGAAACCAGCAGCATCAGGTAAGGATAGTCGATCCTGTCCGTCAGCCGTGGTGTCAGGGCATGGCCTGCCAGATGGTTCACCCCGATCAGGGGCAGACCGGTGCCGACGGCAAGGCCCTTGGCGCACATGACCCCTGCCAGAACGCCGCCGATCAGGCCGGGCCCTGCGGTCACGGCGATGGCATCCACATCGGAAAGGGTCACCCCAGCGCGAAACAGGGCCTGTTTCACGCAAATATCGATTTTTTCGGCATGGGCCCGGGCTGCGATCTCAGGCACGACGCCGCCGAATGCCGCATGCAACTCGGCTTGCCCCAGCACGATAGAAGACATGATCTGAGCCGGTTCAGAGCCGCATTGCCGGACAACGGCCGCCGCAGTATCATCGCAGCTGCTTTCCAGACCCAATATCGTCAGCGCCTTGGCCATTGGTTGTTCAATCCTGACACTATCGGCCCTGAGCGTTGCAAGACCACGGGTTGCGAGGTAACACCAGACAAGGATGCAAACAATCCCGGCGCAATCATGACACGGCCTGTCATCTTGTTGACCCGTCCCGAAGCGTCATCGCACAGGATGGCGAAGCTGTTGTCTGTTGCATTCGGTGACCGCCTCGAAGTTTGCATTTCCCCGCTTATGGAGATCGTTCTTGACCCGCGATTGCCAAGCCTCGAAGGCATCCGGACCCTGATTTTCACCTCTGCCAACGGGGTTGCGGCCTATGTCGCGGCCAATGGACCCGGGTCCATACCCTGTTACACCGTCGGTGATGCAACCGCGCGCGCCGCCACGGCCGCAGGCCTGCAGGCGATATCGGCGGGGGGTGATGCCGATGCTCTGGTCGCGCGCATCAAGCAGGATAATCCGGCTGTCCCCATGCTGCATGTGCGGGGCGCGCATGCGCGTGGCGATATCGCGGAACGGCTGGGTTCGCTCGGGTTTCCTGTGGCTCAGGCAATCGTTTATCATCAGAACGCGCTGACCCTGACCGAAGAGGCGAAATCGCTTCTGGACGGCGACAGCCCAGTCATCCTGCCACTTTTTTCACCAAGAAGTGCTGCATTGATGGGCTCTGCGCCGGTAAGTGCAAGGGTTTATGCCGTTGCGATGAGTGAATCGACCGCCAATGCCCTGCGGTTTGACGTTGAACAGATGCATATTGCAAGCCATCCTGACTTCGAAAGCATGGCGAAAGCTGTGGCTGATCTTCTTGACACCGCCCCCTGGGACAAAGAGATCCCTTAATGAAGGCATGCATGGCTTGAGACAGAAAGCCCGGCACAGTAGGCTTTCGGGTGATGCAAGTATGCGTGATACAAGATTCGAAAGGGTTGCTGCCGGTGCCGGAAAAGAAAAAAAACTCCCCGAGCCAGGAACGGCCCAGTGATGAAATCGAAGATGCCGTTGTCCTGAATGATGCGGAAGCTGATCCTGAACCGTCTTCCAAGGCCGTGACGGAGGATGCGGTAGAGGGTGAAAGCCCCCCTGCACAGCAAGACAAAGACACAACGCAGGCAGACCCCGTGAAGGAGGACGCCGCAGAGGCGTCTCCAGCCCAGGACAACGAGGAGGCCCTGACCGATCAGGAGATTGCCGAGGCTGAAACCCGCCCCGCGGATGATGGCGAACCCGAAGTGGCAAAGCCCGCAACGCCAGCTGCCAGCGAAAAGGTCGTGATCAGAAAAGGCGGTTTTTTCCCGATGTTGCTGGGCGGTGTGGCTGCGGCGGCCATTGGCTTTGGTCTGGCAAGAAGCGGTGTTCTTGAAGGCATGCCGCTGCCGGGCCTTGAGGCTGGGCAGAGCCTGTTGACGGACATTGACCAGCGGACGGCCGCACAGCAGACCGCGCTGTCGGATTTGCAGGCGCGCCTGGCCGCACTCGAGGCGGCGCCCCCGCCCCAAGCCCCGTCTGATATGCCTGATCTCGGCCCTGCGATCGAAGACCTGACGACGCAGATCGGCGTTCTGGCGGGCCGGATCGATGCACTTGAATCAAGGCCTGCTTCGGAAGGCGCTGCCGTTGATCCACAGGCTCAGGCAGCCCTTGCCGATGCGCGCGCCGAACTGGATCAGATCCGCACTGCACTTGCAGCGCAACAGGCGCAGATTTCAACGCTTTCCGATGAGGCCGCACAGGCCGAAGCGCAGGCGCAGCTATCGGCACAGGCCGCGATGACGCGTGCCGCCGTGACGCGCATTGTCACGGCCCTTGATGCCGGTACGGGCTATACAGAGGCGCTGAACGACCTGACTGCCGCGAATGTAGACGTTCCGGCGGCTCTGCTTGAACAGGCGGAAACCGGTGCACGGACCCTCGCCGCCTTGCAGGCCGATTTCCCCGATCTTGCCCGTGATGCATTGCGTGCGGCACGGCAGTCTCAGAATCCGGGCGGTATTGGCGGGTTTTTCGAGACCCAGCTCGGCCTGAGATCGCTGCAACCACGCGAAGGGGATGACCCCGACGCGATCCTTTCGCGGGCCGAGGCAGCGTTGCGCGATGGGCGGCTGTCCGAAACACTTTCCGAAATCGCGCAGTTGCCGGAAGAGGCGTTGGCGGTTTTGGCTGATTGGCAAGCCCAGGCTCAGATGCGCGTTAGCTTGACAGATGCTGCGCGTAACCTTGCGCAATCCCTGAACACGAACTGAAGGATAACTGAATGCTCTGGTCGCTCATCAAGATTATCCTTTTCGTTGTTCTGGTTGCCGCTGCTGCGATGGGGGCCGTCTACCTGATGGAACTGGATGGCGGTGTTCGCATCGCCGCCGCCGGATACGAGATCAACCTGACACCGCTATACGCCGTCATTCTTCTGATCGCGCTTGTCTTCCTTGTCTGGCTGACACTGCGCCTTCTGGCCTTGCTGGTGGCTGTGCTGAAATTCATCAATGGTGATGAGACAGCGCTAAGCCGCTATTTCAATCGCAACCGGGAACGCAAAGGCTATCAGGCCTTGTCCGAAGGCATGCTGGCGCTGGCGGCTGGCGAGGGGCGTCTGGCCATGGCCAAGGCCAGCAAGGCGGAACGCTATCTTCACAAGCCGGAACTGACCAACCTGCTGACCGCCCAGGCCGCCGAGATGTGCGGCGATCGGCGCAAGGCGGAAGAGGTCTACAAACGTCTTCTGAAAAACGACTCCACCCGCTTTGTCGCGGTGCGCGGAATCATGAAGCAGAAACTGGCGGATGGTGACACGGCGACAGCCCTGAAGCTGGCCGAAAAGGCGCTGGACCTGCACCCCAAGCATGAAGAGACGCAGGATGTCCTCTTGCGTCTTCAGGCCAGCGCGCATGACTGGGCCGGCGCGCGCCGTACGCTTGGCGCCAAGCTCAAATATGGCAGCCTTCCGAAAGACGTGCACAAGCGCCGCGATGCAGTTCTGGCCCTGTCCGAGGCAAAGGACGTTCTGGCAGAGGGTAATGACATCACGGCGCGCGAGGCCTCGATCGAGGCCAACAAGCTGTCACCCGATCTGATCCCGGCAGCCGCTTTTGCCGCCCGTGGTTACATCGAACAGGGCAACCCCAAATATGCGACGCGCGTGATCAAGAAAGCCTGGGCCGCCCAGCCGCATCCTGATCTTGCCTCCGCCTTTGCGGCGATCGTGCCAGAAGAAACCCCGTCCGCGCGGTTGAAGCGGTTCAAGCCGCTAATCGCGCAGCATCCGGATCACGTGGAATCGCGCCTGTTGCTGGCCGAATTGAATATCGCGAACGAGGACTTCCCCGAAGCGCGGCGTGCGCTGGGCGATCTTGTGGACACGGCACCGGATGCCCGCGTCATGACCGTCATGGCTGCCATCGCACGAGGCGAAGGTGCGTCGGATGTCGTGGTCAAAGGCTGGCTGGCCAGAGCGCTGACAGCCCCGCGTGGCCCCCAATGGGTTTGCGAGAACTGCCACAACATACACGCGGAATGGGTGCCCATCTGCGAGAATTGCAAATCCTTCGACACGCTTGCCTGGATCTCTCCACCTGCCGCCGCGGCTGCGCCGCAGGCCGGTTCGGAGATGCTTCCCATGATCGTCGGTTCGATCCAGGATCAGACCTCATCACCAGATGACGATGTTCCGGATGCCGAACTTCTCCCTGATGAAGAAACGTTGCATCGTCCGATAGATGCGCCCGTGTCGGATGGGGATACTGCCCGAAAATAGGTCTTTTCCATCCATGGGCGGGGTGCTATAGCCCCGCCTCACAGGCCGCTGTAGCTCAGCTGGTAGAGCACGTCATTCGTAATGATGGGGTCGGGGGTTCGAGTCCCTTCAGCGGCACCACTTCTTTCTCAACCGATGATGAAGATGCACCAAATCCCTTGTTGCCAAGGGAATTTGGCCGGTTTTTTCCTGCGCGGGCACGACATGCACGCGCTCATTGTAGGGTTGGGCGGGGCAACCTTTCACGGCGGATCAGGCCGGGATCATGAACCCGCTGAAATAGGCCATGATCGCCGCATGGGCGTTCAGTGGCAAGACTTCTGCCACATATTGATCGGGCCGCACGACGACCAGGGCGCCTTGCTGTCGATCGATTCCACGGTGGTCGAATATATCGACCCCGCTTTTCAGATCCGGACAGAACGCCTTTTCGTAATCGATCAATCCGTATCTGCCCTTGCGTGGCAGCAGCAAACCCGGCAAGGCCTCGATCTCCATTTCGCGATGTGGCGCCTGAAAAACAGCGCGCAGATCAAACACGCTGTCGATATCGGCTTGCGCGGGCGTGAAGCGCGCGATCGGACCCTCCCGCATGAACTGGCAAAGTGCCGCGATCTGTCCTTGAGGTTGCCCTTTGTCACCTTTGGCTGCAAAGGCGATCACACGCCACCGGCCATCTGCCTTGATCGCGTGTCCCAGATGCATCGGCTTCGCATCACAGAGCCGGATGACTGGCGCCGAATGGAAGCGCGTGCCGGTCTGATAACCGGTGGCAAGCAACTGATATGCGCCGTTACCCGTCAGCAGCGATGGTGCGTACCGAGTCTCGACACCGGCCGTGTAGCGACCATGTTTCTTGAAATATTGCTGGAACTGAGCGGATTCGGCTGCGTTCTTGGGTTTGGCGCTGAACAGGCGCGCCATGTCCTTGTCGAAGTCGATCAGCTCTTTGGCTTTTGCGCGCCGCTCTTCGGAATAGGTGTCCAGCAAGGTTGCCTTGGCCTGCCCGCGCAGCACGGCGGCCAGTTTCCAGCCAAGATTGAACGTGTCGGCCATGGATACGTTCATGCCCTGTCCCGCTTTCGGGCTATGGGTGTGACAGGCATCGCCGGCGATGAAGATGCGCGGGACCTGCATTCCCCGCTCGACGTCCGGCACATCATCGAACCTGTCACAGATACGCTGGCCAATCTCATAGGCCGACCACCAAGCCACTTCCTTCACGTCCAAGGTATAGGGCGCAAGTATTTTGCGCGCCTTGCTGATCAGCATCTCTGGGGTCACATTGCGGTCCGCAGCGCGTTCGTCGCCATGCAAAGCGTCTAGTTCGATATAAAGTCTCACCATGTACCCGCCTTCGCGCGGAATGATGAGTATGCTGCCATCATTGGCCGACTGGATCGCGGCCTTGAGCCGGATATCCGGGAAACTCGTGACAGCCAGAACATCCATGACGCCCCAAAGCTGGCGCGCGGCCTCGCCCTCCAATTCATAACCCATCGATCGGCGGACAGTGCTGCGCGCACCATCGCAGCCCACCACGTATCGGGCGCGAATAGTCTCGATATCTCCGGTGCCCTCGCTGTCCTTGAACGATGCGACGACGGGGTAATCCGGGACATCCGTCATCGTCAGAGCCACAAGGTCGCGTCCATAAATCGGTTCCAGTCGGCGCGGGGAATTGCGCATCAACTCAAGATAGAAATCGTGGACACGCGCCTGGTTCAGAATGACATGCGGCATCTCGGACAGATCATCGTCGACATCTTGAATGCGGTCAGCCCGGACCAGGTTCGAACCATCTGGACCGGGCCGCCAGAATGCGACCTCGTTCACCCAATAGCTTTCCTTGAGGACTTTCTCGGCAAAGCCGAAGGCTTCGAACATCTCGACCGAGCGGCAAGCAATACCATCGGCCTGACCGACCTGCAGGGGCCCGGATTTGCGATCTGTGATCATTGTCACGATATCAGGGAAAGTCGACAACTGCGCCGCAAGCGTCAAGCCTGCCGGTCCACATCCGACAATCAGAACATCCACAGCGTCGGGCGGTGTGGTGCCACGCGTGATACCATCGGCGATGCTGGGGTCGCCACTGTGAAATCCGTTCAGATGATACTGCATTTGGCAGGGCCTTATTGCTACGTATGCTTATCAATAGGGCGCCAGTCGACGACATGTCAATATCATAAGCATACGTATCAAAATATCGTAAATCAGCCCTTGTTCAATCTTGGCGGCACATGTGCACCGCTGAATACGCCGTCTTTTTCTGGAGGGTTTGGCCCACATCCGGGACCCGGAAAAATCGAGTTGTGCCGGGACATAAGGATCCCTCGGCATTCAACCCAATGAAATTAGGGGATAGGCTTTGCGCCAGTTCGCGACAGACGTCATGAGTATCCCCTGACCAAAGCGCTTGCGAGCAAGTGCCACCCATCAGCGATGACGAAAAACGCAAGCTTGAACGGCAAGGATACGATGGCAGGCGGGACCATCATCATACCCATCGACATCAGCACTGCTGCAACAACAAGGTCGATGATCAGAAAGGGCAAGAATATCAGAAAACCGATCTGAAATGCGCGGGCGATCTCTGACAGTAGAAAACTGGGAATCAAAATGGATAGAGGTGCCTCTGGCCCGGGTTGGATCCCGTTGGCGTCAGGTCGCAACTCTGCCATCGACGTAAAGGTATCAGGATCAAGGCGACTGGCCATGAATACCTTGAAAGGCATCAGTGTCCTCTGAAACCCTTCTTCGAAACCTATGGTGTCCTGCAAAAGCGGTTGAAGGCCGTCGTTCCAAGCGGATTTGAATACTGGATCCATGATGAAATAGGTCAGGAACAACGCCAGACTGACGATCAGCATGTTCGGGGGTGACTGTTGAAGCCCGATTGCTTGCCTGAGGATTGCCAGAACAGTCACGAGGAAGGGAAAGCAGGTCACCATGATCGCAATTCCCGGCGCAAGGCTCAGAACGGTCAGAAGCGCTATGAGTTGAAGACTGCGCCCGGTCAGTGCATCCCCATCCAGGTTGACGAATGATAGATCCTGTGACGCCGCAGGACCTGTCATCGAACCGAGAGCCAGCAGCGTCAACACCACACAGAGGGGAACAGACACCCTGAAAAAGGTCATTCAAGTTCGCCCTTGAGATCACTGACCTCCGTTAGTCGAACGGCAAGTTGACCTTTGTTTTCTCCTTCCAACTCTTCCAGTTCGCCGCGCGCGATCAGCCTGTCACCGACAAAAAGCTCAACCGGGTCGTCAACCCGCCGATCAAGTGGCAGGACAGCGTTTGTACCCATCTGAAGCAGGTCGCGGATGAGGGGCCGCGCTCGACCAACAGAGATCGTGATCTCTATCGGGACTGAGGCCAGCGGATGTGCTGTATCAATGGCGCTTCTAGATCTCCTGGTCTCATCCATTGGTTTGCGGCCTTCCAAAATCTTGTGTGAATTCGTCGATCAATGCCTTCATCCGGCCAATCAGACCATCAATGTCGATGCATCTCTCCTGATTGCCTAAACCGATGTAGACCTGCCCGGCACCGATCGTGTCGTCCTCCAGCAGGCGCACCTGCATTGGCAACTGCTTGGTGATCAGAGGTTCAAGCCGTTGCGCTGTTTCCGAAGACATCCTGAGAACGACGACACCTTCGGCACTCTCGCGGGCCATGCTGAGGGCTTCGTCAGACAGCCGCATACCCAACGAGGGTATCGCGATTTCCGGCAGAACATCTGTAAACATACGGTCAAGTATAGGCTTTATGGACCGCATCACATGGTTATAAGCCTCCTGGTACGTGAAGCTAAGTTCCTGCAGATTGCGGGCGAATTCGGCGGAGATATGAGACTGCTCACTCTTATGTGCGGCGCTCGCATCTTCCCATCCAGCCTGATAGCCCTTTTCGAAAGAGGAAAGTCGTGCATCCTCAAGTGCTTCGTCAGAGATAACCTGCAGGTTCCTTCCATCCGGTGAATTGTGAAAGTCCTCGAGCAAGTGAGAAATCGGCATCAGGCTTTCTCTCCACGATCTTCGATCCATCCCCGCAGAATTTCGACCGTTTCGTCCTGTCTTTCCGCGATCAGCGCGCGTAAGCGATCCACAGGGTCAGCTGATTTATTCTGATCACTGGCGGATGACACGCCCGCACTTGCCTGCGCCACAGACAATGTCCCAAACTCGAAATCATCATCCGCGATTTCGCCGGTCAGTGGCGTCAGTTCGCTGCTTCCGGATCCGGCGTTGCCAATGCTCCTCCGCAAGGTGGTTTCGGGAGGGGCTATTGGGTAGGGCTCGGTCTTTGAAGTCAGGATCGGACGCAAAACAAAGAGGCCTAGAAGCAAGGTTACAATTGCCAGAACAGCCATCTGGATCAGAGACATCGCATCAAGGCCCAAGCTCTGGAACAGGCTGCTTTCCGCATATGTCCCTATCGGTGCATTCTGCAGGAACTCCATCGATTTCAGCGTGATCTGATCACCGCGCGCCTCATCGAGCCCGACGGCAGATGAGACAAGGTCTTTGAGGGCTTCAAGCTCGTCCTCATTGCGGGGTTCAAGAACTAACTGGCCTTCGGCATTCACCTGTTGAATTCCGTTTACCAGAACAGCAACTGTAATACGCTTCACTGTTCCGGGACTGCGCAGCACTTCGCGGGAGGTTTCCGATATTTCATAGTTTATGCGTTCACGGGTCTGGTTGTTGGAGTTGCGGGATCCCTCTGCTCCCGCCGCCTCTCCATCCGGCAGATTGGATGCCACAGTAACGGCACCATCCGCTGAACTGGTCGAGTCATTGCTGGACTCTTCAGTATCGGTGCTGATGACAACCCGACTTGATGGATCCACAATACGCTCGCGTACGGTTTCACTGACGAAGTCGGTGGAGATATCGACCTCAACCACCACGTTCCCAACGCCGACCCGCGCTTCGAGCAATCGCAGCACACGGTCGCGCAGCGTGTCACTTCGGTCGTCACCGTTCTGCCCCTTTCCTTGATCTTCAGAGGCCGCGACAAGACCAACAACGCTATCTATGACAGAGACGTCATCCGTTTTGAGGCCGGGTACGGCAGATGCCACAAGAAACTTGATCGCCCTTGCCTGCGCAATCGCGACACTTCCGCCTGTCGTCGTCAATGTGACGGAGGCCGACGGAGTGACCGCGCGCTGAAACGGATTGCTGCCGGTGTTGGCGATATGAACCCGAGCGGCCGTGATCATCGGGATTGTCACGATCGTGCGCGCAAGTTCCCCCTCCTTGGCGCGCCAATAGGCGGCATCGAACATCTGGGAGGTGGTGCCAAAACCCGTCAGCGTGTCCAGAAGCTCGTAGCCCTGCATGCCATTTTCCGGAAGCCCCTCGGTCGCAAGTGTCATCCTCAACATATCGCGAGCGCTCGATTCGACATAAATCGCGCCGCCCCGCACTTCGTGATGGATACCTTTTTGCTCCAATGACTGAATGACATCCCCGG
>JBFHIW010000027.1:0-46325 GCA_041596235.1 Paracoccaceae bacterium
AAGCGGCGGCGTGCCGTCGTCGCACACCCGGCACGAGGTGGCTGCAGCCTTGTAAAGCTGCGTATAGCGCCCGCCGACCCGGTCGATCCGGTTGGCGGCAAGCTGCACCTGCTGATCCAGCACCATGCGCGCACCGCGCAGGAACCCGTTCTCGAGGCTTGCATCCAGATCGCCACTATCGGCCAGCACCACGATCCTGTCGCCCTCGATCACGGTGATCGGACCCTCAAGGATCAGCCGGTCGGCCCTGCGGTCATAGATCACCCGCGCCGCCTTGAGCCGGGTCGCACCGGACAGCGCCTCGACATTGCCTTCGGCGACCAATCGGTCACGCCCTTCCAGACGCAGGCTGTCGGCGACCAGCGTGGCGGGCGCGCCGGTGGCTGCCGCGTCAAGGCTCTGGGCGCGCAGCGGCTGGGGCAGGGGGGCTGCCAGAACAAGGGCGGATCCCGCCAGCAGCAGCGTCGCCAGACGCAGCGCGCGGCCAGGCAGACCGAGACCAGGCAGACTGCGGCCTGTCAATCGGGGCGCGCGCATCAGCCATCCTCCATGTGCAAGAGCAGCCCCATGGCCAGCATGGCCGAGGCGACAGGGGGTGCCCAGGCCGCCAGCATCACCGGGATCTGCCCGTTCTCGCCCATGATCTGGGCGAAGTTGCGGATATAGAACAGCGTGAAGCCCAGCATCACCGCCGACAAGACCGCGATGCCGGTGCCCCCGGCGCGGGCATGGCGCATGGTGAAGGCCGCGCCCAGCAAAACCATCGCGGTCAGAAACAGCGGGCGGGCCAGTTCCATCTGGAACCACACAAGATGCCTGCGGGCGGAAAACCCGGCCTTTTCCAGTTCGGCCACGTAGTCGGGCAGATCCCAGATCGAGATCGCATCAGGCTGGCCGAAACTGTCGCGGATCCGCTCCTGCGTGAGGTCCGAGGGTATGGCCAGTGTCGCATGGGTTTCGGCCAGCGCCTCGGGGTTCTGGTCCACCCCGAGGGGCCAGACCTTGACATCGCGCGCCTGCCACGCGCCGGGCGTCAGCGCGGCCTCTGCCGCCTCGATCCGCCGGATGGGTCCGCCTTGGGGCGCGTAGCTGAGAAAGGTCACGTTGTAGAACACCGTGCCGGTCTGGTTCGCGCGCGTTGCACGGATCACCGTCTGCCCCTCGGTCCCGCCCTGACGCAGCCACAGCCCCTCGCGCGAGATCGACAGTACGTCGGTGACACCCGACCGATAGCTATCGAACAGGCTGGAATAGCGCTTGGAGGTTGCCGCTACCAAGGGGTTGAGCATGGCCACCGCCAGCGCGCCGATCAGCAGCGCCACGATCACCGGCGCCAGCAAGGCGCGCAGCCCGGATCGGCCAGAGGCCCGCGTCACCACAAGTTCGCTGCTGCGCGCGAGGCCGAGAAACAGCGCGATGGTCGACAGGATCATCACCAGCGGCAGGATATCGCTGATCGCGCGCGGCATGTTCAGCAGGGTCAGCTGCGCGATGCGGCCAAAGCCGATCCCGTCCAGCGCGAAGCGGCGCAATTGTTCGACAAGATCGATCAGCGCCAGCAGCAGGAAGAACACCGTCAGGATGCCCAGAAACGTCGTCAGGAAGCGGCGCGCGAAATAGCGGTGCAGGATCATGCCGTCACCCCGTCCTGCACCGGGGCCGCCGTGGCCCGGCGGCGTCTGGGGCGCGCGCTCCATGCCAGAAGGGTTGCGGCCATCAGCATGCCGCCCAGCGAGGGCGCATAGACCAGTGGCCAGAGTTCGGGATTGGTGCGGACCGGGTCGGTCACCAGTCCTTCGATCAGCTTGACCAGCACCAGCAGGACCAGCGCGCCCACGATCTGTTTCCAGACGCCAAATCGCGAAAAACCGCCCACAAGCAACGCCGAGAACCCGATCAGCGCCGCTGCCAGCGCCATCAATGGCTGATTGAAGCGGCCGTGCAGTTCGTCCACGATCACCCCGAGGGATTGTCCGGTTTCGGCGGCAACGGCGTCAGGCGCGGTCAGCAGCTCCCAGCTGCCGACATGGCGCACTTCGCGCACATGTCCGCGCGGCGAGGACAAAAGCCCGCTGATGTCATAGGTGAAATCGGCGAAATGTGTGGTGAACAGCCGCGAGGTTTCCATGAAATAGGCCTGTGACAGCCCGTCCACCATCACCAGCCGGGTGCCTTTGTCGTCATTGACCAGAAAGGCCTCGCGGGCGGTATAGGTCATGGCCCGGTCCGGGCGGCTGCGATCCGACAGATAGACATCGCGCAGCGCACCCTCGGCACTGATTTCGCGGATATAGAAGGTGATGCCGGACGAAGGGTGCAGGAACGTGCCCTCGGTCAGCAGTTTGGCGGTGACATTCTGCGACAGTTCGGATTCGCGCTTCTTCATCTCCTCCTGCGAGGCGGGAACCAGCAGATGGGTCAGCACCGCCATCATCAGCGCAACGATCGCGCCATAGATCGCGACGGGACGTGCCAGCCGCCATGGGCTGAACCCCGTGGCCTGCATCACGACCAGTTCGCTTTCATTGCTCAGACGGTTGGTGACATAGACCGCGCCCGCAAAGGCCGCGACCGGCAGCACAAGACGGATCACGTTCGGCAGGGTCAGAAGCGAGAATTCGACAAAGACCATCGCCGACTGGCCGTCACCGACCAGCCTGTCGAACAGCCGTACCGCCTGGTTGATCCAGTAGATCGATACCAGGATCAGGGCGAAGAAGCCGAACAGGACCATCATTTGCGACAGCAGATATCTGTCGAATCTTGCCACTGGTTTCCCCCGGAAGTCCCGTCATGAACAGGGTGACACTACAGGATGTGGCAGGGGTGGAAAACTGCTATCTGGTCAAGGCGGCGGCGCGCCGCTAGGGTGACGCTTCAACCTCGTTTCGCGCCATTTGCCAGCAGGAGAGACCCCCATGACCGCCCCAGTGACACTGACCGCCGCCGCAACCGATCTGGTGGCCCTCGAAACGCTGGAAGGGCGCATCGCGCTGCTGGTGGACACGACCGAGGCGCTGGATCTGTCCGTGCGCAAGGTCAATCGGCTGACCAAGGGCGCCCTGAACCGGATGCTGACATCGGAGGCTTTCGGCAAGCTCAAGCCGGGCGGGACCATGACGCTGGCCTTTCCCGCAGGCATGGCGGCAGAGGCCGTGGACGTGGTGCGCCTGCCCAAGCGGGCCGATGCAGCGCTCGCCCGCAAGGCTGGCGTGGCGCTTGGCAAGCTCAAGGCCAAGGCAGCAGTCACGGTGATGGCCGGATCGCACCGCCACGCGGCGCAGATCGGCATGGGTCTGGCCCTGCGCGCCTATGCTTATGACGCGATGAAATCGAAGCCTGCGGACGATGCGCCGGTCACCCCCGGCGCGGTGACCCTGATGGTCAGCAAACCCGCCGAGGTCGAGGCGGCGCTGGTCCCGATGCGCGCGGCGGTTGAAGGCGTGTTCCTGACCCGCGACCTGATCAGCGCGCCCGCCAATATTCTGACCACCACCAGCTTTGCCGACCGGCTGCTGGAACTGCGCGATCTGGGCGTCGAGGTCGAGGTGCTGGAAGAGGCGGACCTTGAAAAGCTGGGCATGGGCAGCCTTCTGTCCGTGGGTCATGGCAGCGAAAGCCCATCGAAGGTCGTCGTGATGGAGTGGAAGGGCGGGGACAAGGATGCGGCCCCCCTTGCGCTGATTGGCAAGGGCGTGGTTTTCGACACCGGCGGCTACAGCCTCAAGCCTGCGGGCGGCAGGGACGACATGACCATGGACATGGGCGGTGCCGGGGTGGTGGCGGGCGTGATGCATACGCTGGCGCGCCGCGGTGCAAAGGCCAATGTCGTGGGGCTTGTGGGGCTGGTCGAGAACATGATCTCGGGCCGCTCCACCCGCCCCGGCGATGTGGTGCGCGCGATGAAGGGTGACACGATCGAGGTGATCAATACCGATGCCGAGGGCCGTCTGGTTCTGGCCGATGTGCTCTGGTACGCGCAGGAGCGGTTCAAGCCCGCGGGCATGGTGGATCTGGCCACGCTGACCGGCGCGATCATCGTCGCGCTGGGGCATGAAAAGGCGGGTGTCTTCGCCAATGACGATACGCTGTGCAATGCGGTGCTGAAATCTGCCGAGGCCGAGGGCGAGGGCGCATGGCGCATGCCGCTGGGCCCGGCCTATGACGCCAAGCTGAAATCCCAGATCGCCGACATGAAGAACGTCGGCGGGCGCGATGCCGGCGCGATCACTGCCGCGCAATTTCTGCAACGTTTCGTGCAGGAGGGCACGCCCTGGGTCCATCTGGACATCGCCGGTGTCGCCAGCGTCAAGGAAGACACGGCCCACGCGCCCAAGGGCGCCAGCGGCTGGGGCGTGATGACGCTCAACCGGCTGGTCGCCGACCGTTTCGAGGGTTGAAGAGGGGGCGGCACGGATGGGCGCGGCCTATTTCTATCATCTGACGCGCAACCCGCTTGAGCAGGCCTTGCCACAGCTTCTGGGCCGCGCCCTGCAGGCGGGCTGGCGCGTCGCCGTGCGTGGACCCAGCCCCGAACGGATGGGTTGGCTGGATCAGCAGTTGTGGCTGGGCGCGCCCGACGGGTTTCTGCCACATGGTCTGGGCGGTGGACCCCATGACGCCGCCCAACCCGTGCTGCTGGTCACGGGGCCAGAGGCCGCGAATGATCCCGCCTGCCTGATGACCGTGGACGGGGCTGATCTGACACCGGACGAGGTGCGGCGGCTGGAACGGGTCTGCGTGATCTTCGACGGGAACGACCCCGATGCGCTGCAGGTGGCGCGCGCGCAATGGAAGGCGTTGACCGATGCGGGCTGTGCCGCGCAATACTGGTCCGAGGAATCGGGGCGCTGGGAAAAGAAAGCCGAGCGCGGCACCTGAACCGGGCGTTGCCATTTGAGTATTTCTGGCAAGATGAAAGGGCAGTGCCCTAGCGCGTCAGGATCAGCGCGCCCTGACGGATCTCGACCGATGAGAAGCGTTGAAGATAGGTCATGCCCAGCAGCGACTCGCGCATCTGGCCCTCATTGACGAAAGCGCGCAGGCCGCGATCCTCGATCCCGCCAAGCCGGATGCTGTCCAGACGAACCGGCGCGGTGCGCACTGCGCCATTGGCGGTCATGGCGCTGCCGATGAAGGCCAGATTGGCTGGATCAAGCCCCGCACGTTGTGCGTCCTCGCGGCTGAGGTAGATGTCGCTGGCACCGGTATCGACAAGGAACCGGATATCGGCCCCGTTCACCTGCACGGTCATGTAGTAATGCCCGTCCGGGGCGCGCGGCAGTTCGATCCGTCCCGCAGAGGTGATGACCGATTGCGTCGGGCGCACGGTCTGGCGGATATCGGACCACAGGCCGAAGGCCGCGATCACACCGAGGAACAGCAGCCCCCAGACCAGCGCCTGCTGCATGGTCTTGCCCAGCGACTGGCGGTTCTGGACCACGAACCAGAACACGATCACTGCGCCCAGCAGGATCAGATAGGTCAATCTGCCCAGATCGTTGCCGTCCATGCAGCACCTCCTTTGTATCTGGTGATATAGGTGCGCGGCGCGCCGGCGCAATCAGCTGGCAAAGCCGAAATCGCGCAGGCCATCCAGCACGAATTGCACGGACAAGGCCGCCAGCAACATGCCGAGAAGCCGCGTCACGACATTGATGCCCACCCGCCCAAGGGCGCGCTCGAACAGCGAGGCGGACAGAAACAGCAGCATCACGATCGTCAACACCGCCAGCATCACGCCCGTGACCGTGGCCAGCCCCGCAAGGCCGGGCTGTTGTCCCGCCAGCAGGATCATCGACGCGAT
Organism: Paracoccaceae bacterium; assembly: GCA_041596235.1. GTDB lineage: Bacteria > Pseudomonadota > Alphaproteobacteria > Rhodobacterales > Rhodobacteraceae > Seohaeicola. The sequence goes on from JBFHIW010000027.1 coordinate 5,807, forward strand.
GGCGCCGGGCCCTGCGATCAGCGGGATCGCCAGCGGGAAGACCGAAGGGTCGGGGCGATCCTCGCCGGTCTGGTCCTGCCGGCGCTTGGCGCGGCGCTCGAACAGCATATCGAGGGCAGTGAGGAACAGAAGGATGCCGCCCGCAATGCGGAAGGCGGGCATGGAGATGCCGACGAAGCCCAGCACAGCCTCGCCCGCCGCCGCGAAAAGCAGCAGAAGGAGGGCCGCCACCAGAACGGCGCGCAGCCCGATGGCGCGACGCTCGCGCGCGGTCATGCCTTGGGTGAGGGCCACGAACAGCGGCACCAGCCCGATAGGGTCGATGATCACGAAGAGGGTGACGAAGGCGCTGATCAGAAAGGTCGTATCCATGCCGCACCCTAGTCGCACAGCCCTGTGCGCGGCAAGCCGCAGCACCCCGGTTTGTGACGAAAACCCGACGGGGCGTGGCGGAGCATCAGACAGGCTGCTCCGTGGCGCTTTCTTGGTCGTGACCTCTGCTGGAATTGCTGCTAAGCCCGCGCAACCGGTTTGCGCCTGTACCGGCTGTTTTCACACAAGAAGTCGCTTGAGAATGCACCACATCCCGCACCAGCGTGCCGCGACCCATGGTGGTGTCAGGAGTTGCCCCAAGGGACGAATAGGCGCGCAAATCCTTTTGATTGATCTGGGGAGTGTCCGGCCATGACGGACAGCACCGGGGTGCAGCAGAGCATGCCCACACCGCCGCGCCATATCGTGCTGCTGGTTGTCGCCTTGGTCTTCGTGCTGGACGTCGTGATGCGTCCGATGATGCCCACGAACGAGACGCGCTATCTGGGGGTCGCGTGGGAGATGCTGACCGGCCATCACTGGTTGGTGCCATTTCAGAATGGCGTGCCCTACAGCCACAAGCCGCCACTGCTGTTCTGGCTGATCAACCTGGTCTGGCTGCCTGGGATCAGCGAGTATAGCGCGCGTCTGGTGGCGCCTGCCCTGTCCATCATGGCGCTGTGGCTGACGGGGCGACTGGCCGACCGCATGCGTCCCGGCGGCCAGTTCGGCAATGCCGCCATCGTGATCCTCGGCACGATGGTGCCCTTCTACTTTTTCGGCGGCGAGACCAATTTCGACGGTATCCTGATGCTGGCCATGGTGACATGTGCCGCTGCCCTCTGGCGGATCGGTACCGCGCCCGCGCCGCGTCTGTCGCACTGGCTGGCCTTCGGCGTCGCATTGGGCTTAGGCGTCTATGCCAAGGGCCCCGTGATCTTCGTGCATGCCCTGCCGCTTGTGCTGGCCATGCGCTGGTGGGCGGGGCAGGGCCGCTTCAGTGTGACCGGTCTGCTGGCGGCCTTGCTGGTGGCGCTTGGCCTTGTTGCCCTCTGGCTTGTGCCCGCCTTCATCACCGGGGATGCCTCCTATCGCCAGGAAATCCTCTGGACCCAGAGCGCGGGGCGGGTCGTGAACAGTTTCGCCCATGCCGAGCCCTTCTGGTTCTATGCCGCCGTCCTGCCGATGCTGCTGTTCCCCTGGATCGCGGTCCCCGGTTTCTGGCGGTCACGGGCGCTGGATCACGTTGAGAAATTCGCCCTTGCCTGGTTTCTGGGGCCTTTCATCCTGTTCAGCCTGATCAGCGGCAAACAGCCCGATTACCTGCTGCCGGCAATGCCCGCGGCGGCGCTGCTGCTGGCCAATCGCTGGCCCCTGCGCACCGGCCGTCCGTGGATCGTGGCGGCGGTTCTGATCGGGGTGATGGCTGTGGTCCTGATCCTGCCGACGGGGGTGTTGGGTCAGCAGGTGGCCGATTTCCTCGATCTTCCGCTTGCCGTTGGCATCGTGGTGCCGCTGGTCCTTGCTGTCGCACTCATGATGCGCCGACCGGGGCTGGTCTGGCTGACGGTGCCCGCTTTGGCGCTGGCGCTGAACACCGCCTATTTCATCGGCCCCGCGGGCAAGATCATGTCGCCCAAAGAGATCGCGGGGATCATCGCGGACCGTGATGGCAGGGTCGGCTATGCCGGATCCGACTATCGCGGAGATTTCCATTTCGCGGGCCGTTTGCGCGCGCCGCTGACGCTGCTGCCGGATGAGGCCGCGCTGGCCGCCTTCGTGCAGGCCAACCCGGACGGCCTGATCGTCGGGCGGATGGACGAGGCCGCAAGGCCCGACTGGCCGCCGCAGCACAGCATCCGCTATCGCAAGAGGGATACCTGGGCCGTCTGGAACGTCGAGGATAGCGGCCTCTGATCCGTCATCCGGCTGAGTAGGCAGTGGATGAAAGGCCGCCGCTTACGCCTCGGCCTTTTCCAGTTTTTCGAGTGCGGCCATCCACATGCCCTCGGCCCGCTCCAGCGCCTCGCGCAGTTCGGCGTATTTTTTCTGCCAGACGACCAGCTCGTCCTTGCGCTCGTCATAGAGCGTGGGATCGGCGAGTTTCTTGGCCAGCTTGTCGCCCATCTCGTTGAGCTTGGTCACCCGCTCTTCGCATTTGCGCACATCGGCGCGCAGGGCCAGGATCTGGTCGCGGCTGGGCTTGGGGGCGGCTTCCTTCGGTTTGTCCTTGGCCTTTGCGGGCGCATCGGATTGCAGCAGCATTTTCCGATAGGTTTCAAGGTCTTCCTCATAGGGGCGCACGGTCCCGTCCGAGACAAGCCACAGCCGGTCGGCCACCATCGACAGAAGATGCATGTCATGGCTGACAAGGATCACGGCGCCAGAATAGGCGGTCAGCGCCTCGACCAGCGCCTCGCGGCTCTCGATATCAAGGTGGTTTGTCGGCTCGTCGAGGATCAGAAGATGCGGCGCGGGCAGGGTGGCCAAAAGCAGCGACAGGCGCGCCTTTTGCCCACCCGACAGGCGTCCCACCTCGGTTTCGGCCTGTGCGGCGCCAAGGCCGAAACCGGCAAGGCGCGCGCGGAGTTTGGCCTGGCCTTCCGCAGGGCGTTCGCGCAGCAGGTGTTGCAGCGGCGTTTCCTCGATGCGCAGCTCATCGACCTGATGCTGGGCGAAAAACCCGATCCGCAGCTTGCTGGATTGCGTGGTCTTGCCGCCCATCGCGGACAACCGGCCCGAAAGAAGTTTCGACAGCGTCGACTTGCCCTGACCGTTCTTGCCCAGAAGCGCGATCCGGTCATCCTGATCGATGCGCAGGTTGAGGTTGCGCAGCACGACGGTGTCGCCATAGCCGGTGCTGCCATTCTCGATCGAGATGATGGGGGGCGAGAGTTCCTCGGGCTCGGGGAAGGAAAAGACGGTACGCGCCGCATCTTCAGGCGCGCGGATGGTTTCCATCTTTTCCAGCATCTTGACGCGGGATTGCGCCTGCTTGGCCTTGCTGGCCTTGGCCTTGAACCGGTCGACGAAGCTTTGCAGATGGGCGCGGCGGGCGTCCTGCTTCTTGGCGGCGGCGGTCAGGATCGCGCGTTGTGCGGCGCGCTGGCGGGCGAACTGGTCATAGTTGCCCGAATAATAGGTCAGCTTGCGGTCTTCGAGGTGCAGGATGCCTCCCACGGCGCGGTTCAGAAGCTCGCGGTCGTGGCTGATGATCAGCACGGTATGGGGATATTTGACCAGATAGTTCTCCAGCCAGAGCGCCCCTTCAAGGTCGAGGTAGTTGGTCGGTTCGTCCAGCAGCAGGTAGTCGGGCTGCGAGAAGAGCACCGCCGCCAGCGCGACCCGCATCCGCCAGCCGCCCGAAAAGGCGGAACATGGCATCAGCTGTTCGGCGGCATCAAAGCCGAGGCCCCGCAGGATCGATGAGGCGCGCGCCTCGGCCGACCAGGCGTCGATATCGGCAAGGCGCGTCTGCACCTCGCTGATGCGGGCGGGATCGGTGGCGGTTTCAGCCTCGGCCAGCAGTTCGGCGCGTTCGGTATCGGCGGCCAGCACCGTGTCCAGCAGCGACACCTCGTTGCCCGGCACCTCTTGCGCGACGCCGCCGATGCGGGCGCGGGCGGGCAGGGATATCGTGCCGCCTTCCAGCGGCAATTCGCCCCGGATCAGCTTGAACAGCGTGGTTTTGCCCGCGCCGTTGCGGCCGATCAGGCCCACCTTGTGGCCTGTCGGGATGGTGGCCGAAGCGGCCTCGAAAAGCGGGCGGCCTTCGATGTTGAAGGTCAGATCGGTGATGCGTAACATGGGCGGAGCGATGAACCAGCGCCCCGCCGGTGTCAATGTCGATCAGGCGACAATCGCCCATTTCATCAGGGTTTCGACCCCGTCGACCGGATAACGGCAAGGGGCGAGGACCGGGCTGTCTCCCGCCGGGGTGACGACATGGACGTGAACGGCTTCCGCCTTTTGCGGCAGATATCCCCTTTCACCCCGGAAAACCCCGTGTTAGAGGCAGCGCAATTTTCAACACAAGCAAGGGAGTGAGCCGCATGGCCATTCAGCGCACCTTTTCCATCATCAAGCCTGACGCCACCAAGCGTAACCTGACCGGCGCGATCAACGCCAAGATCGAAGCCGCAGGCCTGCGCATCATCGCGCAGAAGCGCATCCACATGACCAAGGCACAGGCCGGCCAGTTCTATGCCGTGCATGCCGCGCGCCCCTTCTATGACGAACTGTGCGCGTTCATGGCCTCCGAGCCGGTCGTTGTGCAGGTTCTGGAAGGCGAAGACGCCATCGCCACCTATCGCGGCGTGATGGGCGCTACCGATCCGGCCGAAGCCGCTGCCGGCACCATCCGCAAGGATTTCGCGATTTCCAAGGGCGAGAACTCGGTCCACGGGTCGGACGCGCCGGAAACCGCCGCCGAAGAGATCGCCTATTTCTTCGCAGGCCTTGAACTGGTCGGCTGATTTTCAGCATGCGACGGACAGGAACGAGGGGTGCCGAAAGGTGCCCCTTTTTCATTTCGACAGGTGTGGCGCGTTGTCGCCGCCAGCGTCAGCGCCGCGCCAGCCTGTCCGCAGTCACCACGCCGATGGCATCCAGCACAGCCTCAAGGTGGCGCAGGTCCACGTCGTCATGGGTGGCTTTCAGCGCGTCGAAACGGACGCGAAGTGCTGCCTTTTCCGCGCCCTTGCAATCGTTCCAGGGCCGCCCCTGCAAGGCCATGACCAGCACGTAATACCCGATGAAATGCGGCCGCACGCCTGCGGCGATCATCCGGCCATAGGCGGTATCGGGGCCGAGGGCGCGCAGCTCTTCGGCCGTGATGATACCCGCCCGCGCCAGATCGCGTGCGAAGGCCGGGCCGATATTGGGAATCGTGATGACAGGGGTGCTCATGCGGGGACTGTGCCAGTGCGATGCCGCGCTGTCACGCATCCGTCCGCGCGGCGCGCTGTCAGATGCTGGCGAAGTCGGTAAAGACCGCGTTCTGGCCCGTTTCGGTGCCGGTCGAGGCCTTGACGGGCGCCGGGATCGGCTTCGGCTTTGCTTGCGGTTGCGGTTTTGAAGATTGTGCCATGATCTTGTCCTGCCAGAGCCTCTGACGGTCCTGTCCGGACCAGAGACATGAAAACTTGTTAACCAAAGCAGGATGACGCAAGAAAAAGGCGCCGCCGTGTCTGCTTTGTGGCAGAAATATGGCGGCGCCGGTCGTTGGTGCTGGACGGGACAGGCCCCGGATCAGGCTTTTTCGGCAGCGGTCACGATGATCTCGACGCGGTATTTCGGCGCGGCCAGCTTGGCCTCGCCGGTGGCACGGGCAGGGGTGTGGCCCTGGGGCACCCAGCCATCCCAGACCGCGTTCATCTCGGCGAAATCGGCCATGTCGGCCAGCCAGATGATGGTCTGCAGGATGTGGGTCTTGTCGCTGCCGGCCTTGGCCAGCAACTCGTCCACCTGGCGCAGGCAGTCGGCGGTCTGTTCTGCGACGGTGGCGCCTGCGCCCACCTGTCCGGCAAGATAGATGGTGCCGTTATGCTTGACGATCGCGCTCATGCGCGGGCCGGTTCCGATACGTTCGATCATGGGCTGTCCTTTCGATGGGGCGGTGGATGCGCCTGCCCGGATGGCCTGCGCCTGATGTTGCGGATAGCCGCGCGGGGCAGGCTGTGCAAGGGTCCGCAACATGCGCGACTAACCCAAGGGCACCGGCGTCACTGCGGGTTTGCCATCAAGGATTGCGCGGATATTGGCGCGTTGCACCTCGCCCATCCGGGTGCGGGTCTCGACGGTGGCGGTGGCGATATGGGGCAGCGGCAACACATCGGGGCGCGAGATCAGGCGCGGGTCGGGGCGCGGTTCGTTGCGAAAGACATCCAGCCCCGCGCCACGGATGCCGCGCGCGTCAAGGGCGGCCAGCAACGCGCCCTCGTCCACCACGCTGCCGCGTGACAGGTTGATCAGATGCCCGTCCGCGCCCAGCGCCGCCAGAACATCGGCGTTGATCATGTTCTCGGTCTCGGGGCCGCCCACGACGGTGACGAAAAGATCATCGACCGCTGCGGCCAGCGACAGGGCATTGTCGTGAAACTGCCAGCCGCCGGGCGTGTCCTTGGGGCTGCGGGCGCTGTAATGCACCGCGCATTTGAAGGCGGCCAGCCTGTCCGCCAGTTCGCGCCCGATACGCCCCATCCCAAAAATCCCCACGCGCCGCCCCGTCGCCTTGCGCGCCAGCGGCGGCCCGCCATGGGCCCAGTCGCCGCTGCGGACATTGGCGATGCCGCGCTCCACCTCGCGCAGCAGGCCAAGCCAGATGGCCACGCCCAGATCGGCCACGTCGTCGTTCAGCACGTCGGGGGTATTGGTCACGGTGATGCCGCGCGCGGCGGCGGCGGGCAGGTCCACGGCCTCATAGCCCACGCCGTAGCGGGCGATCAGCCTGAGGTTGGGCAGCTTGTCCATCTCGGCGGGGCCGAGAGCCTCGTGGCTTTTGCAGGCCATGGCGATGACCGCGTCACGCACGGCTTGCGGCAGGCTGTCCAGATCGGCAAGACTGGGCAACTCCGGCCCGCCGAATGCGGTGCGCAGCGCCTGCGCGTCCATGGCGGCATAGGTGCCGATGCTGAGAACCTCGGTCATATGGGGTGTTCCTTATCCGCGTCCGATGAAGGGCATGGTCGTGGGCATGACCGTCAGAAACTGCACATTGGCGCCATCGGGCAGGCTGGCCATGTGCATCACGCTGTCAGCCACGACCGAGACGTCGATCATCGCCTCGGGGCGGATGCTGCCATCGGCCTGCATCACGCCTTTCGCCATGCGGTCGGCCATGCCGGACATGGCATTGCCGATGTCGATCTGCCCGCAGGCGATCCCAAAGGGGCGCCCGTCCAGCGCCAGCGCGCGGGTCATGCCGGTGACCGCGTGTTTCGCGGCCGTATAGGCGATGGTGCCGGGGCGCGGCGCATGCGCGCTGATCGAGCCGTTGTTGATGATGCGGCCGCCTTGCGGATCCTGCGCGCGCATCCGCGCAAAGGCCGCGCGGGCGCAGAGGAACACGCCCGTCACGTTCACGTCCAGCACGGCGCGGAAATCATCGGGCGCGATCCTGTCCGGGGTGTCCGCCCCAAGGTTGCGGCCCGCGTTGTTGAACAGCACGTCGATACGGCCCCACCGCTGCATGACGGTGTCAAAGGCGGCATTCACCGCGGCCTCATCCGTCACGTCGCAGGGCAGGACAAGGGCGGCTTCATGCCCCTCGGCGCTGTCTTCCAGCGCCGCAGCGCGCCGACCCAGCAGCGCCACACGCCAGCCCTTGGACAGAGCCAGCCGCGCGGTGGCGCGGCCGATGCCACTGCCAGCCCCGGTGACGATGATCGTGTGCGCGGTCATGCAGGCATCGGGATCGGGCCCACGTCGCTGGGCACCTGATAGCCGCGCTGCACCGCCGGGCGCGCCGCAATCTGGCGATACCAGCGCAGGACGTTGGGAAAGGCGGTCAGATCGACCTCGTGCCAGTCATGGCGCGCGGCCCATGGAAAGATCGCCATGTCGGCGATGGAATAATCGCCCGCCACGTATTCATGATCGGCCAGTTGCCGGTCGAGCACGCCGTAAAGGCGCTGTGCTTCCTTGCCGAAACGGTCCTCGGCGGGTTGCGACAGGCCGCGGTTGAACTTGAGGAACACATGCGCCTGACCCAGCATCGGGCCGAAACCGCCCATCTGCCACATCAGCCATTGCATCACTTCGGCGCGCGCCTTGGTGTCGGTCGGCAGGAACTTCCCGGCTTTCTCGGCCAGATAGATCATGATCGCGCCGGATTCGAACTGGCTGATGCCGGTGTCGTGATCCACGATGGCGGGGATCTTGTTGTTGGGCGAGATTTTCAGGAAATCGGGGGCAAATTGTTCGTCCTTGCCGATGTTCACCGCATGGGCGGTATAGGGCAGGCCAAGCTCTTCCAGCAGGATCGAGATCTTGCGCCCGTTGGGTGTTGTCCAGGTGTAGAGATCGATCATCAGGCTATCCTTTCCAGTGGGCGGGTGTCGGTGTCTTGCATGGCGATCACCTTGCCGGGGTTCATCAGGTTGTCAGGGTCGATTGCCGCCTTGATGGTGCGGCAGAGCGCAAGGGCGACCGGGTCCTTGTATCGGGGCAGTTCGTCCCGCTTGGCAAGGCCGATGCCGTGTTCGGCCGAGATCGAGCCGCCCATGTCAGTCACAAGGTCGTGCACGATGCGGTTGAAACTGCCGTAATGGGCCAGAAAATCGGCATCCGTCATGGCGGCGGGGCGGGTCAGGTTGAAATGGATATTGCCATCGCCGAAATGCCCGAAGGGGCAGGGGCGCACATCCGGCATATGGGCGCGGCAGGCCGCGATGCCCTGGGTGATGAACTCCGCCACGCGCGAGACCGGCACCGCCACATCATGCTTGATCGAGGCACCGGCGTGTTTCTGCATGTCGGACATGTTTTCGCGCAATCCCCAGAGCGCCTGCGCCTGGGTCCGGGATGCGGCGATGACGGCATCGGGGATCAGCCCGTCCTCCATCGCCTGGGTCAGCGCGCGCTCCATGCGCGCGTCCAGCCCGGCCTCGGGGTCGGGCGAGGTGAGTTCGATCAGCACATAGGCGGGATGCGGCTGCGCCATCGGATCGCGCGCGCCGGGCAGGTGATCCAGCACCATCTGGATGCCGAAGCGTTCGATATATTCGAAGGCGCTGAGGCTGTCACCGCAGCGGGCGCGCAGGATGTCGAAGATGGCAAGCGCCTGTTCGGGTCCCGCACAGGCCGCCATGGCCGTCACGGTCGCGGCGGGGCGCGGGAACAGCCGCAGCACGGCGGCGGTGATGATGCCCAGCGTGCCCTCGGCCCCGATCATCAGGTCGCGCAGCGCGTAGCCCGTGTTGTCCTTGCGCAGCGCGCCCAGCGTGTTCAGCACCTCGCCCGAGGGCAGCACGGCCTCGATCCCCAGCACCAGATCGCGGGTGGTGCCATAGCGCAGCACGGCGGTGCCGCCCGCGTTGGTCGACAGGTTCCCGCCGATCTGGCAGGTGCCCTGCGAGGCAAGCGAGAGCGGGAAAAGCTGCCCCGCATCATCGGCGGCCTGCTGGATCGCGGACAGGGTGCAGCCCGCCTCGACCGTCAGGGTGGCATTCAGCGGATCGACCGCGCGGACCCGGTTCATCCGGCCCATGACGATCACCACCGCCCCGTCAGGCACGCCGCCGCCCACCAGCCCGGTATTGCCGCCCTGCGGCACCATCGGCACCCGCGCGGCATGGCAGAGCCTGACCACGGCGGATACCTCGGCGGTGTTGCCGGGGCGGACCACCGCCAGCGCGTGACCGCGCCAGCGGCCACGATCCTCGACCTCATGCGGGGCAAGGCGTGCGGGGTCGGTCCAGACATGGGCATCCCCCACCGCCGCGCGCAGACCCGCCAGCAGATCGGCGGGAAGGGTCATGCCTTGACGCCAGCGGCGGCGCGCAGCTTGGCGATCGTGGTGCGCGATGTGATCTGTTCGGGATCGGTGACCAGTTCCAGCACCGCAGGGCGGCCAGAGGCGCGGGCGCGCTCCAGCGCCGGGCCGAAATCGGCGGTGGCGGTCACGCGTTCGGCATGGCAGCCATAGCCTTCGGCCATGCGGACGAAATCATGGGTCTTGAGGTCCGTACCCGACACCCGCAGCGGGTGGTCGCGTTCCTGATGCATGCGGATCGTGCCATACATGCCGTTGTTGAACAGCAGCACGATGGGTGTGGCCCCGTATTGCGCGGCGACCGTCAGTTCCTGACCGCTCATCATGAAGCCGCCATCGCCCACCATCGACAGCACCAGCCGCCCCGGATTGAGCAGGCTTGCGGCCACGGCGGCAGGCACCGAATAGCCCATCGAGCCGCAGGTTGATCCGATCTCGCGCCCCGGTCGGCCGAACCGCAGAAAACGCTGCGCCCAGCCGGTGTGATTGCCTGCGTCCAGCGTGATGATCGTGTCGGCGGGCAGTGCATCGCGGACATCGCAAAGCGCCTGCCCCATGTCCAGCGCCCAGCCGCCATCGGCGGGACGGGCGGTATCGGCCATGTATTCGCCGCGCAGCGTGGCGCACCAGTCGCCCCATTTGTTCTGCCGCGCCAGATCCACGCCGCCCAGCGCCTGCGCCATGCCTTCCATGTCGGCGGCAATCCCCAGTTCGGGGCCATAGACGCGGCCGATCTCGTCGGGATCGGGATGCACATGGATCAGGCGCTGCCGGGTCTCGGGCGGGGTCAGGTTGGTATAGCCCTTGGTGGTCATCTCGCCCAGACGCGCGCCCAGAACCAGCACCATGTCGGCCTCGGCCATGCGCTTGTGCAGCGCGGGGGCGGTGGCGGTGCCGAATTCGCCCACGTAGCTGTCCGAGCGGTTGTCGATCGCGTCCTGTCGGCGGAACGATGTGGTGACGGGCAGCCGGTTGGTTTCGGCAAAGCGGCGGATGGCATCGGCGGCGGCATCGGTCCAGCCCGATCCGCCCAACAGCAGCATCGGGCGTTCGGCCTGCGCCAGCAGATCGGTGATCTGCGTGACCTGCGCGGGCGTGACCTGCGCCCGCGTGGCGGCATAGGGGCGGGCATCGGCCACGGTGACCGCTGTGGTCAGCATGTCCTCGGGCAGGGCCAGAACCACCGGGCCGGGGCGGCCGGACGTGGCCACGCGAAAGGCGCGGGCCATGTATTCGGGTACCCGTTCGGGGCTGTCGATCTGGGCCACCCATTTGGCCAGACCGCCGAACATCTGTTTGTAATCCACCTCCTGAAAGGCTTCGCGGTCGATCATGTCGCGCCCGACCTGCCCGATCAGCAGGATCATCGGAGTACTGTCCTGCTGGGCGATATGCACGCCGATGCAGGCATGGCAGGCACCGGGGCCACGGGTGACCATGGCAATGCCGGGCTTGCCGGTCATCTTGCCATAGGCCTCGGCCATGTTGGCGGCGCCGGCCTCGTGGCGGGCGTTGATCAGGGTGAAGCGGTCCGAGACATCATGCAGCGCATCCAGCACCTCGAGATAGCTTTCGCCCGGCACGCAGAAGGCCGTGTCGGCCCCATGCACCAGAAGCTGGTCCACCAGAACCTTGCCCGCCGTGCGCGCTGTGGAAGTGTTGGCCTGTGTCATCGCCCGCTCCTTGCTTGCTCTGTCCCTGTCTCGCCCGAACGGCTTGGGGTTGTCAATAATGTTTACAACATACCTCGGGATGTGCATGCTGCATCCCGGAGAGAGGAGAATTCCCGGAAATGCCCATGTTCGTTAAAGCCGTACTTGTCCGTATCGGGTGTTCGCGATGACACCGCCCGGCAAATCCGAGGATCCGCTGCTGAATGCGTCGATCCGCAAGCGTGAGACGCTGGCCGACCAGATCTATGGCCGCATCCTTGAACTGATCGCCTCGGGGCAGCTGGCCGAAGGGGACAAGCTGCCGTCGGAACACCAGATCAGTGAAAGGTTCGAAGTCTCGCGCCCCGTTGTGCGCGAGGCGCTGGCCCGGTTGCGCGACGACGGGATCGTGGCGGCCCAGCACGGGGTGGGCAGTTTCGTGCGCCGCCGCCCGCCGCAGGGATTGATCGAACATGCCCGTGCCGATGACGTAGCGGGCTTGATGCGCTGCATGGAGGCGCGCCTGTCGCTGGAGGCGGCGGCGGCCCGTCACGCTGCCCTGCGCGCCACACCGCGCGACATCGAACGGATCGAGGCGGCGCTGATCCACATGGAGCGGACGATGCGCGCCCGCAAACCCGTGCGCGAGGCCGATTTCGATTTCCACATGGCCGTGGCCGAGGCCAGCGGCAACGAAATATTCTGCGACATGCTGAATGCCACGCGTGGTCTGATGCTGCAGGCCATCGGGGTGGCGCAACAATTGACCAGCGCGGGCAGCGAGGCGCGGATCGAGGCGGTGCTGGACGAACATCGCCAGATCCTCGAGGCGATCCGCAGCCGCGATGCCGAGGGCGCGGCGCTGCTGATGAGCTATCATCTGGTACAGGCCCGCCGCCGCGTCACCGATCAGGGGCGGCGGGCATGAGGCGATCAGCCCTTGAGGCTGGCGATGACGGCATCCATCTGCCGCGCCAGAAGCCAGCTGTCACCGGCAACGGCCACGAAATCGAAGCCGCGGGCGACATAGCTGCGCGCCAGATCGGTGCCAAACCCAAGAATGCCGATGGGCTTGCCTGCCTTTGCCGCCAGCGCGCGGGCGTGGTCGATCATGGCCTGCGCCTCGGGATGTTGCGCGCCGCCCAGATGGCCCATCGCCGCCGACAGATCGGCAGGTCCGACAAAGATCGCATCCACACCCGGCACCGCCGCGATCTGCGGGATCGCCGCCACCGCCTGCGGGGTTTCGACCTGCACGATCACGCAAAGATCATCGACATGGTTTGTCAGATAGCCCGGATCGCGCCCGTAATGATTGGCCCGCGTGGTCATCGACAGTCCGCGCATCCCATGCGGCGGATAGCGGGTATAGCTGACGGCGCGGGCGGCATCCTCGGCGCTGTCGATCATCGGGAACATCAGGCTGCGCGCGCCAAGATCCAGCACCCGCTTGACCGTCACCGGTTCGGCACTGGGCACGCGCACCACGGCCTCGACCGGCCCCGCCATGGCCGCGCGCAGGTGATGCACCACGGAATCAAGCGCGGTCGGCGAATGTTCCATGTCGATCAGCAGCCAGTCGGCGCCACTGCCTGCAGCGATTTCCGTGGCGGCGGGGGCGTCCAGCGACAGCCACAGCCCTGCCATGGGTCGCCCTTCGGCAAATCCGGTTTTCAGACGATTGCGCGACATGGACCCTCCCGTTTCCGCAGTCTTTCGACCTGACCGCTATAGCCGCAATTCCCGCAGCCCCCAAGACCCGAAGGATCCTTTGATGCCCAAGACCCCCGACACCCTGCGATCCGCGCGCTGGTTCGCGCCCGATGACCTGCGCAGCTTCGGTCATCGTTCGCGCATGATGCAGCTTGGCTATGCCGAGGAGGAGTTTCGGGGCAAGCCGATCATCGGTGTCTTGAACACTTGGTCCGAGATAAACTCGTGCCACGGTCATTTTCCCGAACGCGCCAAGGAGGTGAAGCGCGGCGTTCTGCAGGCGGGGGGCTTTCCGGTCGAGATGCCGGTGCTGTCGGTGGACGAGCAGTTCACCAAGCCCACCTCGATGATCTACCGCAACATGCTGGCGATGGAGACCGAAGAGGTGATCCGCTCGCATCCTTTCGATGGTGTCGTGCTGATGGGGGGCTGCGACAAGACCACGCCCGCGCTGATCATGGGGGCGCTGTCGGCGGGCGTGCCCTTCATCTACATGCCCGCAGGGCCGATGCTGCGCGGCAATTACGCGGGCCGTGTGCTGGGATCGGGCTCGGACGCCTGGAAATACTGGGACGAGCGGCGCGCGGGCAATATCTCGGACGCGGAATGGCGCGGGGTGCAGGGCGGGATCGCGCGCAGCCACGGGGTCTGCATGACGATGGGCACCGCCAGCACGATGACGGCCATCGCGGATTCGCTGGGCCTGACGCTGCCCGGCGCCTCGTCGATTCCGGCTGTGGACAGCAACCATGGCCGCATGGCCAGCGGCAGCGGGCGGCGCATCGTCGACATGGTCTGGGAGGATCTGACGCCCGACCGCATCGTGACGCCTGCCGCCGTGCGCAATGCCGCGATCGTGGCGATGGCGACGGGATGTTCCACCAATGCGGTGGTGCATCTGATCGCGATGGCGCGACGCGCCGGTGTCGACCTGAGCCTTGACGATCTGGACGCGCTGGGGCGCACCACGCCGCTGCTGGCCAATATCCGCCCCTCGGGCAGCGATTACCTGATGGAGGATTTCTACTACGCGGGCGGCCTGCTGGCGATGATGAAGCAGATCGCCGACCGGCTGGACCTGTCCTGCATGACGGTGGCGGGCACCACGGTGGGTCAGAACATCGCCGAAGCACAGGTCTACAACGATGACGTGATCCGCCCGCTGTCGAACCCGGTCTATGCCGAAGGGTCGCTGGCGGTGCTGCGCGGCAACCTCTGCCCGGATGGCGCGGTGATCAAGCCCGCTGCCTGCGATCCGAAATTCTATACCCATGAAGGCCTCGCGCTGGTCTTTGACAGCTACCCCGAGATGAAGAAGGCGGTGGATGACGAAACCCTTGCGGTGACACCCGATCACGTGATGGTGCTGCGCAATGCGGGGCCCTTGGGGGGGCCGGGCATGCCGGAATGGGGGATGCTGCCCATCCCCAAGGCGCTGCTGAAACAGGGGCATCGCGACATGCTGCGGATTTCGGATGCGCGCATGTCGGGCACATCCTATGGCGCCTGCGTGCTGCATGTGGCGCCCGAGGCCTTCATCGGCGGGCCGCTGGCGCTGCTGAAAACCGGCGATACCGTGCGCCTTGATCTGGCGGCGCGGCGGCTGGACATGCTGGTGACCGAGGCCGAGTTCGAGGCGCGCCGCGCCGCATGGACACCGCCCGCGCCACGCTATCAGCGTGGCTGGGGCTACATGTTCTCGAAACATGTGGGGCAGGCCGATACCGGCTGCGACTTCGATTACCTGACACGCGCGCATGGCCCCGCCGCGGGCGAGCCGGATATCTTCTGATGGGACATGATCTTGACACCGCCTTGACCGGCATCTCGGGCATCCTCGTCACCCCCTATGACACGCGGGGCGAGGTCGCGCCGGACCGGCTGGCCCCCATCATCGACCGGGCGCTGGGGGCGGGGATGCATATTCCCGTGGTCAACGGCAACACGGGCGAATTCTATGCCCTGACCACGGATGAGGCCTGCACCATGGCGGCGACGGTCGTGGGGATGGTCGGTGACCGTGCGCCCGTGCTGGCCGGTATCGGGCGCGGCATTCGCGATGCCTGCCGCTTGGCGCGGGTGTCGGCGGATGCCGGGGCGGCGGCGCTGATGGTACATCAGCCGCCCGATCCCTTCGTCGCGCCGCGCGGGATCGTGGATTATCTGCACGCGATCAACGATGCCTCAGGCGGATTGCCGATGATGCTTTACCTGCGCAATGACGCGATCGGCACGGGCGCAATTGCGGCGCTATGCGCGGTGCCCGGTGTGCGCGGCGTCAAATGGGCAACCCCCAATCCGTTGAAACTGGCCGAGGCGAAAGCCGCCTGTGACCCCGGTATCGTCTGGGTCGGTGGGCTGGCCGAGGTCTGGGCGCCCGCCTTCTATGCCGTGGGCGCGCGGGGCTTCACCTCGGGGCTGATCAATGTCTGGCCAGAACGGTCGATGGCGATCCATGCAGCACTTGAGGCGGGGGACTATGCCCGCGCCAATGCGCTGATCGCGGGGATGAGGGTCTTCGAGGACATCCGCGCCGCCGAGATGAACGGCACCAACGTGACCGGCGTCAAGGCAGCACTGGCCGCGATGGGGCAGGACTGCGGGCCGACGCGCCCACCGTCGGCCTGGCCCCTGACCGATGCACAAACCGCGCAACTGGACAGGTTCCTGCGCGAAAACAACCTGACCTGAAGGACTTGCAGCATGACTTTTGTTCCCCATGGACGTCACCTGATCGCAGGCGACTGGATCGCCGGTGCGGTGAGCTTCCGCTCTGACCCGGCGCATGGCCCAGCGCATGACTTTGCCGAGGCGACGCCTGCGCTGGTGGATCAGGCCTGCCGCGCCGCCGAGGAGGCGTTCTGGACCTATGGGCAGACCAGCCGCACGGATCGGGCGGCCTTTCTGCAGGCCATCGCCGATGAGATCGAGGCCCGCGCGACCGCGATCACCGAAATCGCCTGCCAGGAAAGCGGCCTGCCGCAGGCGCGCATCGAGGGCGAGCGTGGGCGGACCACGGGGCAGTTGCGCCTCTTCGCCGCCCATATCCTGAGGGACGACCATCTTGATATCCGCATCGATCCGGCCTTGCCGGATCGCCAGCCGCTGCCGCGTGCCGACATCCGCATGATCCAGCGTCCGCTTGGCCCCGTGGCGGTCTTCGGCGCGTCGAACTTTCCGCTGGCCTTCTCGACCGCGGGCGGCGACACGGCATCCGCCCTTGCTGCGGGCTGTCCCGTGGTGCTGCGCGGCCATCAGGCGCATCCCGGCACCGCCGAGATCGTGGCCGAGGCGATCCGTGCGGCCATAACGCGCCGCGGGATGCCTGCGGGGGTGTTTTCGCTGTTGCAGGGTGGCGGCAATGCGGTGGGTCAGGCACTGGTCACCCACCCGCTGATCCGCGCCGTGGGCTTTACAGGCAGCTTGCGCGGGGGGCGGGCCCTGTTCGACCTCTGCGCCGCGCGGCCCGAACCGATCCCTTTCTTCGGCGAGCTGGGCAGCATCAACCCGATGTTCCTGCTGCCCGCCGCCATGGCCGCGCGCGCGGATGCCATCGCACAGGGTTGGGCCGCCAGCCTGACCATGGGCGCAGGGCAGTTCTGCACCAATCCCGGTGTGGTCATCGCCATCGCCGGGGATGATGCCGAGCGTTTTGCCGCTGGGGCCGCTGCAGCGCTGGGGCAGGTGGCGGCCCAGACCATGCTGACCGGCGGCATCGCCGAGGCCTATCGCGCGGGCAGCAAGGCCGCCTGCGCGGCCCCCGGTGTACAGACGCTGACCGCTGGCGCGGCGGAGGGGCGCACCGCGCTGCCGGTGCTGCTGCGCGTGACGGGCGATGACTGGCAGGCCAATCCGGCCCTGCATCACGAGGTCTTCGGCCCGCTGGGCATCCTGATCACCGTCCGTGACACCGCCCAGATGATCGACATCGCCCGCGCGCTGGAGGGGCAGCTGACCTGCACGCTGCATATGGACGCGGGTGACACCGATCTTGCGCGCCGCCTGATGCCGGTGCTGGAGCGCAAGGCGGGCCGCGTGCTGGCCAATGGCTATCCCACCGGGGTCGAGGTCTGCGATGCGATGGTCCATGGCGGGCCATACCCCGCCAGCACGAATTTTGGCGCGACAAGCGTGGGCACGATGGCGATCCGCCGGTTCCTGCGCCCGGTCGCCTATCAGAACATGCCGGGCGCGCTGCTGCCCGGCGAACTCCGGGAAGGATGAGACAGATGGACGAGACCCTGCGCGAGACATTGATGGGTGTGTCCGTCGCCACGCTGGCGACGGTGCTTTACAAGCGCGGATTGCGCGGCCAGGTGATCCAGGGCGTGCATCCGGTGGCGCCCAAGGGGCGCAACATGGTGGGGCCTGCGGTGACCCTGCGCTATATCCCCGCGCGCGAGGATCGCAACGGGATCGCGGTGTTCCGCAATGCCGATCATCCGCAGCGCGTGGCCGTCGATACCTGCCCGGCGGGCGCTGTTCTGGTGATGGACAGCCGCAAGGACCCGCGCGCCGCCTCGGCTGGGGATATACTCGTGACCCGGCTGATGATGCGCGGTGCCGCAGGCGTGGTGACCGACGGCGGTTTCCGCGACGCGCAGGATATCGGCGGGCTGGACATCCCCGCCTATCACGCGCGCCCCTCCAGTCCCACGAACCTGACCCTGCACGAGGCGCTGGATCTGAACGTGCCCATCGGTTGCGGCGATGCGCCGGTCTTTCCCGGCGATATCATCGTGGGCGATGCCGATTGCGTCATCGTGATCCCGCAGGACATCGCCGCCGAGGTTGCAGCCGAGGCCGCCGAGATGACCGTCTACGAGGATTTCGTCGTCGAACAGGTCAAGGCAGGTGCCTCGATCATCGGGCTCTATCCCGGCACGAAGCCCGAACATGCCGAAACCTTCGCCGCATGGCGCAAGGACAAAGGGCGCTAGGCGCGCGCCCCTCCGGTCCAGCCCGTGAAAAAGCCGGAGGGGTGACCCTCCGGCTTTGTCGTTTCTGATGATTGCGCCGCGGGCTCAGCGTTTGGCGCGTTGCGCGGCCTCGGCCTTGAGGGTTTCAGACAGGCTGACGCGGGGGGCGTCTGCTTCCTCGTCCCATGCGTCCGAGCGTTCGCGCGAGTTGATCAGCAAGGCCAGCAGCGCCAGCGCAAGGCCGATCGCATCGGTCAGAAGCCCCGGATTGATCAGCGTCAGCGCCGCCGCCACCAGCAGGCCGCGCGCGATCCAGCCCGTGGGTCGCAGAAGGAACCCGGCCAGACCCGCCGCAAGGAAAGTCACCCCCATCGTGGCGCTGAAGGCGGTCAGCACGATCTCGGTCCATGTGCCGATCATCAGCAGAGAGGGGCCGAAGACGAACATGAAGGGGATGATGTAGCCGGTCAGCCCCAGCCGCACCGCCATCCAGGATGTGGCCATGACCGGGGATTGCGCGATACCGCAGGCGGCATAGACCGCGATGGCCACGGGTGGCGTGATCGCGGACAAGATCGCGTAGTAGAAGACGAACATATGCGCCGCCGGAATGCTGACGCCCATGTTGACCAGCGCGGGCACCAGCAGCGCCACCTGCACGATATAGGCGGGCGTGGTCGGCATGCCCATGCCCAGCACGATGCCCGCGATCATCGTCAGGATCAGCGCGAAGATCAGCTGCTGACCCGCCGCCGCCTTGACCAGACCGGTGAAGGTCAGACCCAGACCGGTCTGCGCGATCACGCCGATCACGATGCCCGCCGTGGCACAGGCCAGCGCCACCGCAACCGAATTGACGGCACCGGATTCCAGCGCCTCGATCACCTTGGGCAGCGTCACCTCGTGGCGGGTGGTCTTGCGCATCAGCACCACGGGCAGGATCGACAGGATCCCGCACAGCGCCGAGAAGGGCGCGGAATAGCCGCTCATCAGCATGCCGATGATCACCACAAGCGGCAGGAACAGATGCCCCTCGTCCTTGAGGACCTTACCGACGCGCGGCAGGTCCGCCTTGGGCAGGCCCTTCATGCCGCGCTTGCGCGCCTCGAAATGCACGGCCAGGAACACGGCCAGAAAATACAGAAGGGCGGGCAGCAGCGCATAGCCCGCCACCGTCAGATAGCTGACCCCCATGAATTCGGCCATGACGAAGGCGGCGGCCCCCATGATCGGCGGCATGATCTGCCCACCGGTCGAGGCGACGGCCTCGACGGCGCCCGCGAATTGCGGGCGATACCCGATGCGCTTCATCAGCGGGATCGAAAAGGTGCCGGTGGTCATGACATTGGCCACGGCAGACCCCGACACGGACCCGAAAAGCCCTGAGGTCACGACCGCCACCTTGGCGGGTCCGCCCGCCGCATGGCCGGTCAGCGCCAGCGCGAAATCCATGAACAGCTTGCCGATGCCGAACCGTTCGGCCATCGCGCCGAAGATCACGAACAGCACCACATAGGTGGCTGAGACCTGCGCGGGCACGCCGAACAGCGCATCTGTGGTCATGTATTGATATTCCAGCAGCCGCACCAGATCGGCCTGTGTGAAGAAGACCTGATAGGACAGAAAGATCAGCGCGGTCAGCGGCAGGATGAAGCCGATCGCGCGGCGCGTCGCCTCGAGGATGGTGACCATCATCATCACGGCAAAGACCTGATCCATCACCGAGACCGGGCCGACATAGGCCATGCGCGTATTGAAATAGGTCTGGTTGATCAACGGATAGCTGGCGGCGGCAAGGGCCGCGCACATGAAGGCGATGTCGATGAACCCCGGCGCCTTGCCCCGGCGCGCCGCCGTCATCGGCAGCGCCAGATAGGCCAGCGCCATGGCAAAGCCGAAATGGGTCGCGCGCAAGGTGAAGGCGTTGGGAGGGCCGAACCACGCCACGTAGAGGTGAAAAAGGCTCATCGACACCGCGACCGCAACGGTCAGGCGCCGGAGCCAGACATCAAGTGCCTGCATCGCGTTCATCCGCCAGAATTAAGGGGTAGGGACGGGCCGCGCAGGGCGGCCCGCCGGTCAACGGGGCTTATTTGCCCGCGTTCGCCTCATAGAAGGCCTTGGCGGCTGCGTGCAGCGGCACGCCGCCCGGATCCATCATCTTCTCGAGGGTGATGTCGCGCATCGCGGCGCTGATCGTGGCCAGATCGCCGCGCGATTCCCACAGGTTGGTCATCAGGGCGGTCACCACGGCATCGTCCAGATCGCAGCGGCCGATCAGCTGGGTCATGTAACCCACGGCCGTCACGTCACCGTCCTGACCGGGATAGGTGCCCGCCGCGATGGTCAGCGAGGCGTAGCCCGGATTGATGGTCTCACGCATCTTGCCAATGAAATCTTCGGTCAGCGGGATCATCGTGATGTCGGTCGAATTGGCAAGGTCCATGATCGCCGAGGCGGGCGCGGTCGTGCCCGCGCTGAACATGTCGGCATTGCCGTCCTGGACAAGGCCCACGCCATCCGAATAGGAGACGTAATCGACGCTGCGCATGTCCTCGTAGCTGGTGCCGGCGGTCGTCAGGATCGCGCGCATCACCTGCTCGGCGGTATTGCCCACCGGCTGGGTCACGATGCGCTTGCCTTTCAGGTCATCGACCGAGGCGATGCCGCTGTTCTTGGGGGCCGCCATCTGGAAATACTGCGGATAGAGCGTGGCCATCAGGCAGATGTTGTCAGCCTTGCCCTCGAAGGGCGCGCGGCCTTCCAGCGCATCCACGACCGAGATCGAGTTGCCGAAGGCAAGGTCGGTCTGGCCGCCCTGAACGCCCTGCGCGTTGGCGACACCGCCACCCGGCAGAACCTGAACGCCGATTCCATCATCCGACAGCATCGACTGGATCGCGCCGCCAAGCGGGTACCACGATCCACCCTGCGGGCCTGTCATGATCTTGATCTGCTGTGCATTGGCCTGTCCGGCCACGGCCGCCATTGCGACCGCACCGGTCAAAAGAATTCTACGCATCGGTTCCTCCCTGTAAGCGCATGGTCTCCGCGAGCATGGCAAGGCCAGCGCGGGATTGCTTGTTCTGGACGGCCCGTCTCCTCCCGGTCCTGTCCATTGGCAGCACTCCAACAGAGGACGCTTTGCTTGTCAAATATATTTACAAGATCAAAGGACAACTGGCCGCGCCCCGCCTCGGGCGCAGGGATGGCGCGGGGATCGGGGGCTTGCCTGACGCGCGCAAATCCCGTCAGGATCGCCCTTGGTGGCGTATCGCCACCACGGCAGGCGATGCCGCTTTTGCGAAAGGAAACGACCATGATCCTCGTTACCGGTTTTCAAAGCTATGCAGGCCGCAGCGCCAACCCGTCCGAGCAGGTCGCGCAAGCGCTGGACGGCATGACATTCGGCGGCATGGCCGTGCGGGGGCAGGGCCTTCCTGTCGACTTCCACAAGGTCAGGCGCGACCTTCCGGCGTTGATTGACGCGCTCCGCCCCCGCGCGATTGTGTCGTTGGGCCTGTGGCCGGGCGAGACGATGATCCGGATCGAACGGATGGCCGCCAACTGGTCATGGTTCGAACTGCCGGACAATGCGGGACATCGCCAGAACGGCAAGGTGGTGGAAGACGGGCCGGACGGCTATCTGACGACCTTGCCCGCCGATGCGATGCAGGCCGCGATCCGATCCTCGGGGCGGCCATGCCGCCAATCGGGCAGTGCCGGCACCTATCTGTGCAACGCCACGACCTATGTGTCGCGACACCATTGCATACGGAATCACCCCGATACAATTTCCGGCTTCATCCATCTTCCCTATCTGCCCGCGCAGGTGGCAGAGCTGCTTAACGAAGTGGCAGACGAGAGCCGCCTTGAGATGCATCAGCGGGCTGATCTGGCCTCGATGAATCTGGACGACATGATCGAAGCTCTGAAAATCGGTCTGGATGTCATTGCCCGATCGTGACCCTGAAGGCCCCTTGCGGGACCAATGAACCAAGGGTTTTTTGTTACCTTGCAAACATTTTCAAGGGTGGCCGGGTTCGCCGTGGGGCGGCTCCCGTTCCTGCGCGGAGGGCCGTGCGGGCGCAAACGACGCTTGCCAGCGCGGAACCGATTGCCGTAGCGTCAAATAATCCCGTTCACGAGTGTTGACAGGTTTTTAATCATAAGCTTAGGGTCAGTTTCTGAACAAACATATGTTTGTCCAAGTCCCTGATCGAGGATCATGATCGTTGGGTGCGCCTGTCGGGCGTTCCCATGTGCAAGGCACTGGAGATGACGGAATGACGGTATTTGTGACATTGATCGTTGCGGTTGTCCTGGCGATCCTGGTGATCCTGTTCCTGAACCGATACTACCGCAAAGCCACCCGAGAGGTCAGCCTGGTGCGGACCGGTGCCGGTGGGCAGCGGGTCGTACTGGATGGGGGCTGCATCGCATTGCCCTTCCTGCACAAGGTCTCCGAAGTGAACATGCGCACCACCAAGCTCGAGATCGAGCGGCTGGGGCCGAAATCCATCATCACCAAGGACCGTCTGCGCGTCGATGTGGGCGCGGAATTCTATGTCCGGGTCCGGGCCAGTGCCGAGGGTGTCGCCACGGCGGCGCAGGCGCTGGCGGGCAAATCCTTCCGCTCTGCCGATCTGGCCGAAACGCTTGAGGGCAAGCTGGTCGATGCGATGCTGTCGGTTGCCGCGCGCTACACGATGGACGAATTGCAGGACAATCGGGCCGGTTATGCCCGCGAAGTGTCCGAGGTTCTGACAGATAATCTGGCGCAGAACGGTCTTTTGCTGGAATCCGTCTCACTGACCCGGATCGACCAGACGCCATTCCACGCACTTGACGAAAACAACGCCTTCAACGCGCTGGGTATGCGCCGTCTGGCCGAGATCATCGCGGTCAACAAGAAGGAACGCGCCGTCATCGAAGCCGATGCCGAAGTGGCCGTGCGCCAGAGCCAGCTGGACGCCACCAAGCGCAAGCTGACCATCAGCCGCGAAGAAGAAGAGGCGATGATCACCCAGCAGCGCGAGATCGAGATCGCGCGCTCGCGCTCGATGGCCGAAACCGCCGAGGAACAGGCCACATCCGAAAAGCGGCGCGAGGCGGCACGGATCGCCCGCGAACGCGAGGTGCGCCTGACCGAGATCAGCAAGGACCGCGAATTGCGCGAACAAAGCCTTGCGGCGGAACTGGCAACCGCGCTGGCCAAGACCGAGAATGCCGTGCGTCTTGCGGCCAAGCGCGTCGAGGAAGCCCATGCCGAGGCCGAGGCGATCGCCGCCACTGCCGCTGGGGCCGAGGCCGAAGAGAAGGTGCGCACCATCCGCGAACAGGCTGCCGCCGACCGCGAAAAGGTGCTGGCGCTGATCCGCGCCACCGAACAGGCCGAGGTTGACGACACCCGCGTGCGGTCCGAAGTGGGCACCATGCTGGCCATGGCCGAGGCCGAGGCAAAGGCGATGCTGGACCGCGCCGAGGCGCAGAAGGCCAAGCTGATGGCAGAAGCCAAGGGCCGCGCCGCCGTGATCGAGGCCGAAAATGCGCAAAGCAGCGAACTGATGGCGATGAAGCTGGACGAGGCGCGCATCCGCACCCTTCCCGAGGTGGTCGAGCGGATGCTCAAGCCCGCCGAGAAGATCGAAAGCATCCGCATCAACCATATCACCGGCATGGGCCATTCGCACGGCTCGGGCGGCGAGGGCGGTGGCGGCGATGGCAGCACGGTCAACCAGCTGGTCGATGGCGTGCTGTCGATGGCGCTTCAGCTTCCGGCCGTGCAGCGGCTGGGCGAGGAAGTGGGCATGAACATCGGGGACGGTGTGCGCGGCGTGACCTCGCAACTGGACCGCCGCAGCAGCGGGTCCGCCCGCGCGACGAAAACGGACGGCAAAACGTCCGGCACCAAGGACTGATGCGCGCGGCCAAGGTGCCATCCGCATTCGTCACAACCCCAACAGGAGAGACTGCCATGACTTTTTCGCGTAGGAGTTTTCTTGCCGGATCTTCCGCACTGGCCCTGTCATCGGCCCCGATCATCGGGCGCGCACAGGGTAGCGACAAGATCATCTTCGCCTCGATCCTCGACCTTTCAGGGGGCCTCGACATCTATGGCGCACCGATGGCCGAGACCACCAAGATGGCGATCGACGACATTAACGCCGCCGGTGGCCTTTTGGGCCGCGAGGTCGAACTGAAACTGTACGACGCCCAGTCGACGATCCAGTTCTACACCCAATATGCCACCCAGGCCGCTGCGGGCGATCGTGCCCATACCGTGCATGCGGGCATCACATCGGCCAGCCGCGAGGCGATCCGCCCGACGCTGGCGCGCTTCAAGACCCTCTATTTCTACAACACCCAGTACGAGGGCGGCGTGTGCGACTACAACACCTTCTGCACCGGCTCGACCCCGGCGCAG
Source organism: Paracoccaceae bacterium (assembly GCA_041596235.1). Classification (GTDB taxonomy): domain Bacteria; phylum Pseudomonadota; class Alphaproteobacteria; order Rhodobacterales; family Rhodobacteraceae; genus Seohaeicola. The sequence goes on from JBFHIW010000027.1 coordinate 30,323, forward strand.
ACCGTGGCCAAGGTCGTGCCCTATGCGATGAACAAATGGGGCAAGAAGGTCTATATCGTCGCGGCTGACTATAACTATGGCCAGATCACCGCGCAGTGGATGCAGCGCTTCGTCAAGGAAAACGGCGGCGAGACGCTGGATGTGGAATTCTTCCCGCTGGATGTCACCAACTTCGGCCCGACCATCAACAAGATACAGACCGCCAAGCCTGATTTCGTGATCTCGGCCCTTGTGGGTGGCGCGCATGTGTCCTTCTACCGCCAGTATGCGGCGGCGGGCATGAACAAGGAGATCCCCATCGCCTCGACCACCTTCGGCGTCGGCAACGAGCAGACGCTGATCTCGGCTGAGGAGGGCGACGGCATCATCGCGTCCTATTCCTATTTCGAGGGCGCGGACAACCCGACCAATACCGAGTTCCTGTCGCGGCTTGAGGCGCGTCTGGGCGCGGGCCGTCCGGTGATGAACGAACTGGCCGTGCGTTCTTACGAGGGTGCGATGCTCTGGGCCGAAGCGGTGAAGATGGCCGGCACACCCGACCGCGACCCGGTGATCGAGGCGCTGCGCTCGGGGCTGACCTACAACGGACCCTCTGGCGCCGTGACGGTCGATGCGCAGACCAACCACTGCAACATGAACGTCTATATCGGCGATCTGAAGGACCAGAAATGGAACATCGTGGAATCCTACGAAGCCCAGCCGCCTGCGGATACGCAGCTGGTCTGTGACCTCGTGGCAAATCCCGATCAGTCCACCTTCCTTTTTGAAAACGGTCTGGCTGCAGCCGGGATCGAATAACACAATGCGGGTCCGGCCCCCGGGGCCGGACCCCCTTGCCTCGGAGCGCATTACGTGGATTTTGTCGTCGCCGTCCTGTTCCAGCTGATCTATGTGATCTCGAACCTCGCGCTGATCAGCCTCGGTCTGGCGATCATCTTCGGCATGATGCGGGTCATCAACCTTGCGCATGGCGAATTCCTGATGCTGGGCGGCTATACGGTCGTCGTGGCCACGAATGCCGGGATCAACATCTGGGTGTCCATGCTGATCCTTGCGCCGCTGGTGGTCGGAAGCATCGGCGTCATTGTGGAACGCTTGCTGATCCGCTGGCTCTACGGGCGCATGGTGGACACGCTGCTGGCCACATGGGGCCTGTCGCTGCTGCTGGTGGGGATCGTGACCTCGATCTTCGGAGCCTCGACCGGAACGACCGTGTCCCCGCCGCTGGGCGTGGTGCGGATCGGTGACTATTCCGCATCGGGTTACGAGCTGTTCCTTGTCGTCGTGACCATCATTCTGCTGTTCGCGGTCTGGTTGACCCTGCGCTTCACCAAGCTGGGCCTGCTGGCGCGCGGCACCATGCAGAACGCCGAGATGGCCTCGGCGCTGGGGGTGTCGACCAGCCGGATCTACATGATTACCTTCGGGCTGGGTGCGGCCGTATCCGGCCTTGCAGGCGGGCTGCTGGCGCCGATGACGGGGGTTCTGCCCACGATCGGGGCCACCTATATCGCCAAGGCCTTCATCACCGTGATCTCGGGCGGCTCGGCGATCCTTGCGGGCACCACGGCAGGATCGATCCTGCTGGGCGGGATAAACGGCATCTTCTCGTTCATCGCGGGATCCACCTTCGGTGAGATCGCGCTTCTTCTGGCCGCCATCATCCTGCTGCGCCTGATGCCGCGCGGGATCACGGGCCGCTTCTTCCGGAAATCGCTATGAACAGCGGCATGTTGCGCCAGATGCGCCCGACCTTCGTCTATGCCCTGCTGGGTGTGATCTTCATGTTCGCCGCCCCCAGCGTGCTGCAGCTTTTCACGATCATCAACCTGACCACGGCCATCGCACTTGCGGTGCTGGCCCTCAGCCTTGCGCTGATCTGGGGCTATGGCGGGATCCTGTGCTTCGGGCAGGTCGCCTTCTTCGGGCTGGGCGCCTATGTCTATACGATCTCGGCGATCAATTTTGGCGGCTCGACCTGGGCGATCCTGATGGCGGTGCTGGTCACCTCGGCCTTTGCCGCAGCCCTTGGGTATTTCATCTTCTATGGACGGGTGTCCGACGTCTATCTGGGCGTGATCACCCTGACCGTGACGCTGATCTTCTTCTCGCTGATCCGGCGCACCTCGGGGCCGGAATACAAGATCGGCAACGCGCTGCTGGGCGGCTTCAACGGCGTGTCCTCACCGCCCATCAACCTGCCGTGGAACACCTCGTCCTTCCTGTTTCCCGAGCAGGTCTTCTACGTGGCGATGGCGGCGCTGATCCTGTGCTATGTCTTCGTGGGCTGGCTGGTGAACACCAAGTTCGGCCGCGTCTGCGTGGCGATCCGCGAGAACGAGCTGCGCGCCGAACTTCTGGGCTATGACATCCGCGCCTACAAGCTGGGCATCTTCACCATCGGGGCGGGCATCGCCGCCATCGGGGGGGTGCTGTTCTGTAATGGCGTGGGGCGGATCACACCGGATGTGTTCAACCTCTATAATGCGGCGCTGACGATCATCTGGGTGATCGTGGGCGGGCGCGGCACGCTGATCGGGCCGGTGGGCGCCACCTTCGCGCTGTTCTACCTGACCTCTGCGCTTGGCGGGCAGACCGTGCTGAACAACAACCTTGTACTGGGTGTGATCCTGATCATCTTCGTGCTGCTGGTGCCCAAGGGCGTCGCCCCCACGATCATCGACTGGGTCAATGCCCGCCGCAAGAAGGCCCCCACGCGGGCACGGCGGCGGCGCGGCAGCCGCGCGGAGGGCACGCAATGACACGGCAACGCGGAGATGTGGTGGTCGAGACCCGTGACCTGTGCATGCATTTCGGCGGTGTGCGCGCGGTGGATCAGGTGGATTTCACCCTGTTCGACAGGGAATTGCGCTGCCTGATCGGGCCCAATGGCGCGGGCAAGTCGACCTTTTTCAAATGCCTGACGGGGCAGCTTGTCCCCACCTCGGGCGAGGTGCTGATCCGCGGGCAGGAGATGACGGGCGCCGAACCCTTTCAGGTCGCAAGCCTGGGTGTCGGCATCAAGACGCAGGTGCCAAACGTCTTTGACGGGCTGACCGCAGAAGAGAATATCTGGCTGTCGGCCCGCCGCTGGCATGGCGATGCGCGCGCCCGCGTGCTGACGGCCGACACCATCGAGCGGCTGCAACTGGGCGATATCCGTCGCACGCTGGTGGGGCGGCTGGCCCACGGGCAACGCCAGTGGGTCGAACTGGGCATGGTCGTGGCGGCAGAGCCCTGGCTGGTGCTGCTGGACGAACCCGCCGCCGGCATGACCCACGAGGAAACCTACAGAACCGCCGAGCTGATCGAAGAGATCAACAAGACCTCGGCCCTGATCGTGGTGGAGCATGACATGCAGTTCATCCGCATGATCTCGCGCACGGTGACGCTGTTTCATGAAGGACGCATCCTGATGCAGGACACGATGGAGGCGATTTCCGCCGACAAGCGCGCCCGCGAAGTTTATCTGGGGCATCGGGCATGAGCGCGCTTCTGAAGATTTCGGGGCTGCGCGCCGGTTATGGCCGCGTGCCGGTGCTGCATGGCATCGACCTGTCGGTGAACGATGGCGAGATCCTGGGCATCCTGGGCCATAACGGCATGGGCAAGTCCACGCTGCTCAAGACGCTGATGGGGATCATCCCGGCCTCGGGCGGCAGCATGATCTTCGACGGGCAGGATATCGGGCGGCAGCGGTCATCGGGGCGCGCGCAGCTTGGCATCGGCTATGTGCCGCAGGGCAGGGGGATCTTTCCCAATCTCAGCGTGCGCGACAACCTTCGGATGGGCATCGCCGCGCATGATCTGGACGAGGACAGCGCCATCGACCGGGTGCTGGCGGATTTCCCGCGCCTTGAGCGTCTGCTGGAGCGGGACGGTGGCGCGCTGTCGGGGGGCGAACAGCAATTGCTGGCGCTGGCCCGCTGCCTTGTGTCCGAGCCGGACCTGATCCTGCTGGACGAGCCGACCGAGGGCATTCAGCCCTCGATCATCGACGAGATCATCGACCTGCTGAAGGAACTCAACCGCCGCGAGGGGCTGAGCATCGTTCTGGTCGAGCAGAGCCTCGATTTCATCACCGCCTTGTCGGATCGCGTGCTGCTGATCCAGAAGGGCAAGATCATGGGCGAGGTTTCGGGCTCGGAAGCGGCTGATCCTGCCCTGATCGAGGAGTTCACCGGCCTCGGCGCGGGAGGCGGCAATGGCAAGCCTGCCGCAGGCGGCATGGCGGCCTTCAAGCCGGACAAGGCCGCATCAGCGCCGACGCCGCAGGCCACGGCCCCCAGACCGGGTGCCGCCGCACCCGCCCAAAGATCCGCCACCCCGGCACCGTTGCAAGAAAGGATGTCCTACATGACCGTCCAGCGCCCAACCCATACGCAGATGAAGGCAATCGTGGAAGAACTGGGCATGCACATGTCGGATGCGCGGGTGCAGGAATTCCTCGACGTGATGCAGGGCACGCTGGATGCCTATGACATCGTGGATGCGCTGCCCGATTACCTGCCGCCGGTGCTGTATCCGCGCACCTCGGGTTATCGGCCGACGCCGGACGAGAACCCGATGAACGCCTGGTACGTGAAGACCGATATCAAGGGCGCGCCGCGCGGGCCGCTGCTGGGCCGGTCCATCGCGCTCAAGGATAACGTCTGTCTGGCCGGTGTGCCGATGATGAACGGGGCCGCGACCCTCAAGGGCTATACTCCCGATATCGACGCCACCATCGTGACGCGGCTGCTGGATGCAGGTGCCACCATCGTGGGCAAGGCGCATTGCGAATACTTCTGCCTGTCAGGTGGCAGCCATACCAATGCGACCGGGGCGGTGCACAATCCGCACAAGCATGGGTATTCGGCGGGCGGATCCTCCTCGGGGTCGGGCGCGCTGGTCGGGGCCGGGCTGGTGGATATGGCCATCGGTGGCGATCAGGGCGGGTCGATCCGCATGCCCGCGTCCTTTTGCGGTATCTACGGGATGAAACCCACCCACGGGCTTGTGCCCTATTCCGGCATCATGCCGATCGAGAACACGATCGACCATACCGGGCCGATGACCCAGAACGTCATGGACAACGCCCTGATGCTGGAGGTGATCGCCGGGGCCGATGGTCTGGACCCGCGCCAGTATGACGTGCGCACTGACAAATACACCGCCTCGGTCAATCGGGGTGTCTCGGGCCTGCGGATCGGGGTGGTCAAGGAAGGCTTCGGGCATCCGCAATCCGAGGCGGATGTGGATGCGTCAGTCCGCGCCGGGGCCGAGATGTTCCGCCGTCTGGGGGCCACGGTGGACGATATCTCGATCCCGTGGCACCTGCATGGGCCTGCGATCTGGACGCCCATCGGGCTGGAAGGTCTGACCAACCAGATGATGCTGGGCAATGGCTTTGGCACCGGGTGGGAGGGGCTTTATACAACCTCCTTGCTGGATTATCATTCCAACTGGCGCAGCCGCGCGGACGAACTGTCCGACACACTCAAGATCTCGATGTTCGTGGGGCAATATCACCTCAAGCACACGCGCGGGCGCTATTACGCCAAGGCGCAGAACCTCGCGCGGCAACTGCGCGAGGAATACAACAAGGTGCTGGCCTCGTATGATCTGCTGCTGATGCCCACGACGCCGATGAAGGCGACGCCGCTGCCGCCGGCGGATGCGTCGCTTGCGCTCTGGACGCAGCGCGCGTTCGAGATGCTGCCCAATACCTCGCCCTTCGACGTGACGGGCCATCCGGCCATGTCGATCCCCTGCGGAATGTCCGACGGTCTGCCTATCGGTCTGCAACTGATCGGACGGCGCTACGAGGAAAGCACGATCTACCGCGCGGCGGGTGCCTTCGAACAGGCCGGCGACTGGCGCAAGATGTAAGACGGGACTGGAACGGACATATGTCGGCAAGGGTCACATCGCGGCCGGGCATCCGCCCTGCAAACGGGCTGTCGCATGTGGCGGGCGCCACGGATCGCCCGCTGATCGAGGCGACGATCCCCGCCTTCATGGCCGAGGTGGTGCGCCGTCACGGGCCAAGAACGGCGGCAGTGTTCCGCCAGACCGGTGACCGCTGGAGCTATGCCGAGTTTGCCCGCCTGATTGACCGGCTGGCGGCGGGCCTGTTGTCGATCGGGGTCTACAAGGGTGACCGCGTGGGCATCTGGTCGCCCAACCGGCCCGAATGGTTGCTGGCGCAATTCGCCACGGCGCGGATCGGCGCGATTCTGGTGACGATCAATCCGGCCTATCGCACGTCCGAGCTGGAGTATGCGCTGAACAAGGCGGGCGTGTCCTGCCTGATCGTGGCGCCGCAGTTCAAGACTTCGGACTACATGGCGATGCTGGCGGAACTTGCCCCCGAAATGGCCCAGTGCCCGCCGGGCCGTTTGCGCGCCAAGCGCCTGCCCAAGCTGCGCGCGGTGGTGCAGATGGGCCCCAAGCCGCGCCCCGGTGCGCTGGCGTTTGAGGAGCTGATGGAGCGGGGCAATCGCGCGGTGCGCGCGCGGCTTGATGCGATCAGCGCCAGCCTGCATCCCGATGACGCGATCAACATCCAGTTCACCTCCGGCACCACGGGCGCGCCCAAGGGGGCGACACTCAGCCACCGCAATATCGTGAACAACGCGATTTCCACCGCCCGCGCCATGCGCCTTCAACCGGGCGAGGGTCTGTGCATCCCGGTGCCATTCTACCATTGCTTCGGCATGGTCCTGGGCAATCTTGCGGCCTGCTCCTATGGCGCGAAGATGGTCATCCCCGGCGAGGCCTTCGATGCGCGCGACACGCTGGCCGCCATCGACGCCGAAGGCTGCGCCGCGCTGCATGGCGTGCCGACGATGTTTCAGGCCATGCTGGATCATCCCGACTTCGACAGCTTCGACATGCGCAGCCTGCGCACCGGGATCATGGCGGGCGCACCTTGCCCCGAACCCCTGATGCGCCGCGTGATGGAGCGGATGCATTGCCGCCAGATCACCATCGGCTACGGCATGACCGAAACCAGCCCGATCTCGTTCCAATCCGCCGTGGACGATCCGGTGAACCGGCGCGTGTCGACGGTGGGGCGCATCCAGCCCCATGCCGAATGCAAGGTGGTCGGCCCCGACGGGCACGCCCTGCCCATTGGCCAGCAGGGCGAATTGCTGACGCGCGGCTATCTGGTGATGAAAGGCTATTGGGACGATCCCGAACGCACCGCCGAGGCGATCCAGCGTGGCTGGATGCATACCGGGGATCTGGCCACCATCGACGCCGAGGGCTATTGCCGGATCACGGGCCGGTCCAAGGACATGCTGATCCGTGGCGGCGAGAATGTCTATCCCGCCGAGGTCGAGGATTTCCTGACCACCCATCCCGATATCTCGCAGGCGCAGGTCTTTGGCCTGCCCGACCCGAAATACGGCGAGGAGGTTGCAACTTGGGTGATCCTGCGCCCCGGTGCGGTGATGACCGAAGAGGGCTTGCGCGACTGGTGCCGGGGCAAGATCGCCCATTACAAGGTGCCGCGCTACATCCGTTTCGTGGCCGAAATGCCGATGACCGTGACCGGCAAGCCGCAGAAATTCGTGATGCGTGACAAGATGATGGCCGATCTGGGCCTGTCCGGCTGATCAGGAGGGTAAAGACCGATGTTCACCCTGACCGCGATATTGCGCGCCCAGAAGGGGCAGGAGGAGACCGTCAAGGCTGAACTCTTGAAGGTGGGTGATCACGTTCGCGCGCATGAGCCGGACACGGCCAGCTTTTTCGTCACGCAAAGCGCCGATGATCCTTGTGTCTTTGTCACCCATGAACGCTTTGCCGATCGCGCGGCGATGGACCGGCACAACAATGGCGCGGGATCACAGGGCTTTTTCGCCGCCGCAGGCCATCTGCTGGATGGCCCCGCCACCGTGGTGACAGGGCCGGAACAGTTCGAAAGGTAAGCGCGCTTACAGCTGCACGCCCTTGGTCAGCGCCCCGTCGATCACCAGATTGGTGCCGCTGGTAAAGCTGGACGCGGGCGAGGCAAGGAACACCACGCCCCGCGCGATTTCCTCGGGTTTGGCCATACGCCCCATCGGGTTCATCCCCAGCGCCTCGGCAAACAGGGCGGGGTTGTTCTTTTCGATCGACTGCCAGATGCCGCCGTCGAAGTAGGTATTGCCCGGCGATACGGTATTGGCGCGGATGCCCTTGGGCGCCAGCTTCATCGCCAGACCTTGCGCGTAATGCACCAGGGCGGCCTTGAACGCGCCGTAAGCGGGGCCGGTGAAATCGACCTCGCGCCCCGACACGGATGAGATCAGCGTGATCGAGGCGGCATCGGATTTTTCCAGCCAGGGCATCGCGGCATTCACAAGGCGGACCGAATGCATCATGTCCGTCTCATAGCCCGCCTGCCATGCCGCCTCGTCATCGGCGACAGCCAGCGCGGAGACGTTCGCCACCACCATGTCGATCCCGCCCAGTGCGGCGGCGCTGTCCTGCACCCATGCTTTCAGCGCATGGGCGTTTGATACATCGACCGCGCGGCCAAAGGCATTGGCGCCCTTGGCCTTGAGCGCCTCGACCGTGGCCGTCACGCCGCCTGCGTCGCGCGCGCAGACCGATACGGCCGCGCCCTCGGCCGCGAAAATCTCGGCGCAATGCAGGCCGATCCCCTTTGTGCCGCCCGTGACCAGCACGCGCTTGCCCTTCAATCCCAGATCCATCTTGGTCGTCTCCCTTGTTCTGCCCGGTCTCAGGCGAGATATTTCTTCAGCATCGAGGCACCCAGCGAGTATTTCGGGTCCACCATATTGCCCACGCGCATCTTTCCGGCCTGTGTCGCAAGGAAATAGGCCTCGGATTCCTCAAAGCCGTAATCCTCGACCATCCAGCGGATCAGGTCGCGGTAAGCCATGCGCGCGGCATCCTCCATCGGGCGGGCGCTGCCCACGGCCATGATGAAATCCTCGGTCTCAAGCCGCACGCCCGGAATGGACCAGCCCTTGATCAGGTCGATCTGCACGGTGACCGTGGCGGGGATTTCCACCGCCACTCCGCAGAGTTCGCCATCGCCTTGCCGACCATGGCAATCACCGATGAAGAAATAGCCACCATCGCGCTGCACGGGGAAATAGATCACCGCACCGGGGGCCACATCGGGCAGATCCATGTTGCCGCCGTAATAGTCCGGCACAAGGGACGAGATCGCCTCAAGCTCGGGCGATACCCCCATCGTGCCCACGAAAGGCTCGTAGGGCAGGGTGATCCGGTCCGAGAATTTCACGCCATCGGGCGTGACCTCCATCTTCTTGACGCGCTCTGTGATCGGCGCGTTCAGATGGGTAAGGCTGCTGGCCACCAGCCCGCCAAAGTCGGGGATCAGCGCGGTTGTGCCCGCAGGCTGCGGCCCGCGTGGCAGCAGGCTTTTGATATGGACCGCCAGCACATCACCCTTTTGCGCGCCCTCAACGGCGATGGGGCCGTTCTGCGGATTGACGAAGGGCATGTTCAGCACCTTGGAGGGCAGATCATCCTCGGTCTTGACCGCGCCGCCGAAGGCATCGAGTGTTTCGACCGCAACCACATCGCCGGGCGCGATGTGCATAACCGGATCGGCATAGGGTCCGTAGACGTAATGGAACTGCCCCTGCGCGGCCTCGCTCAGGAAGTGTGTGGCGCCTTCATGCGCCCGCGCAACACCGCGCCGACCCATCACCGATGATGCAAGCCAAGTCATGTCCAAACCCTTTCAAATGTGTGTTTGGCTGCAAGCTTAAGTGATCGGCGGGACTTGGCAATACCCTCGCAAGACAAATCGGACCAATCCATGATTCGAATCACATGAATGGTTCAAGAATGGTTCGCCTGACGCGCATCGCTGGGCTTCGATGATGAAAAAACCAGCATTAACAGTCAGAAACTTTGCAGAAATTACATATTCGGAAAGAGACAGGTTTTTTCCTTGCGTAAGCACCGCGCGATGCCAATAGTGAACCCATTCCAAATTGGTTCAAAAGGTCCGGCATGTCCGAACGTGATCGCGATAACTCTTCCCTGGCGCTGGAGCGTTTGCGCGCGGTTTTGCGTGACGTCCCGGCCACTGGCGACAATCGCATTCCGACCGAACGTCAGCTGGCCGAAACGCTGGGCATCAGCCGCCGTTCGGTGCGTCGCGCGCTTGAGGTGCTGGAGGCCGAGGGGCTGGTCTGGCGTCGGCAGGGGGCGGGTACTTTCGCAGGGCCGCGGCCTGATACGCTGGACGAGATCGGCGCACCCGAGGCCAATTTCACCGAAGTGATGGAAGTGCGCCTGCGGGTCGAGCCGCAACTGGCGCAACTGGCCGCATTGCGCGCTTCTGCGGCGGATGTGGCGCGGATGCGCGATATCCTGACACGGCTCGAGAATTCGGGCGATGCGGACGGGCGCGAATTGTGGGATTCCGCCCTGCACCGCGAGATTGCCCGCGCGGCGGGTAACCGTTTCTTTCTGATGATCTTCGACTCGATGGATCGTGCCCGCCATGATGATGCGTGGCGCGCCCTGCGCGAACGTGCGCGCAGCCGTGCAGTACTTGCGCAATATGCGCGCCAGCACCGCGAACTGGTGGATGCGATCGCTGATCATGACCCCGTGCGCGCCGGTGCGGCGATGCGGACCCATATCATGGCGCTGAACGACGGTATCCTCAGGCTGACTTCGCTGGAGGCGCTTGATGACGTATCCTGATCCCGTCCTTGATGTGCGCGACCTGTCGATCCGCTTTCGCGGCCAGCCCGTGGATCTGATCGACGGCGTCAGCTTTTCCATCGAACGCGGCAAGACCCTGTGCCTTGTGGGGGAATCCGGTTGCGGCAAGTCCGTTACATCGCTGGCGATCATGGGGCTGTTGCCCAAGCGCGCGGCGACCGTGACCCAGGGCCATGCCCGCTTCAACGGGCGCAACCTGCTGGACCTTCCCGAAGCCGAGATCGAGGATCTGCGCGGCAACCGTATGGCGATGATCTTTCAGGAGCCGATGACCAGCCTGAACCCGGCCTTTACCGTGGGCCATCAGGTGGCCGAAGCGGTGCGCCGCCACAAGGGCTGCACACCCGCCGAGGCGCGCGACCGCGCGCTCGAGATGTTCCGCAAGGTGCGGATGCCCGCCGCCGAAAAGCGGCTGGACGACTATCCGCACCAGATGTCTGGGGGCATGCGCCAGCGCGTGATGATCGCCATGGCATTGGCCAATGATCCCGAACTGCTGATTGCCGATGAACCGACGACCGCGCTGGATGTGACCATTCAGGCGCAGATTCTTGATCTGATGCGCGAATTGCAGGACGACACGGGTGCCGCGCTGCTGATGATCACCCATGATCTGGGTGTGGTGGCCGAAATCGCCGATGACGTGGCGGTGATGTATGCGGGCCGTATCGTGGAAAGCGGCCCCGTGGCGCGGATCTTCGACGAGCCGCAGCATCCCTATACGCTGGGGCTGATGGGGTCGATGCCGGCAATTGCCGGGCGTCAAGGCCGGTTGCTGACCATTCCCGGTGCGGTGCCTTTGCCTGCGGCCATGCCGCAGGGGTGTCGTTTTGCATCGCGCTGCCCCTTTGTGCAGGAGGCCTGCCGCGCCGCGCGGCCCGGCCTGTCCGATATGGGGGCAGGGCAACGGGTGGCCTGCCTGCGCGCGCCGCTGGATACGATGGTGGGGGCCGCATGAGCGATATCATTCTGGAAGCGGTCGACCTGCACAAACGGTTCACCCAGGGCGGCGGGCTGTTCGCGAAAACCACGACGATCCATGCGGTCAATGGCGTCTCGCTGCAGGTGCGCCGTGGCGAGACATTTGCCATCGTCGGCGAAAGCGGTTGCGGCAAGTCCACCCTGGCCCGGCTTTTGTTGCGCCTGATCGACCCCAGCGAGGGCAGCGTGATCCACGAGGGGCAGGATCTGACGAAATTGGGCGCGGGGGCGATGCGCGCCCTGCGGTCCGAGCTTCAGTTCATCTTTCAGGATCCGTTTTCCGCGCTGAACCCGCGCATGACGGTCGAGACGATCATCGGAGAACCCCTGCGCCTGCATACCGGGCTGGACGCCGCCGCGCGCCGCCGCAAGGTGGCCGAGTTGATGGCCCGCGTCGGTCTGCGCCCGGAAATGGCGGACAGGTATCCGCATGAATTCTCGGGCGGGCAGCGGCAGCGCATCTGCATCGCGCGCGCGCTGGCCTCGGGGCCCAAGCTGGTGATCGGGGACGAACCTGTTTCGGCGCTGGATGTGTCGGTGCAGGCGCAGATCGTGAACCTGCTGGAAGACCTGAAACAGGAATTCGGCCTGACCCTTGTGATCATCGCGCATGACCTTGCCGTGATCCGCCACATGAGCGACCGGATCGCGGTGATGTATCTGGGCGAGGTGGTCGAACTGGCGCGGACCGAAGACCTGTTCACCGCGCCGCGCCATCCCTACACCCAGGCCCTGCTGGCTGCCATTCCGGTGCCCGTGCCCGGCAGCGCCGCGGGGCGCAAGGTCCTGGGCGGCGATATTCCATCGCCCGCCAATCCACCGGCGGGCTGCAAGTTCCACACCCGCTGCCCGCATGCGACCGATCTGTGCCGCACCACGCGCCCGGTGCTGGAGGGCAAGGATCATCAGGTGGCCTGCCATCATCACGCCACGCTGCCCGCGCCCGATCTGCCGCTGGCGCGCGAATCCCGCCGCAGCCCCGCCGCCGAGGCTCGTTTCGCGCTGTACCGCGCCGCTTCGCAGGGGGGCGCTGGCGATACCGTTTTTCAGTCCGACCACACTCACGGAAAAAACCTGACCAACAGCAAGGAGACCACCCCATGACGATAAGAAAGCTGATGACCACGCTTCTCGCGTCGGTCGCGATGGCAAGCGCCGCCCAGGCCGCCGATCTGCGGATCGGCCTGCAGGAAGACCCCGATGCGCTGGATACCGACCAGGCGCGGACCTTCGTGGGGCGGATCGTGTTCGAATCCCTCTGCGACAAGCTGGTGAACATCACACCGGACCTGCAGTTCATTCCCGAACTCGCGACATCCTGGGAATGGTCGAACGAGGGCAAGACCCTGACCATGAAACTGCGCGAGGACGCGCTGTTCCATGACGGCACGCCCTTCAATGCCGAAGCGGTCGTGGCCAATATCGAGCGGTCGACCACGCTGCCGGAAAGCCGCCGCAAGTCCGAGCTGTCGTCGGTGGAAACCGTCGTGGCAACAGGACCTTACGAGGTGACATTCAACCTCAAGACCCCCGATGCCACGCTGATCGCGCAGCTGTCGGACCGTGCGGGCATGATGATCTCGCCGACGGCAGCCGCCGAAAAGGGCCTTGAGCTGGCCAACAGCCCGGTCTGTTCCGGCCCCTACAAGTTCGTCGAGCGGATCCAGCAGGACCGGATCGTGCTTGAGAAATTCGCCGAGCATTATGACGCGGGCAGCTACAGTTTCGACCGGCTGATCTTCCTGCCGATCCCGGATACCACCGTGCGTCTGGCCAACCTGCGTTCCGGCGATCTGGACATGCTGGAGCGTCTGGCACCCTCTGATGTGGCGGGCGTCAAGGCCGATGGCAATCTGGCGTTTTCGGCGGCGACGAGCCTTGGCTATCAGGGCATCACCGTGAACGTGAACAACGGCGCGCGCTCGGAAACCCCGTTCGGCAAGGACCAGCGCGTGCGTCAGGCCCTGTCGCTGGCGATCGACCGCGAGGTGATCAACCAGGTGGTGTTCGAAGGCGTCTATGCGGCCGGTAACCAGCCGTTCCCGCCGACCTCGCCCTGGTATGACCAGACCAACCCGGTGCCGGCGCGCGATGTGGATGCGGCCAAGGCGCTGCTGGCCGAAGCCGGTCTTGACGGCATCAAGGTCGAAATCCAGGCCGCCAACAACCCGGTGCAGCTGCAGCTGATGCAGGTGGTGCAGGCGATGGCAGCCGAAGCCGGGATCGACGTTTCGATCAAGGCGACCGAATTCGCGACCATGCTGCAGGAGCAGTCCGCCGGCAACTATGACGCGACGCAGGTAGGCTGGTCTGGCCGTACGGACCCGGATGGAAACATCCATTCCTTCATGACCTGTGCCGGTGGCCTGAACGACAGCAAGTTCTGCATGGAAGAGATCGACGCCCTTCTGAACAAGGCGCGCACATCGACCGATGTGGCCGAGCGCAAGGCCAGCTATGACGCGGCCAATGCGATCCTGCGCGAGGAACTGCCGATCATCTACCTCTACCACCAGACCTGGCTCTGGGCGATATCCAGCAAGATCAAAGGCTTCGAGGCCTATCCTGATGGCATGATCCGCTTGTCCGGCGTCACGATGGAGTGATCCGGCCATAGGGATGCAGTCTGCTGGCGTGGGCTGCATCCCGATGACCTTCCCTTGACATGCCGCGGGGCCGCCGGGCCCCGCGTGACACGCGCACCCACAAGGCTGGACCATGCTGTCTTTCATCCTCCGCCGCATCCTGATCGCGATCCCGACACTGATCCTCGTGTCGATGTTCGTTTTCGCGCTGCAAAAACTGCTGCCGGGAGATCCGATCCTTGTCATGGCAGGCGAGGACCGCGACCCCGAGGTGATCGCGCTTCTGCGCGAGAAATACCGCATGAACGAGCCTCTGGTGATGCAATACCTGTACTGGGCGGGTGATGTGCTGCGGGGGGATCTGGGCATTTCGCTGCGCACCAACGAGCCTGTGCTGGACCTGATCGCGTCGAAACTGCCGGTGACGATCCAGCTGGCGATCATGTCGATGCTTTTTGCGATGCTCATCGGCATTCCCGCAGGCATCCTGTCAGCCGTGCGCAAAGGCACATGGGTCGACTGGCTGGCCAATGTGGTGGCGCTGTCGGGCCTGTCGATCCCGAATTTCTGGCTGGGCATCATGCTGATCCTGCTGGTGTCGGTCAATCTGGGCTGGCTGCCCGCCTCGGGCTATGAAAGCCCCTGGGTCGATCCGTGGAAATCGCTGACCACGATGATCATGCCCGCCTTCGTGCTGGGCACCGCGCTGGCCGCCACGCTGATGCGGCACACGCGCTCGGCCATGCTGGGCGTGCTGCAGGCCGATTATGTGCGCACGGCCCGCGCCAAGGGGCTGCGGGGGCGCGTGGTGATCCTGAAACATGCCTTCCGCAACGCGGTGCTTCCCGTGGTGACCCTGTCGGCGCTGCTGTTCGGCGAATTGCTGGCGGGGGCGGTGCTGACCGAACAGATCTTCACCATCCCCGGCTTCGGCAAGCTGATCGTCGATGCCGTGTTCAACCGCGACTATGCGGTGGTGCAGGGTGTGGTGCTGTGCACAGCGGTCGGCTTCATCCTGATGAACCTCGTGGCGGACGTGCTTTACGTCATCCTGAACCCAAGGCTGAGGACTGCGCAATGACCGCTCTTGCTGATGCGCCCGCAAAACCCCAAAGCCGCACCTGGCGCAAGCTGCGCGCCAACAAGAGCGCGCTGATCGGTGCCGCCGTGGTGGCGCTTTTCGTAGGGCTGGCGCTGCTGGCCCCGCTGCTGCCGATTGCCGATCCGAATGCCACCAACTGGGGCGCGATCCGCAAGGCACCATCCGCTACCGCATGGATGGGCACCGACGAGATCGGGCGCGATATCCTTGCCCGCATGATCTGGGGCGCGCAGGCCTCCTTGCTGGCGGGGGTCGTGTCGGTCATGATCGCCGTGGCCATCGGGGTGCCCTTCGGGCTGGTGTCGGGCTATTTCGGCGGCTGGACCGACAGCATCATCAGCCGCTGCACCGATGCGCTGCTGGCGATGCCCTTCCTGATCCTGGCGATCGCGCTTGCAGCCTTCCTTGGGCCGTCGCTGACCAATGCGATGATCGCCATCGGCCTGTCGGCGGTGCCGATCTTCATCCGCCTGACGCGCGGGCAGGTTCTGGCCGTCAAGACCGAGGATTATGTCGAGGGCGCGCGCGCCATCGGCTTGGGGCATGTGGCGATCATGACGCGCTACATCCTGCCCAATGTGGTCCCGCCGATCCTTGTGCAGGCCACGCTGACCATTGCAACGGC
>JBFHIW010000028.1:0-46054 GCA_041596235.1 Paracoccaceae bacterium
TATCCAGTAGGCCGTATTGATGAGATTACGGTCACTGGGTGGCCCGATGGACAGCCAGTCACCGTAATTGTTGTTGACAAAATTGACGCGAATACCGTCAGGGTTTTCCTGTTCGATCAGATTTGCCCATGCCAGCAGGGCAGGCCAGGATTGCCGGATGAGCAGGTCATCTGCGTATCGACACGACCCTGGGCAGAGCCGAATGCCGCGGCGGAATTGATCGCGATCTGGATCAGGCCTTCGATTTCGGTCAAGGCACTGTCAGAACCTGCGCTTGTCGTGACGTTGATGTCATTCAGGGCCTCCAGCCGACCGCCAGCTGTCGCGCCATTGGTCTGCACTGCCTGCAAGGAAACCGTATCGGCTGCCAGAGCACTGCTGGAGGTGAAAGTGATCGTTGCTGCGCCCGTTGAGCCGACAGTGACCGCCGCGTTCAGCTGCGATGCGGCTGGAAGAGTGCCCGCATCCTTCAATCCCTGAACACGATTGTTGAAGGCATCGGCCAGGGCATTCGCCACATCGGCTTGGGTATCACCGTCTCGCGCAACGTAGGAGATTTCACGAGCGGCAGTGGTATTGAAGGCTGCGGGAACTGTTCCGCCGCTGGCAGAGATGTTGATCTGGAAACCAACGCCTGCAGCAACACTGTCGATGACAAGCGTCTCTGAAGTGTCCACGACCGTGCCGTTGCCCGCAAGCGCCACTGCCGTCGCCGCATCGAGCGTACCCGAGATGCGCGTTCCGGAACCGGCGGCTTCCGCCGTGCCCGTCGCCCAATTGGTTGCCGTGGTTCCAAGATCCTGCTTTCGCACCGAGATATTGCTGGAGGTGACCCCTGTCGCGGCCCGATCCAGTGAAGACAGGATATCGACGGTTCCGCTGCCGGCAGTATTCTCGCGGTTCGAAAGCAGGTTTAGACCGTTGAACTGGGCCGCAGTGGTGACCGAAGTGATCTGGTCGCGCAATGCTACGATGTCTTCTTGGATTTTCGCGCGATCGACGTTGCTTTCCTGTGATGCGACGATCTTTTCCTTCATCTGGGTCAACAGGTCGGTGACCGTTTCGGACGCTTGACGGGCGACCGCGACTGTCGACTGGCCCAGTGAAAGACTGGAGCTTATCGCCTTGAAGCCTTTCACATCCGATTCCATGACTTTTGAAATGGCCCAGAGCGCTGCGTTGTCCTTGGCGGAGCTGACCGATTTGCCGGTCGAGATCATGTTTTGGGTCTTGCCGAGATCGGCATTGATATTCTTCAGAGTCTGCAGCGCCACCATCGCGCCGTTGTTTGTCAGAATGCTGGACATAGCTTGTATTTCCTTTGACGTGAGGCGCAATTTTGCACCGGTTCATGAAGCCGGACAGACCGTCCGAACGCATGCCTTCTGACATCTGCAAGAACCGTGTTGATCCGACACTTGCGCCATCCGATCGGATGCGAGGCCAACATGACCGGTGATGTCCTAAAGGAGTCCTAAGCCGGCCCCCGGATTTACGCAGGATTTGAGGCAAATCCCGCGTCAGGCGCGTTTTTCCACGCGGCCTTTGTGCAATGCCTCAAAGGTCGTCTTTCGCCCCGACTGGTCATATGTTTCCAATGTGTCGCGCACCCGACGCAGGGCCGAAACACGCTCGGCAACGACACGCATTCCCTGCATGGCCCTGTCCAGAAGCGCCTGGTTCCGGCTCGCCTTCGCCTTCAGGTCGTCAAGGTCACTGGAGGCAGGCGGCAGGCTCCGATTCAATGCATCTATCACGCGTTCCTTCTCACGCAGGATGCGCGAAAGCCCGTCCAGATCGCCTTCCAGCAGGGCTGACCGCTCCCTGTCCAGAATGTCGTCCAGATCGGCCAGATCGGCCAGAAGGGGTGAAATCAGGGTCGATTTCGTACTGTCTGGTTCATTCCTGCTCATGCTGGCGCTCCTTCAAGGCATGGTAAAGGTTTTCTGCCAGACCGATTCCACCGGCGGCGACCATTCTTTCGGCCTGTGCCTGTCGCAGGAACGAGCCGAAGTGATCCTCGCCTGCCCCCCCTCCGAATGAGGGGCTCGTCGTCCCCAAACCGGCTGATTTCAGCATTTCTGCAAGAAAATTGGCCTCAAGCTGTTCGGCTGCGGCGCGCAGTGGCGTCTTTTCCGGACGTGGCATCGGTGCTGGAAAGACAGGAGAGTGCAAGGATGAGGAAGGTGGTTGCGGCACTGGTTTGCTCCAATTGGCGTGATTTTTCCCACTATGGGCTGACGGTGGTAAAGAAGCGGTAAGGACATCTGTGCAATCTGATCCGAGACAGAATTTTCGGAGAACCGGATGTCCATCGCGCCGCTGCCCATCAACAGCTCCAGAACGCTGCCCCTATCGTCCGAGGGTCTGACAGCTGTCCGCTTGGTCAGTGATCCCCGGCCTGTTTTGGCGCATGCTGTGTTTGCGGATCTGCCTGATTTCGCGGAAATCATGACTCATATTGACCAAGCCGCGCCCGCACCGACGGATGTTCAGGCCACTGACTGTTGCTCCACGTCAGAACCGCGGGCGGTTTCGGAAAAAATCCCGGCCGGGGCTGAGGATTTCCCATTGGACAGCGGCATTTCAGCCGTCGATGAGACGCTTCTTGCCGCAACATTTTCTGAAACAGGGGTCGCCATTCAAGGTGTGCCCCCGGACGATGAAACCGGCGTTCGGCGTTCTGTACTTCAAACGGTTGTGACCAATGCCGAACCTGAGAAAGGGCCTGTTTTGCGCCCGAATCAGGCCGAAACTGCAAAGTCAGAGACGCATTTGCCCACACCCGGCCCGATCGCGGCGGGCGGGCAAGGGCGTGACCTCGACACGGGCTCGGCTTGGCCGGTGGACATGAAACCGCAGGAGGGCGCGGCGACCAAGGTCAAGGACCGGGTCATGTCCTTGCAGGAATTCACCTTTGTTGCCGGCGCTGCACGGAGTGGATTGTCCGCCACGACGCATGACGCCGCAACACCAGCGAGATACTCCGCCCTTCTTGCGCCGGGAAAAGAGGTCAGAGGTTTGCCGCGTGACCTTCGCGTTACGCCTTCTCCACCGAAAACAGAGACTGAATCGGCGCAAAAGCCGCAACTGACAACCATTGCTGATTCTATCGGCCCCGTTGGGCCTTCTTCACCTGCCCTGACCCGTCGGGATGCAGCAGTGGTATCGCACCAGATGGTTTTGCCAGAACCGGAAACCATCTCCTCTTCGCAAGGTATGGCCAGTCCGGTTGGTTCATCACGTGTCCCTGAAGCCCATGTCCCGGCCAGTGGCCTGGGTCTGTCCCAACCAGTTGTGGGTACGGCCGCGTTGACGGTTTCGGTGTTGCCACCATCGCCTGTGCAACAACCCATGACAGATTTTCCCGGGGCGTCGGATCAACCTGCGGTCATGTCGTTGGCAGTCATGGCCGATCCATCGCAACCCGAAATCAAGTCGCCGTTAGCAGGGCCGGTAGACTCAGGCGATCCGGCGCCGTTGTCAGCGACGACCGAGGATCTTACCCGGGATTCAAGGCGCGCAGCAAGCCAGGTGCCGCCAATCCCGGCTGAAAAGGCCGTGGCGAACAGGTCCAAGGCAGCTGTCTTCGATATGCCATCGCTGCAAGGGGGGCAGGATATTGCATCTTTCGTCACGAATCCGGCCGAAGATGCCCTTGCGATTGGAGGGGCGGTCATCGAAGGCCACGTCACCAGGGAACTGGCAGAGGGCATGACGGCGTCAGCAATAAGCACTGCAACTGCGTCGCTGCGCCCGGACGTCGCCATGCCGCGTATCGATTTGCCACGTCATGTCGCTCACCAGATTGCGGATGTGGTGACACGGGCCCCGGACGGACCTGTCGACCTGCATCTGAACCCTGAGGAGTTGGGAAAGGTGCGGATCAGCATGGCCATGGTTGAGGGTGGAATCACCGTGACCATTCTGGCCGAACGGCCGGATACCCTCGACCTGATGCGTCGGCACATAGACCAGCTTGCCCAGGAATTCCGTCAGCTTGGATACGGGCTTATCAATTTCTCTTTCGGTCAGCGGAACGAGGGGCATGAGAACCGACCGGATGGCGGTCGCCACCCGCCCGTTTCCGATGCAGCGGATGACACGCCCGGAGCCACCCATGTGGATCGCGGGCATGGCAAGGAAAACGGCCTCGACATGCGGATATAGGGACTGAACATGACACCCATCGATACCATCGGCACACGCCCCACAGTGCAGGCTGCGCAATCCGCGCCCGCGCCTGTCATCAACTCGGATTTTGAAACCTTCCTGAAGATGCTGACGACGCAGCTCAAGAACCAGGACCCCCTCAATCCCATGGAATCGTCTGAGTTCGCCGTGCAGCTCGCGACATTTTCGTCAGTGGAACAACAGGTCATGACAAATGATCTCTTGTCCGGTTTGTCGGGCCAGATAGGCCAGATGGGCATGGCGCAACTGGCCTCATGGGTCGGGATGGAAGCGCGTGCGCCAATGCCGGCCCCGTTCGATGGCTTTCCGGTCAGTGTCTACCCAACCGTGTCGCCGACGGCCGATGCGGCCCGTATCGTCATCCGCAATGCGCAGGGTTCGGTCGTGGAAAGCCTGCCCCTGTCACTGGATCAGCAGATGTTCGAATGGACAGGCCGCGATGCCGCGGGGCAGTTTTTCCCCGCGGGTCTCTATGGTTTCGAGGTTGAAAACTACAGTGCTGGCGACCTGACCAGTACCGCCACCGCCGAGGTCTATCACCGCATTGAAGAGGCACGGCTTGATGCCGGTCGCACCGTTCTTGTCATGGAGGGGGGCGCCAGCATCGACGCCGCGCAGGTCAAGGCCCTGCGCAACTGAGATTGCCTTGACCTTGTCCGGGCTTTGGCCGAAGGACAGACAGGTCAAGAACAAGCACAAGCACATCGACGCATCTTTTCCGGGACGCGCGATACCCAAGGTGCGAAGCGATGAACAACCCTGGCGGACTTCGGCGCGCATGCCTGATTTTTCACAGTCTCAGAACATGCCACCGCCCGCCCTTGTCAGGGATCTGATCCGCACCGGAGAGATCCTGCCTGACCAGAGATGGACTGTCCTGCGTGGCGGTCGGACCAACGACATCTGGAAGGTGGAGGATCCGAGGGGCGCGCGCGTGGTGAAACGCTATGTCAGGACTGCGGCGACGCCCCTGTTTCGCAACGATCCACTGGCCGAACTGCGCGTGCTTGCTGCGCTGAACGGGACCGGTCTGGCCCCCAAGGTTCTGTGTGAGGCCGGAACGCCAGCGGATCCCGTTCTTGTCTATTGCCATCAGGCCGGACAGGTTTGGCGCGATGGTCCCCAAAGGGTGGCAAGGACCCTCCGGGCGCTGCATGACCGACCTGTGACAGAGGCTTTGACGCTTTTGCCCGCAGCGCCGGATGGATCTGATGCGCTTTGGCATCAGGCGCTTGGGATGCTGGAAACCTTGCCTGCGACGCAAGCAGCGCGCCTTCTGCGGCCCGAACCGATAGAGCATTTGCCCCCCTCAGGCATCCGGCGCCTGCTGCATGGCGACCCTGTGCCGGACAATCTTGTCTGTGCACCCGATGATCCCGAGGCGCTGCCCGTCCTGATCGACTGGCAATGCCCGGCCTTGGGTGATCCCGTGCTCGATCTGGCGATATTCCTGTCGCCGGCGATGCAACAGATCGCACGCGGTCGGCCATTGTCAGCGGACGAAAGGCGTCTTTTCCTTGCGGCTTATGGTGATCCGGCAGCAACGCAGCGGCTGAATGCCCTGCAGCCTGTCCTGCATTGGCGCATGGCAGCCTATTGCCTGTGGAAAATGCATCAGGACAGGCCTGACATGGCCTATGGCCCCGCCCTTGCGGCAGAACTGGCGGCGCTGCAGCTGCTTTCAGGCCAGACTGTCAGGCCAGAAACACCATAGCGGCGATCGTACCGCCCGCACCCGTCAGCGCGCCCAGACCGATCCAGAGCAGCGGGGCCCAGCGGCTGGGGCGCGGTTCGGCATCGCCTCCCGTGGCCTGCCGGATCAAGGCGGCCTCCACGAGGCCTGGCAACCGTGGACCGAAACGCGCCATCACCTGCGCGGTTTTTCCAAGGTCGCGCAGAACGGCGCGCGGGCCGATGCTTTGCTTGATGTAGTCCTCGACGATCGGTTTCGCGACCTGCCAGATGTTGATCTGCGGATAAAGGCTGCGGGCCACGCCCTCGACCACCACCATCGTGCGCTGCAGCAGGATCAGTTCTGTCCGCGTTTCCATGCCGAAACGCTCTGTCACATCAAACAGATAGCTCAGAAGTCGCCCCATCGAGATCTGGGTGGCGTCCATCCCGAAGATTGGCTCGCCCACGGCGCGCAGGGCGCGGGCAAATTCATCGACATCACGATTCGCGGGCACATAGCCCGCTTCGAAATGCACTTCGGCCACGCGCTTGTAGTCCTTGCGGATAAAGCCGAATAGGATCTCGGCATAGACGCGGCGGGTATATTCGTCGATATGGCCCATGATCCCGAAATCATAGGCAATGATGTCGCCATTCGCCGCGATCTTCAGGTTCCCCTGATGCATGTCCGCATGAAAGAACCCGTCGCGCAAGGCGTGGTTGAGAAAGAGTTGGAGCACCCTTTCGCCCAGAACGCGCCGGTCATGTCCGGCCGCATCAATGGCGGCATTGTCGCCCAGCGGAACACCCTCGACCCAGGTCATCGTCATCACGCGACGGCCCGAGAACATCCACTGGATTTCCGGCAATCCAAAACCTGCATCCGACGCCGTATTCGCCGCGAATTCCGAGGCCGAGGAGCTTTCAAGGCGCAGGTCAAGCTCGCCCAGAACCACGCCTTCGAAATGGGTGATCACATCGGTGGGCCGCAGACGGCGCGAGGCTGGTGACAGGAATTCGATCATCCCGGCTGCGAAGTAGAAAGCGTCAATATCCTTGCGGAAGGCACGTTCGATCCCCGGCCGCAGCACCTTGACGGCGACATCCTCGCCGCTGTCGCGCAAGCGGGCCCGATGCACCTGCGCGATCGAGGCTGCGGCAACTGGCGGCCCGAACTCGGAAAACACCTCGTCCACGCGCAGTTCAAGTTCCGCCTCGACGCTGGCCTTGGCCTGTTCGATCGAAAAGGGTGGCAGCTTGTCCTGCAGCACGCGCAGCTGCACGGCCAGCTCGTCGCCCACCACATCCGGGCGGGTCGACAGGACCTGCCCGAACTTGATGTAGGCCGGGCCCAGCGCCGTCAGGGCACGGGTCGCGGGCGGCATGGTGACATCGCCCTTGATACCCAGCCAGCGGAAGGGCCAGACAAGGCCGCGCAACACGATCCGCACCAATCGCGGTGCGCTGAAGGCGTCCAGCACAACCTCCATCGCGCCGGTCCGCTCCAGCGTGGCACCGGTGCGGATCAGTCGCCAGATGTTGTGGGGTCCGCGCATGTCAGATCTTCCAGCCGGAATGCAGGGCCGCGATCCCCATGCTCAGGTTGCGGTATTTCGCCTGCTCGAACCCGGCGGTCCGCACCATGCCCAGAAACGTGTCCTGATCAGGAAATTTCCGGATGGATTCAACAAGATACTGATAGCTGTCGCGATCGTTCGCGATGATCTTGCCCATGGTCGGGATCACGTTGAACGAATAACGGTCATAGGCCCACTGCATGGCGGGGTTCGGAATCTGGCTGAACTCCAGAACCATCAACCGGCCGCCGGGCTTGAGCACGCGGTAAGCCTCGTTCAGGGCCTCCTGCGGGCGGGTCACGTTCCGGATGCCGAAGGAAATCGTGTAGACGTCGAAGGTATTGTCCTCGAAGGGCAGGGCCATCGCATCGCCGACGACCCAGTCCAGCATCCCGGCCATCTGTTCGGCCTCGGCGCGCTTGCGGCCTTCGATCAGCATCGGTTCGGTCAGGTCCAGCACCGTGGCATGGGCGTATCCGGCGCGCTTGAGATAGCGAAAGCTGATATCGCCCGTGCCGCCCGCCACATCCAGCAGGCGTGTACCGGCGCGCGGGGCCAGCCAATCCATCATCGCATCTTTCCAGATGCGGTGGATGCCCATCGACATCACATCGTTCATCACATCGTATTTCGACGCGACAGAGCCGAAAACGCCGCGGACACGCCCGGCCTTTTCCGACTCCGGCACATCCTGAAACCCGAAATGCGTGGTTCTGTTGTCTTGCTCGTCCATCTGGCCTTGCCGTTCCTTGTTCTCATCCTTCTTATAGGGCGCGGGCAGGGGGCTGCAATGCGCCCCTTGTCGCGTTCATCGTCGCAGTCATGCCCATAAGGTCGCCCCATGCCCGAATTGCCCGAGGTTGAAACCGTCCGCCGTGGCCTTGCCCCGGTGATGGAAGGGCAGGTGATCGCAGAGGCGCGTGTGAACCGCCCCGACCTGCGCTGGCCATTTCCGCCCGACATGGCCCTGCGTCTGACAGGCTGCCGGGTGCTGCGGCTGCGCCGTCGGTCGAAATACATCCTTGCCGATCTGGACAGTGGCGAGACCCTTCTGATTCACCTCGGCATGTCGGGGCGGATGCTGGTCTCGGGCGATCCGCTGGGGCGCTTCGTGCATGATCACCCGGCGGCGGAGAAACACGATCATGTCGTGCTCGACATGGAGAATGGCGCGCGGATCACCTTCAACGATCCGCGCCGCTTCGGGGCGATGGACCTGCTTGAGACCGCCACGGCGGATCGGCACAAGCTGCTGGCCCTGATCGGCCCGGAACCCCTGGGAAACGATTTCAGCGAACCCTATCTGGTCGCGGCCTTCGAGGGCCGCAACACCCCGGTCAAATCGGCGCTTCTGGATCAGCGGATCGTGGCGGGTCTGGGCAATATCTATGTCTGCGAGGCGCTGTTCCGGTCGCGTATCTCGCCGCGTCGCAAGGCAGGGCAGATTGCCGCAACCCGTGTTGCCGCACTGGTCCCGATCATCCGGCAGGTGCTGGCCGAGGCGATCGAGGCGGGCGGCTCCTCCTTGCGGGATTTCCGGCAGGCCGATGGCGAGCTGGGCTATTTCCAGCACAGCTTCGATGCCTATGGCCGCGAAGGCGAACCCTGCCGCGCGGCGGGGTGTACCGGCACCATCGCGCGGATCGTGCAATCGGGGCGGTCGACCTTCTACTGCCCCAAATGCCAAAGATAACTTGATCCGGGCGACCAAGCTGATACTCAATCGGGTTTGTCGACAACAAGCGAAAGCAGAATTCATGGCCTATGAGACGATCATCGTCGAAGTAGAAGACCACGTCGCCCTTATCACGCTGAACCGCCCGCAGGCCCTGAACGCGCTGAACGATCAGCTGCTGGGCGAGCTTGCGGATGCGCTGACCGGGTGCCAGGACAACGACAAGGTGCGCTGCATCGTCATCACCGGGTCGGAAAAGGCATTTGCCGCCGGGGCCGACATCAAGATGATGGCCGAGAAATCCTTTGTGGATGTCTTTGCGGGTGACCTCTTCACGCCTGAAAGCGAACAGATCCTGCGCGTGCGCAAGCCGATCATCGCAGCCGTGTCCGGGTATGCGCTGGGCGGCGGGTGCGAATTGGCGATGATGTGCGACTTCATCATCGCCTCCGACACCGCCAAGTTCGGCCAGCCCGAGATCAACCTCGGCGTCGTTGCGGGCCTTGGCGGCACGCAGCGCCTGACCCGCGCGATCGGCAAGGCCAAGGCGATGGACATGAACCTGACCGGGCGCTTCATGGATGCCGAAGAGGCAGAGCGCTCAGGCCTCGTGTCGCGCGTGGTGCCCGCCAAGAAGCTGATGGAAGAGGCGATGGGCGCGGCCCAGAAGATCGCCGAGAAAAGCATGATCACCGTCATGGTCGTCAAGGAAGCCGTGAACCGCTCGTTCGAGACGACCCTGCGCGAAGGCCTGCTGTTCGAACGCCGCGTGTTCCATTCGCTCTTTGCCAGCGAAGACCAGAAGGAAGGCATGGCTGCCTTCATGGAAAAGCGCACACCGCAGTTCCGCGACAAGTAATGAACAAGACAAGGGGCCGCGAACACGCTGGCCCCTTGTGTTTTTGCGGTTTCCAAGCGGCGCGAAATCCCGTAAGGACCCCGCTACATGCGCGTGAGACCCGCTCTGGTCAGAATCAGCCGGTTGATGAAACCCGGTCCGGGCCTTTTGCGCGATAGATATTCAACTGACCCGGAAAGTGGGAAAACATCATGGCTAATACGCCCCAGTCCAAGAAACGCGCCCGTCAGAACGAGGCCCGTTTCGCCGTCAACAAAGCCCGTCGTTCGCGCATCCGTACCTTCATCCGCAAGGTCGAAGAAGCCATCGCATCCGGTGACAAGGCCGCAGCCGCCGCAGCGCTGCAAGCTGCCCAGCCCGAAATGATGCGTGGCGTCACCAAAGGTGTGTTGCACAAAAACACCGTTGCCCGGAAGATCTCTCGCCTGGCTGCACGGGTCAAATCGCTGGGCTGAACCGCCTAACCGATTGAGTCAAAAAGCGTCGCTCGCGGTTCCGCCGAGCGGCGCTTTTTTGCGTTTGATGGGCAAGTTTTCGGGCCCGAGAGATTCTTTTTCGAAAAGCGTGAGTCAAGGTCATAGTTCGGTTGCTTAGGCTTCTCGGCAATTGGTAATTTCACCCTGCGAGTCACTTCGCCCTGGGGGACAGGGGTGCTGATAGGCCTTGTTTACAAGGCGCATCGGCTTCGTATAGCAGAGGAAAGGCCATGATTGGGCATGGCTGCACGTCTGACTTATGAACACTGCTTCGGCAGTGAGCCGTGTCCTTCTGATTGTGCGTTTTGTCTGACTGTGCGTGACGTGCATCCCGAGGGACGGGGTGCAGCTTACGGGCCAGACAGAATGTGCTGATCGGTCATGAACTACGGGTCTTGCTTCATTGTCGCTGCGACAATGATCATGCCCCTTCTGTGTCGTGAACCCGGGGTCTTGTGGTGTTGCGGGATCGAACAGGTGGGACTTGGGGAAAAATGACACAAGAACAATGGGGACAGCTGCAGCGGAAACTTCTCGGCACTGTGGGCAAGAACAACTATGCCAACTGGATTGAGCCGCTGGAGTTCTCCGATATCTCGGAAGGTGTCGCCACATTCCATGTCCCGACCAATTTCCTCGGCAACTATGTCGCGCAGAACTTCGGTGACCTGATCCTGCATCAGTTGACCGAATCCGGGCAGGTCGTGCGCCGCGTGAACTTCCGCGTTGCGGCC
The DNA here is from genome assembly GCA_041596235.1 of Paracoccaceae bacterium. Classification (GTDB taxonomy): domain Bacteria; phylum Pseudomonadota; class Alphaproteobacteria; order Rhodobacterales; family Rhodobacteraceae; genus Seohaeicola. The sequence goes on from JBFHIW010000028.1 coordinate 11,190, forward strand.
AACTCGGCCCAGCGCCCGCCGGTCGAATCGATGCCGGCCCCCCTGACCGAGGCCGCCCCCGTGGCTGCCCTTGCAACCGACCAGTTGCCCGGCGCACCCCTGGACAGGCGTTTTACCTTTGACAGTTTCGTCGTGGGCAAGCCGAACGAACTGGCCCATGCCGCCGCGCGTCGCGTCGCCGAAGGCGGGCCGGTCACGTTCAACCCCTTGTTCCTCTATGGGGGCGTCGGTCTGGGCAAGACCCACCTGATGCATGCCATCGCATGGGAGCTGCAGACAAAACGGCCCGACCTGAACGTGGTCTATCTGTCCGCGGAACAGTTCATGTACCGTTTCGTGCAGGCGTTGCGCGACCGCAAGATGATGGATTTCAAGCAGATCTTCCGCGCCGTCGATGTGCTGATGGTGGATGACGTGCAGTTCATCGCCGGCAAGGACAGCACGCAGGAAGAATTCTTCCACACGTTCAACGCCCTTGTGGATGGCAACAAGCAGATCATCATTTCCGCCGACCGCGCCCCCGGCGAGATCAAGGACCTCGAGGACCGGATCAAGTCGCGCCTGCAATGCGGTCTGGTGGTCGATCTGCATCCCACCGATTACGAACTGCGTCTCGGCATCCTGCAATCCAAGGTCGAGGCGTATCGCCTGCAGTATCCGGGGCTCGAGATTTCCAATCAGGTTCTGGAATTCCTCGCGCACAGGATCAGCACCAATGTGCGTGTCCTCGAAGGTGCGCTGACGCGGCTTTACGCCTTCGCCAGCCTTGTCGGCCGCGAGATCACGATGGAACTGACCCAGGATTGTCTGGCCGATGTCCTGCGCGCCTCCGAACGCAAGATCACGATCGAGGAAATCCAGCGCCGCGTGTCCGAGCATTACAATATCCGCCTGTCCGACATGATCGGACCAAAGCGTGTGCGCAGCTATGCCCGCCCGCGTCAGGTGGCGATGTATCTGTGCAAGCAACTGACCAGCCGGTCGCTGCCCGAGATCGGGCGCCGGTTTGGCGGGCGCGATCACACCACGATCATGCACGGCGTCCGCCGGATCGAGGAGCTGCGCGTTCAGGATGGGCAGATCGCCGAAGACATCGAGATGCTGCGCCGCACGCTTGAGGCCTGAGCCTGTTTCACTGTCTTGGCAGACCGTCTTGGGGCTTTTTGTATCCGGGGCGGTCGCTCGGCACTTGACGGGCCTCTTTTTCCACCCGAAAACGCAAGAAAAGCCTTGAGTGGGCAGGTATTTGGGATACCTTGCCCATCCCGGCATCGCTGGGCGACCAAGGCGCAAGGCCGGTAGCGGATAGGAGCGACGGAATGAAACTCAGCATCGAACGCGGTACGCTTCTGAAAGCCGTGTCGCAGGCGCAATCGGTTGTCGAGCGGCGCAACACCATTCCGATCCTTGCCAATGTGCTGATCGAGGCCGAAGGCAATACCGTGACCTTCCGCGCCACCGATCTGGATATCGAGGTTCTGGACAAGGCCCCGGCGCAGGTCGAACGCGCCGGATCCACGACCGTATCGGCGGTCATGCTGCACGAAATCGTCCGCAAGCTGCCGGATGGTTCGCTGGTGACCCTGTCCGACGACAGCGCCAGTGGCCGCCTCAGCGTGCAGGCGGGCCGTTCGCACTTCAATCTGGCGACCCTGCCCAAGGAAGATTTCCCGGTCATGGCATCGTCCGATTATGCCAGCAATTTCAGCGCGCCGGCGGGGGTGCTGCGGCGCTTGTTCGACAAGTCGAAATTCGCCATCTCGACCGAAGAGACCCGGTATTACCTGAACGGCGTCTATATGCATGTCGCCGATGGCGAAGGCGGCAAGGTGCTGCGCTGCGTGGCGACCGACGGGCACCGTCTGGCCCGGATCGACGCGCCGCTGCCTGCCGGTGCCGAGGCGCTGCCCGGCGTGATCGTGCCGCGCAAGACCGTGGGCGAACTGCGCAAGCTGCTGGATGACGATGACATGCAGATCGCGGTATCCGTGTCGGAAACCAAGGTGCGCTTTGCAACGCCTGACATCACCCTGACCTCCAAGGTGATCGACGGAACCTTCCCCGACTACACCCGCGTGATCCCGCAGGGCAATTCGCGCCGGCTGGAAGTGGATGCGCGCGATTTCGCGGCTGCCGTCGACCGCGTGGCAACCGTGTCCTCGGAACGGTCCCGCGCCGTGAAACTCTCGCTGGACGAGGACCGGTTGGTTCTGTCCGTGAATGCGCCCGACAGCGGCGCGGCAGAGGAAGAGCTTGCCGTCGCCTATGGGGACGAGCGGCTGGAAATCGGGTTCAACGCCAAGTACCTGCTGGAAATCGCCAGCCAGGTCGACCGCGAGAACGCAGTCTTCATGTTCAACTCGGCCGGCGATCCGACGTTGATGCGCGAAGGCAATGACATGTCGGCGGTCTATGTCGTCATGCCGATGCGGGTGTGACAGGCGCGCTGCGCTGTCCTGAAGAACGAAAGGCCGGGGCGTGTCTGGCCTCTTTCTGACCGAACTGACCCTGTCGCATTTCCGCTCGCATCGCAGCGGTCATCTGGCATTGGACGGACGTCCCGTGGTGCTTTACGGGCCGAACGGGGCGGGCAAGACCAACCTGCTAGAGGCCGTATCGCTGTTTTCGCCCGGTCGCGGTCTGCGTCGGGCCAGTGCCGCGGATATGGCGCGGCGGCCGGAATCGCTGGGCTGGAAGGTCACCGGCATCCTGCGCAGTCTGCATCAGGTGCATGAGATTGCGGTCTGGTCCGAAGAAGGTGCTGCGCGGCAGGTCTCGATCGACGACAAGGCGGCCACGCAACTGGCCCTTGGCCGGATTGCCCGCGTCCTGTGGTTGATCCCCGCGATGGATCGTCTCTGGATCGAAGGGGCGGAAGGGCGGCGCCGGTTTCTGGATCGCATGACCATGAGTTTCATCCCCGATCATGCGGAGGTCAGCCTGACCTATGAAAAGGCGATGCGCGAACGGAACCGTCTGCTCAAGGATCAGGTGCGCGATACGCATTGGTATGGCGCGATCGAGGCGCAGATGGCCCGCGCCGGTGCCGCGATCCACGCCAACCGGCTTGCGGTGCTGGACCTGTTGCGCGCCGCACAGGACAAGGCCGAAACCGCCTTTCCCACAGCAGAGCTTGACCTGCAACAGACCGAAGGCAGCATGCCCGACACCGAATCCGATCTGCTGGATGCGCTGCGCGAAAGCCGGTTTCGCGATCTGGCCGCCGGGCGCAGCCTTGTAGGGCCGCACCGCAGCGATCTTTACGCGGTCTATGCCGCCAAGGGCGTGCCCGCCTCGGATTGTTCCACGGGCGAACAGAAGGCGCTTCTGGTCTCGCTGATTTTGGCCAATGCGCGCGGTCTTGCGCGCGATTTCGGCGCACCGCCATTGCTGTTGCTGGATGAGGTCGCGGCCCATCTGGATGCGAACCGCCGCGCCGCACTTTATGACGAGATTTGCGCGCTGGGCGCGCAGGCCTGGATGACCGGCACAGGGCCCGAACTTTTCGATACGATCGCCACGCGCGCGCAGATGTACGAGGTCACGGAAGAGGCTGGAACATCGGTGATTTCGGCGCGATAAGACAGCACGGTATCCGCCGTCTTTTCCGAAAGCCTCACCATGACCGCTTCGCCCGCCGATCTGCTGCTCTATGCAGGTGCCATCCTGATCCTGTTCCTGACACCCGGTCCTGTCTGGGTGGCGCTGACAGCACGCGCGCTGTCGGGCGGCTTTGCCTCGGCCTGGCCGCTGGCGGTGGGTGTGGTGCTGGGCGATATCCTGTGGCCCCTGCTGGCGATCCTTGGCGTTGCCTGGATCGTGTCGGTCTTCGACGGGTTCCTGACCGTGATGCGCTATGTCGCGGCGGGCATGTTCCTGTTCATGGGCGCGATGCTGATCCGCCATGCCGGCCATACCATCGGCACCGACAGCCGCCTGACACGTCCGGGCCGCTGGGCCGGTTTCATGGCCGGTGTCGCGGTGATCATCGGCAACCCCAAGGCGGTGCTGTTCTACATGGGTGTGCTGCCCGGTTTCTTCGACCTGACGCAGATCACATGGCTGGATATCGCCGCGATCCTTGCCATTTCCTGCGCGATCCCCCTGATGGGCAACCTTTTGATGGCGCTTTCGGTGGACCGCGCAAGGCGTCTTCTGACCTCTCCCTCGGCCCTCAGGCGGGTCAATGTCGTGGCCGGGATCCTTCTGTGCCTCGTGGGGCTGATAATCCCCTTCGTATAGCGCAAAATATGGGGCAATGACGTGACATTCCCCCCAAGGTTTCGTATAAAATCCCGAAATCAAGAAGGATTGGCGGAATGTCCGACAACGAAAAGATCCCCGAGGAATACGGCGCGGATTCTATCAAGGTTCTCAAGGGGTTGGAGGCCGTTCGCAAGCGGCCCGGCATGTACATCGGTGATACCGACGATGGCTCGGGTCTGCACCACATGGTGTACGAGGTCGTGGACAACGGCATTGACGAGGCTTTGGCCGGTCATGCCGACCATGTGCATGTGATCATTCACCCCGACAACAGCGTCTCGGTGCGCGACAATGGGCGCGGGATTCCGGTGGGCATCCATGAAGGTGAAGGTGTCTCGGCGGCCGAGGTCATCATGACCCAGCTGCATGCGGGCGGCAAATTCGACCAGAATTCCTACAAGGTGTCCGGCGGTCTGCATGGCGTGGGTGTCTCGGTGGTGAACGCGCTATCCGACTGGCTGGAACTGCGGATCTGGCGCGAGGGCAAAGAGCATTACGCCCGGTTCGAACGTGGTGATACCGCAGAACATCTGCGCGTGGTGGGTGACGCCAACGGGCAAAAGGGCACCGAGGTGCGGTTCCTTGCCTCCACGACGACCTTCTCGAACCTCGAATACTCCTTCGAGACGCTGGAAAAGCGCCTGCGCGAACTGGCTTTCCTGAACTCGGGCGCGCGCATCATCCTGGAAGACCTGCGTCCGGCGGAGCCCCTCAAGACCGAATTGTTCTACGATGGTGGTGTGCGGGAATTCGTGAAGTACCTCGACCGTTCGAAATCCTCGATCATGTCCGATCCGATCTACATGACCGGCGAAAAGGACGGGATCGGCGTCGAAGTCGCGATGTGGTGGAACGACAGCTACCATGAAAACGTGCTGCCCTTCACCAACAACATCCCGCAGCGCGATGGCGGCACCCATATGGCGGGCTTCCGTGGTGCGCTGACGCGGACCATCAACAACTATGCCCAGTCCAGCGGCATCGCCAAGCGCGAGAAAGTGGCCTTTACCGGCGATGACGCCCGCGAAGGCCTGACATGCGTTCTGTCCGTGAAGGTGCCGGATCCGAAATTCTCCAGCCAGACCAAGGACAAGCTGGTGTCCTCCGAAGTGCGTCCGGCGGTCGAGAACCTCGTGAACGAAAAGCTGGCCGAATGGTTCGAAGAGAACCCGGCACAGGCCAAGATCATCGTCGGCAAGATCGTCGAGGCGGCGCTGGCCCGCGAGGCGGCGCGCAAGGCGCGTGAACTGACCCGACGCAAGACGGCGATGGATGTGAACTATCTGGCCGGCAAGCTCAAGGATTGCTCGGAAAAGGATCCCTCCAAGACCGAAGTCTTCCTGGTCGAGGGTGACAGCGCCGGCGGCTCGGCCCAGACTGGCCGGGATCGGCGCACCCAGGCGGTTCTGCCCCTGCGCGGCAAGATCTTGAACGTGGAACGCGCCCGGTTCGACCGGATGCTGGGCAGTCAGGAGATCGGCAACCTCGTGATGGCGCTGGGCACCGGGATCGGGCGCGATGAATTCGACATCTCGAAACTGCGTTACCACAAGATCGTCATCATGACCGACGCCGACGTGGACGGCGCGCATATCCGGACACTGCTGCTGACCTTCTTCTACCGGCAGATGCCGCAGTTGATCGAGGGCGGTTACCTCTATATTGCGCAGCCGCCGCTCTACAAGGTGGGGCGCGGCAAGTCCGAGGTCTATCTGAAAGACCAGACCGCGCTTGAGAATTACCTGATCGATCAGGGCACCGAGGGCGCGGTTCTGCGACTGGGCTCCGGCGAGGATATCACCAGTCAGGATCTGGTCCGCATTGTCGATGAGGCCCGTCAGGTTCGCAGAATTCTGGAAGCCTTTCCAACGCATTACCCGCGCCACATCCTTGAGCAGGCCGCGATTGCCGAAGCCTTTGCGCAAGGGCGCGCCGATGCCGATCTGCAAGGCGTGGCCGATGCCGTCGCCAAGCGGCTTGACCTGATCGCGGTGGAATACGAACGCGGCTGGACCGGCCGCATCACTCAGGATCACGGTATCCGCCTGTCCCGCGTTCTGCGCGGTGTCGAGGAGGTGCGGACGCTGGATGGGCAGGTGCTGCGCTCGGGCGAGGCGCGCAAGCTGGGCCAGATGAGCGCCGCGCTGCGCGAGGTCTACACCCTTCCCGCCAAGCTGATCCGCAAGGATCGGTCACAGGCCATCCACGGCCCGCTGGACCTGCTGGATGCCATCCTGAAAGAGGGCGAAAAAGGTCTGTCGCTGCAGCGCTACAAGGGTCTGGGGGAAATGAACCCCGAACAGCTGTGGGAAACCACGCTTGACCCCGAGGCGCGGACTCTCTTGCAGGTCAAGATCGACGACATGGCCGAGGCGGATGATTTGTTCACCAAGCTGATGGGCGATGTGGTGGAACCGCGCCGCGAATTCATCCAGCAGAACGCGCTGAACGTCGAAAATCTGGATTTCTGAAGATCGAAAAGGGGGCGAAAGCCCCCTTTTTCACATCTGCGCCGCCGGGATCACGGCCTCTTCGATCAGGCGCATGATATCCCCGAAATAGCCTTGGCTACGCGCGGGGCGGGTGGGATCCGATGTCAGGGCCATCGACAGGCCCAGCTCCGGCACGATGCAGATCACCTGCCCGCCATAGCCGCGCGCCAGCGCATAATCCCGGCCTGCGGCGCGACCAAGGAACCAGCCATATCCGTAATCCAGACCCGAAAACGGCGAACTTGTCCGCGGCTGCAACGAAGCTGCGACCCAGTCCGCGCTCAGCACACGGGCTTCGTTCCACACACCGCCTGCCAGATACAATTCGCCGAAACGAACCATCGCAGGCAGGGTCAGTGCCATCTCGTTTCCACCAAGATAGCGGCCCTGCGGGTCGCGCGTCCAGGCCGGTATCTCGATCCCGAGGGGCGTGCCAAGACGGCTGCGCGCAAGGCTCAGCAGACTGCCGCCGCCAACCTCGGCCAGAACCGCCCCCAGCACATGAAAGCTTCCTGTCGAGTACAACATCCGGCTGCCCGGCTCTGCCATGAAAGGTCGCGACAACGCATCCACAACCCAATCGCGGCTGCTGATCCAGGACCCGTAATTCTGCCCTGATGTGCGTTCCAGCCCGGCCTGCATGGTCACAAGGTTCTCGACCGTCAGCGCCCCGACACGCGGGTCGGCCCCCGCTGGAATCAGGCGCGGCGCAACCTCGGCCAGCGATGTGGTCACGTCTGGTATCTCGCCCCGATCAAGGGCTGCACCGGTCAGCGCGGCAACGATCGTCTTGGATACGGATTTGACAGGAACGGCCCGGTCCAGCCCCGGACCCCGGAACCGTTCGGCCAGAACCTGCGATCCGCCGATGCTGATCATCAGGGCATGGCATTGCGCCATCGCGCGCGCCCGGTCCGCCACCGCCTGCCAAGGGTTGGCCTGCCCAAGCACTGGGCTTGCCAGCAAGGCGGCACTTGCGGTCATCATGCTGCGGCGGGTCATGTCGGCGGGATACTTGCTCATGATCGTCAATCTATGCCCAAGGCACGCCTGCGCCAGTCAGATATCCGTGAAGTCGCATCCGCTTGCATCAGGCGGCATTTATGTATCCCTTGAGCGTGCAGGACCGATGGAGAAACGGATGTCACCCCATTTCGCGCAGAGGATGGAAAAGGTCGAACCTTCGGCCATCAAGGAACTTCTGGCGCTGGGGGCTGACCCGTCGATCATCTCTTTCGGGGGTGGGTATCCCGATGCCAGCCTGTTTCCCGCCGCCCAGCTTGAGCAGGTGTTTCGCGATGTGATCAGCGCGCCGGGCGGGGCTGCGATGCAATATGCCCCCTCGGACGGGCTGCCGCGCCTGCGCGAACAGATCGCGGACCTGATGCGCGCGGATGGGACCGACTGCCGCCCCGAGGATGTCCTGATCCTGCAGGGTTCGCAGCAAGGCCTTGATTTTGCAGCAAAGATGCTGGTCGATCCGGGTGATGTCATTGTGACGGAAGACCCGACATTTCTGGGCGCGCTGATCGCCTTCAACCCCAGCCAGCCGCGCTATGCCGCCATTCCCATGGATGCCGAAGGGATGAAGATGGATGCGCTCGATGCGGCGTTGACGGCCAATCCCCGCGCGCGCATGATCTATACGGTGCCGGATTTTCAGAACCCGACCGGTGTGACCCTGTCGCTGGCGCGCCGCAAGCGTCTGATCGAACTGGCCAACCGGCATGACGTCATCGTGCTGGAGGATACCCCCTATCGTCACATACGTTTCGCGCGCGAAACCCTGCCCACGCTGAAATCGCTGGATACGCAAGGCCGGGTGATCCACCTTGGCAGCTTTTCCAAGGTGCTAGTGCCGGGTCTGCGGATCGGCTGGGCCGTCGCCGTCCCGATCCTTCTGGAAAAGATGGCGCTGCTGAAAGTGGCGGCGGATACCCAGACCTCGACCCTGAACATGGCGGCGACCAGCATGTTCCTCGAACGCTACGATCTGAACGCCCATATCGCGATGCTCCGACGCAGCTACCGGCAGAAGAAAGAGGTGATGCTGGACGCAATCCGCCAGCATTTCCCGCAGGATGTGACCATGACGGACCCTGAGGGCGGTCTGTTTACCTGGGCGACATTTCCCGAAGGATTCGATGCCACTGCCTTCATGCGTGATGTGGCGCTGCCGCAGGCGCGGGTGGCCTATGTGCCGGGTGCCACCTTCTTTCCGGTGCATGAACAGGCCAACCATGCGCGCATCAACTATTCCGCCCAGTCCGAGGATCGGATCCGCGCGGGTATTGCCGCGCTTGGCAAGGTGCTCAAGGCCGCTGGATAGGCTGTTTCGCGCCAGTTGGCCTTGACCCGCGCCCTGTCCGATCTATCTGGCGCGGGTTTTGCCTTTCCAGAAATCTGTTGCGACTCCTTTCGATAATGGTTACCCAAACCTTGTTCTGGTCCGGGCGGGTATCCGTTCGGTTAAAATGGGAATCCGGTGCGTGACCGCAAGGTGACAAATCCGGGACTGCCCCCGCAACTGTAAGCGGTGAGCGACGCTGAACCACGTCACTGGGGATCGAACCCTGGGAAGACTCAGCCAAGCTTTGACCCGCGAGTCAGGAGACCTGCCAGGATGATCACCCTATCCGGACGCGGGGCGCGTCGTGGATAACGGTTTTTCCGTAGTGGTGGCATTTGCACCGTCTGCGGAGGAGTCTCTCCTTCCAATGACATATACTGGATTTGGACTTGCCTTTCGAGGCGTTCACGGAGAACAACATGAGATACCCCCTTTCCCTGATGGCAATCCTGCTGGCAGGCGCCGCCCCCGTTTTCGCGCAGGACGCGCCGGTTTTTGATCTCGACGAGATCGTTTTTTCGCCCAACCTCGTGCCCACAGCATTGTCGCGCACTGGCGTAAGCGTCACCGTGGTTTCGGATGAGGAGCTGGCCGCAGCAGGGGATGTGCAGCTGTCATCCTTCCTTGGCCGTCTTCCGGGCATTTCCGTTGCGACTGAAGGTGCTTTGGGCCAACAGTCCACGCTGCGTTTGCGCGGGTCGGATTCGCGTTATGTTGCCGTTCTTGTTGATGGTGTCCGCGTCGATGACCCGACCGGTATCACGGTCGGCTTCAACTTCGGCCATCTGACGACTGCTGACATTGGTCGGATCGAAGTATTGCGCGGATCGCAATCCGCATTGTTCGGGGGTTCTGCCGTTGCAGGCGTGATCAACATCACGACCAAACGCGCGACTGAAAACGGATTCTCGCAACGGTTTGCGGCTGAGGTTGGGAGTTTCGCTACAGCATCGGCCCAGTATACGCTTCAGTTTCGGGACGACCGTTTCGAGGCAGCGCTTACGCTGTCCAAGGTGAAGACAGGCGGTTTCTCGACTTACGACACTTTGCCGAAGGATCCCACGCTGGAGGATGACAGCTTTGAGAGCGACCGTCTGAGCCTTTCGGGGAAGTATCAAGTCAATGATGTGCTGGCCGTTGGCCTTTCCATTTTTGCGCAACGCACAGATAGCGAATATGACGATTTCCTTGCAGACGGTGACAACCGCCAGAAGCGGCAGGAATTCGGAACACGGGTGTTTGCCGAGTATCAGACGGGTAATACCCAGCATCTTTTTGACGTCACGCGCTATGACATCACGCGGGAATTCTTCAGCCCCGGACGTGACCGCTATGATGGCAGTCGGATCGGATTTGGCTATCAGGGCACAACGGAAATCTCACCTACTCTGAGCCTTGTTTACGGGGCCGACACGACCGAGGAAACCGCTCTGACCCCCAGCGACATCCGCAACAAAACCCGGATTTCCGGTGTCTTCGTGCAGGGCCTATGGGCGCCTTCCGAGGATCTGGACATTTCGCTGACCGCACGGGTGGATGAAAACAGCGACTTTGGTACTTTCTCGACAAGCCGTCTGGCAGCGGCATGGCAAGTGAGTGACGACGTCACGCTGCGCGGTGCTGTGGCGCGTGGCTATCGTGCGCCGTCGATCTTCGAGCGTTTTGGTGAGCCGCTTTTCTCGATCGTCGGGAACGCCGCGCTTGAACCCGAAAGCTCGGACAGCGCCGAGATCGGCATCGACTATTCCCTGAACAATGGTGGAGTTCTGGCGGCCACGGCCTTTTACTTGGCAGTCGACAACCGGATCGGTTTCGTCTTTGGCTCGCCATCCTTCTATGAAAACGTGACAGGCCAATCGGAAACCAAGGGGCTGGAGCTTTCTGCAAAACTGCCGCTTGGCGACAGGTTCTCCATTGGCGCAAATTACACCTACACGGATGCGCGCAACCCGAATGGAACACGTCAAAACCGGGTTCCGCGCCACGAGATCGGATTGTCGCTTGATGGTGAGATCACGGATCGTTTGCGCGCAAGCCTTTCCGTCCAGCATGTTGCAGACCGGCCTGATGATTTCGGGGTCGAGATGGATGACTTCACGGTTGTGAACGCGAACTTCCGCTATGAAATCTCGGACAGCCTGGAAGCAACCTTCCGCATCGATAACCTGTTCGACGAGCAATATCAGCATGTTGCGGGCTACGCGACTTCGGATCGGGCGTTCTATGTCGGTCTTTCGAGCCGTTTCTAGAACTATAGCACTGGGGGCGGCGCTGTACGGCGCTGCCCCTTTGGCGGCGCAGGCCGACGCGCCTGCGCGTGTCGTGTCGATGAACCTTTGCACCGATCAGCTGGCGATGATGCTGGCGGACGAGGGGCAGCTGATCTCGGTCTCGCATATCGCGCTGGATCCGTTGGCCTCGCCCATGGTTGCGGAGGCTGAAAAGTATCCGGTGAACCACGGTCAGGCCGAGCAGATTTTTGCGATGCGCCCCGATCTTGTTCTGGCCGGTATCTATAGCGATCCCTATACCGTGGGCCTGTTGCGGCGTCTTGGTGTCGAGGTCGTGCAATTCCCGCTGGAGCGGGATTTCGATGCGATCCGCGCCAATCTGCTGATGATGGGCGCCGTCCTTGGGCGGGACGAACAGGCCGAGGCCATGGTGGCGCGGTTCGACAGCGATCTGGCCTTGCTGCAATCCGATAGCGGAAGCGCGCCCTCGGCGCTGCTGCATTACGCCAACAACTATATCTCGGGCGACAAGTCGCTGGCGCATGAAATCCTGATTGCCGCGGGCCTGAGCAATGTCACCGTGGATGCCGGAATGACCTTTGCCGGATCCGTGCCGCTGGAACAGCTGGTCCTGCTGATGCCGGATCTGGTGGTGTCGGGGCAGGTCTATCCGGGCGCGTCGCGCGCCGAAGAGGTGTTGTCCCATCCTGCCTTGCGCAGCTTGCGCGGGCGTCAGAACGGTGCGGCCCTGACCGATGCGGAATGGGTCTGTGGCACGCCGCTGGTCTTGCGCGCGGTTGCGCGGCTTGTTGACATACGGAAGCGTATGCAATGAGTGTGCCGAAGCCCCTTGCCCTTGTCCTGATCCTGCTATGCCTCGCCCTGTTCGGGCTGTCGATCCTGATCGGTCCGGCCGGGTTAAGCATGACGGACACGCTGCGCGCGCTGTTCCTTGGGGAGGGCGAGGCCGCGACCCTCGTGATGCGCGAGATCCGTTTGCCGCGCGCGATCCTGGCGGTACTGGTTGGGGCCTCTCTTGGGCTGGCCGGGGCCGCGATGCAGGGATACCTGCGCAACCCGCTGGCCGAGCCGGGGCTGATTGGCGTCTCTGGTTCCGCTGCGCTGGGGGCGGTGATCGCCTTGCAGACCGGTCTGGTTGCCGCATGGTGGTTGGCGCTGCCGCTGGCGGCCTTGGCTGGTGCCTTGGTGGCTGTGCTGCTGATCCTGTTGCTGGCTGGCCCGCGCGGATCATCCCTGACGCTGATCCTTGCCGGTATTGCAGTGAGTGCCTTGGCAGGGGCGATGACGACGCTTGTCCTGAACCTGTCGCCCAATCCCTTTGCCGCCAGCGAGGTGGTATTCTGGATGATGGGTTCGCTATCGGACCGGTCTTTCGACCATGTGCTGGTCGCGCTGCCGTTCATGTTGATCGGTTGGATCCTGATGCTGTCCCTTGGGCGCGCGCTTGATGTTCTGACACTGGGCGAGGATGCGGCGGTCACGATGGGCGTCTCAAACATACGAACACGTATGTTTCTGGTGCTGGGCATCGCGTCCAGCGTGGGGGCGGCGACGGCTGTGGCGGGTGCGATCGGGTTTGTCGGTCTGGTCGTGCCGCATGTGCTGCGGCCTTTCGTGGGTGCGCGGCCTTCCGCGCTGCTCTGGGCCTCGGCGCTGGGGGGGGCGGTCATGGTGCTGGCTGCCGATCTTGCGGTGCGCCTGATCCTGCCGGATCGCGATCTGAAGCTGGGGGTCCTGATGGCGATCATCGGTGCGCCGTTCTTCCTGCATCTGATCTACAAGACGCGGGGCGAGATCCGATGACCCTGCTTGCCATTGAAAAGCTGACCGTGCTGCGTGGCGAATGCCCTGTCGTCGACCATGTCGACCTGTCGGTCGGACCGGGCGAATGCGTGGGCCTGATCGGGCCGAACGGGGCGGGCAAGACCACCCTGATGCGGGCGGCGCTGGGGCTTGAGGGTTTCAAGGGTCTGTCCAGCCTTGCCATGATGAGCGCGCCCGACCGCGCGCGCGCGGCAGCCTTTCTGCCGCAATCCCGGCAGATCGCGTGGCCTGTCGATGTCGAAACGCTGGTCAGTCTTGGGCGGGTGCCGCATCTGCCGCGGGGCGGCACGCTCAGCCCGGCGGACCGTGACGCGATCGAGGATGCCTTGCACCGGCTGGGTCTGGATGGGTTCCGCCAGCGGATCGCCACGCAACTTTCGGGGGGCGAGCAGGGGCGCGTCCTGATCGCCCGCGCCCTGGCACAGCAGACGCCCTTGTTATTGGCTGATGAACCGATTGCCGGTCTTGATCCCGCGCAACAGATCGCGACCATGCAGGTCTTTGCGCAGCTGGCGCAAGAGGGGCGGGCGGTTGTCGTGTCGCTGCATGATCTGGGACTGGCCGCGCGCCATTGCACGCGGTTGGTCTTGATGCATCAAGGGCGTGTCGTTGCGGATGGTCAACCCGACGAGGTCCTGACCCCTGAACTTGTGGCGCAGGTCTTCGGCGTGTCCATCTGGCGGCAGGACAGCCCGATGGGGCCGGTGTTTCAGCCGATGGATGTGCTGTGATGCAGCTTTGTCTCGATCATCCCTGGCTGACCCTGGACCTTGGGCAAGACATGCGCCTGATCAGTTGGGCGCCACATCGTGGCGGGCTGACGACCGCACGTCACATCCTGTGGCGCGAGGTGCGCAACGCCGACCTGACGGAAGATTTCGATGTCCTGACCTGGCTGAAGCAGGAATGCGAGGCGCGCGGCATGGCCGATGCCGTGGCTATGCTGACATCGCGCAAGATCGCGACCTTCAGCCGTGCAGAGCGCATGGTGGGAACAGTGCGCGCACAGGCCGTGGCGACCGTGGGGCTGTCAAATGCCGAACGCGCTGCGGACAATCCTGCCCCCGGTGTCGCCGCGCGGTCCAGCTATGGCACGATCAACATTGCCGTCATGATCGACCTGCCGCTTGACGATATCGGCCTGATCGAGGCGCAAAGTATTGCCAGCGCAGCAAGGACGGCTGCGGTGCTGGAGTCCGGCGCCATGATGCCGGATGGCCCCGCGACCGGGACGGGCACGGATTGCATCGTTGTTGCAGCACCTGCCGGTGAGATGCCGTTTTGCGGGCTTCATACGCCGCAGGGCAAGGCGATTGCTGCGGCTGTCTATGCTGCTGTGCGCGAGGGTGCGGATCAATGGATCGCCGAGACAGGGGGAAAACCCTATGATCTTGGCTGAAGGGCGGATCCGCCTGTGCGGAAACGGGAAGGCGGTGGCAAGATGATCGACCTTGGTGTCATGACCAGTCTTATCGGGCGCGGCGGTGTCGTGATGTGGATCATCGCGGCCCTGTCGGTTCTGACGCTGGCCTTGATCCTGTGGAAGGTCTGGCGGTTGGCGCTTGGCGGGATGTGGCAGCGCGCGCAGTCTGACGATGCCGTTGCCCGGTGGCTGTCGGGCGATGACGGCGCGGCGGTTGCGATGCTGGACAGACCGCGCGGCGTGCGGTCCCGCGTGCTGGGACATGCCATGCGCGCCCTGCGCGACACGAGGCTGGACCGCGATGCGGCCCGCGATGACATCCTGCGCGTGGCGCGGCGTGAACTGGCCGACGCCCGCAGCGGTTTGCGTGCCTTCGAACTGATATCGACCATCGCGCCCTTGCTCGGCCTGCTGGGAACGGTGCTTGGAATGATCACGGCGTTTCAGGCGCTGCAGACTTCGGGGGCGCAGGCCGATCCGACCATCCTCGCCGGCGGGATCTGGGAGGCGCTTTTGACCACGGCGGCGGGCATGGCGGTCGCCATTCCGGCCGGTGTTGCGCTTGTATGGTTCGAAAGCCTTGCGGATAGCCTGCAAGCCGATCTGGAGGATGCGGTGACGCAATTGCTGATCCGCGCTCCGTCCCGGCAGGTGGGGCCATGATCTTTACCATCGACAGCCCCCGGCCACGGCGCAAACCCAGCCTGACCCCGATGATCGACGTGGTCTTTCTGCTGTTGGTGTTCTTCATGCTGGCCTCGCGTTTCGGGCAGGAGGCGCAGGTGCCCCTCGTACTTGGAAGCAGCGGTCAGGCCTATTCCGGGCCACCGCGCCTGATCGACGTGCTGCCCGAAGGCCAGCGGTTGAACGGTGTCGATCGCAGCATGGATGACCTGCTTGCCGAACTGGCGGAATTGACCGCGCGGCCCACGGATACGATCATTCTGCGGGCGCGCGACGGGGCTGAATTGCAGCATCTTGTTGCGGTCATCACGGTGCTGCGCGATGCGGGTTATTCTGCGGTGGCGGTGCTGCCATGATGCCGGGGCGTTTCCAGATCTCAGTCGCGCGCAGACGCCGGGCCCCTGCAGAAGCCCTGGTGCCGATGATCAATGTCGTCTTCCTGCTGCTGATCTTCTTCCTGATGAGCGCGACCATCGCGCCGCCTGATCCGTTTGATGTGACCCTTCCGGGTGCGGCAGCACAGGATCGCGCCGATGCGTCCGGGCCTGTGGTGCTGCATGTCTCTGCGGATGGAGAAATGGCCTATGGCGATCTGCGCGGGGATGCCGCATTCGCGGCCTTGATATCAGCCGGAGAGAATGGCCCGGACACTGTTGTCTTGCGAGCCGATGAAGGGCTTGATGGCGCGGTTTTTGCGGGCATTCTGGCGCGGCTGGCGGCGGCTGGCGTCGGTGACGTTGACCTGACGGTGAACCAGCGATGAAGGGGCTGTTCGAATTCACGGGCTTTGCAGGACTGGCGCTGGCGCTTCATGTGGCGGCGTTCCAGAGCCTTCCCGAAGGCAGCCAGAGTGCCGGTTCCGGGGGTGATGCGCTTGTGACCGTGGTGTCCGCATCGGCCAGCCTGTCCGATATGGTTGCTGTCTGGGATCGCCCGCCTGCGGTGGATCAGCTTGTGCCGGCCGCCTTGCCGCCTGTTTCGCCATCCACGGTCGAAACCCCGCCCGTACCTGCGCCTGTGCCGCAGATGCGCCCCGCTGCGCCGCTGCAGCCCGCCTTGCCTTTGCCGCCTGCGCTGGATCGTCCACTTTCCGAGATTTCGTCTGCCCGGCCGGACCAGCCGCCGGTTGCGCAAGAGGCGCCGGTTGCGACCCTCCGGCCAAAGGCGCGACCGTTGCATGCGCCACGTGAAAAGACGACGGGGTCAGTTACGGCGGCTTCACCGGCCCCGCAGCGCGCGCAGGCCAGCCAGCCTGCCAGAACAGCGGCGGGCAGTGGTGCGGCCTCGGCGCGTGGTACAAGCGGGCCATCGGAAACGGCCACGCTGACAGCCTCTGCGCGGCAGTCAATGCTGGCGGAATGGGGTGGAAAGATACGCAGCCGTATTGATCGTGCCAGACCGCAGGGATCAGGACGTGGAACAGTGACTGTTCTGATGACCGTTCGGCGTGACGGGGTGATCCAGAGCGTCAGCATCGCCCGGTCGTCGGGTCAGTCATCGCTTGACCAGACAGCCCTGCGGACGGTGCAGAAGGCGGGCCCGGTGCCTGCTGCTCCTGCGGCCTTGACCGATCCGACCTACAGTTTTCGCCTGCCGGTGCGCTTCGACTGACGCGGTTCAGCGCGCGGCGGCCCGCGCCGTGGCGCGCATCCCGCGGATCATGTCGGCGGCCTTTTCGGCGATCATGATCGTGGGCGCGTTCGTGTTGCCGCCAACCAGTGTCGGCATGACCGAGGCATCGACCACGCGCAGCCCTTCCAGCCCGTGAACCCGCAATTCGGGATCGACCACGGCAAGGGGATCGGTACCCATCCTGCAGGTGCCGACCGGGTGATAGATCGTGTCGGCGCGGCTGCGGATGTGATCCTCCCATTCCGCGTCGGTCAGGGTGTCCGGCAGGAACAGTTCCTTGTGCCGATACTTGTCCATCGCGGGGGCCTGCATGATGGCTCGGGTCATCTTTGCACCCTTGATCATCGTCTCAAGGTCGCGCGGATCCGACAGGTACTGCGGGTCGATGCCGGGGGCAGCCATCGGATCGGAAGATTGCAGGAACACCGCGCCGCGCGAATAGGGGTGCAGCACACAGACATGGCAGGAAAACCCATAGCCGAGATGCAGCTTGCGGGCGTGATCGTCCACGATCGAGATCACGAAATGCAGCTGGATATCCGGGCGATCCAGCGCCGCGTCGGTCTTGAGAAACCCGGCCCCTTCGGCGAAGGGGGTTGCGATCATGCCGGTCCCATCCTTGCGCCATTGCAGCATATGCCTGAGCAGATTGAAGGTACCTGTCAGACCGATCCCGAAGTTGTCCTTGTCCTTTGATTTGTAGGCAAGGATGAAATCAAGGTGATCCTGCAGGTTCTGTCCCACGCCGGGCAGTTCGTGCACCATGGCGATGCCGTGCTTCTTGATGTCCTCGGCGCGGCCAACGCCTGAAAGCTGCAGCAACTGTGGCGAATTGAACGCCCCGCCGCAGAGGATCACCTCGCGCCGGGCTTCCACCTTCTTGTCTTCGCGTCCCTGCCGATAGCTGACGCCGGTGGCACGCTTGCCCTGAAACAGGATCCGCGTTGCATGGGCGCCGGTCAGAACGGTCAGGTTCGGCCTGTGCATGACTGGGTGAAGATAGGCCGCCGCCGCCGAACAGCGTTCACCGTTGCGGGCCGGATCGTGGTATTGCGTGACCTGATAGAGGCCCACGCCTTCGGTCTCGCCTGTGTTGAAGTCGTCGCGCAACCGATGCTGCATCTGGCTTGCGGCCTCGACAAAGGCATGGGTGATCGGGCGGGGGCTTTTCTGATCCGAAACCTGCAGCGGTCCGCTGCCGCCGTGATCCGGATTTGTCCCCCGTTCGTTGTTCTCGGCCCGGAGGAAATAGGGCAGGACCTCTTTCCATGACCAGCCTTTGCAGCCCTGTTCGGCCCAGCTGTCATAATCCTTGCGATGCCCGCGCACGTAAAGCATGGCATTGATCGCTGATGATCCGCCTAGCCCCTTGCCGCGCGGCTGATATCCCTTGCGACCCTTCAGGCCCGGTTGTGGCAGGGTTTCATAGGCCCAGTTGCCCAGCTTGGGCCGCCCCGGCAGAACGGCCACCACGGCCGCAGGTGCGCGCACCAGCAGGCTTTTGCCCGATCCACCGGCTTCCAGCAGGCAGACGGTGACATTCGGATCCTCTGTGAGGCGCGATGCAAGGGTTGATCCAGCCGATCCCCCACCAACGATCACATAGTCAAAGCCCATCGAAATGCCCCCTCCCTGACATGGCCCAAGTCAAACAGGGAACCGGGCGGCACGTCCAGCGTTCATTCTCTCCGGCGGTCACGAAGGATGAAATTGTGCCTGCGTGACCTGATGATTACTGCTTTGGTCCGGAAAGCGCCTGCCTGCGAGATCAGAACAGGAAATCATCCGCCGTCAGACGTATCGCATCGAAATCCGCAAGGATCACGAGGTCCGGACCACCGGCCACCGTCCGGATCACGGTATCCGTATTGAACTGCGCAATCTGCAGGCCTGCGAAACCGGCGGCGTCTGGCTGATCCGCGAAGACGATCCTGTCTTCGCCCTGCTCGAACGCCGCGATCACGTCACGCCCGAAGCCGGGGCGAAAAACGAAGTGATCCGCGCCTGATCCACCGGACAGCCAGTCATTGCCCGCGCCACCCGACAGGGTGTCATTGCCCGGCCCACCGATCAGCGTGTCATCGCCCGTGCCGCCACGCAGCATGTCATTGCCGCGTTCACCGAACAGAAAGATCGCATCGGTCAGGGTGCTGGCGTCCAGAGTGTCGTTGCCGCTGTAGCCATGGACCCGCTCGACCCCGCTCCACCCTGCGAGGTTCAGGGCCACGCCCGCCTCCTGGTAGATTTGCGCGCGGTCGCTGCCGGTCGTGCCGCTGTCCTGCACCCTGTCGAAGGCATCGACCATATAGAGATCCGCGCCCTCGCCGCCATCCATCGTATCGGCACCGGTCCAGCCGATCAGCGTATCGTTGCCCGCCCCGCCGAACAGGCTGTCATTGCCACCGACACCTGTCAGCCAGTCATTGCCCGCGCCGCCGTAAAGCTGATCCTGACCCGCGCCCCCGAATAGCCGGTCATCCCCGGCAAGCCCTGTCAGCGTATCGTTGCCACCCGCACCGTTCAGAATGTCATCGCCATTCCCGCCCGTCAGCCTGTCATTGCCCGCGCCACCCAAGCGGGACAGGCCGCGGGGCGGCAGT
Organism: Paracoccaceae bacterium; assembly: GCA_041596235.1. GTDB lineage: Bacteria > Pseudomonadota > Alphaproteobacteria > Rhodobacterales > Rhodobacteraceae > Seohaeicola. The sequence continues at coordinate 30,713 of JBFHIW010000028.1, forward strand.
GGCGGTGGCAAGGGCTGATCGTCTCCGCCGTTGTCGGGCAGCGATCCGACGGGCGCGCGGGTCAGGTTCAGGACCGAGGTCCATAAAACCTCGGACCGGGACAGGGCACCCCCCGAGGCGCTGCGCAGTTCGAGGGTTTCGGATTGAAATCCCAGTTCCGCGCCCCAGCTGCGGGTGTCGATCCGCAACTGATCAGCCGAGGACAGCCCGACCCAGGCGCTGAGGTCCAGACGATCCTGCCCAGGCTGAAAGTCGGTGATCACGTCAGGCGCGCCATCGGCAGTCAGGATGAACATGTCCGCCCCGGGACCACCTGTCATGCGGTCATTGCCTGCGCCGTCCATCACGATGTCATGGCCTGCGCCACCGTTGATCGTATCGGCACCTGCACCGCCGGACAGGATGTCATCCAGTGGCCCGCCCGCCATGACCTCTGCGGCACTCGTACCGATCTGGGTCAGGCCGCGGTGAGGTGTGTCGACCGCAAGACGGGTGATGCCCGGTTCGGTTTCACTTGTCGCAAAAAGCCGCAGGCCCTGCCCGGAAGAGAACCCCGCGATAGTAGAGACATTGGCAAGGGTCGCGCCGACCGTGTCGGCCATGCTGTCGAGGTGAAGCAGCCGCCCGCCGGGCAGCAGCAGGAACGCGGACAGACCGTCATCCGCCCCGCCTGCGATGATGAAACTGCGGTCTCCGACGGTGACCGCCTCAAGCGCCGTCACGCGATGGAAGCGGGTCGTCAGGTCGTCCAGGACGTGATCGACCGGGATCAGCGCACCGCCTGCGCCAACAGAGAAAACGCTGAGAGAGGAACTGAGGGTCGATGCCAGCACGACATATTGACCGTCGCCAAGCTGTGCCGATGCCATGGCTGACGGCGCATCAATGCCAAGGCCCTGCGCCGCACCGATTTCCGAGACACGCTGCAGGGCGCCGCCCGCATCGACGCGGTGGACAGCGACAAGGTCCGCCGTTGCATGGCTGGTCACAAGGTAATCATGTCCCGGCAGTGTAATTGTCAGGATGTCGCTGACCCTGTGCCTTGCGCCCGCGCCGGTCAGGGCAATCGGTTGCGCCGTGAACTGGAGCGCGCCCTGCGGGTCCAGCCGCATCAGCCCGGCGCCGCCAAGGCTGGCGAAAACATGGGGAACCTCGGCAGAGCGGGCCTCGGCGAGGCCGGTGATCTGCCCGAGGTTCTGACCGGAGGCACTGATGGTGGTCATGTTGCCCAAGGCGCCTGAAGGCTGGATCGGAAGGGCCGGCAGGCCTGTGTCGCGCAGGCCGAGTGTGGCCAGCAGGGTCTGGCCCCCCGCTTGCAGCAGCGCCAGATCCGGCGCGATCAATTGCGCCCTGTCGGCCGCGATCGCCTCGGTCCTGATGACCCCGCCGGAGGTTGTGTCGAACGCGGCCAGCCCGCCACCTGCCCGTGTCGTCGAGACAAGAACAGGGCCGACGGAACCCGCCAGAATCTCCAGATCCGTGATCCCTGTGACAAATGGCGATATGCTGCTGCCCAGCACACCGTCGAACGTGATCCGATAAAGACCCATCCCACACTCCCCCGGCCCCCCGGCCGTATACTCACCTCGGTCAGGATTGGGGGTCGGGGGTTAAGGCGGCCTTGCCCGACTGTGACCAAAGCGGGGCATTTGGACCGGATTTTACCGGTTGGTCACGGTTCCCGCTCTGCCGGTTGCATCCGGGGCGGCTCGGGTGGCTCAGGCGATTCGCGATGGGTCGGCGTTTTCTGCGATATGCTGTGTGTCGTGGCCGCTTTCGGCGCGTTCGACCCAGCGCCTGAGCAAGGCTTTCATGCTGTCCATGTCACGCGTTTCGATCCCCATGCGCAGTGACTGCATCAAGGATGCCATCTCGATCTCGGAAAGGTGGGCTTCCTGTGCGCGCAAGATCTTGGGGTGCGGCGTCGTCAGCATGTCCGAGCCGATCAACAGTTCTTCGTGCAGTTTCTCGCCGGGGCGCAGGCCGGTCACGACGATCTCGATATCGCCGTTCGGATTGTCTGAATCCCGCACAGTATGGCCAGACGCTTCGATCATCTGGCGGGCCACCTTGCGGATCGGAACCGGTACGCCCATGTCGAGAACGAAGACATCCCCCCCGCGTGAGAATGCCCCGGCGACCAGCACCAGTCGCACGGCCTCGGACAGGGTCATGAAATAGCGGGTCACATCGTCATGGGTCAGGGTCACCGGACCGCCGCGCGCGATCTGTTCCTGAAACAGCGGGATGACGGACCCGGATGATCCCATCACATTGCCGAAACGGACGATCGAGAACCGCGTTGTCGTGGAACGCGATGCCAGATCCTGCAGGATCAGTTCGGCCAGCCGCTTGGAACACCCCATCAAGCCGACAGGCCTGACCGCCTTGTCGGTCGAAATCAGGGTGAAGCGTTCCACATGCGCGGCGCGTGCGGCATCGGCCAGGACCTTTGTGCCGATGACATTGTTCCGCAAGCCTTCGATGCCGTTTGCCTCTACCAATGGCACATGCTTGTAGGCTGCGGCGTGCAGGATCACTTCGACATCATGGGTGGCAAGGGTATGGCGCACCAGGGACGCCTCGCAGACCGAGCCGAGGATGGGAACGATGTCGACGGAGCCGCATATGTCGTCCAGCTCCCGCGCGATCCGATAAAGCGACAGTTCGCAGTGATCCAGCAGGATCAGCCGCGCCGGTCTGGCCTGCAGAAGCTGGCGGCAGATTTCCGATCCGATGGACCCGCCTGCCCCGGTGATCAGGATGTTGCGCCCGGTATAGGTGTCGCGCACGCCGGGCAGTTCATCCTCCATACGGCTGCGACCAAGCAGGTCGGACAGCCTGACAGGGGGGATCTGCCGGGCAATCGCGCCCGGGCGCACCAGGTCAGCGAAGGAGGGAAGGATGTGCACATCGCAGCCGGTGGTTTTCAGCCGGGTCGCAATGCGGCCCTGTATGGACTGGCTGACCGAGGGCATGGCCAGCACCACGGTGTCGATGGCCTTCCGGCGCACCAGATCGGCGATATCCGCCGAGGGGTAGACCATCAGCCCGTTGATCTTGAGGCTTTGCAAGGCGGCATTGTCATCGACGAAAGCAACTGTCTGCACTTCGATATCGGTGGCAAGTGCCGCGGCCAACTGCTGTCCGGTCTGGCCCGCACCGTAGATCAGCAGGCGCTTGCGCAACTTCTGTTGCTTGTAGATCTGCAGAAGCACGGCTTTCAGGATCAGCCGCGACCCGACGGTCATGATCAGGAAAACCATCGACAGCACCGGAAAGACGCCAAAGGGCAGCAGGCCGCCGGCCAGATTGTCCACCAGCCACGCTGTAGCACCCAGCGCCATCCCTATCGATGATGAATTCAGAAGGCTCGACAGTTGATAGGCGTTCAGCTTCACCCGGTTGAGGCCAAGGTGGACTGTCAAGAGACAGGTCAAACCCATTGCCACGGCCAGATGTGGCACAACACCGCCTGCGCCATAGGGCTGTGACAGTGCGCCCGTCACAAGAAAGATGGCCAGCAAAAGAGCAACCGCCCCACTTGCCGCATCAAGACACAGAAGGATGAACCGCTTCTGCCGCCTTGTCAGCGACAAGCAGAATTTCAGGATTTCTTGACGCATTTGCCGATCCAATCAAAAAACGGATCAACGAAGCATCGGCCGACTTGCGCGGCAACCGGCCCCAACACGCCGGTTCACAAGGCGGATCTTCATGATCCAAAACTCATCAAAACAACCTGACTGCCAACGCCGGGAAAAACGCATGGCACGCAGTCTTCGTCAGGCCCTCACATCACATCTATCCAACATGTTCCACATGAAAAGTGACACGATCCTGCAGCCTCAAGGTAAAAAGATTCTGAATGCGGTCGCTAAAATAAGCCGGAGATCCAGACATATGCCTCTTTTTTCGGCGTAGATCAGATCCAGCCGGGCCTTTCTGGGAACGTAGCGGCGGGTATAGACCTCTTCCGTCTCTTGCGGGGTGGCACAGTGTTGCAGCAACCGTTCTTCGGTGCGGTGATAGACGAGCGTCGCAAGACCGGTCAGGCCGGGGCGCTGTTTCAAGACCTCGCGGTACAGAGAGGGAAACAGTTCGACATAGCGGCGCAACGGGGGTCTGGGGCCGACAAGGCTGATGTCACCCCGCAGGATGTTGACGAGTTGCGGGATCTCGTCCAGCCGGGTCCGGCGCAGGAGATGGCCGATCCGCGTGATCCTGTCCGACTTGTCGCCGCCGGACACGCCTGCATCACCGGCAACGGGGCGCATGGTGCGGAATTTCCATAAGCGAAAGCTGGTCTCGGGGGTCTTCATGCGCTCGGAGACGTGAAAGACGGGCCGCCCGTCGACCAACAGGATCGCCATTGCGATTGCCAGCGCCACCGGCCAGAGAACCAGCATCAGAAGCCCCGCGACCAGCAGGTCAAGCAAGCGTTTTGCGGGGGTCATTGCGACACCGCACAGGCTGGTGACCAGCCTGCCATCAGATCCGGGGCTGCGGCGCTGATGGCGGTCTGCCCGATGCAACCGCGCAGGCGGGATGTGTCCAGTTCAACCAGCGGCACGGCGCTGGCCGGAGCTTTGCGCCAGGCGAGGTCCAGCCCAGCATGGCGCACAAGGTCGGCCATGTCCGTCGCGCCGGTCGCGGCAAGATTGATCACGCGGGGCAGCGCGTTTGATGGGCAATCGACAAGCCAGGCGATGGATCGCGCCAGGCCTGCCGCAGACAGAAAGCTGCGGCGCGGCCCTGTGCCGTTTGCGAATCGGTCAAGCGTGACCGCCGTGCCGTCACGGCTGGCCTGCATCATCGCCCGTGACAGGCTGTCGGCGCCGATGACATTGCCGATGCGCATGATGATGCTTTTCGGACCCCAGGCATCGCGGCGCTGCTCTGCGGCGATGGCCTGTTCCATGTCGAGTTTCGCCTGTCCGTAGGCGTTGATCGGTGCGGGAATGGCGGTTTCGGCCAGAGGGTCAGGCCCGGGGCGATAAACGGCGGCGCTGGAGCAGTGCAGAACCCGGTCGGCACCCGTTGCGCGGGCAATCGCGATCGCGCGCAGGGCCAGTTCCGTGTTGTCGCGAAGTGGGCCTGCCGATCCTGCCACGACCCCCCAGAGCGCCACGACGGCGCGGGTGTGCGGAAGCCTGCGGATCAGCTCTGTCAGATCGGCCTGTGCGGACCAGTCAAGCACCGGTGCCGCGCTGCGGCTTCGGGCCTGCCAGATCACATCCTGCCTGTCGCGCCAATGGTGGCGCAGCATCGATCCCAACCGTCCGTTGCTACCAAGGACAAGAACCGGTGCATCGTGTCTTTGATGCGTCATCACCCATACTCAAGGCACACTCGTTACATTAGGCCTGTCTAACATCTGCCCATGACTATAGAAAGCGTGTTGAAGTTCGCCTGTGCCGTTGTGGAGAGTTGTGTGGTGGTTGGTTCCTTGAGGTTGATCGCGGCTGTGCTGGCCTGTCTGTCCATTGCCGGCTGCACGCTGCCAAGGGGGGCGGCCCTGACAGGGGAAATCCTGCGCGAACAGCAAAGCGACACGCCCACCTTCCAGATCGTTCCGGTCACCCGTGCAAACCTGCCGGGAATCGCGCGCTGGCCTGTCACGGGCTGGTCGGGCGGATATCGCTGGCTTGACGCGACGCGCGGCCCAGACAGTCCGCTGGTGCGTCAGGGGGACAGTATTGACCTGGTGATCTGGGACAGCCAGGAAAACTCACTTCTGACCTCGCAGGCCGAAAACCGGGTGGTGCTGAACGGATTATCCGTGTCGCCCGAGGGTCATATCTTCGTGCCCTATCTTGATGAGATCGGCATCGCCGGGCTGACGCCGGATCAGGCGCGGCGCAAGATTCAGGAAGCGCTGATGCCGATCGTGCCCTCGGCACAGGTGCAGCTGGCGGTGACGGGCGGGCGTCAAAGCTCGGTCGATCTTGTCGCGGGCGTGGCCCGTCCCGGAAGCTATCCGTTACCTGATCGCAACCACTCGATCCTGTCGGTGATTGCCGCAGGTGGCGGTATCAGCCCGGGGCTGCGCAATCCGTTGGTGCGGGTGATCCGCGAGGGCCGCAGCTATGAGGTGCGGGCCAATCGCCTGTTTTCCGATGCCGCCCGCAACGCCGTCCTGCGCGGTGGCGACAAGATCGTGATCGAAGAGGACAGCCGCTATTTCACCTCGCTGGGGGCGACGGGAACCGAGCGCCTTATCCCTTTCGAGAAGGAAGAGATCACCGCGCTTGAGGCGCTGTCGATCATCGGCGGGCTGACCGACAGCCGCGCCAACCCAAAGGGGGTGATCATCCTGCGCGATTTCAAACCCTCTCAGGTGCGCACGGACGGTCGCGGGCCACGTCAGGCGCAGGTGATCTATACGTTCGACCTGACCACGGCGGACGGGCTGTTCGCGGCGAGGGGGTTCCGGGTCAATCCGAAGGATACGGTTCTTGCGACCGAATCCCCTGTCACGTCGGCGCAGACGGTCGTGGGCCTGCTGGGGTCCCTGTTGGGGCTGGCGGGACGGGTCGGCAGTTTCTGATCGCACGATCGGTATCGCCCGACACGCCTTCAGCGTTGCAGAGTAACTTGATGCGGGGAAGGATCACTGGTCGGGCTGAGAGGATTCGAACCTCCGACCCCCTGCTCCCGAAGCAGGTGCGCTACCAGGCTGCGCTACAGCCCGACCGTGAGACAGGCGCTTAAACCCGTCGCAATGGATTTGCAAGGGTGGAGTTGCGCCCTTGTCCGGGGCCTGTCTGTCGGGCAGGGGGGCTTGCCGATGGACCCTTGTCGTCCCATGCTGGGCCCGAGGGGGCGGGAGATGGTGAAACCTCGATGAATGGCGGCCTCATGACGATCCTTGGCGGGATCGGGATGTTCCTGTTCGGCATGAAGATCATGACGGATGCGCTGCGCGAGGCCGCAGGCAGCCGTTTGCGCCACCTTCTGTCGCAGTTCACCACGACACCGCTGGCTGGCGTGCTGACCGGGACGGCGGCGACTGCGGTGGTGCAATCCTCGAGTGCGACGACGGTCATGACCATCGGCTTTGTCGGTGCGGGCCTGCTGAGCTTTCCGCAGGCGCTGGGCGTGATCTACGGGGCCAATATCGGCACCACCGTCACCGGATGGATAGTGACCCTGTTCGGCTTCAAGCTGAAACTTGGCAGCCTTGCCTTGCCGGCGCTGTTCGGGGCCAGCCTGCTGGCCTTGCTGGGGCAGGGTGGCTGGGCGCGTTTGGGGCGGGTTCTGGCGGGGCTTTGCCTGCTGTTCATCGGGCTGGACATGATGCAGGCCGGGGCCGCCGGGTTCGGCGATCGGTTGACGCCCCAGACCCTGCCGCAAGGCGGGCTGCTGGGTGATCTGCAACTGGTGCTGCTGGGTCTGGCGGTGACGGTCGTGATGCAATCGTCCAGCGCCGCGATGGCAGTAGCCTTGGTGCTGCTGGGCGGTGGGGGCATCAGTTTCGAACAGGCGGCCGCCATGGTGATCGGCATGAACCTTGGCACGACGGTCACGGCGATTCTGGCCAGTGTGGGCGGTTCGGTGACCATGCGCCAGACGGCGCTGGCCAACCTGCTGTTCAACGCAGGAACCGCGCTTCTGGCTTATCCGCTGCTGGTGCTGGGTGGTCCGATGTTGACCCAGGCCGCCGATGCCACCGGAGAGACCACAGCGCTGGTGCTGTTTCACACCGGGTTCAACGTCGCCGGTGCGCTGATGTTCCTGCCCTTCACTGCGGCCTTTGCGCGCCGGGTTGAACGTCTGGTGCCTGACCGCACGGCACAGGACAGGCCCGGAGGGCTTGATCTGGCGCTGGATCCGGCGCTGCTGAAGGATGAAGGTGCCGCCATGGATGCCGCGCAGACGGCATTGGGCCGTGTGGCGCGGCATGTTTTTGCGGCGCTTGGGCGTGCGCTGGCGCCGGTTTCGGACATGCGCGGTCTTGCTACCGTCGAAGACATCGCCCGCCCGGCACTTGCCGAAATCGAGGACTATGTCACCCGGATCAACCTGCCGGATGGCAAACCCGCCGAACGTGACCGCTATGGCGCCTTGTTGCATCAGGCGGATCATCTGGAGCGATTGATCAAGCGGCTGGAACGTCGCTCGGTGATTCCGGTGCTTCTGTCGGATCCGGCCTTGTCGCGGCTGTCCCGCGCCTTGGGGGCGACATTGCGACGTGCCGCCGATCCGGTGGCCGATGGGTTGGAGGCCGACCGCCTGCGGCGCCTTGGGCGGCGGATCGAGGGGCGGACCCGGCAACATCGGCGCGCGACATTGCTGCATGAGCATGTCGGGCTGATCAGCGTGGCCGAGATGTTTGACAGGACGGATGCGATGCGGTGGCTGAGCCGGGTTGCCGAACACAGCGCGCGTATCGCGCATTACAACGGCTGGGTGCCGGGTGTGACGGACAGGCAGGCCCCGGACGCACCGGGGCCTGACCTTGACTGATCAGAGCGAGGCGTCCAGCGCCGCAACGATGGCATCGCCCATCTGGCTGGTCGAGATGGGCGCGCCGCCTTCGGGGCCCATCAGGTCAGCGGTGCGCAGGCCATCGGCCAGCACCTTTTCCACGGCCTTTTCCAGCCGGTCGGCTTCGGCGCCCATGTCAAAGCTGTAACGCAGCGCCATCGCAAAGCTGAGAACGCAGGCGATCGGGTTGGCCTTGCCCTGGCCCGCGATATCGGGGGCAGAACCGTGCACGGGTTCGTACAGGGCCTTGGGCCGGCCGTTTGCCATTGGCGCGCCAAGGCTGGCCGACGGCAGCATGCCCAGCGAGCCGGTCAGCATCGCCGCCAGATCCGACAGCAAGTCGCCGAACAGGTTATCGGTCACGATCACGTCGAACTGCTTGGGCCAGCGGGTCAACTGCATCGCGCCTGCGTCGGCATACATGTGGCTGAGGTCCACATCGGGATATTCGGTGTCGCCGATGCGCTGCACGACTTCGCGCCACAGCACGCCCGATTCCATCACATTGGCCTTTTCCATCGAGCACAGCTTGTTGCCGCGCTTGCGGGCCAGTTCAAAGGCGGAACGCGCGACGCGCTCGATCTCGGATTCGGTGTAACGCTGGGTGTTGATGCCCACACGCTCGTTGCCTTCCTTGAAGATGCCGCGCGGTTCACCGAAATAGACGCCGCTGGTCAATTCACGCACGATCATGATGTCGAGGCCCGCGACCACATCCTTTTTCAGGGACGAGAAATCGGCCAGCGCGTCAAAGCACTGCGCCGGGCGCAGGTTGGCGTAAAGGTCCATTTCCTTGCGCAGGCGCAGCAGGCCACGCTCGGGCTTCACGCTGAAATCAAGGTTGTCATATTTCGGCCCGCCCACGGCGCCCAGCAGAACCGCGTCCACTTCCTGTGCCTTGGCCATGGTGTCGTCATGCAGCGGTGTGCCGTGCTTGTCATAGGCACAGCCGCCCACCAGATCCTCGGAGACGTCGAAAGCCACGCCGCGCTTGGCGCCGTACCAGTCGATGATCTTGCGCACTTCGGCCATGACTTCGGGGCCGATTCCGTCACCGGCGAGGATAAGAAGCGAGTGGTTGGTCATTGCGGTCTGTCCCTTGTGACATTTGTTCGGCACTGGCCTAGCGATTGCGCGGCGAAGGGTCAAGAAAGCACGCAGTGCAGTGCGGCTCAGCGCGGCGTGTGACCTGACACAAGGCGGGGGGCAAGGCCATCGGTCAGCATGTCCCAGACGCGGGCGATCCGGGGGGTGTTGCGCATCGCCTGAGGGGCCGCCAGCCAGACCGGCAGATGCGGCAGGTCAAGGCCAAGGTCCAGCTCGACCATGTCGGGTAGCCCGCCCAGGATGCCGGCCTGCGCGAACCCGATGCCGCAGCCTGCCTGAATCAGCGCCATGTAGGTTGTCTGGCTGTCGCAGCGGATGGTGAACATCTCGCGCGTGGCGGGCCAGCCAAGGGCGCGCATGTGGCGCAGGATCAGATCGTTGCGGTCATAGCCGATCAGGTCGTGATCCAGCAGATCCGTCGCCTGCAGCGGCCAGCCGCGCCGGTCCAGATAGGCCTGGCTGGCAAAGACGCCCAGCCGCAGATCGCCCAGATGCCGGGTGATGATGTCAAGCTGCGTGCTGCGATACATGCGCACGGCGATATCCGCCTCGCGGAACAGCAGGTTGTCGCTGCTGTCGCTTGCGACCAGTTCGATCTGGATCAGCGGTTCGGCGCGCCTGATATCCGCGATGATGGGCGGCAGGACATATTGGGCGACGACCGTGCTGGCCGTCAGGCGCACGGTGCCGCGCAGATCCTCGGTCTGACCGGCTGCGGTCAGTGCGAATGCGTTCATCGCCTCGGCCATCCGGCGGGCATGGGGCAGCAGCGCCGCGCCGCTGTCGGTCAGGTCCAGCCCGCGCGGGCGGCGCAGGAACAGCGGCAGGTCAAGCGATGCCTCGATCTGCCGGATCTGGCGGCCAAGCGTGGGTTGGCTGGTGCCCAGCTTGCGCGCGGCGGCGGACAGGCTGCCGCTATCCGCAACTGCCAGAAAGGCGCGGACCAGTGACCAGTCCAAGGTGTCGATGCCATTTGCCATTCAATACTGAATACATGATCTGCAAATTCAGGCAATTTCTATTCGTCACCGTTTGCGTAATCCTGTGATCACGGGTCTGACACAGGAGGGTAGCATGACCGGGACGGTTCTGATTCTGGGGGCCAATGGCAAGATCGGCCATCATTGCGCCAAGGCTTTTGCCGCTGCGGGATGGGTGGTGCGCATCTATCGGCGTGGTACGGACATGACGGCGGCGGCGATCGGCGCTGATGTGATCGTCAACGGGCTGAACCCGCCCGCCTATCACAACTGGGCCAAACTGATTCCCGCGATCACCGAGCAGGTGATCGTCGCTGCCAAGGCCAGCGGCGCGACCGTGATCCTGCCGGGCAATGTCTACAACTTCGGGGATACGGGCGGGGTATGGTCGGAAGCGACGCCGCGCAGGCCGGTCAGTCGCAAGGGCCATATCCGCGAGGCGATGGAGGCGCGGTATCGCGACAGTGGCGTGCAGACCATCATTCTGCGGGCGGGAAATTTCATCGACCCGGAGGGCAATGGCGATATCATGCGCCTGTTCCTGCTGCGCGGCATCGCGCAGGGGCGGATCACCAGCGGTGGTGCACCTGATGTGATGCAGGCCTATTGCTATGTCCCTGACTGGGCGCGGGCTGCCGTTCAACTGGCCGACAAGCGCGCCGCGCTGGCCCGGTTCGAGGATATCCCCTTTCCGGGGCACAGTTTCACGGTGAACGCCCTGCGGGACCAGTTGCAGGTGCATCTTGGGCGTCCGTTGAAAGTGACGCGCTTTCCCTGGTGGATGATGCGCCTTGCCGCACCATTCTGGGAACTTGCGCGCGAGTTGAACGAGATGCGGTATCTCTGGGAGACGCCACATCAGCTTTGCGCCAACAAGGTCACGCGCCTCTTGCCTGATTTCGTGCCAACGCCGCTGGATCAGGTCATGCTGGCGGGTCTGCCCGCCACGATGACAGAGGCACGGCTGGTTGCCTTGGTCTGAGAGTTCTCGTCAAGGCCAATCCAGCGTGACACTGACCAATCGGTGATGGCTGGCGGCCTGCACCGTATCAGCAAGGGGGCTGCCCGGTTCGGGCCAAAGCACTGCGGCGGACAGCACCGTCAGGTCGGCGGATGGCAGAACCAGATCGACCCGCAGCCCGGATGGCCCGGGTGGTGGCCAGCTTGCGGTATGCAGGGCCGGATCGCCGCGACCGTTGCCGCCAGCGCGCTGTCCGCCCACGCTTTTCGGCAGCGGGTCCTGCAAGCGCGGATCCTTGAGAAGGGCCTGCATCGCATCCGGGCGGCCCTCGCTATCGGCGGGGTCCATGTTGCCATCACCAATCAGCACGAAGCGGCCTTGGGGAGGGGGGGCAAAGCGCCCATCCAGATAGAGGCTCCAGAATCGGGTCTCATCGTGGTTGCGCCGTCCATTGCGGTCCTCGGGGCCGTCGAAGACCGGGGGCGTGGCGTGGAAGGCCAGAAGGTGAATATCCTGTCCGCGTATGGTGATGGGCACGTTCCAGTGGCCGGTGGTCGACAGGCGTTGCACCGCAAGGGCCCGTGGCGTCAGCAGGGGCTGACCATCCGGCAGCGTCAGCAAAGCCTCCGGCAGGTCGCGCCAGAGCAGGGGGCTGTGATCCTGCACCAAGTCCGCCCGGACCGGATGCATGGACAGGATCGCCATACCCCCCTGCCCGGCAAAGTCCGCATATCCCTGTGCATCGCGCGCGCCGCCAATGCGACCGTCCCCGTCAAGATCAAGCCCGGTCGCCAATCCACGGTTCGGCGCCCGCGCATAGATGTGGGGATAAAGAACACCAGCCCGCGCGACCGCATCGCGCAGCGCACCAAGGGTGATGAGGTCATGGTCATAATCGACGTCAAGCAGCAGCAGGATATCCGGTGCGGCATGGGCGATCACGGCAACGACCGCTTGCAGCTGTGGATCGCGGTTCCCCCGGATGTCGCGCAACAGCAACCCCGGCCCCTTGCGGGCGAGGTTGGTGTGAAAGACGGCGATATCAAGCGGTTCGGACCGAACAAGACCCGGAGGAAATGCCGCTGTCAGGCAGAAGAGCAGAAAAAGAACAATCCGTGTCCTGCGGGGGAGCGTCGGGCGAACCGCCCTCGGAATTGTCCGCGTCAGATGATCTGCAGGCTTTCGGCTGCGGCATAGGTGCGGCGGCGCTTGTTTTCGATCATGGAGGCGATCCGCCCCATGGCAATGCCGCGCATCATCAGGCTGGCAGGCAGGAAGGCCCATAGGCACATCGTCCAGATCAGGGTTTGTGGTCGTGCAAGCGCCGCGATATTCACGAAGCCCGAGGCGGCAACAACCAATGCTGGCAACATGAATGGCAGCAAAAACCCTAAGATCAGGTTAAGGCGTGCATGTCCTCTGAGGCGCGCAACCACGTCACCGCCCGAGGTTGCGTCGAACATGGGCAGGTTGATCCAGACGTTGAATGCGCCATTGCGGCAAGGCCAGCCGTAGGCATGTACCATCGTCAGGAAGATGAGCACCATCACCATGGACAGGGTATAGCAGACGCCGGCCGCCATACGCAGCGCGTTGACCGCCGCCTCGGGCATGTCCGCGGGCAGCATCAGCACCGCAAGACGCACCGGCGAATAGGGGAAATCCGATATGTTGCCCAGGATCACGCTGATCGAGGTCATGATATGGGTCATCGTGCCGGGATCGCTTTTTCCGCGAAACAGCATCGCGAGGATCAGGACGGCGGTGAAGATCATGCCAAAGCGCAGACGGTTGTAGGGCGGTGCATGCCGGAACGCCACGAGGCTTGGGTATTCGGAGTTGTATTCGACCATCACCAGCCCGGCTGCGATCAGCGCCAGCAGCATGACGAATTGCGACCCGTCAATACCCACGCCTGAAATCAGCATGGACGGCATAGCCACCAGCAAAGCCATGAAAAGGGCGCGCAAGACTGCGCCTGTCAGTTGTCCGATCACTGTTCATCCCTTTCAAACTGGCTGGTCCCGATACGTTGCCGGGTCCTTTTTCCAACTTGAAACCACCAATTCTGGCGGCTTGCCTCAATCTTGCCCAATTTTTGCCTTCTTTCCCAAAGGGCCTCAACCCATGGATACATTTGATCTCAAATTTGGGGCGTTTTGATGGTCGAACTGGTGCCGAAATGTACCATCCGGGAAAGAAATTCAGGCTATTTTTCCGGCATTTACAACATCTTGTGGCTGCCGCTGTCCTGCATACAAACGAAACAGGCCGCCCGTAAGGCGGCCTGTCTGTACCGGTTGCGGCCCTGCCCGAAGCCGGGCCTTGCTTCAGACCCAGGGGCGCTGCGCTGCCATCCTGGATTCGAAGGTGTCGATCGACGTGGACTTTTCAAGCGTCAGGCCGATGTCGTCGAGACCGTTCAGCAGGCAATGCTTCTTGAAGGCGTCTACCTCGAACGAGAAAACCTCACCATCGGATGAGGTCACCGTCTGCGCCTCGAGATCCACTTCGATCCGGGCATTCGCGCCCTTCTCGGCATCCTTCATCAGGATATCGACCTGCTCTTGCGGCAGCGCGATCGGAAGGATGCCGTTCTTGAAGCAGTTGTTGAAGAAGATATCGGCAAAGCTGGTCGAGACCACGCAGCGAATGCCGAAATCCAGCAGCGCCCAAGGCGCATGTTCGCGCGATGAGCCGCAGCCGAAGTTGTCGCCCGCGACAAGGATCTGCGCTTCGCGATATTGCGGCTTGTTCAGCACGAAGTCGGGGATTTCCTTGCCTTCGCCGTCATAGCGCATCTCGTCGAACAGGTTCACGCCAAGACCGGACCGCTTGATCGTCTTGAGGAACTGCTTGGGGATGATCATGTCGGTGTCGATGTTGACCAGTGGCATCGGTGCGGCGATGCCGCTGAGCTTGGTGAATTTTTCCATTATCTCTATCCTGTCTCATGTGCCGCGCGTCGGCCCTGTGATCCTTGAACGAAGGGCACAGGGCCGGGACGGGGCGTCCAGATCACATCAGTTCGCGCACATCGGTCAGATGGCCGGTCACGGCGGCAGCGGCTGCCATGGCGGGGCTCATCAGGTGGGTGCGTCCGCCGCGTCCCTGACGGCCCTCGAAGTTGCGGTTCGAGGTGGCGGCGCAACGCTCGCCCGGTTGCAACTGGTCGGGGTTCATCGCCAGACACATCGAGCAGCCTGCCAGACGCCATTCAAAGCCCGCGTCGATGAAGATCTGTGCCAGACCTTCCTCTTCCGCCTGAGCGCGCACGAGGCCCGAGCCGGGCACGACCATGGCGCGTTTCACGGCGATCTTCTTGCCCTTGAGGATCTCGGCTGCGGCGCGCAGATCCTCGATCCGGCCATTGGTGCAGGACCCGATGAAGACCGTGTCGATCTTGATCTGGTTCAGCGGCGTGCCGGGCTCAAGGCCCATGTACTCCAGCGAGCGCTTTGCCGCCTCGACCTTGCCGCCCTTGAAATCCTCGGCGGCGGGGACCTTGCCGGTGATCGGCAGCACGTCTTCGGGGCTGGTGCCCCATGTCACGACCGGGGCGATATCCTCGCCCTTGATGGTCACGACCTTGTCCCAATGGGCGTCAGCGTCGGAATAAAGCGTCTTCCACCAGGCCAGCGCCGCTTCCCACTGTGCGCCCTTGGGGGCGTGGGGGCGTCCCATGACATATTCATAGGTCTTTTCGTCAGGCGCGATCAGGCCGGCGCGCGCGCCGCCTTCGATGGCCATGTTGCAGACGGTCATGCGGCCTTCCATCGACAGATCGCGGATCGCTTCGCCGCA
>JBFHIW010000029.1:0-45907 GCA_041596235.1 Paracoccaceae bacterium
CCGAAGTGGGGGCGAAGCTGCCCTACGACAGCCTGGCGCAGCTGCGCCAGGTACTGGTCGGTGCGCACCCGCACCTGGGCCGCATCGACGAGGTGCCGGAGAACCCCTGGAAGCCGCTTCCCGCGAAGCCGCCGGGCAAGGGCGACTTCGGCCAGGCCGTGCCCGATTTCTACCTGACCAACCCGATCGCCCGGGCCTCGCAGCTGATGGCCGAACTTTCGGCCATGGCGAAGGCACGGGCCGCCCGGCCGATGGCGGCGGAGTGAGGCCGGTGCCGATGCGCCGTCAGCCCATGATTGCCGCGCTGGGGGGTGGCGTTCGGGCGCGGGATGCGCTTTACAGCGGGGCGTGCGGATCGGCAGCCGCGGACGCGGGCGCGTGAGGAACGGATAGCCATGGACGGATTTCTGAGCACGCCATTCGGAACACTCCTCCTGATCGTTGCGCAGAGCCTCCTGATCATCGGTTTCGTGATGATCTCGCTGCTGTTTCTCGTCTACGGCGACCGCAAGATCTGGGCCGCGGTTCAGATGCGCCGCGGCCCGAACGTGGTCGGCGCCTGGGGGATCCTGCAATCGGTCGCCGACGCGCTGAAATACGTGGTCAAGGAGATCGTGGTGCCGGCCGGCGCCGACCGGCCGGTCTACTTCCTGGCGCCGATGCTCTCGTTCGTGCTCGCCATCGTCGCCTGGGCGGTGATCCCGTTCAACGAGGGCTGGGTGCTGGCCGACCTCAACGTCGCCATCCTCTACGTCTTCGCGATCTCCTCGCTCGAGGTCTACGGCGTGATCATGGGGGGCTGGGCGTCGAACTCGAAATACCCGTTCCTCGGCTCGCTCCGCTCGGCCGCGCAGATGATCTCCTACGAGGTGTCGATCGGCCTGATCATCATCGGGATCATCATCTCGACCGGATCGCTGAACTTCAGCGACATCGTGCGCGCGCAGGATGGTGATTACGGCTTCTTCAGCTGGTACTGGCTGCCGCATTTCCCGATGGTGTTCCTGTTCTTCATCTCGGCGCTGGCCGAAACCAACCGCCCGCCCTTCGACTTGCCCGAAGCAGAATCCGAACTGGTGGCGGGCTATCAGGTCGAATATTCCTCGACACCGTTCCTGCTGTTCATGGCGGGTGAATACATCGCCATCTTCCTGATGTGCGCGCTGATGAGCCTGCTGTTCTTCGGCGGCTGGCTGTCGCCGATCCCCGGCCTGCCGGACGGGCCGCTGTGGATGGTGGGCAAGATGGCGTTCTTCTTCTTCATCTTCGCGATGGTGAAGGCGATCACGCCGCGCTACCGCTACGATCAGCTGATGCGGATCGGCTGGAAAGTGTTCCTGCCGATGTCCCTGGCCTGGGTGGTGATCGTGGCATTCCTTGCGAAATTCGAACTGTTCGGCGGGGCCTATGCCCGCTGGGCGATTGGGGGCTGACATGGCACAGATCGATTACGGACGCGCGGCGGGGTACTTCCTGCTGTCGGACTTCGCGAAAGGCTTCAAGCTGGGGCTGAAGTATTTCTTCGCCCCCAAGGCCACGCTGAACTATCCGCATGAGAAGGGCCCGCTGTCCCCCCGGTTCCGGGGCGAACATGCGCTGCGCCGCTATCCCAATGGCGAAGAGCGCTGCATCGCCTGCAAGCTCTGCGAGGCCGTGTGCCCCGCGCAGGCGATCACCATCGACGCCGAGCCGCGCGAAGACGGCAGCCGCCGCACCACGCGCTATGACATCGACATGACCAAATGCATCTACTGCGGCTTCTGCCAGGAAGCCTGCCCGGTGGATGCAATCGTGGAGGGGCCGAATTTCGAATTCGCCACCGAAACCCGCGAGGAGCTGTTCTACGACAAGGCCAAGCTTCTGGAGAACGGCGACCGCTGGGAGGCCGAGATTGCCCGCAACCTCGAACTGGATGCGCCCTACAGATGACTGATCCCAAAACCCCGTTCGAGCTGATGATGGCCCAGGCCCAGGAAATGGTGAAAGCCATGAACCCGGCGCTGAGTTCCTTTGACCCCAAGGGGTTCGAGAAGATGTGGCCGACCATGCCCAAGGAAGCCATGGAAATGTGGTTCGGCAAGGGCATCAGCAAGGACGGGCTGGACGCCAAGACGCGGCTGCTGCTGACGCTGGCCGGGCTGACCATGCAGGGCGCGCAAAGCGACACTGCCCTGCGTCAGACCGTGCGCCACGCGCTGGAGGCTGGCGCCACCAAGGATGAAATCGCCGAGACCATCGCCCAGATGTCGATGTTCGCCGGTATCCCCTCCATGACCCGCGCGATGGAATTGGCGCGGCAGGTCCTGGACGAGACGGAGGATGACAAGTCATGACCATGATCGCCTTTGCCTTCTATCTTTTTTCGCTCTGCGCGCTGGCGGGGGGGCTGTTCACCGTGATCAGCCGCAACCCGGTGCATTCGGTGCTCTGGCTGATCCTGACCTTTCTGTCGGCGGCGGGGCTGTTCGTGCTTCTGGGCGCGGAATTCGTGGCGATGCTGCTGGTCATCGTCTACGTGGGCGCGGTTGCGGTGTTGTTCCTGTTCGTCGTGATGATGCTGGATGTGGATTTCGCCGAACTGAAGGCCGAGATGGCGCGCTACATGCCGCTGGCCCTTCTGATCGGCGTCGTGCTTCTGATGCAGCTGTCGCTGGCCTTCGGCGTCTGGCAGACCTCGGACGGGGCGATGGCGGCGCGCGATGCGGTGATTTCCACGGATGTCACCAACACCGCCGCTCTGGGCCTGCTGCTCTATGACAAGTATTTCCTGCTGTTCCAGCTGTCGGGCCTGATCCTGCTGGTCGCCATGATCGGCGCGATCGTCCTGACCCTGCGCCATCGCAAGGACATCAAGCGCCAGGACGTTCTGGCCCAGATGTGGCGCGATCCGGCCAAGGCGATGGAGCTGAAGGACGTGAAACCGGGGCAGGGCCTGTAAAGGCCTGACCCCTGCGCCCCCTGCGGGGGCAAGACACCACAACCCGGGCGCAAGGTCCGGGCACATGAAGAACCGAGGGACGACATGATTGGCTTGGAACATTACCTGACGGTGGCAGCGGCGCTGTTCGTCATAGGGATCTTTGGTCTCTTCCTGAACCGGAAGAACGTGATCATCCTGCTGATGTCGATCGAACTGATCCTGCTGTCAGTGAATATCAACCTTGTCGCCTTCTCGAGTTTTCTGGGCGATCTGGTGGGGCAGGTCTTCACCCTCTTCGTATTGACGGTGGCCGCAGCCGAAGCGGCAATCGGCCTTGCGATCCTTGTGTGTTTCTTCCGTAACCGCGGCACGATCGCGGTGGAAGATGCCAACGTGATGAAGGGCTGACACCATGGCAACGATCATCCTTTTCGCGCCCCTGATCGGGGCCCTGATCGCAGGTTTCGGCTGGCGCATCATCGGCGAGGCCGCAGCCATGTGGGTCACCACGGGCCTGCTGTTTCTGGCGGCGATCCTGTCATGGATCGTGTTCCTGACCTTCGACGGCGTGACCACCCAGGTCGAGATCCTGCGCTGGGTCGAAAGCGGCAGCCTGAGCACCGACTGGGCGATCCGGCTGGACCGTCTGACCGCGATCATGCTGATCGTGATCACGACCGTGTCGGCGCTCGTGCATCTTTATTCCTTCGGCTACATGGATCACGATCCGCAGTGGAAGGACACCGAAAGCTACAAGCCGCGCTTCTTCGCCTATCTGTCCTTCTTCACCTTCGCGATGCTGATGCTGGTGACGGCGGACAACCTGTTGCAGATGTTCTTCGGCTGGGAAGGGGTGGGGGTCGCCTCGTATCTGCTGATCGGCTTCTACTACCGCAAGCCTTCGGCCAATGCGGCCGCGATCAAGGCCTTCGTGGTCAACCGGGTGGGGGATTTCGGCTTTCTGCTGGGCATCTTCGCGCTGTTCTACCTGACGGATTCGATCCGCTTCGACGATATCTTCACCATGGGGCCGCAGCTGGCCGAGACGCAGCTGTCCTTCCTGTGGACCGAATGGAATGCGGCCAACCTGATCGCCTTCCTGCTCTTCGTCGGCGCGATGGGCAAATCGGCGCAGCTGTTCCTGCACACTTGGCTGCCCGACGCGATGGAAGGCCCGACGCCCGTGTCGGCGCTGATCCATGCCGCGACCATGGTGACCGCAGGCGTATTCCTGGTCTGCCGCATGTCGCCGATCATGGAATACGCGCCCGAGGCGATGATGTTCGTGACCTTCGTGGGCGCGACCACCGCCTTCTTCGCGGCGACCGTCGGCCTTGTGCAGAACGACATCAAGCGCGTAATCGCCTATTCGACCTGTTCGCAGCTGGGCTACATGTTCGTGGCCGCCGGCGTGGGCGTCTATTCGGTGGCGATGTTCCACCTGTTCACGCATGCCTTCTTCAAGGCGATGCTGTTCCTTGGCGCAGGCTCGGTCATCCATGCGATGCATCACGAGCAGGACATGCGCAACTACGGCGCGCTGCGCAAAAAGATCCCCTATACGTTCTGGGCGATGATGATCGGGACGCTGGCCATCACCGGCGTCGGTATTCCGATGACCTATATCGGCTTTGCGGGCTTTTTCTCGAAGGATGCGGTGGTCGAAAGCGCCTATGCGGCGACGGCGGGCGGCTATGCCTACTGGATGCTGGTCATTGCTGCGCTGTTCACCAGTTTCTACAGCTGGCGCCTGATGTTCCTGACCTTCTACGGCGAGGCGCGGGGCGACAAGCATACCCATGACCATGCCCATGAAAGCCCCAAGGTGATGCTGATCCCGCTGGGTGTTCTGGCGCTGGGTGCGGTGTTCTCGGGCGTTGTCTGGTACAACAGCTTCTTCGGCCACACCGACACGGTGGGCAAGTTCTTCGGCGTGCCCTACGCCGAGGCAGGCGCCCATGGCGAGGAGGCCGGACATGGCGAGGCCAAGGCCGACGATCACGCCGCCGCCCCCAAGGATGACGGGCATGGCGAGGCGAAGGCCGAGGGCGAGCATCACTATGTCTTCACCGGCGCGCCGGGCGAGGGGGCCATTCACCATGCCCCCGGCAACACCGTGCTGAACGATGCGCATGAGGTGCCGAAATGGGTCAAGTTCAGCCCCTTCGTGGTCATGATCATCGGCTTCCTGACGGCCTTCTGGTTCTACATCGTGAACCCGGAACTGCCGCGCAAACTGGCCGAGGTGCAGCGCCCGCTGTACCTGTTCCTGCTGAACAAGTGGTATTTCGATGAAATCTACGACGCGATCTTCGTGCGCCCGGCGCGCTGGATCGGCGCGGTCTTGTGGAAGCGCGGCGATGGCGATGTGATCGACGGGTCGATCAACGGCATGACGATGGGCGTGATCCCGATGCTGGCGCGTTTCGCTGGCCGCGCCCAGTCGGGATACATCTTCACCTATGCCTTTGCGATGGTGGTCGGGATCGTTGTCCTGATCACATGGATGACGCTCACCGGAGGGGCGGAATAATGGATAACCTTCTTTCCATCGTCACCTTCATTCCGGCGCTGGCGGCCCTGATCCTGATCGTGTTCCTGCGCGGCGAGGAAGAGGCGGCCAACCGCAACGCCAAATGGCTGGCGCTGATCGCGACATCCGTGACCTTTCTGGTGTCGCTGTTCATCCTGTTCCAGTTCGATCCCGCCAACACCGGGTTCCAGTTCGTCGAGGAACGCACCTGGATCCTGGGGCTGACCTACAAGATGGGCGTGGACGGGATCAGCATCCTCTTCGTGATGCTGACCACCTTCATGATGCCGCTGGTGATCGCTGCCTCGTGGGATGTGAACACCCGCGTCAAGGAATACATGATCGCCTTCCTGCTGCTGGAAACGCTGATGCTGGGCGTGTTCATGGCGCTGGATCTGGTGCTGTTCTACCTGTTCTTCGAGGCAGGCCTGATCCCGATGTTCCTGATCATCGGCATCTGGGGCGGCAAGGCGCGCATCTATGCCAGCTTCAAGTTCTTCCTCTACACCTTCCTCGGCTCGGTGCTGATGCTGGTGGCGATGGTGGCGATGTATTCGGATGCGGGTACCACCGATATTCCGGCACTGATGCGCCATACCTTCGGCTCTGACAGCTTCAGCATTCTCGGCGTGCATGTGGTGGGTGGCCTGCAGACGCTGCTGTTCCTGGCCTTCTTTGCCAGCTTTGCGGTCAAGATGCCGATGTGGCCCGTGCATACCTGGCTGCCTGACGCGCATGTGCAGGCGCCCACCGCAGGGTCCGTCGTGCTGGCCGCGATCCTGTTGAAGATGGGCGGCTACGGATTCTTGCGCTTCAGCCTGCCGATGTTCCCCGTGGGGTCCGACGTGATGACGCCGCTGGTCCTGTGGATGTCGGCCATCGCCATTGTCTATACCTCGCTGGTCGCCCTTGTGCAGGAGGACATGAAGAAGCTGATCGCCTATTCGTCCGTCGCGCACATGGGCTATGTGACCATGGGCATCTTTGCCGCCAACCAGCAGGGGATCGACGGCGCGATCTTCCAGATGATCAGCCACGGCTTCATCTCGGGGGCGCTGTTCCTGTGCGTGGGCGTGATCTATGACCGCATGCACACGCGCGACATCGACGCCTATGGCGGCCTTGTGAACCGGATGCCGGCCTATGCGCTGATCTTCATGTTCTTCACCATGGCCAACGTCGGCCTGCCGGGCACCTCGGGCTTCGTGGGTGAATTCCTGACGCTGGTCGGCATCTTCCAGGTCAACACCTGGGTGGCGCTGGTGGCCTGTTCGGGCGTGATCCTGTCGGCGGCCTATGCGCTGTGGCTCTATCGCCGGGTGGTGCTGGGCGATCTGATCAAGGAAAGCCTGCGCACGATCAGCGACATGACGCGCCGCGAAAAGGCGATCTTTGCGCCGCTGGTGGTGATGACGCTGCTTCTGGGCGTCTATCCCGCCCTGGTGACCGATATCATCGGCCCCTCGGTCGAGGCGCTGATTGCCGACTATGACCTTGCCCGTGCCGAAGGGACCACCCTTCGCATGCTGGCCCAGAACTGAACGGAGCGCTGAGAGATGATCCAGGCTGATCTGACCATTATCCTGCCGGAAATCCTGCTGTCGCTCTATGCGATGGCGGCGCTGCTGTTCGGTGTTTACACCGGCAAGGACAAGGTGGCCCCGCTGCTGACATGGACGACCGCTGGCGCCTTCGTGCTGGTGGCTGCATGGATCGGGCTGAACGGCGAGGGGGCCAACGCGGCCTTCGGTGGCATGTTCCACGATGACGCCTTTGCCCGTTTCTCCAAGGTCACCATCCTGCTGTCTGCCGCTGCCGTGCTGCTGATGAGCCAGGAATACATGGAGCGGCGCGGTCTGCTGCGCTTTGAATATCCCGTGCTGGTCACGCTGAGCGTCGTGGGCATGATGGTGATGGTCAGCGCGGGCGACCTGATGGCGCTGTACATGGGGCTCGAGCTGCAGTCGCTGGCGCTGTATGTCATCGCCTCGCTGCGCCGTGACAGCCTGAAATCGACCGAGGCGGGTCTGAAGTATTTCATCCTCGGCGCGCTGTCCTCGGGCCTGCTGCTTTATGGCGCGTCGCTGGTCTATGGCTATGCGGGCACCACGCTGTTTTCGGGCATCATCGCCGCGGCGGGCGAGGGGCAGATGTCGCTGGGCCTGCTGTTCGGCCTCGTGTTCGTGATGTCGGGCCTTGCCTTCAAGGTCTCGGCCGTGCCCTTCCACATGTGGACGCCGGACGTTTACGAAGGCTCGCCCACACCGGTCACCGCCTTTTTCGCGACCGCGCCCAAGATGGCGGCGATGGCCCTGTTTGCACGCGTGCTGCATGATGCCTTCGGCGGGGCCACCGCCGATTGGCAGCAGATCCTTGCGCTTCTGTCGGTGCTGTCGATGTTCCTTGGCGCGATCGCCGCGATCGGGCAGCGCAACATCAAGCGCCTGATGGCCTTTTCGTCGATTGCCCATATGGGCTATGCGCTGATGGGTCTGGCGGCGGGCACCGTGTTCGGCGTTCAGGCGATGCTGGTCTACATGGCGATCTATGTGACGATGAACATCGGCACCTTCGCCTTCATCCTGTCGATGGAGAAAGACGGCCAGCCCGTCACCGATATCGCCGCGCTGAACATGTATGCCAAGCGCGAGCCGGGCCGCGCGCTGGCCATGCTGATCCTGCTGTTCAGCCTTGCGGGCGTGCCGCCGCTGGTTGGCTTCTTCGGCAAGTTCTACGTGCTGCGCGCCGCCTATGATGCGGGCCTTGCATGGCTGGCGATTGCCGGTGTGATCGCCTCGGTGATCGGGGCCTTCTATTACCTGCGTATCGTCTACTTCATGTATTTCGGTGACGAGGGCGAGGAGCTGGATGGCGGCAAGTCCCCGGTGCTCTGGGCCTTCCTGATGGCCTCGGCTGGCGCGATGCTGTTCGGCGTGGTCAACCTGTTCGGGATCGAAGGCGCGGCGGCTGCCGCTGCGGCCACGCTTGTCAACTGACGCCCTGCCTGCGGGCTGGCCGGATGGCACGGCCCGCATCGTGCTGCCCGAAGTGGACAGCACCCTGAACGAGGCCGCGCGACGCTTTGCCGATCTGCGCGGCCCGACCTGGATCCTGGCGCTGCACCAGACGGCGGCCCGTGGCCGGCGGGGTCGCGAATGGCGCCACCCTGCTGGCAATTTCGCAGCCACGCTTGTCCTGCCGGGGCCGATTGCGCCCGCAACCGCCGCGCTGCGGTCTTTCGTGACCTCGCTGGCGCTGCATGACGCCTTTGCGGCGGTCACGGGGCGTGCGGGTCACTTCGGGCTGAAATGGCCCAATGACGTGCTTCTGAACGGGGGCAAGGTCGCGGGGATCCTGCTGGAAACCATCGGGCCGCGTGGCGATGCGCTGTCGATCGGGATCGGCGTGAATCTGGCGCAGGCGCCGGGTTCCGATCAGGTCGAGCAGGGGGCGGTGCGGCCCGTGTCGCTTCTGTCGGAGACCGGCGCATCCGTCACGCCGGAAGAGTTTCTGGACTATCTGGCGCCTGCCTATGCCCGGTACGAGGCGCAGTTCGCCACCTTCGGTTTCGCCCCCATCCGCACCGCCTGGCTGGACCGGGCCGCGCGCCTCGGCGAGGTGATCACCGCCCGCCTTCCGGGCGAAGAGATCGTGGGCCGGTTCGACGCGGTGGACGAGCAGGGGCAACTTGTCCTATCAACGCCGCAAGGCCTGCGCCGCATCGCTGCGGCCGACGTTTTCTTCTGAGGATTGCTGTCATGCTTCTGGCCATCGACTGTGGCAATACCAATACCGTTTTCTCGATCTGGGACGGGACGCGATTTCTCTGCACGCTCAGGACCTCGACCGAGCATCAGCGGACGGCGGATCAGTATTACGTCTGGCTGAGTGCGCTGCTGAACCACAACAAGATCCCGATGGATATCGATGCGGTCATCATCTCCTCGACGGTGCCGCGCGTGGTGTTCAACCTGCGCGTTCTGGCGGACCGCTATTTCAACTGCCGCCCGCTGGTGGTAGGCAAACCGGAATGCATCCTGCCGCGCGCGCCGCGTGTGGATCAGGGCACAACCGTGGGGCCGGACCGTCTGGTCAATTCGGCGGGGGCTTTTGACCGGCACGGCGGCAATCTGATCGTGGTCGATTTCGGTACCGCGACGACATTCGACGTGGTCGATGATGACGGGGCCTATGTGGGCGGGGTGATCGCGCCCGGCGTGAACCTCTCGCTAGAGGCGCTGCACATGGCCGCTGCGGCCCTGCCGCATGTGGACATCACGAAGCCGCAGGGCGTCATCGGGACCAATACCGTGGCCTGTATGCAGGCCGGGATTTTCTGGGGCTATGTCGGCCTCGTCAAGGAAATCTGCACAAGGATCAAGGCGGAACGCGACCGCGACATGCGCGTGATCGGCACAGGGGGGCTGGCCGCGTTGTTCGGCGCCTCGGAAGTGCTGTTCGACAGGATCGAAGACGACCTGACCATTCACGGTCTGACGGTCATTCACAAATATAACAAGGACCAAGGCAACATATGAGCAGCAAGCGTTTGATGTATCTCCCCCTCGGCGGCGCCGGGGAAATCGGGATGAACTGTTACGTCTACGGTTACGGGGCGCCCGATGACGAGCGGCTGATCGTGGTCGATGTGGGCGTGGCTTTCCCCGACATGGACGGCACGCCGGGTGTGGACCTGATCCTGCCCGATATCGCCTGGCTGGAAGAGCGCAAGACCCGGATCGAGGCGGTGTTCATCACCCATGCCCATGAGGATCACGTCGGCGCTATCGGCCACCTGTTCGAGCGTCTGGGCGAGCCCAAGGTCTATGCCCGTGCCTTCACCTCGAATATCGCGCGGGGCAAGCTGGCGGAATACGGCTATTCCGACAAGGTAGTGAAGACGGTGTCGAAATGGCCCGAAACCGTGACGGCTGGCCCGTTCACGGTGGGCTTCCTGCCGATGTCGCACTCGATCCCCGAAACCTCTGCGCTGGTGATCGACACGCCCGAGGGCCGCGTGATCCATACCGGCGATTTCAAGCTGGACCGTACGCCCCTGGTGGGCGAGCCCTTCGATCCCGACCTCTGGGCCGAGGTGTCGGCCGGTGGGGTCAGGGCGCTGATCTGCGACAGCACCAATGTGTTCAACCAGCATGAAGGCCGGTCCGAGGCGACGCTTGGCCCCGCCATCACCGATCTGATCGCGGCGCAAAAGGGCATGGTGGTGGCCACGACCTTCGCCAGCAACGTGGCGCGGGTCAAGACATTGGCCGATGCGGGTGCGGCGGCGGGCCGCTCGATCTGCCTGATGGGGCGCGCCATGCGCCGGATGATCGAGGCCTCGATCGAAACGGGGGTTCTGTCCTCCTTTCCCAAGGTGGTCAGCCCCGAAGACGCCATGGCGATGCCGCGCGACAATGTCATGCTGATCGTCACCGGCAGCCAAGGCGAACGCCGCGCGGCCAGCGCGCAACTGGCCAATGGCAAGTATCAGGGGGTCGTGCTGAAAGAAGGGGACATGTTCCTGTTCTCGTCCAAGACGATTCCGGGCAATGAAAAGGGTGTCATCCGCATCATCAACCAGTTCAGCGAAATGGGCGTGGACGTGGTGGATGACAGTAACGGCAAGTATCACGTCTCGGGCCATGCCAACCGGCCTGACATCGAATACATCCAGAAACTGGTCAAGCCGCAGATCGTGATCCCCATGCATGGCGAACACCGCCATCTGCGCGAGATGGTCAAGATCGCCAAGGGCAACCGTTTCCAGTCGATCCTTGCCGCGAACGGGATGATCGTGAGCCTTGGCGGCAACGAGCCTGCGGTGGCCGGTTATGTCGAAACGGGCCGCACCTATCTGGACGGGTCTGCGCAGGTCGGCGCGCTGGACGGGGTGGTGCGCGACCGGATCCGCATGGCGCTGAACGGGCATGTCACCGTGACCCTGATCCTTGATGACGAGAACGAGCCCCTGGGCGAGCCCTGGTGCGAGATCATGGGGCTGGCCCAGACCGGACGGTCGCGCGCGCCGCTGGTTGAGGTGCTGGAGGCGGATCTGGACCAGTTCGTCAATCGCGCCTCCGAGGCGACGCTGGCCGATGACGACAAGCTGGAACAGCAGCTGAAAAAGATCGTCCGCCAGACCGCGCTGGACGAGATCGGCAAGAAGCCCGAGGTGACGGTGGTCATCAGCCGGCTCAGCGCCTGACCGTTGAACAGCTTGCCCGCGTCGTCACTGGGTGACGCGGGCAAAGACCTTGCGAAAGAACGCCTCGCGTTCCACTTCCGTCATGTGTTGCACCGGTTGCATCCGCCCCGACAGCAGCAGTGATGCGAAACCATGCACCATGCTCCAGCTGGCCATCACATCGGCCATCGCATCCTGATCCTGATAGGGCGACACACCGCGCAGGCGGGCGATATCGCTGGCCAGGTGATCAAAGGCGGCAGAGGCGTGCCTTTCCAGATCCGGATCACAGGTATCCACCCGGTCCGATCCGAACATCAGCTTGAACAGCGCAGGTGCCGCCTGCGTGAAATCCAGATAGCCCAGTCCCGATGCGACCAGCAGATCCTCCGGATCGGTGCTGCTGCAAACTGCCTGACGCCTCTGCATCGCGGCGAGGAACCGGCGGAACCCTTCGGCGGCCAAGGCCGCCAGAAGGCCCTGAGTGTCGCCGAAATGATGCGCGGGGGCTGAATGGCTGACGCCCACCTCGCGTGCGACGCGGCGCAGGGAGAACCCTTCGATTCCCGTGTCCGCCAGCACGGTTTCCGCAGCGCCAAGCAGCGCCGCGCGCAGGTCACCGTGATGGTATGCTGTCTTTTCTTCCGTCATTTCATTCTCTTAATTCATGATCTGGACAGTGTCAAATTAAAGTCTTGACAGTGTCCAGATTTCAGTGGCACCTTTATCTTGCCAATGTCCAGATAAGGTGCGCCATGACCCCTGACAGCCTTTTTCAACTTGCCGGTCCCTTAGCCATGATCGGATGGGTCTGCCTGATCCTTGCGCCGCTGGCGCCGAAATGGGCCCACCGGATCGGCGGATACGCGATCCCCGCGATCCTGTCGGTCGGATATGCGGCCGTGATCCTGGGATACTGGTGGCAAGGGCAGGGCGGTTTCGACAGCCTGTCCAATGTGATGCTGCTGCTGTCCAATCCCTGGATGGCGCTGGCGGGCTGGGTGCATTTCCTGGCTTTCGATCTGTTCATCGGGGGCTGGATCACACGGCAGGCCCGGCGCGAAGGGGTCGCGCATCTTCTGGTGCTGCCCTGTCTGCTGCTGACATTCCTGTTCGGTCCCATGGGGCTGATCCTGTTCCTGTCCATCGGCGCCGCGCGTCGTCTTTTCACCCTTCGCGACATCGAGGCCTGACATGACCGACGCAACCTTTTCCACGCCCATGCCTGCCCTGACCCCGCGCCGCATGATCCCTACGCTCTTCGGTGCCGATCCGCGCTTTGCTGTGCTGGGGGCTGTGCTGCTTTTCAGCATGATCCCGACGGGTCTGGCCCTGCAGCTTGATCCGCGCCTGTTTCAGGGCGAAAGCATCTGGCTGAAACCCCTGAAGTTCGAATTCGCGCTGGCGGTCTACCTGCTGAGCCTTGCGTTCTTCGCGCGCTTCCTGCCCGCCGGGCGGCTGAACCGGCCCGGTTTCAGGATATTCTCTGCGGTCGTGATCCTGTGCGTGCTGGGGGAAATGGCATGGATCGGCGGTGCGGCCATGTTCGGCATCGCCTCGCATTTCAACCTGTCCAATCCGGTGATGGAAGGGATCTATGGCCTGATGGGGCTGTTTGCCGTCACGCTGACCTCGGCCAGCCTGATCTACGGGGTCGCGATCTGGCGCAATCCGGTGGGTCTGCCCGATGCGGCGCTGCGCCTGTCGGTCGCTTTGGGGCTGGGGCTGACATTCGTTCTGACCGTGGTGGTGGCGGGCTATATGGCGTCGCAGACGGGGCATCTGGTGGGTGTTCCGGTGACCGGTGCGCGTGTGCCGATCATGGGCTGGTCGCGCGAGGTGGGCGATCTGCGCCTGCCGCATTTTCTGGCGACCCATGCGATGCATATCATCCCGCTTGGGGGGCTGATGGCGTCCCGGATGTTGCCTGCCAGTGCGGCCTTTCGGGCCGTCTGGGCGGTATCGGCGGCTTTCGTGCTGGTGACGGGGGCAAGTTTTGCCATGGCAATCATGGGCTTGCCGGTCTTTCCGGTCTGATCAGACAGACAGGGGCGCATGAAAAAACCCGCACCATTGGATCGGTGCGGGTCTTTTGTCGTCGACCAGTCAGGCGGATCAGTCGGTCCGCCGCTCGTCAAAGCTGAGCGCGATGAAGCTGGGCAGGTGATCGCCCATGCCGACAACCTTTGGACCATTGTCGCGACCCTGATCGCGGCCCTGGCCGCCACGCGACCGATCGCGCCGCTCGTCCGAGCGTCCTTCCGAGGGACGATCCTCGCGCGGTTTGGCGTCGCCTGTGCGCTCTTCGCGCGGCTTGGCCTCACGCGGGCGGTCCTCGCGCGCACGCTCTTCACGCGGGCGGTCCTCACGCGGCTTTTCTTCACGCGGCTTGTGTTCCCGCGGCTTTTCTTCACGCGGGGCGTCGGCTTTCGCCTCTTCCGGCTTGTCCTTGGGGGCCGGCTTGTCGCCCGAGCGTCCGCGCCCGCCGCGGGAACGGCTGCGCGAGGACGATTGCCGCGTCTCGCCTCCGGCCTCGTCGTCGGTGTCCGGCAGGATCACGCCTTGCAACGGATTGTCCAGACGCGGGATCTCGGTCTGGATCAGCCGTTCGACATCGGCGAAATTCTTGTCGTCGCGCCCGGTGCAGATCATGATCGCGGTGCCGGTCCGCCCGGCGCGCCCGGTGCGCCCGATACGGTGCACATAGTCTTCGGCATGGCTGGGCACGTCGAAGTTGAACACATGGCTCACGTTCGGAATGTCGAGGCCACGCGCCGCCACGTCGGATGCGACCAGAAAGCGCAGCGTGCCATCACGGAAGCCATCCAGCGTGCGCATGCGCTGCGACTGTTCCAGATCACCATGGATCGGGGCCGCGTCATAGCCGTATTTCTTCAGCGATTTCGCGACGATATCCACATCCGTCTTGCGGTTGCAGAAGATGATCGCGTTCTTGCACTTCTCGCCTTCGGAATCGATCAGCGTGCGCAGAAGCTGGCGCTTTTCGCTGGCTTCCTTGTCCTTGCGGCTGGCCTTGAACATGACCACGCCCTGCGTGATCGTGGTCGAGGCACTGGCCTGGCGCGCCACTTCGATCCGCTCGGGGGCGGAGAGGAAGGTGTTGGTGATCCGCTCGATCTCGGGCGCCATGGTGGCGCTGAAGAACAGGGTCTGGCGGGTGAAGGGCGTCAGGCTGAAGATCCGCTCGATATCGGGGATGAAGCCCATGTCCAGCATCCGGTCTGCCTCGTCGACGACCATGATCTGCACACCGGTCAGCAGCAGCTTGCCACGCTCGAAGTGATCCAGCAGGCGGCCGGGCGTCGCGATCAGCACGTCGACACCACGGTCGATCAGCTGTTCCTGTTCCTTGAAGGACACGCCACCGATCAGCAGTGCCTTGGTCAGCTTGTGATACTTGGTGTAGGTGTCGAAGTTCTCGGCGACCTGAGCGGCCAGTTCACGCGTGGGGCACAGCACAAGGCTGCGCGGCATCCGCGCGCGCGCGCGGCCCTTGGCCAGCAGCGTGATCATCGGCAGCGTGAAGCTGGCGGTCTTGCCGGTGCCGGTCTGGGCGATGCCCAGAACGTCGCGGCCTTCCAGAGCGGGCGGAATGGCACCGGCCTGAATGGGGGTAGGGGTTTCATACCCCGCATCCTCAATCGCCTTGAGGACCTTGGGGTCGAGTTTGAGATCAGAGAATTTTATCATGTGTATCCGTTGAGTACGGACACGTCACGGCCCGTTGCGTCTGATGGGGTTCGGGCCCCTGTGGCCCTGTGGTTATCCACATATGCGATCCCCGCGCAGGCCATAGCGCAAAGCGCACCTGCGGTCAATGAGAGCAGGGATTGTGCCCTTCGGCGGCGTCTATCCGGCCACGGGGAAATGACGCGCCACCGCGCCGGGCAGATCCAGCAGGGGGCGGCGCAGCAGACCTTGCGCCTCGAGTGCCGCCAGATGCGCGGGCGTGGCGCTGCAGACCGTGTCGTAGAAGCGGCGCAGACCCGCCTCTCCTTCGGTGGCATGCAGGCTGCCGAACAGCTCGTGCAGGGTCAGGCCCCCCTGATCGGCAGGGCGATTGGGCTTCAATTCGGATCGGTAACTGCCCTTGTCCAGCCGGTAATGGAAGGCCGCGATGAAATCCTCCCAGCTTTTGGCATGGCAATGCAGCAGGGTGGTTTCGGTCAATTCCTGCTGACCGGGGTTCTGGACCTCGCCCACGGTGATGTTGTGGATGTTCACCTTCAGGTCCGCAACGCCGGTGCGATAGATCATCTTGCCCGCCACATGGCTCAGAAAGCCGCCGTTCAGATGGGCGCCGTAATCGGGATAAAGCGCCTCGGTTTGCCGATTGCGGGTGGCGCCTTCCAGCGCAAAGGCCTTGGCATAGAGGGGCTGGCCCGGTTCATGGGGGGCCAGTGCCTCGACCGGGCGGATGCGCCCGCAGAGGCAGCCAGCCGGCAGATCGGCCAGTTGCGCGCCCAGCGGGCGGGCGGGCAGCAGGAATTCATCCACGTCGATATGGGCCAGCCAATCCAGATCCGAGGCGCGGCCATAGGCGTGGCGGGCGTTTTCGAACTGGCGCGACTGGTGCTTGGCCCGCCGCTTCATGCCCAGCGATTGCCAATAGGCGTCATCGGTCAGCACGGGCCTGATCCTGGGATGGGACTTGAGGATGCGGAATGCCGCCTGATTGTCATCGTCGAGATAAAGAAACAGGCGGTGCGCCCCCAGATCAAGGTGATGCGCGGCGAAGGACAGGATCGCCTCCACCGGGGCCTTGATGGTCGACACGATCCCCCATCTGGGCAGCTGATCTGCATGAGGCATGGTGGTCAACCCTTTGGTATTGCGCCGAAAATACGCATCATCTTGCGGTCAAGCTCAAGTGGTGCGCGCACCAGCATGCCATGCGCCTCCAGCGCGCGGGTCAGCCGGTCATTGCCTTCGCACACCTCCGCGAAGAAGGCGCGCAGACCCTCTTCGCCGTCTTCCTCGCGCAGAAGGTCCAGAATGTCGCGCAGGCCCAGAACCTCTTCGTCGGTCTTGCGGTATGAACCTTGCGTCATGCGGAAGGCCAGATGGTGCTGAAACGTCTCCCAGTCGGGCGCATGGGCATGGCCCAGAATCACATCGGGCAGGGTCATGCGATTGCTGGCCGGCTGCCCGTTCAGCAGCAGCGCATGCAGGCCGAAGCGCACGCCCGGAATGCCGCAGCGCGCGATTATCTTGCCTTCGCGATGGCTGATGAAGCCGCCGCGCAGATGGCCGCCGAAATTGGGATAGATATCCTCGAGCACTGCCTTTTCCTGCCCCGCGAGGCGCGGGGTCAGCTTGAAGCGGTCCGTCGTGCCGGCCAGCAATTCCGCCGGGGGCAGATGCAGCGCCGCGATATCGGCAGGCAGCGCGGCCAGCGCCGGGGTCAGGGGCGCATCGGTCAGGATGAATTCATCCACGTCGACATGGGCGAGGAAATCCAGATCGGTGCGGTGATAGGTCTGGGTTGCCACCCAGGCCTGTCGCAACTGATGCGCCTTCATGCGGGGTTTTTTCTGACCGGCCCACCATGCGGCGTCGCAGGTCGTGACCTCGATCGCGGGATGACGCGACAGGAAGGTGGCGGCCTCGGGGTGGGGCTCGTCCAGATGGATGTGCAGCCGATGCGCGCCCATCTCAAGGTGATGCGCCGCGAAAGCGGCGATGCGCGGCAGCGGCGCCTTGATCAGCGAGGCCGTGCCCCAGCGCAGGGTTGCAGGGTCCTGCGCCACCGCCCGCGCAGGCACGGGGATATGAGCCGATGGGGCGGCATGGCCGCGCTTGGGGCGAATCCCCTCGGCCTTCTGCGCCTTGTCGCGTTGCGCTCGCATCAGCCGCAGCCGCCGAAAGATGGTGCGGTCATCCGCGATCAGCAGATCCAGCAGGCGTCGCGCCAAAGGGGCAATCACCGGATCGCTGCCCGCATCCTGCCAGAGACGGCCCAGCATGTTCACATCCAGACCGCCTGCGCCAAGGGCATAGGCGTCCATCTGCATGGCAAGCGGCGGGATCTTGCGCCGGGACCAGTCGAAAGCCTCGGCCGGATCGACGCCGGAATGGATGCGCTCGGTCTCATAGAGCTTCATCATCCCGAACATCACGCTCAGGGACTGGCCCAGCCTGCGCTGCGTCTCGGTCGCGCCATGATCGCCGAAGGTGGTGGCGGCCGATACCAGCCAGCGGGCATCCAGCCGCTGCATCAACCAGTCCGATTCCTCGGCCCAGAGGCGCAGGAAAAGGGGGGCGGCATGGTCCGGGGCAGTGCGGCGGCGCAGATGGGCGATCAGCAGCCCATGCAGCAGCAACAGCGCGGGCAAGCCGTCGAATTCCTGGCTGAGCTCGCGCAGCTTGCGGGCATAGGTGGATTTCGACCCCTCGACAGTTGGGGCGCGCCCATCAACCCGCGCCTGCCTGAGGGCGGCCAGATCGACATCCAGCGGTGGTAGCCCCTCGCCATCCTCATAGGTGAAAGGATCGCGCCGCCCGTCCATCTGGGTCAGGATGGCGGCGAAACCGCCGGGATAGGTTGGGGCACTGGCATCACGCATGGGGCACAGAATGGTCAGCCGCCGCGCGCCGCGCAAGCCTGCCGGGGGTCACGCGGCACAGTTTGTCACGCGCTGCGGCTTGGCTGCCATGCCGCGCCGTGGCCCTGTACCATCAGACCATCATTTCCTTGGTCGCGGTCAGTTTCACATCCGGATAGTCGCGTTCGATGCGGTCGATGTCCCATTGCAGCCGCGTCAGATAGACGATGTCGCCGTCATGGTCATGCGCGATGTGCTGCTTGTTGACATTCACAAACTTTTCAACAGCTTGGCGGGCGCCGCTCACCCAGCGTGCGGACGTGAACTGCGACTGCTCGAAGCGCACGGGAAGCCCGTATTCCAGTTCGATCCGGCTGGCCAGCACCTCGAATTGCAGCGCGCCCACGACGCCCACGATGAAGCCCGACCCGAAGGCAGGCTTGAAGACCTTTGCAGCCCCTTCCTCGGCGAATTGCATCAGCGCC
This sequence comes from Paracoccaceae bacterium, assembly GCA_041596235.1. Classification (GTDB taxonomy): domain Bacteria; phylum Pseudomonadota; class Alphaproteobacteria; order Rhodobacterales; family Rhodobacteraceae; genus Seohaeicola. The sequence goes on from JBFHIW010000029.1 coordinate 18,692, forward strand.
TTTTCCAGATGCTTGGCCTTCATCGGGTCGCCCGCGCGGCAGGTCTGCAGCAATTCGGGCGCGAAGGACGGAATGCCCGAGACGCGCAGCGCCTCGCCCTCGGTCAGCGTGTCGCCGATCCGCAACTGGCCGTGGTTCGGGATACCGATGATGTCACCGGCCCATGCCTCTTCCGCCAGTTCGCGGTCCGAGGCCAGGAACATCACCGGGTTGGTGATCGTCATCGGCTTCTTGCTGCGCACATGGGTCAGTTTCATGCCGCGAATGAAGTGCCCCGAAGCCAGCCGCACAAAGGCCACACGGTCGCGATGCTTCGGGTCCATGTTCGCCTGAACCTTGAAGACAAAGCCGGAAACCTTTGTTTCTTCTGGCATGATCACGCGTGGCTCGGCGCGCTGGGGCTGCGGTTCCGGCCCCAGAGTGCCGATGCCTTCCATCAGTTCCTTCACCCCGAAGGAGTTGATGGCAGAGCCGAACCAGATCGGCGTCATGCTGCCGTCCTGCACCGCCTTGATATCCAGCGCAGGCAGCAGTTCGCGCGCCATCTCGACCTCTTCGCGCAGCTTTTCCAGCAGGGCGGCAGGCACATGATCGGCAAGGCGCGGATCATCGAGCCCGTTGATCTCGACCGATTCCGCGACCACGTTCCGGTCTGCGCGGTCCATCAGTTCCAGCCGGTCGCGCAGCATGTCATAACAGCCGATGAACTCGCGCCCCGTCCCGATGGGCCAGCTGGCCGGCGTCACGTCGATGGCCAGGTTCTCCTGAATTTCGTCGATGATGTCGAATGTGTCGCGGCTTTCGCGGTCCATCTTGTTGCAGAAGGTCAGGATCGGCAGGTCGCGCAGGCGGCAGACCTCGAACAGCTTGCGGGTCTGGCTTTCCACACCCTTGGCCCCGTCGATCACCATGACGGCCGCATCCACCGCCGTCAGCGTGCGATAGGTGTCCTCGGAAAAGTCGCTATGGCCGGGCGTATCCACCAGATTGAAGCGGAAGCTCTTGAAATCGAAGGACATCGCCGAGGCCGAGACCGAGATGCCCCGGTCCTTTTCCATCTGCATGAAGTCCGACCGCGTCCGCCGCGCCTCGCCCTTGGCACGCACCTGCCCAGCCATCTGGATCGCGCCGCCGAACAGCAGGAACTTTTCGGTCAGCGTGGTCTTGCCGGCGTCGGGATGCGAGATGATCGCAAAGGTCCGGCGACGGGCGATTTCGGGCGGCAGGGCGGGGCGGTTCGAGGCGGTGTCCAACATGAGCGCAGCTTTAGGCAGGCGCGCGCGCAAAGGCAAGGAAATCAGCGGCGTTTCAGCCCAGGGAGGCGCGGCGCAGCGCCTCGGCGGCATCGGGAAGGTCCAGCATCTTCTTGGACACTTCGAAACCCGCGATTCCGCCGGAATGTCCGCCGCCCAGCTTTTGCGCCAGCACCTCGGCCAGGTCGGCGGGCAGGGCGGGCTGCGTGCGCTTGTCCAGCAGCAGGGTCTCGGCGGCGATCCCCTCGGCATAGATGATCTGATGCCGGTCGAACAGGATCTGGAAGTAATCGATGAATCCGCCTTCCTGCGAATAGACGGTGACACCGTTCACAAGGTGGCGCGCGCGCACCAGAACCTCGGCGCGGCCAGCCCCAAGAATATCGGCGCGCTGATAGATGAACAGCCGGTGGTCGGGGCTTACCAGAAGGTCATTGGCATTGTGCAGCGTGCCGGCCTTGATCACGATGGGCGCCTGTTCGCCGCTGGCGCGCAGCGTTGTCTGGCCGATCCAGCGGATCTCCTGCGGGCCATCGTCGCGGGTCAGGATGCGGTCGCCGGGGCGCAGATCCTCGATCGGGCGCTGCTCGCCCGAGGCCATGGTGATATGGGTGCCGCGCGCGAAAGAGACGCAGGCAATCTCGGCCAGACGGGTCACGACGTTTCGCGTGTCGATGGTGACCAGCGTATAACGGATCTTGGGGCGCAAGGGGACGAGGGGCAGCACATGCACCTCGGTCACGTCGCCCGCAGCATCGACTTCGACAAGGACAAGGACCTCTGCCGTCTCGCCATCGGGGGACATGAAGGTCAGGCTGCTGTCCAGATGCACCAGCGCGCCGGGCTGGCCCGCCACCGAATCCGTGGCCACGCGAAACCGCCCGTGGCCTTCGGGCAGTAGCGACAGGCGGCGCGTGGCGGCGTTGCGCCCCAGCTCGTAGGTGTCGTCATGGATCAGATCATCGGCAAAGGACAGCGGATCACCCAGATTCGCGCCCGCCACGACCCGAAAGGCCGTCGCGGCCAGCACGGGCAGCGCAAAGGCGGTTTCGGAAAGAGCGGCTGGTTGATGTGTGTTCGTCATGATCCGGGCTTTATTGGCAATCTACTGGTCAGTGTCTTCATACGCGTGAACGGGCCGGTGCCCGGAGCCGCCGCATCCGGCGCCTGCACGGCACGTTGCGGAGTCTCTGGATCACTAGGATAGGAATGTGTCACCACGCGGTCAACGTTCTGGCCTTTTGCTGGCAATCTCTTGCCGCGCAATGCTAGTCAGGGCGCACAGGATCGGCCGGACGCGGATCCGGACGGTGATCAGAAGGAGAAAAGACATGGATCTGGGGATCAAGGGAAAGACTGCGCTGGTCTGCGCATCAAGCAAGGGGCTGGGTCTTGGCTGCGCCCGCGCCCTGGCCGAGGCGGGCGTGAACCTGGTGATGAATGCGCGCGGCGTCGAGGCGCTCGAGGCGGCTGCCACGGCGATCCGTGATGACTTCGGTGTCGAGGTCAAGACCGTCGCCGCCGATGTCACGACCGAGAATGGCCGCACCGCCGTGATCGAGGCTGCGTCGGGCGCGGATATCCTTGTGACCAATGCAGGCGGCCCGCCCCCGGGTCTGTGGTCGGACTGGGACCGCGATGATTTCATCCGCGCGATCGATTCCAACATGCTGACGCCGATCGCGTTGATGAAGGCGCTGATGCCGGGCATGATCGACCGCGGCTGGGGCCGGGTCGTGAACATCACCTCGCAATCGGTCAAGGCGCCGATTCCGCAACTGGGCCTCAGCAATGCGGCGCGCACCGGTCTGACCGGCTATGTCGCGGGTACGGCGCGGCAGGTTGCGGGCAAGGGTGTCATCATCAACAACCTGCTGCCCGGCATCCATGCCACGGACCGCGCCGATGCGCTGGATGGCGGTGTGGCCAAGGCGCAGGGCATCAGTCTGGACGAGGCACGCACGCGCCGCGCGGCCACGATCCCGGCGGGCCGCTATGGAACGGCCGGGGAATTCGGCGCCGCCTGCGCCTTCCTTTGCTCGGTCCATGCGGGCTTCATCGTGGGGCAGAACATCCTGCTCGACGGTGGCGCGACGAACGCCACGATCTGATCCCGTCCGGGGCTGGTCGCGTCTTCTTGCCGCAAATATCCTCGGGGGGCACGTTCAATTCCATTGAACGTCGGGGGGCAGACAGCCCCCCGTCCCGCCGAAGGGGTCTGCGCTGCAGGCTTGCGGCGCGGCACGGCCCCTGCTAATGCCCTTTCCTGACTGTATTGATCGGAAATAGCCGCTTGCCCGAGACACCGACACAGACCGCCCCGCGCGCCGCAGCCCCCGTGCCGCGGCTCGAAATCCGCAACCTGCGCCGTCATTTCGACGGGGTGGCGGTGGTGGATGACGTCTCGCTCAGGGTCATGCCGGGGCAGGTGACCTGCCTGCTGGGACCCTCGGGTTGCGGCAAGTCCACGACGCTGCGGATGATCGCCGGGGTCGAGATGCAGGACGAGGGCGAGATCTGGGTGGATGGCAAGCTGATCTGCGACACGGTGTTCCGCGTCCCGCCTGAACGCCGCGCAATCGGTCTGATGTTTCAGGATTTCGCGCTGTTTCCACATCTGAGCGTGGCCGAGAACGTGGCCTTCGGCCTGAGCGGGCCGCATGAGGCGCGCCGCGCCCGGGTCGAGGAGTTGCTGGGCCGGGTCGGGCTGCGCCGCTTCATCGACGCCTATCCGCATTCGCTGTCGGGGGGCGAGCAGCAGCGCGTTGCACTGGCGCGCGCGCTGGCACCGCGCCCCCGGATCATGCTGATGGACGAGCCGTTTTCGGGTCTGGACAATCGCCTGCGCGACGATATCCGCGACCAGACCCTCGAGATCCTGAAACAGGAGGATGCCGCCGTCCTGCTGGTCACGCATGAACCCGACGAGGCGATGCGCATGGCGGACGAGATCGCGCTGATGCGCGCGGGCCGCATCGTGCAGCAGGGCGCGCCCTACAATATCTACAATGCGCCGAAAGACCGGAATGCGGTCGCCTTTTTCAGTGACATCAATGTGATACGCGGCACTGTTCGCGGGGCGCTGACCGATACGCCCTTCGGCCAGTTCCTGGCCCCCGGCGTGCCGGACGGCGCGGAAGTCGAGATCGTGATCCGCCCGCAGCACATCAAGATCGACCTTGATCGTGGCGGTCGCGGGCCAAATCCCACGGTCCAGGACGGTGTCGCGGCCCGCGGCGAGGTGATGCGCGCGCGCTTCATGGGCAGCGAAAGCCTGGTCGAGATCCGCATGGATCACGACGGCTCGATCCTGAAGGCCACCGTGCCCAATGTCTTTCTGCCCCAGCCCGGCAAGCCGCTGTGGCTGATGATCCGGCGTGACCGCTGTTTTGTCTTTCCGGTGCGCTGAACCGGCCTGCCTGCGCCCGGTGGCGCGGGCGGATGCCTCCGGCGGGGATATTTTCGGCAAGAAGAAACACCGTGGCGCGGAATAGGCGGAACATGGCCCGCGTTATTCGGGCGAGGGGAGAAAAACCCCGCAAGAGCGCCGCTTTGGTCCTTCCAACCGGCGCGGTTCGTCATTAGATGTGTACGGTGATGGTTCCGGCCGCGCAGACGGAATGGAACCAAGCTAGGGAGAAATGCTATGCTGAACAATATCGGACTTCCGGGTCTTCTGCTGATCGCGGTGGTCGTGCTGGTGCTTTTCGGGCGCGGCAAGATCAGCTCGCTCATGGGCGAGGTCGGCAAGGGGATTACCGCCTTCAAGAAGGGCGTGAGCGACGGTTCCAAGGAACTTGAGGATGGCACGGGCGAGGTTGCGCGCGATGTGACCCCCGAGAAAGAGAAAGACAAGGTCTGATCCATGTTCGACCTTGGCTGGACCGAGCTTCTGCTCATTGGCATCGTCGCGTTGATCGTGGTGGGGCCGAAAGACCTGCCGGTGCTGTTCCGCAATGTCGGGCGCTTTGTCGGCAAGGCGCGGGGCATGGCGCGGGAATTCAGCCGGGCGATGGAGGATGCGGCCGATGAGACCGGTGTGCGGGATGTGGCCAAAAGCCTCAAGACCGTGGCCGATCCCAAGAAGATGGGTCTGGACAAGATCCGCGAGGCGACCGACGAGCTGAAATCCTGGAAGCCCGGATCCGAGACCGCCAAGCTGGCCGCTGAGCGGGCCGAGGCTGCGGCGAAACTGCGCGAGCAGACCAGCGCCGGTGCCGTATCGGCCAAGGCCGAGGCCGCTGGCAAGGCCGCCGAGGCCGCACAGGCGACATCTGCGGCGTCCAAACCGGCAGCGGCGAAAGCCGCAAGTTCCGCGAAAGCCGCAAGCCCCGCGAAGGCCGCAAGCGCCAAGCCGAAGGCCGCAGCAGCGGCCAAGCCGGCCGCGAAACCCCGGAGCAAGGCAAAAGCTGCCGATCCGACGTCTCAAGAGTAGATCATGACCAAACAAGACGAGATCGACGACAGCAGCGCGCCGCTGATCGAGCATCTGGCGGAATTGCGCACGCGGCTGATCCACTCGGCCGTGGCCTTCATCATCGCGATGGTCATCTGCTTTACCGTCTGGAACCCGATCTTCAACTTCCTGACCCATCCGCTGTGTTCGGCCATGGCCGAACGCGGTCACGCGGATTGCGGCCTGATCCTGATCCGGTTGCAGGAAGGTTTCTTCGTCGCGGTGTCGATCTCGCTTCTGGGGGGGCTGATGCTGTCCTTCCCCTATATCGCCTATCAGCTGTGGCGCTTCGTGGCGCCGGGCCTCTACAAATCCGAGAAGGGGGCGTTTTTGCCCTTCCTTCTGGCCTCGCCCTTCATGTTCTTTCTGGGCGCGGCCTTTGCCTTCTACGTGGTCACGCCGCTGGCCTTCGATTTCTTCCTCGGGTTCCAGCAACCGGGGAGCATTCTGGGGGATGAGGCACCGGCGGGCAATGCGGTGGCGGGAATCGCCTTTCAGGGGTCGGCCCAGGAATACCTGAGCCTGACCATCAAGTTCATCGTGGCCTTCGGCCTGTGCTTCCAGTTGCCGGTGCTGCTGACGCTGATGGGCAAGGCCGGTCTGGTCAGTTCCGAAGGTCTGGGCAATGTGCGCAAATATGCCGTCGTTGCCATCCTGATCCTGGCGGCCCTTGTGACGCCGCCGGATGTGATCACCCAGATCATCCTTTTCGTCGTGGTCTACGGGCTTTACGAGATCTCGATCTTCCTTGTCCGGCGTGTCGAGACCCAGCGCGAGGAGAAACTGCGCGCCGAAGGGTATTATGACGACGAGGAAGAGGCATTCGACGATCCCCTGATGCGCGAGTTCGACGAAGACCTTGCGCGCGACGCAGAGGCCGGGGACAAGAGCAAGTGAGCGGCAAGACCCTGAAACGCATCGCCGCCGCCCTCGAGCGGCTTGCCCCGCCGCCTGAGGCCGCCCCCGATTTCGACGCGGCCGATGCCTTTGTCTGGCATGTCGAGCCTGACCGGTTGGAGCCTGTGCCGCAGGTGTCGCGTGTGCCGCTGGATCTGCTGATCGGCGTCGACCGGGCCCGCGATACGCTGCTTCAGAACACGCTGCATTTCGCGCGCGGCCTGCCTGCGAACAATGCCCTTCTGTGGGGGGCGCGGGGCATGGGAAAGTCCAGCCTTGTCAAGGCGGTACATGGCGCTGTTCAGGCGCAGGGTCTGGCGCTGAAACTGGTCGAGTTGCAGCGCGAGGACCTGCCATCTGTGGCGCGTCTGCTGAACCTTCTGCGCGCCCGGTCCGAACGCTTCGTGCTGTTCTGTGACGATCTTTCGTTCAGCCATGATGACCAGCATTACAAGTCCCTCAAGGCGGTGCTGGATGGCGGGATCGAAGGGCGGCCCGAGAATGTGCTGTTCTATGCCACGTCCAACCGGCGTCACCTGATGCCGCGCGACATGATCGAGAACGAACGCTCCAGCGCGATCAACCCGTCCGAAGCGGTGGAAGAGAAAGTCTCGCTTTCAGACCGGTTCGGTCTCTGGCTGGGCTTTCATGCCTGTGATCAGGATCAGTTTCTGGACATGATCCGGGGCTATTGCGCAGCCTTCGGGATCAACCTGCCCGAGGATCAGCTGCGCGCGGAAGCCATCGAATGGCAAGCCACGCGCGGGTCACGCTCGGGCCGCGTGGCCTGGCAATTCGTGACCGATATTGCGGGTCGCCACGGCATCAGCCTGACCGGATCGGCCTGACCTGCGCCCGGGGCGCAAGGCAGGCTCCGGCGCAACAGCGATCAGCGCGGCGCGAGGTAGGGGGTCGGATCGACGCTGTCGAAGCCTTTGCGCACCTCGAAATGCAGATAGTTCGACGAGCCTGACCGGATCTGCGCGATCTTCTGGCCGCGCGTGACCTTGTCATCCTTTTTCACCGTGGCGCCTTCGACATTGGCATAGACCGTCAACAGGTTGTCGGGGTGACGGATCACGATGATCGGCACCTGATCGGCACTGGCGGTGATGGCGGCCACGGTTCCGGATTCGGCGGCGACAATGGGCGTGCCGGACGCGGCCTGAATGTCCAGACCCTCGTTCTTGCCCTTCTGGTAATCACGGATCACCGTTCCCTGCACGGGGGTCGCCAACTGCGCATTGCGTGCGGCGGGCGTCTGGCTTGCGCCCAGATTCGGCGCGACATTGGTCGGCGCGGGGGCTGCGGCGGGGCGCGGCGTCTCGGCTGGCAGGGGCGTGGCCGAGGATGGCGGCACCGGTGTGGCAGAGCCTGCACCGGGGGCCGAGACGACTGCCGCGCTGCGCACGGGCGCTGCGGCATCCGGGACCGGGATCAACAGATATTGCCCTTCGCGGATCGTGTAATCGGGGCCAAGGCCGTTCCATTCCGCCAGCGAGCGGACCGAGACATTGTAGAGCCGCGACACGGTAAAGGCGGTCTCCCCGCGCACCACCTTGTGGCGTGTGGGTTCGATCCCGACTTGCGGGGCGGCCGCAGCGGCGGGCTGAGCCGCGGGCGTGGCTGCTGCCGCCGTGCCGGAGGCGGGGGGCAGGGTCGTGGTGCTGACCGAGGAGCCGCCCGAGCGGTCGATCGCGCTGCTGGCCAGCGCGGTGATATCGGTGCCCGGCGGCTGGATCGTGCCGAAACCGCCAGTGGCGGGCGAGGGTTCGGCGACCCGGCGCGGCAGGGCCACGATCTCTTCGGGGCGCAGCGGATCGGCGGGGCGCAAGCCGTTGAAACGGGCCAGCTCGTCCGGGCTGACGCCGACACGGTTCGCAAGCTCGGTCACGGTATCGCCCTGCCGCGCCACGGCCACCTGATAATTCGGGTAAGAGATGACGCCGCGCGCATCCGGCGCGGGGCGGTTTGCCACCGGCTGGCGCGAGGCTTCGGCGGTGTCCAGCGTATTGCCGAAATTGCCGCGCAGGTCGAAATCCAGCGGCCTGTCGCAGGCTGCCAGAAGCCCGAGGGCGGTTCCGGTCAGGATCGCGCGGCGCAGGAACTGGCCTGCGGGCAAGGCATGACGGTCACGGCGGCTGGTCTGGGGCATCTCGATTTCCTCTGTCCTGCCCCTTGTGCCGGGGCTTTGCTTTTGCATCGCGGTCCCCAAGGTCTGCTGGGGCGGTGTCCCGTATCCTGTGTCAGTCCCGCGCCGGTGTCCTGTCTGTTCCGGTGCCGGCCTGCCTGTTCAGTCGCGTCCCAGCCCCTCAACCAGAGGCACGAAGCGGACGGGGCGTAACTCGTCATAATCGAACCCGGTCTCGTGACGGGTCACGCGGATCAGGCTCTGCACCGCGTCGGACTGACCGACCGGCAGCACCATGATACCCCCGATTTTCAACTGGGCCAAGAGGGGGCCGGGCGGGTCTTCGGCTGCGGCGGTCACGAGGATGCGATCAAAGGGCGCCTGATCGGGCAGGCCATGGCTGCCATCGGCGGTAAAGGCCGTGATATTGGTCAGTTGCATCGCCTCGAACAGGACGCGCGCCTCCTGCACAAGGCGGCGGTGCCGGTCGACCGTATAGACGCGCCGGGCCAGTTGCGACAGGATCGCGGCCTGATAGCCCGATCCGGTGCCCACCTCCAGCACGGTGTCGCGCGGGCTGACCTGCAGGGCCTGTGTCATCAGACCCACGACGGAGGGCTGACTGATCGTCTGGCCGCAGGCGATGGGCAGCGGCATGTCCTCATAGGCGCGTTCGGCAAAGAGACCGCGAATGAACGGGCCACGGTCGATCTTTTCCATGGCGGTCAACACGCGGCTGTCCGTCACCCCCTTGGAGCGCAGGGCATAGAGGAACTGCATCTTGCGTTCCGCCGTGTCGTTCATTCGATGCCTTTCAACTGGTCCAGAAGGTCATGCGCCGTCAGGTCCGCGCGCATCGGCGTGACCGAGATATAGCCATCCAGATTCACGGCGGCATCGGTACCGGGCAGGGTGGGCACATGCTGTTCGCCTCCCTTGATCCACAGGAAACGCCGCCCCGAAGGGGACAGGTGCGGTTCGACCGAAAACCGGGTGTTCCGGCGGAACCCCTGCGGCGCCACGCGCACGCCGCGCACGGCCTCGGCCAGAACCGGGGGGAAGTTGATGTTGTAGAAGACGTGGTAATCGGTGTCGTCCTCAGGCGCGGGCGTGGCCTCCAGCAGCTTGCGGATCAGGGCAGGGCCATGCACGGCTGCGGCCTCGAACGGGTCGGGGGCGGCAAAATTCGACGGGCCGAGGTATTGCGAAAGCGCTATGGCCGGAATGCGCTGCAACGCGGCTTCCATGGCCCCGCCCAATGTGCCGGAATAAAGCGCGTTCTCGGCCGAGTTGTTGCCCCGGTTCACCCCTGACAGGACCAGATCGGGGCGGGCATCCACCATCACGTCATGGATACCTGCCAGCACGCAATCGGCCGGGCTGCCTTCGGCGGCAAAGCGACGCTCGCCCAGTTTGGCGATCATCATCGGATGGGTATAGCTGATGCAATGGGCCACGCCCGATTGCTCGAAGGCCGGGGCCACGACCCAGACCTCGCCATCGGGGCCTGCAAGCTCGGCGGCGATGCCTTCCAGCACGGCCAGACCCGGCGCGTTGATCCCGTCGTCATTGGTAATGAGAATGCGCATGCCCGCCCCGTTCCGCCTTTTTTCATGGTGTAGAGGAGCGGGGCGTCAGGGGCAAGAAGGCAGGGCAGGAAAGCCCGCCATGGGATCAGGCGGTGAGGCCGGGTTCCCAATCCGCATAGTCGGGCACGATGCGTGTTCCGAAGGCGGTCAGCGTCAGCAGATCGCCGTCGCGCGCCAAGTGCCCCCGGTCCAGAAGATCGAGGATCGCGCGCCGCGCGCTGGCCTGATCCGTTTCCAGCGCGCGGGCCAGCATGTCGACCGCCCGGTCAAAGCCGATCGTGCCGTTCGTTTCGGCCGTGTTCATCGTCAGCTCGAACAGGCAGGCATGCAGATGCCAGCCGATGGTTTGTGCCGTCTCGCGCAGATAGGTCGTGTCAACCCACAGAAAACATTCGGATTTTTTGGTCATTCTCGCACTCATACCACATCAACCAGTCAACTTTACCAATGCGAATGCCCGTCAGGTCCGGACAGGGTCACGCGTTCGGTTTCTGCCTGCGATCAGGCAAGGCTTGCCAGAAGGCGCGCGGCCTCGTCACGGGGATGCGCCAGCGGCCCGCGGTCCTCACCGGGGAAAAAGCGCGCCCTTGTGGCGGTAGCCATGGGGGCGGGGGTCAGCACATGCACGCGCGGGCCGGTCTTGAGGGTCTCTGCCGCCCAGCTTTGCGCAAGTGCCACCTGCGCCGCCTTGGTGGCGCCGTAAGCGCCAAAGAATTTCTGCCCGGCGCGCGGATCGTCAAAGAACAGGGCGGTTCCCGCCTCGCCCAGCAGGGGGGCGACATAGGGGATCAACTGGCCCGTGGCGGTCACGTTGCAGGCCACGGATTTGTCCCAGTCGCGCGCGTCGATGGTATTGGCGGGCGACAGGGGTGCGGCATGCACCGCCGTATGCACCCAAAGGTCGATCTTGCCCCAACGGTCATGGATCGAGCGGCACAGCTGCGCCATGGCGTCGGGCTTGGTGATATCCATCGGGGCCAGGGTCGCCTGGCCACCCGCCGCCTTGATGCGGTCATCGAGTTCTTCCAGCGCGCCCGTCGTGCGGGCCACGGCCACGATGTGATGGGTGCCGGACAGGGCTTCGGCCAGGGCCGCGCCCAGTCCGCGCGAGGCTCCGGTGATAAGGGCGATCTTGTCGGACATATCAGCTCTCCTTGCGGGATGCAGTCGGGCCGGGTTTGGGCGAGCGCGCGCCCAAGGTCAAGAGGGCATGCCCCGCGCGCGGGTTTCTGTTGCGCCGGATCCGCCGGATCACGGCATGGCCAGACGCTGCGCCTCGCCATTGCGGCTCAGGTGGATCAGGCCGGGTTCGATGACCATCAGGGTCGCCTGTCCGATCCGGTCGCCGGGGCGGATCTGGCTGATCCTGCCATTTCCCGCGCGGATCAGCGCGCGCGAGGCGTCGCCCGCCACGACCGTGCCCAGAAGCGTGATGCCGTCCAGCGGCAACCGACCTTCCAGCGTGGCCGCGGCCTGGGTCTTGGGGGTGGTGGGGGTGGTGTCGTCAATCGTGCTCATGCCTGTATCGCGCCTTGTTCGGGTCTTGTCAGGCGCGCCATGTGGCACGGTTATGCGGGCAGGGAAAGGGCCGGTGCGCAGGTGCCCGGCGGGCTCGGCGATAGCCTGCCTGTTTGCCGCAAGGATCGGCGCGCCTTCGCGCGCAGGGGCTGCGGCGGATTGTCCGGTGGGCCTTGCGGCGGGTGGGGTCTTGCGTCGGGGGGGGGCGTGGGCCGCCTATTCGGCGGCCTTCAGCTGAAAGCCCTTTTCGATCATGTCCGAGGGCGCCACGGGGTATTCCCCCGAGAAACAGGCATCGCAATATTGCGGGCATTTCGCATTGCGGCCCTGTGCCTCGCCCACGGCGCGGTACAGACCGTCGAGCGAGATGAACTTGAGGCTGTCGACCGCAAGATAGTCGCGCATTTCCTCTTCCGACATGGTGGCGGCCAGCAACTTGTCGCGCTGCGGCGTGTCCACCCCGTAGAAACAGGGCCATGATGTCGGCGGAGAGGCGATGCGGAAATGCACCTCCTTGGCGCCCGCATCGAGGATCATTTCCTTGATCTTGCGGCTGGTGGTGCCACGCACGACGGAATCGTCCACAAGGATCACCCGCTTACCCCGGATCAGGGCGCGGTTGACGTTCAGCTTCAGCCGCACGCCCATGTTGCGGATGCTTTCGGTCGGTTCAATGAAAGTCCGGCCCATATACTGGTTCCGGATGATCCCCATACCGTAGGGAATCCCGCTTTCATGGGCGAAACCGATGGCTGCGGGCGTGCCGCTGTCGGGCACCGGGCAGACAAGATCCGCATCCTGCGGCGCTTCGCGGGCCAGTTCCACACCGATCTGACGGCGCGTCTCATAGACCGAACGCCCGCCGATGATGCTGTCGGGCCGCGAAAAATAGACATGTTCGAAGATGCAGAAACGCGGGGACTGCTTGCGGAAGGGAAAGCGGCTTTCCAGCCCGTTCTTCTGGTCGATCACGACCATTTCGCCCGGTTCGATCTCGCGGATGAATTCGGCGCCGATGATGTCCAGCGCGCAGGTTTCCGAGGACAGAACCCAGCCTTCGCCGATCCGGCCCAGCACCAGCGGGCGCACGCCCAACGGGTCGCGCACGCCGATCAGCTTGGTACGGGTCATGGCGACCACCGAAAAGGCGCCCTCGACCCGGCGCAGCGCGTCTTCCATGCGTTCCGCGATATTGCGCTGCAACGACCGCGCCATCAGGTGAATGATGCATTCGCTGTCGCTGCTGGACTGGAAGATCGAGCCGCGCTCGATCAGCTCGCGGCGCAGGGCCTCGGCATTGGTGATGTTGCCGTTATGGGCGATCGCGGCACCGCCCACGGAGAACTCGCCGAAGAAGGGCTGCACGTCGCGGATGACGGCCCCTTTCGATCCGGCGGTGGAATAGCGCACATGCCCGATGGCCAAGGGGCCGGGCAGGGTCTGCATCAGCGTCTGCGAGGTGAAACTGTCGCGCACATAGCCAAAGCGGTGGGCCGAGTTGAAGCCATGTTCGGGATGGTGGCAGACGATTCCGCCCGCCTCCTGTCCGCGGTGTTGCAGGGCATGCAGGCCGAGGGCCACGAAATTGGCCGCATCGGTAACACCCAGCACGCCGAAGACGCCGCATTCTTCGTGAAGTTTGTCATCGCCATCGTTGCCATAGGCATCGAAATCGAAGGGATGGGCGGGAGGCATCTGTTTGGACAAGGCAGGCTCCGAATCCGAAGGGCGTGGCACAGCCCCCTCATAAGGGGTCCGCGCGGCAGTGTCACGAAAGGATCACACTGGCAAAAGGATCACTTGTCCGGGATCGGGCCAAAAGCCGCCAGAGAGGGCGGTCTTACTGCGGTGCTTCGCAGACACCAACCAGCGTTTCATACTGTTGTGCGATCCATCCCAGCGCCTGATCCGGGTTCCGTTCCCCGATCTGGCCGGTCAGGTTGGCAAAGACCCGTGCCGAACGACTGTCGTCGATCATAGCGATTTCCTGCGCGGATACCACGGTCTCATAGGCAAAGAAGGCCACGGCCACCAGAAGGATCCCGCGCAACACACCAAAGAGGAAGCCCGCGCCCTGATCCAGCCCGCCAAGGACGGACCGTTGCACAAGGCTGGAAAACAGCGGGGTGAACAGGGATGTGACGACAAGGGCCAGCGCAAAGACCGCACCGAAGGCGGCGATGATGGACAATTCGCAGCTGTCGGCGATCATCGCGCCGACGACAGGGATTTCCTTGACCAGCGGTTGCACCTGCGGGGCGAACATGAAGGCCAGAAAGGCCGCCACGACCCAGCCGACGATCGCCAGCGCCTCGCGCACGAAGCCGCGGCTATAGGCCAGCAGCGCCGAGACCACGATGACCGCGGCGACCACGCCGTCGATGATGGTAAAGCCTTCCATGTCGTCCCGTTCCTTGCCCTGCGACGCTTAACCTGCGCCGAATACTTCACCCACAAAGGCCGTCAGATCGCCCATGCGGGTCAACGTCAAACCACTGTCCGCGCCGGGCTTGCCGCCCGCTGGTGCGATGGCTGCTGTGAAACCAAGTTTTTGCGCCTCTTTCAACCTGTTTTCAGTCTGACTGACCGGGCGCAGAGCCCCCGACAGGCTGATTTCACCGAAAATGACCGTTTCCGCGGGCAAGGCGGCGTCTTCCCGCGCACTCAGCAGGGCCGCCGCGACCGCCAGATCGGCGGCGGGTTCGGTCACCTTCATGCCGCCCGCCACGTTCAGATAGACATCAAGCCCGGTGAACGGAATGCCGCAGCGCGCTTCGAGAACCGCAAGGATCATCGCCAGACGCCCGCCATCCCAGCCCACGACGGACCGGCGCGGCTGCGAATGCGGCGAGGGGGCGACCAGCGCCTGGAATTCCACCAGCAGGGGGCGCGTGCCCTCGACCCCTGCAAAGACCACCGATCCGGGGCTGGGCTGGCCGCGTTCCGACAGAAACAGCGCCGAGGGGTTCATGACCTCGGCCAGACCCCCGCCCGTCATCTCGAACACGCCGATCTCGTCGGCGGGGCCAAAGCGGTTCTTGACCGCGCGAAGGATGCGGAACTGATGGCCGCGCTCGCCCTCGAAATAAAGCACGGTGTCGACCATGTGTTCCACCACGCGGGGGCCCGCGATCTGCCCGTCCTTGGTGACATGGCCTACCAGAATCACCGACATGTTGCGCGTCTTGGCAAAGGTTGTCAGCTCATGCGCGGCGGCGCGCACCTGGCTGACCGATCCCGGCGCGCTTTCGACATTGTCGGCCCACATCGTCTGGATCGAATCGATCACCGCCAGTTGGGGCTTTTCCGCCTCGAGTGTGGTCAGGATGTCGCGCAGGTTGGTGGCCGCCGCCAGTTGCACCGGCGCATCCGCCAGCCCCAGCCGTTGCGCGCGCATGCGCACCTGCGCCGAGGCCTCTTCGCCCGAGACATAGATGGTCTTCAACCCCGCCTGCGCAAAACGCGCCGCGGCCTGCAGCAGAAGCGTGGATTTGCCGATCCCCGGATCGCCACCCACCAGAATGGCGCTGGATGGCACCAGACCGCCGCCCAGCACGCGGTCCAGTTCCGATATGCCTGAATTGGTGCGGGGGGGCGGGGCCTCTTCGGTGGCCAGATCGGTCAGGCGGATCGGCGCGCCCCGCCGTGCCCCCAGCGACTTCGAGGCAGGGCCCGCCGACAGCGGCGCCTCTTCCACGATGGTGTTCCAGGCCCCGCAGGCGTCGCAGCGCCCGGACCATTTGTTGAAGGATGCGCCGCAAGCGTTGCACGAGAAACTGTTGGATTTTGCCATGCGCCAGTGATGCCTCAGCCGCGCGGTGCGGTCAAACCCTCAATGCGGGGGAAGGGGTCGCGGATGGGCGCGTCCACTCGACCGCACTGGCCAGATCGGGGTGCCGCCGATCTGGGCGATCTTGCCTGCATTCTCATAGAGACGATCGCCGATCTGCACCGCAAGGCCGAGCCATGGCAGCAGACCTATAGCCGCCCCGAGCGTCAGGAGGCACAGGACGAGGGCCGATATCAGGACAAGACCGAAGGACCGGGTTTGAAGTATGACCTGGGCTTACCGGCTCACGGACTGAACAGAAGACAGCATGTTTCCCCCATAAACACCGAACTCATCAACCGCGCCACGGTAGCCCGATCTTTCGGAAATCCCGAAGCGGAGTCTCTGTTCGGGTCGGCTGCTCCGGCTTCCGCCGGGACTTGGGTCAGGCATTGTTTCCTATATGGAAACAAAAATGGAATTCAGGGTCAGTGTTTCGATTCAAGCTGCGAAATGACCAGCGAGACCAGAACACAGCCCGTAAAGAGGTAGAGCCCCCAACCGACCTCCAGCCGGCCCACGCCCATGCCCTTGGCCAGCACGATGTAAAGCGCGACAAGAAAGATGTCGGCCATGGCCAGCCGACCCATCAGCACCGAGGCCGGGACCAGCCGCCGGGGCAGCCTGCCTGCCTGAATCAGCGCGATGCCCAGCGTCTTGAGGATCGGCGCCACAAGGGCGAAGAGCGCGACCACGATAGCCAGAAAGACATCCTCGTTCCACAGCGTGCGCAGCCCCGAGATGACCGAGATCTCGCGCCCGCCGAACAAGGGCAGCACCTGCGCATGCAGCAGGGGGGCTACCCATGCCACCGGATAAAGCAGCAGCAGCGACAGGTTGGCGATCCGCAGGGTGATGTGCATGGCCCCAGTCACACCGGCCCCGGCCCTGCGGTCAAGGGACATCTGGCGCGCCGCGTCACGCGCTGGCCAGCCACAGACCGCAAAGGCCGGTCAGCAGCAGCAGATGCAGCAGGTCGATCCAGCGCCATCGCGTCCCGGCCAGCCCCCCCGAGGCCAGCAGCAGCGCACTTGCCAGCAAGGGCAGCGCCATGCCGCCCGCGGCATTGGCCAGCGCATAGGCCGCCTGCGCCGCCGGGCCGCCCGTCAGCCCCAGCAGCGGCGGTGCAAACCGCGCGGCCATGCCCGCGAGCGCCACAAGCACGGCCAGAAGTGCGGCCAGTCGTGCCGCGCCCGATGCGGCCAGCAGGCGCAGCAGCGCAAGGATCAGCAGGGCCGGAAGATAGAAGGTGGTCTTGAGGGCCAGAAAGGCCAGAAGGATCGGGCTCGGCTCGAAGAGCGTGCTCATCGCACCGCCTCGATCGGCCCCTCTGCGCGGCCATGGATGAACTGATCCACGTAAGGATCGCCCGAGGCGTCCATCTGCGCCACCGGGCCTGTCCATTTGATGACGCCCTCATGCAGCATGGCCACATTGTCGGCAATGGCGCGCACCGATGACATGTCATGGGTGATGGTCATGGCGGTCGCACCCATCTCGGTCACGATCTCGCGGATCAGCTCGTTGATGACACCGGCCATGATCGGGTCCAGCCCGGTCGTGGGTTCATCGAAAAAGATGATCTCGGGCTCGGCGGCGATGGCGCGCGCGAGGCCCACGCGCTTTTGCATGCCGCCGGACAGTTCTGCGGGCAGTTTGTCTGCCACATCGGGTTTCAGGCCCACGCGGCGCAGCTTTTCGATCGCGATCTCGCGCGCCTCGGCCTTGGGCCGCTTGAGCGCGCCGCGCATCAGCCGGAAGGCCACGTTCTGCCAGACGGGCAGGGAATCGAACAGCGCGCCGCCCTGGAACAGCATCCCGAACCGCGCCAGAAAGGCATCGCGGTCGCCGCGGCGCACATCCTTGCCATCCACCTCGATCAATCCGGCGTCGGGCATCACCAGCCCCAGCACGCATTTCAGCATCACGGATTTGCCCGTGCCCGACCCGCCGATGATCACCATCGACGTGGCCTTTGGCACGTCAAGGTTCACCCCTTGCAGCACATGGTTGGACCCGAAGGCCTTGTGAACGTCGGTCAGCCGGATCATGCCGAGAAAAACGCCTCCGTCAGCAGGAAGTTGGCGGCCAGGATCAGCACGGCTGCGGCCACCACCGATCCCTTGGTCGCGCGTCCCACGCCCATCGCGCCCCGCGCGGAATTCATGCCGTAATAGCAGCCCATCAGCGCCGCGATGAAGCCGAAGACCGCCCCCTTCGCCAGTGACGAGACGATATCGCGCATCTCGAGGAAATCGGCGGTGTTCTTGAGGTAGGTGGTGGCGTTGAAGCCCAGCCTTTCGGTGCCCACAAGAAAGCCGCCGTAGATCCCGATTACATCGCCCACCCCCACCAGCAAGGGCATCACCAGCGTCGCCGCCAGAACGCGGGGCAGGGTCAGGTATTTCATCGGATGGGTGGACAGCGTCACCAGCGCGTCGATCTGTTCGGTCACCTTCATGGTGGCGATCTCGGCGGCGATGCTGGAAGTCACCCGCGCCGCGATCATCAGCCCCACCAGCACCGGGCCCAGTTCGCGTACCATGCCGATGGCCACGATCTGGGGCACCACGGCCTCGGCCGAAAAGCGCGACCCGCCCGCGTAGATCTGCAAGGCCAGCGCGCCCCCGGTGAAAAGCGCCGTCAGACCGACCACGGGCAAGGAGAAATAGCCGATCTGCATCAGCGCATGGCCGAATTCGCGCGGATAGAAGGGCGGACGGACCAGATGGCTGATCGTCTGCGCGGTGAAGATCGCGAACCGGCCGATGGCGGCCAGAAGCGCCAGGACCGAACGGCCCAGCCTGCCGATGGGTGAAAGCCACCTCATGCGCCGGCATAGCGCCGCTGATAGCGCCGCCCCAGAGAGGTCAGGATCTCGTAGCCGATGGTGTCGGCCAGATCGGCCAGCGTATCAACGGTCTGCACATGGTTCAGCAGGTCAAGCGCCTGCGGCACCTCGGGCAGATGGGTGATGTCTACGGTGATCAGATCCATCGAAACGCGGCCCCGCACCGGGCAGGGGGTATCGCCCGCGTAAAGATGCAGGCCCCGTGACAGCGCCCGGTGGATGCCATCGGCATAACCGGCGGCGACGGTGGCCAGGCGGATCGGCGCGGTCGCAGTCCAGGTATTGCCATAGCCCACGGTCTCGCCAGCCTCGACCACGCGGGTCTGGATCACGGGCAGGCTGACATGGGCCACGGGTTGCGCCTGTGCGAAGGGCGCGCCGCCGTACAGGCCGATACCGGGGCGGGTCAGATCGAAATGATAGGCAGGCCCCAGCAGGATGCCCCCTGTGGCCGACAGCGAACGCGGCACGTCCAGCCCGTCGGTCATCGCGCGAAAGCTGGCCAGTTGCGCCGCGTTCATCGGGTGATCGGGCTCGTCCGCGCAGGCCAGATGCGACATCAGCAGGGTGATGTTCTGCTCCAGCGCGATGTCGCGCAGCGCGGCCCATTCGGCGGGTTCCATCCCCAGACGGTTCATGCCGCTGTCCAGCTGCACCCCGAAAGGATGGCCCGGCAGCGCCTCGACATGGCGCAGCATCTGGTCGATGGAATTGATCATCGGCGTCAGATGCAGGTCATGGATGCGGTCGGTGTCGCCCGCCATATGCCCTGAAAAGACGTTGATCTCGGGCCCCGGTCCCAGCGCCTCGCGCAGTTCGGCGGCTTCTTCGGTCACGGCCACGAAAAAGCGCCGCGCGCCTGCGCGCGCCAGCGCGCGCCCGACACGACCCGCGCCCAGACCATAGGCGCCCGCCTTGATCACGGCAGCGGTTTCGACGCCCGCCCCCGAGGCGGCATCCAGCGCCCGCCAATTGGCGGTCAGCGCGTCAAGATCAATGGTCAGGCTGGCTGCGGTCATGGCGTGGTTGTGGCATGCAGGCTTCCAAGGTCAAGGCCAAATCGGACCGCGCGGGTCCGGCAGGCGGTGCGAATGGATATTTTTGGCAAGAAGAAGCGGCAAGGTGCCTCCGGCTTCTTCTTGCATCAAATATCCTCGGGGGGAGTCCCGCAGGGACGGGGGGCGGACAGCCCCCCCTTGCCCGGGTCAGAAGTCCGCGTCAGAAGCCCACGTCCTCGCCGCCGCCCTGCTGCCAGGGTTTGACCAGGTTGCCGAAGCGGGTGAAGCGGCCCTCGAAGCTCAGCTCGACGGTGCCGATGGGGCCGTGGCGCTGCTTGCCGATGACCACCTCGGCCTTGCCGTGCAGGCGCTCCATCTCGGCCTGCCATGTGGCCATCTTTTCCAGCTCGTGATCGCCCGGCTTCTCGCGTTCCTTGTAGTATTCCTCGCGGAACACGAACATCACCACGTCGGCATCCTGCTCGATCGAGCCGGATTCGCGCAGATCGCTGAGCTGCGGGCGCTTGTCCTCGCGGTTCTCGACCTGGCGGCTGAGCTGAGACAGCGCGATGACGGGGAGGTTCAACTCCTTGGCGATGGCCTTGAGCCCCATCGTGATCTCGCTGATCTCGTTCACCCGGTTCTCGGACTTGCCGGCGCCGCGCACCAGCTGAAGGTAGTCGACAATCAGCAGGTCCAGCCCATGGGTCCGCTTCAGACGCCGCGCGCGCGCGGCCAGCTGGCTGATCGGCAAGGCGGGCGTGTCGTCGATATAAAGCGGGCAGGCCTCCAGCGATTTGGCGGCCTCGACGAAGCGGCGGAATTCGCCCTCGGTCATGTCGCCGCGCCGGATCTGTTCGCTGGGCACTTCGGCGGCTTCGGACAGGATCCGCGCGGCCAGCTGCTCGGCGCTCATTTCAAGGCTGTAGAACCCCACGACGCCGCCTTCGACCGTGCCCTCATGCCCGTCCGGCAGAATGCCGCGCTTGTAGGCCTTGGCCACGTTGAAGGCGATGTTGGTGGCCAGCGATGTCTTGCCCATCGAGGGGCGACCGGCCAGAATCAGAAGGTCGGATTTGTGCAGCCCGCCCAGTTTCTTGTCCATATCGATCAGACCGGTCGAGATGCCGGCCAGCCCGCCTTCGCGCTGATAGGCGGCGTTGGCCACGTTCACCGCATCGGTGACCGCGCGCAGGAAGGACACGAAGCCCGAATCCGCCTTGCCCTGTTCGCTGAGCTTGTAGAGCGCCTGTTCCGCCTCGACGATCTGTTCGCGCGGCTCGGAGGCGATATCGACCTTGGCGGCCTTGGCCACGATGTCGCGCCCCAGCCCGATCAGTTCGCGCCGGATCGCAAGATCATAGATCATCTGCGCATAGTCGCGCACCGCATAGGCCGAGATCGCCGCCCCCGCGAGACGCACCAGATAGGCCGGCCCGCCCAGTTCCTCGAGCCCGGAATCACCGTCGAAAAACGCCTTGAGCGTGACGGGCGAGGCGAGGTTGTTCTTGGCGATGCGCGCCGCCGCCACCTCGAAGATGCGCGCATGTACCGGATCGAAGAAATGCTGCGCCCCGATGATCTGCGCGACACGGTCATAGACATCGTTGTTGGTCAGGATCGCGCCCAGCAATTGCTGTTCGGCCTCGATCGAATGGGGCATCGTGTCGGGGTCCTGGACAACGGTGCCCGTCGGGTTGAATGCGGTAATCGTGGTCATGTTCGTCCCTGTCATCCCAGGCCTGTGTCATAGAAAGCGCGGGGGCCGAGGGCAAATTGTATGTTTCTGGGGATAGGCTGTGCATATCCCTGAATTTGCCCGGCAACACACCGTATCATGCGGCCTGCGGGGGGCGCAGGTCAACATGTTGAAGGTCGTGATGGGCAGATCATCGCGCGCGCGGCGGCGGGTGGCGGTTTCCCGCTGCCCGCTGTGCCTGCCTTGCAGGCTATTTTCCGGCGCGTGCCTCGCGCCAGGCATCTGGTGCGGTCAGGAAGGATTCGACCTCGGACATCGTGGCCTCGTCGAAGGCGCCCGAGGCGCGCGCCTCGGCCAGCACGTCCCACCAGGTGCACAGGTAGTGCAGCGCGACACCGTGATCGGCCAGCACCTTTTCGGTCTGCGGGAAGATCCCGTAGTAGAAGATCACGGCCGTATGCCCGCAGGAGGCGCCGGTTTCACGAATCGCATCCACGAAGCTCAGCTTCGATCCGCCGTCGGTGGTCAGATCCTCGACCAGCAGCACGCGCTGGCCTTCCGTCATCGCACCTTCGATCCGGGCGTTGCGGCCGTAGCCCTTGGGCTTCTTGCGTACATAGGTCATGGGCAGGGCCATGCGTTCGGCCACGAGTGCGGCAAAGGGGATGCCGGCCGTCTCGCCGCCTGCAATATTGTCGAAGGCCTCGAAGCCCGCGTTGCGCATGACCGTGACCGTCAGGAAATCCATCAGCGTCGCGCGGATGCGCGGATAGGAGATCAGCTTGCGGCAATCGATATAGACCGGCGAGGGCAGGCCGCTGGCAAAGATGAAAGGCTCGTCCGAGTTGAAATGCACGGCCTTGATTTCCAGCAGCATCCGCGCGGTCAGGCGCGCCATTTCCTGCGCGGAAGGATAGGAGGAGGGGATCATGACGCTGTCCTTTTCAATGCGGTATCGTCTTCATCGTTCCCCAAATGCTCAAGATCCGGCATGGCCGCAGGCGGCACGGTTGCAGGTGAGTATTTGCAGAACGGTGACCATCAGGCGGTCACAGTCCAGTAGAGCGGGAAGCCGGGATCGAAGACCGTGACCGGGCCATCGCCGCCGTCGATCTTGGCCGGATAGTCGACAGGCGCCGCGCCCTTGGTCAGGGTGATCCGGTCCTCGTTTGCGGGCAGCCGGTAATAGGCCGGCCCATGCAACGAGGTATAGCCTTCCAGCCGGTCAAGCGCGCCCTCTTCCTCGAAGACATGGGCCAGGATCGACATCGTGTTGGTGGCGGTGAAGCAGCCCGCGCAACCGCAGGCATGTTCCTTCAGCGCATCCACATGCGGGGCCGAATCCGTGCCCAGAAAGAACCGCGCATCGCCCGAGGTGGCGGCGGCGCGCAGGGCCAGGCGGTGGCTTTCGCGCTTGGCCACGGGCAGGCAGTAGTAATGCGGCTTGATCCCGCCCACCAGGATATGGTTGCGGTTGATGATCAGGTGATGCGTCGTGATCGTCGCGCCCAGATCGGCGGGTGCGCTCTTGACGTAATCCACCCCGTCCGAGGTGGTGATATGTTCCATCACCACGCGCAGGCCGGGCGTGGCGCGGCGGATCGGGTCCAGCACGCGGTCGATGAACACGGCCTCGCGGTCGAAGATGTCCACGTCATGATCCGTCACCTCGCCATGCACACAGAGCGGCAGGCTGATCTCGGCCATACGCTCCAGCACGGCGCGCACATGGTCGAAATTCTTGACGCCCGAGGCCGAGTTGGTGGTGGCGCCCGCCGGATAGAGCTTGACCGCGCGGATCAGGCCGCTGGCATGGCTTGCTGCCACATCATCGGGGTCCGTCTCCTCGGTCAGGTAGAGGGTCATCAGCGGATCAAACCGCATGCCTTCGGGCAGTGCGGCCATGATCCGGTCGCGATAGGCTGCGGCCTGTGCCCCGGTGACCACGGGCGGCACAAGGTTGGGCATGATGATCGCGCGCGCGAAATGGCGGGCGGTTTCGGGAAGGACCGCGCGCAGCATAGCGCCATCGCGCAGATGCAGGTGCCAGTCGTCGGGGCGGCGGATCGTGATCGTTGTGCTCATGCC
Source organism: Paracoccaceae bacterium (assembly GCA_041596235.1). Lineage (GTDB taxonomy): Bacteria > Pseudomonadota > Alphaproteobacteria > Rhodobacterales > Rhodobacteraceae > Seohaeicola. Next base: position 42,001 of record JBFHIW010000029.1, read on the forward strand.
CGTCGCTTACACAATGCGCGCGCACAGGGCTAGTGGTGCGGATAGCAAAAAGCGCCGCGATCTGGCGCTTTTCAGGCCTTTTGCGCGGCGGCACCGGCATTGCCGTTGCGCGCCGGCGGGGGCGGGGTGAATTCGCCGGCGGCGGCCGACTTTTCCAGACCGTCCAGACGGCGGCGGATTCGGGGCGCATGCATCCGTTCGACCACGTTGCGGCACAGCAGCAGCGCAAGGTAGGGGCGGTGGTGGGCGTCCAGATGGCTGAGAAGGCCGCGCAGATAGGCCGGATGGTCGCGCCGGGCGCGGGCGAGGCGCGCAAAGGCCGCGCCCGTCAGCTGGTCCTCGGCGGCAAGTGTCAGCAACGGACCGAGGAGCTCCATCTCGACCAGATCGCCCTGCAGCGCGTCGCCCATGTAGCGCAGGCGCAGCTTGGTGACATTGGGGCGGGTGAACAGGGCCGCATGCATCGCGTCCAGATCCTCGGCCGGATCATAGAGCACATAGCCCTGATGCGCCGCATCCATCATGTCGGGGGCATAGCCGTAGCGGTCGGTGAAACTGGTGCGGCGCATATGGGCAAAGCGGTTGTCCCATTCGGTCACGCGCGGATCCAGCGTGGCCTGCGGCTGCACGGCCAGAACGATGGCGCCGGGCGAGGCGACCGAAAAGGCCGCCGCCGCATAGCCGCAAGGGCCTGCGCCGTAAAAGATCACGCGGTCGTATTCCTCGAAATAGCCCTCGTCGGTCAGCCGGTCGAACAGCGCATAGACCTGCGGATCGCGGAACCATGTATCCCCGTCGCTGATCAGGCACAGATGCGACCACCCCTTGTCACGCACCATGTCCCAGCCGAGGGGCTGGCCGATATCGGAATGCAGCTGGATGCCCTGTACGGTCTCGAAACTGACCAGAAGCGTCTCGCTCCCGTCGATGCGGGTTGCGAAGTGGCGTCCGCCAAGATCCTCAAAACTGCCGAACTCTTCTGCAATTGCAGAGAGTTGCGTGATCCATTCACGCTTTTTCAGGCCGGATAGCGACCGGTTCGGCAAGATGTCGGCTTCGGGCATGACTGCACGTCCTCATGTGCCTGTCTTGTATGACAGGGTATCGTTGCACTCCGGAATAGATGTCATTTTGGGCGAAATTTGGGAGAATTGAAACCACTTCAAGGCCATTGCAGGGCATAAGCCCGACGGTGCCTGTGGTGGCCGATCTCAGCCCTGCGTGCGCCCCGCCAATGCAGCCATCGCATGGGCAAGCAGCGGTGCTGCTTCGGCCTGGGTCAGCGCACGCGAAGGTGGCGTCATCAGCAGGCGTCCCATCAGGGCGCGCATGTCTTCGGCCTGCATGAGCGCGTCAAAGCGGGCCTTTCGCCAGCCCACGGCCTCGTGGTGCAGCCCTGCCAGCACCGGGTCGGCCATCAGCCGGTCGCGTTCGGCTTGCATCCGAGGGGCCAGCGCGAGGATCGAGCGGTCCTCGTCACCGCAAAAATTGCGCTCGACCCAGTAATCGAGGCCAAGACGGTCCTCGGCATGCACCGCGCGGCCCCGGTCTGCCTTGAGGACATAGCTTTGCATCGCGCCCAGCGGATAGTGGTTGAGCTGGACAAGCCCGTGGTTGGGCCGCCCGAAAGGCGAAAACAGGCCCGTCCGGCGATAGCGCGCAGGCAGTTCGCGCCCCTCGCCATCGAACCAGCGCGCGCTGTCGACACGGTCGGGTGCGGGCGCGCGGGGCCGGTGGATGCCGGGTTTTCCATAGGTGCCATCGTTGCGATAGAGCGTCTTGAACATCGCCGCGCGCCAAGGCCAATGGATCACCGCAGGCGCGGCGCGGGTGAATTGCGCGGTGACCGGATCATCCTTGAAGGTCACCACCCCCGCATTGCCGAACAGCCGCCATGTCAGGGTGATCGCGCTTGCCCCCGGCAGGGCGGCCAGAAGGGCCGCAAGGCTGCGGTCGCCCACATGGATGTTGACGAATTCGTCGATATCCAGCGGCAGGATCCAGTCTGCCTGCTGCAACAGCGGATGATCCGCCGCCCGCTTCAGCGCCGAGAACTGGATGCCCGCCTTGTCATAGGGGGGCGGGTTGTGTTCATGCGCCAGCACGCCCATTTCGGCCAGCCGGTCCAGCATCCGGTCCGATCCGTCCTGACAATCGTTTGACAACACAAGGAAATCCGTGAAGCCCACGGCGCGGTGATGGGCCAGCCATTCCAGCAGGAAAGCCCCCTCGTTGCGCTGGGTCAGGATCGCGAGGGCGCGCATCAGCTTTCCATGTCCAGCGCCAAGGCATAGGCCACGCGCTCCTGCGCGGTCAGCTTGACCTCCAGCGCCTGCTGGAACAGGTCCTGAAACTCGGGCATGGCCTGCAATTCGGCTGCCTTGGCGCGGTGCCAGTCGAGGCCCTGCTCATGCAGGGCGCGCAGCGTGTCGTCGCGCATCATCGCGTCGAATTCCGCCCGCAGCCGGGGCGTGTTGCGCTTGATCGTGATGTCGCGCACATCGCACCAATCCATGCGGATCCAGTAGTTCAGCCCGATGGACCGGTCCACATGCAGCGCGCGCCCGCGCTGGCGCTTGATCAGGAAACTTTCGGCGGATCGCAGGGCATAGTGGTTCAGCTGCAAAAGATCATAGCCGATGGACTTGACCGAATTGCGCCAGCCCTTTTCGGCGGCTTCGCGCGTCATGTCCTGTCCCGAACCATTGACCCAGCGCACCTGCTCGCGCAGATCGTCGCGCAGCTTGTTGGGGCGGTGGCAGCTCAGCTTGGCATAGGCGCCCATGTTGCGGAACATGGTCTTGAAGCCCCAGACCGTATGCGGCTTGGGGCAGAATCGCGGCGCGCACCATTCGAACTGGTCGATCACGAACCCGTCCGACAGGTCGGTCACGCCGCCATGGCCGAACAGCCGCCAGGTCATCGCGACATTGGTGGCCTCGGGCACACGGTCAAAGAAATCGTCCAGCGTGCCGTTGCCGCAGCGCACATTGATGAACTCATCCACATCGATATGGATGATCCAGTCCGCATCGCGGATCAGCGGTTCCTTCAGCGCCTTGTTCAGCGCGGATTGCTGGGGCGAATTGCCTTTCCAGCCATCGTTGTTGCGATGCTGAAGCAGCCCCATCTGCTGCATCCGGTCGAGGATCTCCGAGGTGCCGTCGCTGCAGTCGTTGGTATAGATCAGGAAGTTGTCGACCCCGATGGCGCGATGATAGGCGATCCATTCCGCGATATAGGGGGCCTCGTTCTTCATGCAGCCCACGATCACGCGCCCGGACGATCCCGGCGGCAGATCGCGCGGCTTGCGCGGCGCATAGGCGCCAGCCAGTTCTTCCTCGTTCACCATGCCAAGGCGGTTGTGCGGGCGGAAAGGCGAGGCGTGCAGCTTGTGGAAATTCTCGACCGCCAGCGGCGGCATGATCCGCGCGGCAACGTCGCTGAGCGTGGCGGGGGGCGTCTTGCCCCGCGCGGCGGCCTTTGGCGGCGCAGCCGGGGCGGAGGCTGGCCGATCGGCCACCGGCGCGGCAGCTATCGGGGCGGGGGGATGATCCTTGCCGCCCTCCTGCCGTGCTTCCTTTTCGGCGAGGCGCTGCGCCCGTTCGATCCGGGCGCGAAACGCCAGAAGATACTGGCTGGCGCGGAAGCCCTGACCGGGATCGGCCTCGGGTAGGGGCGCGGCGGCCTTGGCCCGTGCTGTCGTCTTGCGCGCCTTCGCCTGTTCGGGCAGCAGACCCGCCAGCGCCGGCTGGCTGGCCATCAGCCCTTGCAGATCCGCCTCAAGCGGTTTGACCATTTCGGAAAGTGAGGCAGGATCAATGGGATCACCGTCGATCCTGACCTCCTGAATCAACTTCTGCCAGAGCGGGCGGGGCACGATCTGGCCGGTCACATCCTGCAAGCG
>JBFHIW010000030.1:0-42700 GCA_041596235.1 Paracoccaceae bacterium
CGTCGATCACCAGCATCGGCCCCGATTGGGTGGCGGCACGGCAGTCCGGCGCGGTGTCGCGATAGCGCAGCGTCTCGATCACTTGCGCGCCAGTGTCGGTCAGGCACAGCAGCCCGTTCGGCAGCAGGCCGAAATTGCCGAAGCTTTCGCGGGTTTGCAGCGGTGCTAGGGTTTCACCATTCTCGATATACAGGCCCACGGGCCGCCGATCCTGATGATACATGCCCGCGTTCATGGCAAAGGCGAGGGTCTGCCCCGCACCGGCCAGCGCGTCGTCGATCGCACTGAAATGGCCATAGGGCCTGCCGGTCGGGTCGTTCAGGAACAGCTCCAGCCGTTCGGACGCCGTATCGACCTCGCACAGCGCGTAGGCGACATCCTCATATGTGGTTTCACGACAGTCCAGCGCCGCGACCGGGGGTGCGACGAGGGCCATCAAGCTGGCCGTCAGCGCCGTCAGCGCGCGCATCAGTCGTCGAGGTCGCGCCGGACGGCGTCCTGCGCGAACAGCCTGCGGGTCTCGTCCATCCGGTCGAAGGTCTCGTCCAGCTGGAAGCGCAGTTCGGGCGCGAACTTGAGCGCGACCTTCTTGCCGATGATGCGGCGCAGCTCGCCCTTGTTGCGGGCCAGAAGCTTGATGACCTCATCCTTGCCCTCGCCGCCCAGCGGCAGGACATAGATCGTGGCCACGCGCAGATCGGTGGTCACGCGCACCTCGCCCACGGTAATGGACATGCGGTTGAGATCGGGGTCATGGATGTCGCCGCGCAACAGCACCTCGGAGAGGGTGCGACGGATGAGTTCGCCGACACGCAGTTGGCGTTGGCCCGGACCTGAGGAAGATGTGCTTTTTACCATGCCGCCCATCTAAGGCTTCCCGCAGGCTTTGCCAAGCGGCGGTTGCTTGGATATGAGGGGGCGCAGAGGACAACTTCTGCCAGACGGGATCGACAGCATGACGGATAAACCGGGTATCGTGGTAACGGGCGCATCGGGACGGATGGGCCGGATGCTGGTGCAGACGATCCTGGACAGCGATCAGGCGCGGCTTGTCGGCGCGGTCGAACGCAAAGGTCATGCCTGGGTCGGGCAGGACCTGGGCACCGCCATGGGTGGCGCCGCGCTGGGCGTGACGGTCACGGATGATCCGCTTGAAGCATTTGCACGCGCGCAGGCGGTGATCGATTTCACCAGCCCCGCGGCCACGGTGGAATTCGCCGCTCTGGCGGCACAGGCGCGCGCCGTGCATGTGATCGGCACCACGGGCCTGTCCGAGGATGATCTGGCCGCCATCAAGGCCGCCGCGCGTCATGCCGTCGTTGTCCGCGCGGGCAACATGTCGCTGGGTGTCAACCTGCTGGTGCAGCTGACAAAGCGGGTCGCTGCGGCCCTCGACGCGGATTTCGACATCGAGGTGATCGAGGCACATCACAACCGCAAGGTCGATGCGCCCTCGGGCACCGCGCTGATGCTGGGCGAGGCGGCGGCGATCGGGCGTGGCGTCCGGCTGGAAGATGTACGTGACGCGGCCCGCGAAGGGATCACCGGCGCGCGTGAGCGTGGGCATATCGGCTTTTCCGCCATTCGCGGTGGTGACATCGTGGGCGAACATGACGTGATGTTCGCCGCCCCCGGCGAGCGGATCGTCCTGCGCCATATCGCGACGGATCGCGCGGTCTTTGCGCGGGGCGCGCTGAAGGCGGCACTCTGGGGGCAGGGGCGGCATCCGGGCGAATACGACATGGTGGATGTGCTGGGTCTTGCCACGCATTGAGGGCGGGTAACGGACGGACCTGATGGATCGGCAGGAAGCTGCCGAACCTCGCGCGGATGTGAGCGCGTGAATGATCCGCACAGCTGATTCTGCCGTATACTGTAGGTAATCGTCGATAACTTTCAGAGGTGGATCATGAGAACCGCTGCCCTTGTCCTGACCCTTGGGGTGACCCTGTCCGAAGCGGGGTCCGTCCGCGCCGAACAATTCACGCCGATCCCGGACAAGAACGCCTTTCTGTCCACGGTAGCCGGCAAGGATCTTCGGTTGAAAGGCTATGGCCCCATTGTCGTGCGCCTGACCGTGCAGCCGGATGGCGAGATCATCGGCAGGGGTCTGGGATGGGATGTCACCGGTGCGTGGCGCTGGCAGGATGGGTATTTCTGCCGTGACCTGAACTGGGGTGGCAGCGATCTGGGCCAGAACTGTCAGGCTGTTCTGGTGCAGGGCGAGACGATCCGTTTCGTGTCGGATCAGGGCACGGGCGATCATGCGGATTTCGCGCTGCAGTAAGCCTGCTTGATGCCGGGGGCGCCATCAGAAATCGATGGCGATCCCCTTTTTCTCCCAATCGCCATAACGTACGGGTTCCGGGCCATTGCGCCCGCCAAGCTCTTTGGGCAGCTCAAGCGCCTGTGCGCGCTTGCGGCGCTCTTCGGCCTCGGCAAGGGCGCGCCGGGCGGCGGGCGGAAGGTCACGCTGTTCGGGGCTTTGGGTGTCGTCGGTCACGGCTGTCTTCCTTCTGGCATCAGCGCTTGATATACGGCGCAACCGCCCGCAAGCAAGGATAACGCCATGGCCGCCCCCCAAAGTTCCCCACGCCGCGTGGCGCATCACCTGCTTGACCGCATCACCGGCGAGGGTCGGCTGATGTCGGAACTGCTGGCGATGGGCGCGCTGGACCGGCTCGAACCGGCGGACCGCGCGCGCGCGCAGCGCCTGACGCTGGATACGTTGCGCGGGCTGGAGCGGGCGGACAGGCTGTTGGAACGCCATCTGCGCAAGAATCCGCCCCTGACCGTGCGCAACATGCTGCGACTGGCCACGGTCGAGATCTGCATGGGCGGCGACGCGCATGGCGTGGTGAACGAGGCGGTGGCCATCGTGGGGCAGGACAAGCGGACCGGCGCGCTGAAGGGGCTGGTCAATGCAGTCCTGCGCAAGATCGCGGCCGAGGGGCCAGCCGCATGGGCAAAGCTGCGCGTGCCGCGCCTGCCGAAATGGTTGCGCGGGCCCTTGGTCGAGGCCTATGGCGCCGCCGTGGTCGCGGATATGGAAGCCGTGCAATTCGCCACGCCCCCGCTGGACCTGACGGCTCGGTTTGACCCGGTTGCGCTTGCCGCGGAAGTCGGGGGGCTGCTTATGCCCACCGGTTCGGTGCGGCTGGGGTCTGCGGGGCAGGTCACATCGTTGCCCGGTTACGACAGCGGCAACTGGTGGGTGCAGGATGCCGCCGCCGCCATTCCTGCCCGGGTGCTGGCGGCGCAGCCGGGCGAGACGGTGCTGGACATGTGCGCGGCACCGGGCGGCAAGACGATGCAGCTTGCGGCAGCGGGGGCTGCGGTGACGGCGCTGGATCTGTCCGAGACACGGATGGCGCGGGTCGCGGCCAATATGGAGCGGACGGGTCTGCAGGCCAGTCTGGTGGTGGGCGATGCGCTGGAGCATGAGGGACGGTATGATGCGATCCTGCTGGACGCGCCCTGTTCCGCCACCGGCACGATCCGGCGTCATCCCGATCTGCCCCATGCCAAGGACGGATCCGACTTCGGCGCGCTGATGGATGTGCAGGCGCGGATGCTGGATCATGCGCTGGGCCTGCTGAAGCCGGGTGGAAGGCTGGTCTATTGCACCTGCTCGCTGCTGCCGGACGAGGGAGAGGTGCAGGTGGACGAGGCGCTGGCGCGTCACCCCGGCCTGCGGGTGGATCGCGATGCGCTGGACCTGCCGGGGATCGACAAGGGCTGGATCACATCGGAAGGCGGGCTGCGCCTGCGCCCTGATTTCTGGGCGGATCACGGCGGGATGGACGGCTTCTACATCGCCTGCCTGCGTTTCTGATGTGAGGGCGGGCGGGGGGCTGTCTGCCCCCCGATGACCCTGCGGGCCATGCCCCCCGAGGATATTTCTGGCAAGAAGAAGCCGGGGCGGGGAATTCGGCGGTGACTTGCGCAGATCGCCGGGCTATGCTTGGCCAAAGACGCGTCAACCCGCGCGAGAGGCAGAGCAATGTCCCGACCCGAGAGCTTTTCGGCGCGTCGCAAGCGCTGGATGCACCGCTTTCATGCGCGGCTGAGCACATTGTCGCGCCCGGCCACCGGTTTTGTCAGCCAGCCCGAACCCCGCACCATCGGCAGTTTCGCCAAGGGGCGCCAGTTGCTGGCGGGCAATTACCTGTTTGCGGGTCACCTGATCGTGGCCGAAGGGCGGACGCCCTGGCAGGTCGAGGCGCCGGATGACCTGTTCGAGGACGAATTGCAGGGCTTTGGATGGCTGGACGATCTGGCGGCTGTTGGCGATGGCGCGACCCGCGCTCTGGCGCAGGAATGGCTCTGGGCGTGGATCGAGCACTACGGTCGTGGGCAGGGGCCGGGATGGACGCCGGATCTGACCGGACGCAGGGTGATCCGCTGGATCCATCACGCACTGTTCGTGTTGCGCGGGCGTGACAAGGCGCAGACCGAGGCATTCTACAGGTCCCTCGCGCAGCAGGCGATCTTTCTGGGGCGGCGCTGGCGCGCGGCCTCGCCCGGGCTGCCGCGGATCGAGGCGCTGACGGGCACGATCTACGCGGGTCTGTCACTGCAGGGACTGGAGCGGCTGGTCGAACCGGCGATGCGGGCGCTGGCGCGCGATTGCCGGGCGCAGGTCGACGACCAGGGCGGCATTCCGACGCGCAATCCCGAGGAGTTGCTGGAGGTCTTCACCCTGCTGACATGGGCCGCGGCCGCGCTGGGTGAAGCGGGGCGTTCCGTGCCGTCCGATCTGCTGGCGGCGATCGACCGGATTGCGCCCAGCCTGCGCACGCTGCGGCATTCCGATGGCGGGCTTGCGCGGTTTCATGGCGGGGGGCGCGGTCTCGAGGGGCGGCTGGATGCGGCGCTTGCCGCATCCGATGTCAAGAACCGGATGCCCGAAGGGCTGTCGATGGGGTTTGCCCGGCTGGGTGCGGGGCGGACCAGCGTGATCGTGGATGCCGCGCCGCCGCCCTCGGGGGTGGCTTCGGTGAATGCCCATGCTTCGACCCTGGCGTTCGAGCTGACATCCGGGCGGCGTCCGGTTGTGGTCAATTGCGGATCGGGTGCGGCCTTCGGTGTCGAATGGCGTCGCGCCGGGCGCGCCACGCCCAGCCACTCGACCGTGACGCTGGCGGGATATTCCAGTGCGCGGCTTGGCAAGGCCAAGGGGGCGTTGTCGGGCCGGGCGGAATGGCTGATGGATGCACCCAAGGATGTTCCGGTCGAAATCTCGCAGATGCCGGATGGTCTGCGACTGCAGGGCGGGCATGACGGCTATGTGCGAACCCACGGCCTGACCCATGCGCGGACGCTGGAGATGACCTTCGATGGCAGCGGTATCGCGGGCGAGGATCTGCTGATCGCGCTGAACGGGACATCGCAGAAGACCTTTGACAGGCAGATGGATGCCGTCCGCCTGCAGGGTATTCCCTTCGCGATCCGGTTTCATCTGCATCCCGAGGTGGAGGCCGAGCTGGACATGGGCGGAACGGCGGTATCGCTGGCGCTGAAAAGCGGGGAATTGTGGGTCTTTCGCCATGACAGCCGGGCCGAGATGACGCTTGAGCCCAGTGTTTACCTTGAAAAAGGCCGTCTTGCGCCACGTGCGACCAAACAAATCGTTTTATCCGGTCGCGCGATGGACTATGCGACGCGCACCCGGTGGTCTTTGACCAAGGCGCAGGATACGCCGATCAGTATCCGTGACCTGAACCGGGACGAGATGGATGTGACACTTTAGGCCCCTGCCTGCGGGGGCCGAACGACCTCGGGGGCCAAGAACCATGACGACCGACCTGCACCCAGTGCGCCGCGCGCTGATTTCCGTATCCGACAAGACCGGGCTGCTGGACCTCGGTCATGCGCTGGCGGCGCGCGGGATCGAGCTTCTGTCCACCGGCGGATCCGCCGCGGCGCTGCGTGCCGCCGGTCTGGATGTCAAGGACGTGGCCGAGGTCACGGGTTTTCCCGAGATGATGGATGGCCGCGTCAAGACGCTGCACCCGGCGGTCCATGGCGGCCTGCTGGCGCTGCGCGACAATGCCGATCATCTGGCCGCGATGGAGGCGCATCGCATCGGGGCGATCGACCTGCTTGTGGTCAACCTCTACCCGTTCGAGGAAACCGTGGCGAAAGGCGCCGATTACGAGACCTGCATCGAGAATATCGACATCGGCGGACCGGCGATGATCCGCGCCGCGGCCAAGAACCACGGGTTCGTCAATGTCGTGGTCGATGTCGAGGATTACGCCCCGCTGCTGGCCGAGCTGGAAGCGCATGGCGGTGCCACGTCACTGGCGTTCCGGCAGCGTCTGGCGCAGATCGCCTATGCGCGCACCGGGGCCTATGATGCGGCCGTGTCCACATGGATGGCGTCGGCGATCGGCGAGGCCAGCCCGCGCCGCCGCGTCGTGGCGGGCAAGCTGGCGCAAAGCCTGCGCTATGGCGAGAACCCGCATCAGTCCGCATCCTTCTATCTTGATGGCAGCGCGCGTCCGGGTGTGGCGACAGCGCAGCAGTTGCAGGGCAAGGAGCTGTCCTACAACAACATCAACGACACCGACGCGGCCTTTGAACTGGTCAGCGAATTCGCCGCGTCCAATGGCCCGGCCTGTGCGATCATCAAGCATGCCAACCCCTGCGGCGTGGCGCGTGGCGCAAGCCTCAAGGAGGCCTATGCGCGCGCCTTCGATTGTGATCGCACCAGCGCCTTCGGCGGGATCATCGCGCTGAACAGCCCGCTGGATGCGGCGACCGCCGAGGAAATCGCGCAGATCTTCACCGAAGTGGTGATCGCGCCGGGCGCCGACGCGGGCGCGCGCGAGGTCTTCGCGGCCAAGAAGAACCTGCGCCTGCTGATCACGCCGGGTCTGGCCAATCCGGCCGAAGCGGCGCTGACATGGCGGCAGGTGTCGGGCGGCTATCTTGTGCAGGACAAGGACAATGGCCACATCGGTCTGGATGATCTGAAGGTTGTGACGAAACGCGCCCCAAGCGATGCCGAACTGGCCGATCTGCTTTTCGCGTGGAAAGTGGCGAAACATGTCAAATCCAACGCCATCGTCTATGTGAAAGACGGGGCGACCGTGGGCGTGGGGGCCGGACAGATGAGCCGGGTGGACAGCTGCCGGATCGCCGCGCGCAAGGCGCAGGACATGGCCGAGGCGCTGGAGCTTGCTGCGCCGCTGACACAAGGCTCGGTCGTGGCCTCGGACGCGTTCTTTCCCTTCGCTGACGGTCTGCTGACCGCCGCAGAAGCGGGCGCCACGGCGGTCATCCAGCCGGGTGGATCCATGCGCGACGCCGAGGTGATCGCGGCAGCGGACGCCGCGGGACTGGCGATGGTCTTTACCGGGATGCGGCATTTCCGGCACTAAGCCGGAGATGTCGTGGCTGGCCGGAGCGTGGACGCCTCCGGCGGGGATATTTGAGGCAAGAAGAAGCGACGTGCATCGCAGGGATGACACGCAGGCCGACAAGGAGAGCGCATGAGACTGATTTTCTGGGTCGCGGCCGTGATCTTTGTGGCCGATCAGGCCGTGAAATACCTTGTGGTTCACGTGATGAACCTTGCCGTGGTCGGGGCGATCGATGTGTTTCCGCCCTATCTGAACCTGCGGATGGCCTGGAACTACGGGATCAACTTCGGGCTTTTCTCGCAGGCGTCCGACAGCGCGCGATGGGTGCTGATCGTCGTGGCGCTGGTGATTTCGGGGGGCGTGCTGTGGTGGGTGCGCAAGGAACCGCCGGGGCGTCTGGGGCTGGTGGCGGCGGGCTTGCTTGTGGGGGGCGCACTGGGCAATGTCGTGGACAGGATCCTTTACGGAGCCGTTGCGGATTTCCTCAACATGTCGTGCTGCGGGGTGCGCAATCCCTATGCGTTCAACATCGCCGATATCTCGATCTTCGTGGGCGCGCTGGGGCTGGTTCTTTTCACCGGCGAGAAAAAGGCCCCGTGACGATCGGTGCGTGATCGGCTAATGCTGGGGGCGGAAACGTCAGGAGGGTGGCAATGCGTCTGACGCATGGGATGATCTTGGTGGCCGTTCTGGCCCTTTCGGCCTGTTCGCGACCGCAGGGGGAATTGCAGCTGCGCGATCTGCGCAGCTTTGGCTCCGGACCTGACGAATTCTCGGTTCTGCCTGCAAAGCCGCTCGAGATGCCGACGGATATGGCAAGCCTGCCGGCACCGACACCCGGCGGCACGAACCTGACCGATCAGAACCCTCTGGCAGATGGTGTCGCGGCGTTGGGCGGACGGCCTGCGGCGCTGACGCCGCAAGGCATCGCAGCGTCCGATGGGGCCCTTGTGCAGCATGTGGCGCGCAATGGCGTGCCAAGCGACATACGGATGACCCTTGCCGCAGAGGATGACGCGTTCCAGCGCGACAGGTCCCGGTTCACCAAGTTCCGGCTGTTTCGCGATGTCGACCGTTACCACGAAGTCTACAGCAGCGAGATGACCGATCCCTATGCCGAGTTGCGGCGATTCCGGCGCATGGGTGTCGCGACGCCCTCGGCGCCGCCGCCGGAACGGCGTTGATCCGTCACATCTGCGTCAGTCCGGGTTGCAGCCGGACGTTCACTTCCTAATCTAGGTCATACCTAACCCCAGGAGGACTCCCGTGCTGCGTTTCTCTGCTGTTGCGTTCAGCCTTGCCGTTTTGCTGTCGCATGCCATGGCCCGGCCTGCCCTTGCCGATGATCAGGTGACATCCTTCACATTGCAGAACGGCATGGATGTCGTGGTCGTCGAAGACCATCGCGCGCCTGTCGTGATGCACATGGTGTGGTATCGCGCGGGGTCCGCCGATGAGCCTGCTGGCGCCTCGGGGATCGCGCATTTCCTTGAACACCTGATGTTCAAGCGCACCGATACGATGGACTCGGGCGCGTTTTCACGCACCGTGGCGCGCAACGGTGGGCGCGACAACGCCTTTACCAGCTATGACTACACCGCCTATTTCCAGCGTGTTGCCGCAGACCGGCTTGGCCTGATGATGCAGATGGAGGCGGACCGCATGGTCAACCTGCGTCTGGACGATTCCGAGATCGCGACCGAACGCGAGGTCATCATCGAAGAGCGCAACCAGCGGGTCGAGAACAGCCCCGCCGCGCTGTTCCGCGAACAGAAGGACGCGGTGCAATACCTCAACCATCGCTATGGCGTGCCGATCATCGGCTGGCGGCACGAGATGGTGGCGCTGGACCGCGATGATGCGCTGGCTTTCTATGAACGCTATTACGCGCCGAACAACGCGATCCTGATCGTGGCCGGTGATGTGACCCCCGACGAGGTGCGCGCGCTGGCCGAGCAGCATTACGGCCCGATCCCGGCCAATCCGGACCTGCCAGAGCGCCTGCGCCCGTCCGAGCCGCCGCAGACCGCCGAGCGGCGCCTGATCTATCGCGATGCGCGCGTGGCCCAGCCCTATGTCAGCCGGTCCTACCTGGCACCCGAGCGCGACAGCGGCGCGCAGGAAACGGCTGCGGCCCTGACCGTGCTGGCCGAAGTGCTGGGATCCGGCACGACATCGGTGATGGCCGAAGCGCTTCAGTTCGACACCCAGGTCGCCACATTCACCGGGGCTTTCTACGGCGGCACCTCGCTGGACCGGACCACCTTCGATGTGGTTGTCGTCCCCTCGGAAGGGGTGAGCCTTGAAGACGCCGAGGCCGCTATGGACCGTGTTCTGGCTGATTTCCTGAACACCGGCGTCGATGCAGAGCAATTGGACAGGATCAAGATGCAGATGCGTGCCGCACAGATCTACGCCCTCGATGACGTGGAATCGATTGCCAACCGGTATGGCCGTGCCCTGACCCAGGGACTGACTGTCGCGGATGTGCAGGCCTGGCCCGACCTGCTGCAGGCGGTCACGGCGGATGATGTATTGGCTGCGGCCAGAATGGTGCTGGACCGCAGGCAGGCCGTGACAGGCTGGTTGATGGCCGAGGAGGTGACCCAGTGATGATGCGTTTCATTCTGCCCGTCATGCTGGCGCTGGCGGCCTTGCCCGCCCGCGCAGCGATCGAGATCAAGGAAGTGGTCAGCCCCGGCGGCATCACCGCCTGGCTGGTCGAGGATCATGCGATCCCCTTCACCGCACTTGAGATCCGGTTCCGTGGCGGCGCTTCGGTCGAGGCGACCGAGACGCGAGGCGCGACCAACCTGATGACAGCGCTTCTGGAGGAAGGTGCCGGCGAGATGGATGCCCGCGCCTTTGCCCGCGCGCGCGACGGTCTTGCGGCCTCGTTCCGCTATTCGGTGTCGGATGATGCGCTGTCGGTTTCGGCACAGTTTCTGACCGAGAACCGGGATGAGGCGATCGACCTGCTGCGCCAGTCGCTGATCGCGCCCCGCTTTGACGCAGAGGCCATCGAAAGGGTGAGGGCGCAGGTCCTGTCCGGCCTGCGGTCGGACGAGAAGAACCCGCAGAGCATCGCCTCGCGCCGTTTCGATGCGCTTGTCTATGGCGATCATCCCTATGGCTCGTCCTTGGATGGCACGATCGAGACGGTCAGCGCCCTGACCCGCGCCGATCTGGTGGCCGCCCATGCCGGTGCGCTGGCGCGTGACCGCATTTACGTGTCTGCCGTGGGCGATATCACGGCGGATGAGCTGGGTGCCTTGCTGGACAGCCTGCTGGGCGATCTGCCCGCGACCGGTGCCGCCTTGCCCGGCCCGGCTGATCCGACGTTCCCCGGCGGTGTCGATGTCGTGGATTTCCCCACGCCGCAATCCGTTGTCCTGTTCGGGCAGCCCGGCATCGGGCAGGAGGATCCTGATTTCTTCGCAGCCTTCATCCTCGATCACATCCTGGGCGGTGGCGGTTTCGAGAGCCGCCTGATGACCGAGGTGCGCGAAAAGCGCGGCCTGACCTATGGCATCTATACCTATCTGGCTGATCGTGAACTGGCGAAGGTCTGGGGCGGTTCGGTCGCGTCCGCCAATGACCGGGTGGCCGAGGCGGTCGAGGTGATCCGCGCGGAGTGGCAGCGCATGCAGCAGGATGGCGTGAGCCAGGATGATCTGGACAATGCCAAGACCTATCTGACCGGTGCCTATCCGCTGCGGTTCGACGGGAACGGGACGATCGCCAATATCATCGTCGGCATGCAGATGCGCGGCCTGCCCATCGACTATGCCGCCACCCGCAACGATCAGGTCAATGCCGTGACGCTGGAGGATGTGAACCGTGTCGCGCGCAGCCTGCTCGATCCCGCGCGGCTGAGCTTTGTGGTAGTCGGGCAGCCGGAAGGGTTGACGGAGACATCGAACTGATCAGGCCGCATCCCGTTCTGTTTCCGCGACCCCGTCGCTGCATGGGGTCGCAGTGGCGCGAAAGCGGTTCACCCTCGGGCCGCAAAGGGTTAAGAGGCATCGTATCAAGCAGGAGACTTGGACGATGACGACCCCGAAACCCGTTGTGCTGTGCATTCTGGACGGCTGGGGCCACCGGGAAGAGCGGACGGCGAATGCCCCCGCTCTGGCCAATACACCGACATTCGACCGGATCATGGCGACCTGCCCGCACAACCTGTTGATCACGCATGGTCCCGATGTGGGGCTGCCGACCGGGCAGATGGGCAATTCCGAAGTGGGCCATACCAATATCGGCGCCGGCCGGGTCGTGGCGATGGATCTGGGGCAGATCGACCTTGCGATCGAGGATGGCAGCTTTTTCACCAATGCGGCGCTGCAGGATTTCATCGCAACGCTGAAGGCGTCCGGCGGCGCCGCGCATCTTCTGGGGCTGGTGTCGGATGGGGGGGTGCATGGCCATATCAGTCATATTCTTGCGGCGACCCGGGCGATCACGGCGGCCGGTGTTCCGGTGGTCCTGCATGCGGTGACCGACGGGCGCGATGTGGCGCCGAAATCCGCCTATGGCTATCTCGAGGAATTGCAGGCCGCATTGCCTGCTGGCGCGCGGATCGGCACGCTGACGGGGCGGTATTTCACCATGGACCGCGACAACCGTTGGGAGCGCGTGGCCGAAGCCTATGATGCGATGGTGCATGGCAAGGGGCTGCATGCGGCAACCGGACATGCGGCTGTCACGGCGGGCTACAACCGCTCTGAAACCGATGAATTCATCACCGCGACCGTGATCGGCGACTATGCCGGCGCGCGGGCTGGCGATGGTCTGTTCTGCCTCAACTTCCGCGCCGACCGCGCCCGCGAGATCCTTGCCGCCATGGCCGAGCCGGGATTTGCGGCCTTTGACATCGGCGCGCGCCCCGCATGGGCGACCTGCCTCGGCATGGTGGAATATTCCGAGGCGCATAATGCCTACATGAGCACGGTGTTCCCCGCGCGCGAGATCGTCAACACACTGGGCGAATGGGTGGCCAAGCATGGCAGGCGTCAGTTCCGTCTGGCGGAGACCGAGAAGTATCCCCATGTCACCTTCTTCCTGAACGGCGGCGAGGAACAGCCCGAGACAGGCGAAGTCCGCTACATGGCGCCTTCGCCCAAGGTGGCGACCTACGATCTGCAACCCGAGATGTCCTGCGAGGAAGTGACGGATCACTTCGTGCAGGCGATCCATGACGATTACGATCTGATCGTGGTGAATTACGCCAACCCCGACATGGTGGGGCATACCGGTGATCTGAAGGCCGCCATCGCTGCCTGTGAGGCTGTAGACAAGGGGCTTGCCCGCGTTGTCGCAGCCCTGCAAGAGGTGGGCGGCGCGATGATCGTGACGGCCGATCACGGCAATTGCGAGGTGATGGTCGATCCGGAAACCGGCGGGCCGCATACCGCGCATACGCTCAACCCCGTTCCGGTCGCCTTGATCGGGGGGCCTGCGGGCGTGTCGCTGAAGCATGGCAGGCTGGCCGATCTTGCGCCCACGCTGCTGCAGCTGATGGATCTGCCCAAGCCGCCCGAGATGACAGGGGAAAGCCTGATCGCATGATCCGTTATCTTGCCCTTGCACTGCTGATCTCTGCGCTGTCCTTCGGCGGCGAGCCCGTCCGGGCGCAAGCCGGCGGCGATGCCGAGGCGGCGCAGGCGGCAAGAGCTGCGGCCGAACGTCTGGATCAGGCCACGCGGCAGCTGGACGCGGCGCAATCGGCCCGCGACCGGGTGCGCGCCCTGACCGAAACTGTCGCCGCCTTCGAGGACGGGCTGGAGGCGATGCGCGACGGGTTGCGCCGCGCCAGTCTGCGCGAAGCACGCCTGAGCCGCGAGCTGCAGACACGCGAGGACGAGATCGCCCAGCTTCTGGGCGTGCTGCAAAGCATGGGCAGCAGGCCCTCGCCCGTGATGCTGATGCACCCCGAGGGGCCGATGGGCACCGCGCGGGCGGGCATGATCCTTGCGGATGTGACGCCCGCGCTGAACCTGCGTGCCGATGACCTGCGCCGCAAGCTGCAGGAAATCTCGACCCTGCGGCTGTTGCAACAGAATGCGGTCGAGACCCTGCAGACGGGTCTGAACGGCGTGCAGGAAGCGCGCACGGCCTTGTCGCAGGCGGTGGCGGATCGCACCGACCTGCCGCGCCGCTTCACCGCCGATCCGGTGCGGACCGCCATTCTGATCGCCTCGACCGAAACGCTGGAAGGCTTTGCCAGCGGCCTGTCGGAAATCACGACCGACGAGGATCGCAGCGATTTGCCGGATATTTCGGATCTGCGCGGCGCCCTTCCCTTGCCCGTGCAGGGCCAGATCCTGCGCCGCGCGGGCGAGGCCGATGCCGCGGGCATCACCCGGCCCGGCCTGTTGCTGGCAACGCGGCCGCGCGCCCTTGTCTCGGCGCCGACGGCCGCCACGATCCGCTATCTCGGACCGCTTCTGGACTACGGAAACGTGATGATTCTGGAACCGCAAGCGGGCACTCTTTTCGTGCTTGCCGGATTGGATGTGGTTTATGGTGGCATCGGAGAAGTGATCCCTGCAGGCAGTCCCTTGGGCTTGATGGGCGGGCAGGACGCAGAAATTGGCGATATTCTTGCCAATTCAGGCAATGGGACTGGAACGGGGCGCTCGGAAACGCTCTATATCGAAGTCAGGCAGGATGATGCGCCGGTCGACCCGGAAGCATGGTTCGCAACGCGAGAGGAAGATTAGGCATGAACAAGTTCGTGATGGCTGCGATCGGCGGGACGATGATCGGGGTCCTGGCCACGACGCAGCTGGCAGCACCGCTTCTGGCGCAGGAGTCATCGAAAAACACCAGCGTCTACGAGCAGCTTGACCTGTTCGGTGACATTTTCGAACGGATCCGCGCGCAATACGTGGAAGAGGTGGATACAAACGAACTGATCGAGGCGGCGATCAACGGCATGCTGACCTCGCTTGATCCGCATTCCAGCTACATGTCGCCCGAGGATGCCGCAGATATGCGCGTGCAGACCCGCGGTGAATTCGGCGGTTTGGGGATCGAGGTCACGCAGGAAGAGGGCTTCGTCAAGGTCGTGTCGCCGATCGACGGAACCCCGGCCGATGCCGCCGGGATCGAGGCTGGCGATTTCATCACCCATGTCGATGGCCAAAGCCTGCTGGGCCTGACGCTTGATCAGGCTGTCGACATGATGCGCGGCCCCGTGGGCAGCGAGATCGTGATCACCGTGTTGCGCGAGGGCACAGCCGAACCTTTCGACGTGTCGATCATCCGCGACACGATCAAGCTGACGGCGGTCCGTACCCGGACGGAAGGGCAGGCCGTGGTGCTGCGGGTCACGACCTTCAACGACCAGACCTACAGCAATCTGGAATCCGGCCTTGCCGAGTCGATCAAGGAGGCGGGCGGGATCGATAAGATCAGCGGGATCGTCCTTGATCTGCGCAACAACCCCGGCGGTCTGCTGACCCAGGCGATCCGGGTCTCGGACGCCTTCCTCGAAAATGGCGAGATCGTCTCGACCCGTGGCCGCAACCCCGAGGATGGAGAGCGTTACAATGCCACGCCGGGTGATCTGGCGCAGGGCAAGCCGGTCGTCGTTCTGATCAACGGCGGTTCTGCCTCGGCCTCCGAGATCGTGGCAGGCGCCCTGCAGGATCATCGCCGCGCTGTCGTGATCGGCACCAAGAGTTTCGGCAAGGGCTCGGTGCAGACCGTGATGCCGCTGCGTGGCGAGGGTGCGATGCGCCTGACCACTGCGCGCTATTATACCCCGTCGGGCCGCTCGATTCAGGCCCTGGGCGTGTCACCCGATATCCTTGTGGAGCAGCCGCGCCGTCAGCCCGCTTCGCCCGAGGAGGAGGAAAGCTCCGCCCCCAGCCGGTCCGAGGCCGATCTGCGCGGCTCGCTGAACAACGACAGCCTGACGGAGGACCAGATCCGCCAGATCGAGGAAGATCGCGCCAAGGCCGAACTGTCGGCCAAGCTGCGCGAAGACGACTATCAGCTGGCCTATGCGCTGGATATCCTCAAAGGCCTTTCGGCGCTTGGGCCCACGCGCTGATCAGGCAGATTGCCCCGCAGCCTTCGGGCTGCGGGGCCACAGGAACGACCGGAGCCGCATATCATGGCAAAGACCCCCGAAGAGATCGCAAGCCTGCCTTATCGTCCCTGCGTGGGCGTGATGCTGGCCAATGACCGCGGACAGGTCTTTGTCGGCCAGCGGCTGGACAACGATACGCCCGCCTGGCAGATGCCCCAGGGCGGGATCGATCAGGGCGAAGAGCCGCGCGAGGCCGCGCTGCGCGAGTTGTGGGAAGAAACCGGCGTGACTCCTGACCTTGTGGAGATCCTGGCCGAGAGTGCGGACTGGATCCCCTATGACCTGCCGCATGAGATCGTGCCGCGCATCTGGCAGGGCCAGTTCCGGGGGCAGCGCCAGAAATGGTTCCTGATGCGGTTCAACGGCAGCGATGATCAGGTCGATATCCTGACCAGCCACCCCGAGTTTTCCGAATGGCGCTGGCTTGATCCCTCCGACCTTGTCGATCACATCGTCCCCTTCAAGCGCGAGGTCTATGCCCGCGTTCTGGCCGAATTCGACCCCCTGATCTGATCGCGCAACGGGCCCGGCGCAATCGCGGGGGGCCTGCCGAAACATGCTTCCCAGATGGTCGAGTTTGGGCTAACTGCGACCCATGGGACAGGACAAGATCAATACGCAGGCCATCGGCCTTGATGTCGGGCTGGCGTTCACCAAATGGCTGACCGGGGCCGAGAATCTGCATTACGGGCTCTGGGACGGGCTGGAGGTCAGCGCCGCCAACCTGCGCGCCGCGCAGGAAGCCTACACGGACCGTCTGTTCGCCCTGCTGCCCGACCGGCCTTGCCGCATCCTCGATATCGGGGGCGGCGCGGGCGAGACGGCGAAGAAGCTGCTGGCCCTTGGGCATTCCGTCGATATCGTGGTGCCCAGCCCCTTTCTGGCCGGGCGCTGCCGCGCCAATGCGCCCGCGGCCCGTGTGCATGAATGCATGTTCGAGGATTTCCAGGCCGATCCGGGCAGTTTCGATATCTGCCTCTTCTCGGAAAGTTTCCAGTATATCCCGCTGGATCAGGGCCTGCCCAAATGCCTGACCCTGCTGGCGCCCGGTGGCGAGATCATCGTCGCCGACTGCTTCCGCACCCCTGAATATACCGGCGACCGGATGCTGGCCCCGGTGGGTGGCGGGCATCGCATCGCCGCCTTCCGCGACACGCTGGCCGCCCTCCCTCTCGCGGTGATCAGCGAGGAGGACGTGACCCTGTCCGCCGCCCCCTCGGTCGAGATCGAGCAGGGCCTCTTCAACGTCTTCGGCTATGGGCTGACCCGTGTCGATCAGGATCTTGCCCGCCACAAGCCCCGCCTGCGCTGGGTATTGCGGCGCGCGATCCGCAGTCTGATCAGCGCCCGCAAGCGTGCACGCCTTGATCAGCGCCTGAACCAGCAGATGCGCAACCGCGAGAATTTTGCCCGGTTCAACATCTACCTGCTGATGCGCCTGCGCCCGACAGCCTGATCCGGCCACCCGTTTCTTCTTGCCTCAAATATCCATCCGCGGGCCAGATGCCGCAGGCGGTACGTCTGATTTGGGACTCGAAAAAGAACAAAACGTGAATATACTCTGCCATGACATGTTTGCAGAGCTGTGCATCACCTCCAACTTCACCTTTCTCACCGGGGCTTCGCACCCCGAGGAGTTCATGCAGCGTGCCGCCAGTCTGGGAATCGCGGCGATCGCCATTGCCGATGCCAATTCGGTGGCGGGGATCGTGCGCGCCCATGCCACGGGGCGTGAGATTGCGCGGCAGGTGGCCGAACGTCAGGCGCATCAGGCCGCTCATGGTCTGATCGGCCCGCCTGATCCGGCCCGCGCGCCTGAAGACCAGGGACCGCATTTCACCTGTCCCCGGCTGATTCCGGCCGCCACGCTGCATCTGGCCGATGGGCTGGTCCTGACCGCGCTGCCGGAAAACCGGACCGGCTGGGCACATCTTTGCCGTCTGTTGACTCTGGGCCGCCGCCGCGCGCCCAAGGGGGGGTGCGATCTCCATCTTGCCGATCTGGAGGGGCAGACCGAGGGGCTGCAATTCCTCCTCCATCCGCCACACAAGACCATGCCGGACAGCGGCGCGGGCGATTGGCTGCCACTGGCGCGCGGGTTGACGCGCCGCCTTGCCCGGCAGATGCACCTCGTGATGGCGCCGCGCTATGATGGGCAGGACCGTTCCCGCCTTGACCGCCTTGCGGCGCTGGCCGCTGATCTGGGCATTCCCACGCTGGCCTCGGCCATGCCGCTGATGCACGAGGGGCGCCGCCGCCAGATGGCCGATGTGCTGACCGCGATCCGTACCGGCTCCACGGTCGACCGGCTGGGCCGCGCGGCGCTGGCCAATGGCGAGCAGCGCCTGCGCGCGGAACCCGAGATGCGCCGCCTTTTCGGCCCGCATGCGGATGCGGTGGACCGGGCAGGCGCGCTGGCGCTGCGTCTGACCTTCTCGCTGGATGAATTGCGCTACGAATACCCTTCCGAGGTGACGGGGGGTGAAACCGCCGCCGCCCGCCTGCGCCGTCTGGCGCTGGCCGGTCTGGCCTGGCGCTATCCCGAGGGTGCGCCGGATCGCGTGCGCGGGATGCTGGAGCATGAGCTGACCCTGATCACCAAGCTGAAATACGAGCCTTATTTCCTGACCGTGCATGACATCGTCGATTTCGCGCGCGGGCGCGGCATCCTGTGTCAGGGGCGCGGATCGGCGGCCAATTCGGTGGTCTGCTATTGTCTGGGCGTCACCTCGGTTTCCCCCGAGATCGGGACGATGGTGTTCGAGCGTTTCGTCTCCGAGGCGCGGGACGAACCCCCTGATATCGACGTGGATTTCGAGCATGAACGGCGCGAGGAGGTGATCCAGCACATCTACGACCGCTATGGCCGCCACCGCGCGGGTCTTTGCGCCACGGTCATCCACTATCGCGGCAAGCGCGCCATCCGCGAGGTGGGCGCGGCCATGGGCCTGTCACAGGATACGGTCGCCGCGCTCAGTTCGCAGCTTTGGGGCTTTTACGGCATGTCGGGTACCGAAGATGCGCGCCTGCGCGAGATTGGGCTGGACCCGACCGAGCCGCGTCTGGCCCGCACCATGGCCCTGATCCACGAGATCGTGGGCTTTCCCCGCCACCTCAGCCAGCATGTCGGCGGGTTCATCATCACCGAAGGCCGGCTGGACGAGCTGGTGCCGATCGAGAATGCCGCGATGGAAGGGCGGACGGTCATCTGCTGGGACAAGGACGACATTGATACGCTGGGTATCCTCAAGGTCGACATCCTCAGCCTTGGCATGTTGACCTGCATCCGCAAGGCCTTCGATCTGATCGCGCAGCATCATGGCACAAGGCACCGGCTGGCGACCCTGCCACCCGAGGATCCGCGTGTCTATGACATGCTCTGCCGCGCTGATTCCGTGGGGGTGTTCCAGGTGGAAAGCCGCGCGCAGATGAACTTCCTGCCCCGGATGAAACCGCGCTGCTTCTACGATCTGGTGATCGAAGTGGCGATCGTGCGCCCCGGTCCGATTCAGGGCGACATGGTGCATCCCTATCTGCGCCGCCGCAATGGCGAGGAGAAGATGGAGTTTCCCTCGGACGCGCTGGGCGCTGTGCTGGCCAAGACGCTGGGCGTGCCACTTTTTCAGGAGCAGGCGATGCAGATCGCCATCATCGGCGCGGGTTTCACCCCGGACGAGGCGGATCGTCTGCGCCGCTCGCTCGCCACCTTCAAGAAACATGGCAACGTGTCCGAATTCCGCACGCGGTTCCTGCGCGGCATGGCGCGCAACGGCTATGACATGGACTTTGCCGAGCGCTGCTTCAGCCAGATCGAGGGCTTCGGCAGCTACGGCTTTCCCGAAAGCCACGCGGCCAGTTTTGCGCTGCTGGTCTATGCCTCGGCCTGGCTCAAGTGCCATCATCCCGGCATTTTTGCCTGTGCGCTGCTGAATGCGCAGCCGATGGGCTTTTATGCGCCGGCCCAGATCATCCGCGATGCGCGCGAACATGGCGTGCAGGTGCGCCCGGTCTGCGTGAACCACAGCTATTGGGACAACGTGATGGAACCCGATGGTCTGGGCGGCTTGACCCTGCGTCTTGGCTTTCGCCAGATCAAGGGGCTGCGCGAGGATGATGCCGCCTGGCTGTCGGCGGCGCGCGGCAATGGCTATCTGTCGGTTGCCGATGTCTGGCGTCGGGCGGGGCTGGCCCCTGCGGTTGTGGCGCGTCTGGCCGAGGCCGATGCTTTCGCCGGGCTGGGCCTGACCCGCCGTCAGGCGCTATGGGAGGCCAAGGCCCTGACCGCCGATGCCCCCCTGCCGCTGTTCGCGCTGGACATGGATGGCGAAGGCATCGTGGAGCCCGCCGCCCATCTGCCGCAGATGACCCTGGGCGAGGAGGTGGTCGAGGATTACGTCGCCATGCGCCTGTCGCTCAGGGCGCATCCGCTTGCCTTGCTGCGTCCGTTGCTGACCCCTGCGTCCGCGCCGCGCGGCGGGCCAGCTTTGCCGCAAGGTTAAGGCCGACGCCCGGACGCGACCAGGGACAGACGGCAATGCAGATCGCGCAGCCGTTGGTCTGGTTGAAGAAGGGCAGGCAGCGGTCGAAATCGACATACCATTTCTCCACGCCGCGCACGGTCTGCTTTTCGGGGGCGATGGCCATGGGCGGGCAGGCGTCCTCGCAGATGCGGCAACTGGCGCAGAAATCGTCGATGCCATGGCTTTCCGGCGGGGTGGGGGCAAAGGGCGCATCGGTCAGCACCGCGGCAAGGCGAAAGGATGATCCCATCGCGGCGTCGATGATCGACCCGTGCTTGCCCAATTCGCCGAAACCGCAGGCCAGCGCAGGCGGGATCAGCAACAGCTTGCCCGCCATCGGCCCTGTCACCGGTTCGGCTTCCCACCCCTGCTGACGCAGCCAGCCCGCCACGGCCTTGGCGGCCCCTGCCGCGCGGCCGTATTGGCGGATCACCTCGCCGCCCGCCTCGGCATCGGGGGCGGTGCTGATCGCGTCGAAATCATGCTGCACGCCCAGCACGATCACCCGCGATTGCGCGATGCTCTGGCCCTCATAGGTCCAGGCCGGATCCATCAGGGCGACACCGGTCTTTTCGCAAAGCCCCTCTGCGACGAACCGCGACAGGGAGGCGGTCCATTCCTCGGGCGTGTGCACCACAGGCGGGCCGTCAAGATCGGCCAGCGGCGCGGCCAGAATCACCTGCCGCGCGGCGCGCGCGGCCACGATGGGCGGGGCCCCCGGATCGACGGTATAAAACCAGCGCTGCATCGCGCCATGGGGTATGTCGTCGGGATCAGGCGCCCAATAGACGACACGCGCCGGCCGCGCAGCGGTCTCGCCCAGACCATTGATCGCGTTGCCCGACACATCCGGGGCCAGCGCCATCTGCGCGGGATCGGGGGTAAAGGGGCGATGGGGGTTCGGGCGTGGCATGACACCAAGCTACACCCAATCCCGCAGCATCGTGCAAGGGGTTTCCCGCCCGTTCCTTCATCGTTCCCCAGATACGCAAGACCCAACCGCCGCCACGCGGGGCTGGCGCTTGATCAGCGTTTCAGCAGGGCCAGAACATCCTGACTGGGAAAGCCGTCAGGTTGCACGCCGACCGACCGCTGGAAAGCGCGGATCGCCTCGGTCGTGTTGGGGCCGATGATGCCGTCGATCTTTTCGATCCCGAAGCCGCGCGCCTGCAGGCGTTGCTGCATCTCCATCCGCTCGTCAAAGGACAGCGGCGCATAGCCGCGTGGCCAGGGTGTCTGGATCTCGGGGCCGCCCTTGATCCGGTCCGACAGATGGCCCACGCCGATCACATAGGCATCCGCCTTGTTGTAGCGTTCGATCACCGCGAAATTGTCGAAGATCATGAAGGCCGCGCCCGCCGTGCCGGCAGGCAGCAGGATCGAGGCCGCGCCATGGTTGGGCACCGCGCGCCCGTTCATGCCGGTCACACCCATGGCCGCCCAGTCAGAAGGCGCGCGCTTGATGTCGCGCTTGGCCAGCCCTGCGTTGAACCCGGCGGGAAGGCGCACTTCGACGCCCCAGGGCTGGCCCTTGGTCCAGCCGAACCGCTTGAGATAGGCGGCGGTCGAGGCCAGCGCATCGGTGGGATCGTCCGACCAGATGTCGCGCTTGCCGTCGCCGGTGAAATCCACCGCATAGGCCAGATAGGAGGTCGGGATGAACTGGGTATGCCCCATGGCGCCCGCCCAGCTGCCGGTCATGCTGCGCGGGTCCACATCGCCTGCCTGGATGATCTGAAGCGCCGCGATCAGCTGCGCCTCGAAGAAGGCGCCGCGCCGCCCGTCATGGGCCAGTGTCGCCAGCGACTGGATTACATCCATCGTGCCGCGCCGCTCGCCATAGGCGCTTTCCAGCCCCCAGACGGCGGTGACAACCTCTTTCTCGACGCCAAAACGATCCTCGATCGCCTGCAGGGCGCGGCGGTGCTTTTGCAACGCGGCCTGACCGTTCTCGACCCGCACGGGCGAGGCGGCGCTGTCCAGGTAATCCCAGATCTGGCGGGTGAATTCGGCCTGATTGCGGTCCCGCTCGATCACCGTCGGGTCATAGCCGATGCCCGCAAAGGCGCGCTGCACCACATCCGGGCGGATCCCCTGCGCCTGTGCACGGCTGCGGAACCCCGTGGCCCAGCGTTCGAAAGCGGCCCGCGTCTCGGCCGTGACGGCAGGCGCCAGTGTCGCCGGGGCCGAGGCCCTCTGCACCGTCGACAGGGCCGATGGCCGTGCTTCGGGACGCAGGGACCGTTCGACCGGCCCCGCGCATGCGGAATTTGTCATCAGAATCACCGCTGACAGTGGAATCAGGAATGTCTTGCTCATGTGCCCGGCCTCGCTTGTGCTTGGTCATTTTTGGCGATCCTAGCGCAAGCGAGGTCGTTGCAAAAGCGTTCTGTCAGGGCGCGCGCGGGTGCCGCAGGGTTCCGCCTATGGGGCCGCGCGCCACGCGTCTAGCGCCGGCGATCCGCCTTGCGTTTCAACTTGGCGGCCTTGTGCTTGGCGCGGCCCAGTGCGCGCTTGGGCGGCTTGCCGCGCCCGGCTGGCGGACCCTTTGGCATGTCGCGGCCTTCGATGCTGATCAGTTCCAGCGCGATGCCGCCCGTGACGGGGGCCGCTTCGGTCAACTTGACCCGGACACGTTGCCCGAGGCCGATGATCAGACCGGTTTGCGATCCCATCAATGTGCCCTTGTCGCGGTCGAAATGGAAATATTCATTGCCCAGCGACCGGATCGGGATCAGGCCGTCGGCGCCGGTTTCATCCAGTTTCACGAAGGCGCCGAATTTGGCGATGCCGCTGATCCGTCCGGTGAATTCCGCGCCCAGACGGTCCGATAGGAAAGCCGCGAGGTAGCGATCGTTCGTGTCCCTCTCGGCCATCATCGAGCGCCGCTCGGTCTCGCTGATATGCTGAGCGGTCGCCTCGAGCCTGTCGATCTCCTGATGGCTCAGCCCGTCATCGCCCCATTTATGTGCCGAGATCAGCGCCCGGTGCACCACCAGATCCGAATAGCGCCGGATGGGCGATGTGAAATGCGCATATGCCTGCAACGCCAGCCCGAAATGGCCAAAGTTCGACGGGCTGTAATAGGCCTGCGTCATGGCGCGCAGGGTCGAGATGTTGATCAGCTCGTCATGATCCGTGCCTTCGGCCTGCGCCAGCAGCGCGTTCAGATGCGCGGTCTTCAACACCTGTCCCTTGGCCAGAACCAGACCTGCCGCCTCTGCCGTATCGCGCAGCGCCTCAAGCTTTTCGGGGCTGGGCTCCTCATGCACCCGGAACAGCAGGGGCGAGCGACGGGCGATCAGGGTCTCGGCGGCGGCGACATTGGCCAGCACCATGAATTCCTCGATCAGACGATGCGCGTCCAGTCGTTCGGCGAAGTTGACAGACGTCACCTTGCCCTCTTCCGACAGGATCACCTTGCGCTCGGGCAGGTCCAGATCCAGCGGTTGACGGCGGGCGCGTGCCTTCACCAGCGTGTCATAGGCGGCGTAAAGCGGGTTGATGATCAGCTCCATCAGCGGCGCGCATTTTTCGTTCGGTATCCCGTCGCGTGCTTCCTGCACCTCGCGGTAATTCAGCGAGGCGACAGAGCGCATCAATCCGCGCACGAAGCGATGTCCGATCTTCTGGCCTTCCGCGTCCACCTGCATGCGCACGGCGATACAGGCCCGTGGCACACCCTCATGCAAGGAGCACAGATCGCCCGACAGCCGGTCCGGCAGCATCGGCACCACGCGGTCCGGGAAATAGCTGGAGTTGCCGCGCTTGCGCGCTTCGATATCAAGGTCCGAACCGGTGTGGACGTAATGCGCCACATCCGCGATGGCGACCCAGATCACATGACCGCCCGCATTGGCGGGATCATCGTCGGCATGGGCCCAGCAGGCATCGTCATGGTCGCGCGCATCCCATGGATCGATCGTGATCAGGGGCATGTCGCGCATGTCCTGGCGGCCCGAGAGGCCGGCGGGTTTCATCGAATCCGCCTCGGCGACCACCTCGTCGGGGAAATCGTCGGGGATGCCATGCTGGTGGATGGCGATCAGCGAGACCGCCTTGGGGGCCGATGGGTCGCCCAGCCGGTTGATGACCCTTGCGCGGGGCAGGCCCATCCGGGCCTTGGGTCCGGCCTGTTCGGCCTCGACCAGTTCGCCGTCCTTCGCGCCGCCGGTGGCCCCTTCGGGTACCTGCCATTCCTTGCCGTCGCCCTTGTCGATGGGCAGGATGCGCCCGCCTTCGGATGTCTTGCGGAATACGCCCAGAACGCGGGCGGGGTTGGTGCCGATGCGGCGGATCAGCCTGCCTTCGTAATGATGGGTCTGCCCGCGCACTTCGGTCAGACGGGCGAGGATACGGTCGCCTTCGCCAAGGGCGGGGTCGGTGGCGCGTGCGATCATCAGGATGCGCGGTTCGGGGCCTTCGCCGGTCCATTCCAGCGGGCGGGCGGTCATGTCGCCCTCGGCATTGGGCGAGCCGACCTGCACGATGCTGACAGGCGGCAAGCGATCCGGGTCGCGATAGGTTTTCTTGCGCTTCTCAAGATGACCCTCATCCTCAAGTTCCTTGAGGATGCGCTTCAGATCGATCCGCGCAGCACCTTTTATGCCGAAAGCCTTGGCAATATCACGTTTGGCGGAGAGGGTCGGGTGATCCGCGATCCAGTTCAGGATCTCGGTCTTTGTGGGAAGCTGGCTCATGCGTTCCGGTTATCACAGGTGCCGGCTGCCGTCATGGGGAAACGGTGGTCCGGCCCTGCGAAAAGGTCGGTTTAAGATACACGTTTGGCCTAGCCGAAATAGCTGCGCAGAATGCGTGTATAGATCGCCTTGAGCTGATGGATATGGGCGATTTCGACACGTTCATCGACCTGGTGCATCGTGCGGCCCACAAGGCCGAATTCCACCACCGGGCAATGATCCTTGACGAATCTTGCGTCCGAGGTCCCCCCCGAGGTGGACAAGACCGGCACCACATTGGTTTCCGCCTGCACCGCAGCGCCGACCATGTCCGACAGCGCGCCGGGCGGCGTCAGAAAGCTTTCGCCCGAGATCTTTACCGTCATGCCGATCTGCACGCCGAATTCGGCGGCCACCTTGTCAGCCTCAAGGCGCAGCCAGTCTGTCAGGCCGGCGCCCGAATGGATGTCATTGAAGCGGATGTTGACGCTGGCGCGGCATTGGGCGGGAATCACGTTGGTGGCGGGGTTGCCGGTGTCGATGGTCACGACGGCAAGGGTCGAGGGGTCGAAATGGTCGTTGCCCCGGTCCAGTTCATGGCTGGACAACCGGTCCATCAGCCGCGCCATCGCTGGCAACGGGTTCTTTGCCCGATGCGGATAGGCGGAATGGCCCTGAACGCCCGTCACCGTGAAGAACGCGGTCAGCGATCCGCGCCGCCCGATCTTGATCATCTCGCCCATGCGCTCGGGGCAGGTAGGTTCGCCCACCAGACAGACGCTCATCGCCTCGCCATTGTCGCGCATCCAGTCCAGAATGGCTGTGGTGCCATCCACGGCATCGCCCTCCTCGTCGCCGGTGATGGTCAGAACCACGGACCCGTCGGGCGGGGTCTGGCGCACGAAATCAATCGCGGCGGCGGCAAAGGCGGCCACGCCTGATTTCATGTCGGTGGCCCCGCGACCCCAGATCTGGCCGTCCTTGATCACCCCGCCGAAGGGCGGCACGCTCCATGCGGCCTCGTCGCCGACCGGCACCACATCCGTATGGCCGTTGAAGCCGAAGGTATGAGGATGCCCCTTCGTACCCCAACGGGCGAAGAGGTTCGACACCGCGCCCCGATCCACACGGGTGCAGGCAAAGCCCGCGCTTTCCAGCAGCGATTGCAGCAGCACCAGCGCGCCGCCCTCCTCGGGTGTGACCGAGGGGCAGCGGATCAGTTGCACGGTCAGATCGGCGGGGTCGACCGGGGCGGGTGCATTGCTCTGTGTCTGGGCCATCGGCGGCGTCCTTTTGTGGGGTTGTGCATCGATAGACTTCTTTTTCCGTAACGGCAAACAATCAAGGATTGTGCGAATGTGTCGTAAAAGGCGCAACTTTATGGCGATGGGGGGCGCTGGGACGGAAGACTGTTAACAGATACGAAACGAAAGTGTTAACCTCACGTTAAACAAAAAGACCCGAGGCAGGTCGAAAGCAGCAGGATCCAACGTGGTCCAGATCAATGAACGTGCCGGTTTTTTTTCTGGCACATGGCGCGCGTATTGCGGGTCAGTGATCCTGTGCTGTCCTGTCTCAGGCCAAGTGGGGCAGGACTTAAATGGTTGCAGCATCCAGGTTGCCGGTGAACACGAACGCCTCTGCAGTGCAGATGGCCAACGAGATATTTGGCGATGGCGTTACCGTGGTCAGCGCAAGCTACACCGGTGATGCGCGGTCTTCGGGGATCTACAGCAACGGTGACAGCGTATCGCCTTTCGTGACCCCCAGCGATACGGGCGTGATCCTGTCAACCGGACGGGCGACGGATTTCACCAACTCGGCCGGAGGTTCCAGTTCGAACCCCACACAGGCCAACCTGAGCGCGTCCAGAACCACCGACACATCGGGCGTGAACAACAACGCGCAGTTCAACGCGGCGGCGGGTACCAGCACTTTCGACGCGGCCTGGCTGGACGTGGATTTCATCCCCACCGGCAATCTGATGACGATGCAGTTCGTCTTCTCCTCCGAGGAGTATCCGGAATTCGCCACCGGGGCCTATCAGGATTTCTTTGGCGTCTGGGTGAACGGCCAGCAGGTTGAACTGGCTGTGGGTGATGGGGATATCGACCCCAACAACCTGAACGGGGGCAGCAACCAGAACCTGTTCATCTCGAACCTGGGCAGTCCCTACAACACCGAAATGGACGGCTTCACCGTCACCATGACCCTGACGATGGTGGTCACCCCGGGCGAGGTCAATTCGATCCGCATCGGCATCGCGGATGTGCTTGATTCCCAATATGACACCAATGTGCTGATCGCGGGCAATTCGGTCCAGACGGTGCTGGTCGCGCAAACCGACATGGCCGAGATCTATCCCAACGGCACCGTGGTGATCGACGTTCTTGGCAATGACGTGAATGTCACGGGCGGGGTGCTGACCATCACCCATATCAACGGCCAGCCGGTCGTGGCGGGCTCTGTCCTGACCCTTGGGACAGGGCAGCAGGTGACCGTGAATGCCGACGGAACCCTGACAGTTGTCGGCGATGGCAATGTCGAGGTGGCGAATTTCACCTATACGGTGGCCAGCAGCACCGGACAGACTGATACCGGTTTCGTCATCGTCGATTCCGTTCCCTGTTTCGTCGCCGGTACGATGGTTCTGACCCCGCAGGGTGAGGTGCCTGTCGAAACCCTGACGCCGGGCGATCTGGTGCTGACAAAGGATGATGGCCCGCAACCGCTGCGGTGGATCGGCCAGCGCCGGGTCGAGGCGCGCGCGGCCTTTGCCCCGATCTTCATTGCGGCCAATACCTTTGGCGAGCATCGCAGCCTGATGGTCTCGCCGCTGCACCGCGTCCTGATCCGTGACAGCCTCGCCGAGGTTCTGTTCGGCGAGCGCGAGGTTCTTGTCGCGGCGCGCGATCTGGTCAACGACCGCAGCGTGCGCCGGATCGAAGGCGGCATGGTCGATTATGTGCATATCCTGTTCGACCGGCACCAGGTGGTGTTCTCCGAAGGGCTTGAGACCGAAAGCTTCCTGCCCGGACCCCAGATCGCGCGGTCTTTCGAGGCCGAAGTCATCGGCGAGATCACGGCGCTTTTCCCGGATCTCGATCCGGTCACGGGGCAGGGATACAGCCCGGCGGTCCGGCGCATGTTGCGCTGCTTCGAGGCGCGCTTGCTGCAGGCAGAACGGCGGGTGGCCTGACATGGCATGGATTGCGATAGCGGATCATGCGGATCCCCGGTTTTCCTGTTCCGGGCTGGGCTGCGATGCAGGACGGTCCGAAACCGCCCTGCAGCGTAACGATCCGATGGCGCTTCTGCCGCGCGGGACGCTGCTCATGGAGGCGCGGCTTGCGCCTGACGGGCGGCCCCAGACCCTGCTGGAATGGGATCATGCCCACCCATGGCGGCGCGGTCTTTCGCTGCGCGCCCTGCCCGGCGGAAGTATTGCCCTTGTCGTTCTTCAGGGAAACGATGCCTGTCACTGTGTCATCAAACATGATGCCATCGGCGGCAATGAAACGCTTCGTATCAGCTATTCCTGGGATGCGCCGGCGCGCTGGGGGCGGTTGGTCGTGGAAAAGGCGAACACGCCGGGGCAGTTTCAGGCCGAACTGCGCGACCCACCCCCGCTATTGCTGAGCGATGTGCAGGCGGTGACGATGACGCCCGCCATGCGGTCCATGGATCCCGATGTGACCTTCTTCGCGGTCTCGACCCGGATCGAACCCGTCGGACCCTTGCCGACCCTCGATGCGCGCGTGCCCCTTTGCACGCCGTTTGGCTACAAGCCGCTGGGCCAGATCAAGCGGGGCGATGTCATGCGGCTGGCCGATGGCAGCACGCAGCCCGTGCTGCATGCGCTGCGCCGCACGGTTCCCGCGCGCGGACTGTTCCGGCCTGTCCGGTTGCGCGCGCCCTATTTCGGCCTGCAGCAGGATATCGTCGTCGCCCCGGAACAGCGGCTCGTGATCGGTGGATCGGATGTGGAGTATCTGTTCGATCAGGAATTCGTGCTGGTGCCGGCACGGCATCTGGTCAATGGAACGGCCGCGCATTTCTGCGTGACTGGCCCGACCGCGACCTATGGTCAGGTCCTTCTGCCGGGGCACGAGGCGATCCTTGCCGCGGGTACACCGGTGGAAAGCCTCTTCATCGGGCGGATCAGGCGCAATCCCGCGCGACTGGCAGCAAGCCTGCTGGCCGGGATCGAAAGGTCGCGCCTTCCGGATCATACGGCCTCGGCCTATCCGGTTCTGCGCGCCTATGAGGCGATCACCCTGGCCGATCGACGGGCAGCCTAGGCATCCCTTTGGGTCTTCAGTCGTCGAAAGGGGTGATCTGCGCCACGATGACGGCGTTTTCCTCGAGGGCGCGGGCCATCAGGGCGCGCTCGTCCTCGTCGATCTCCTGCCCATCGGCAAGCCGTTCCTCAAGCGTGCCATAGCCGGTCACGTCAAGCGGCGCCATATCGGCCTGTTTGAGGATCGCCACGGTCTCGCGCACGGCTTCGGCCTCATCCACGCCCGAGGCATAGATCATCAGCGCCGCGCCGGTGGATTTGGGCGGCAGCCCGTCTCCATCCTTGCGGCCCACCTCGACCAGCAGGGTATAGACCTGCTGGCGCGAGGGTTTTTTCTTTGGTTTCTCGGGCTGATCAGTCACGCAACAGCTCGTTGATGGAGGTCTTCGAGCGGGTCTGCGCGTCAACCTTCTTGACGATCACGGCGCAGTAGAGGTTGATCCCGTTCTTCGAGGGCATCGAGCCCGCGACCACGACCGAACCGGCCGGAACTTCGCCATACATCACTTCGCCGGTCTCGCGGTCGACGATCTTGGTGGACTTGCCGATGAAGACACCCATGCCAAGCACCGAGCCTTGGCGCACGATGCAGCCTTCGACCACTTCCGAGCGGGCACCGATGAAGCAGTTGTCCTCGATGATCGTGGGGCCGGCCTGCATCGGCTCCAGCACACCGCCGATGCCCACGCCACCCGACAGGTGCACGTTCTTGCCAATCTGTGCGCAGCTGCCCACCGTGGCCCATGTGTCGACCATGGTGCCGCTATCGACATAGGCGCCAAGGTTCACGAAGGACGGCATCAGCACCACGCCCGGCGCAATATAGGCAGACCGGCGCACGACGCAGTTGGGCACGGCGCGAAAGCCCGCGGATTTCCAGTCGGCGGGCTGCCAGCCCTTGAACTTGCTGTCGACCTTGTCCCACCAGCCGCCGGACTGCGGGCCGCCATCATGCACTTCCATGTCCTTGATGCGGAAACCCAGAAGCACGGCTTTCTTGGCCCACTGGTTCACATGCCACTGGCCATCCGTCTGGCGTTCGGCCACGCGCAGCTTGCCGCTGTCCAGCGCATCCAGCGTTGCTTCGATCGCATCGCGCGCCTCGCCTTTGCTGGCGGGGGTGATTCCGTCGCGGGCGTCCCATGCGGCTTCGATGGCGGTTTCGAGTTCGGCGTTGGACATGGCTGGGTCTCCGGGCTGTGAAAAGGGTTGCGGACGCCTATAAGGCCAAGCGCCCGTGCGCGCAATCTCAACGGCGCGACGGATGCCGGGGGGCGGGCTCACTCCAACGTCACTGGTCTTGCGGCCCGGGCTTTGATACCCCGGCGACAGGCCCTTCAGGAAAGCGACCCCGATGAAAGAAGACCGCAGCAGCCCGTTTCGCGATGCGCATACGGATATCGAGACAGCCCACGGTGTGCCCGAGACCGACCAGACGCGGTCATCGGCCTATCGGTTGGCATTTGCCGATAATGAATTCCTGTGCCGGGATGAGCTGCGTCCGGTCCGCTTGCAGCTGGAACTGCTGAAACCGCAGATGCTGCTGGATGAATACGGGGTGGAAAGCACCGTGGTCCTGTTCGGCGGCGCGCGCATCCCCGCCCCTGACAAGGCCGCGACAGCGGCGAACAAGAGCCTTGCTGACCTGTCCTGCTACTACGAGGAGGCGCGCCGTTTTGCCTATCTTGTGACGCAGGCATCGCTTGAGTCCGGGGGGCACCGCAACATCATCACCACCGGGGGCGGGCCCGGCGTGATGGAGGCGGGCAATCGCGGCGCGCGCGAGGCGGGCGGCATTTCGATCGGCCTGAACATCGTCTTGCCGCATGAACAGGCCCCCAATGAATACGTCACGCCCGACCTGTGCTTCAACTTCCACTATTTCGCGATCCGCAAGATGCATTTCCTGATGCGCGCCAATGCGGTCTGCGTGTTTCCGGGTGGATTCGGGACACTGGACGAGATGTTTGAAAGTCTGACGCTGATCCAGACCGGCCGCATGAAGCGCGTGCCATTCCTGCTCTTCGGCAAAGCGTTCTGGGAGAGCATCATCAACTGGGAGGCGCTGGCCGAGGCCGGCACGATCTCGGCCGAGGATCTGTCCCTTTTCCGCTATGTCGAGACGGCCGACGAGGCCATGGCCGCGATGGCGGACTGGGAAGGCGCTGGCGAAAAGCGCGGGTCCATTCCGGGGCGCTGACCGGCGGCAGATGGTGCCCGGCTGCAGGGTAAAATTGCTGGACCCGGCTTGTGAAGGGATTGAGCGCGCAAGGCGCTGATCTATACTGTCCCTTGAGTGACTGAGTATTGGAAAGGAGCCGGGCTGATGCGCGTTTTCGGCATGTCTGTTTTGGCGACCTTCTTGCTGATTGGGGTGGCCGAGGCCCGCAACCTTGACGGTGCCCTGACCTATCTGTCGCGCGACGCATTGCCGACGGGCGTCGACATCGTGATCGAAGCGAGGGGGCTGCAGGACACCCCCCTTGCCGAGACGCGGTTCCAGTCCGGCGGGCAGCAGGTGCCGATCCCGTTTTCGATGACCCTGCCCGATGGGGTCAGTGCCACGATTCGCGCGGCCGTGGTTCTGGATGGTCAGCCTTTATGGGTCAGTAATGCCATTGTGGTGGCGGCAGGGTTCGCACCAGTCGCGCTGGGCGATGTGGTGATGAACCGGTATCAGCCGATGGGTTTTGCCAGCACACTGCGCTGCGGTGACACGCGGCTGAAAGTTGGGTTCTTCGAAGATCGCGCCGTGCTGGAAACTGATGCAAACCGGCTGGTTCTGTCACAGGTTCCCGCCGCATCGGGCGCCAGATTCGAGGATCCCGCAGATCCGGGTACCTATTACTGGTCGAAGGGCGATACCGCGCTGGTCTCGCTGGAGGGCGAGGTTCTTCCGGAATGCGTGGCCGTTCCGCCAGAGCCCGAGCAACCCTATCGCGCCCGCGGGACCGAGCCGTTCTGGTCGCTGACCATCGTTGGCGGCATGGTCGAGTTGATACCGAATATCGGGCAGGCGCCCTTGCGCGCCAAGCTGCCGCGGGCGGCGCTGGCGGGTGCGGATTTCGTCTTTGACATGGCGGGGCAGGGCATGGTGGTGCGGCTTTCCGAAACGATCTGCCATGACCTGATGTCCGGCACACCCTTTCCCCAGACCGTGAGTGTGACCATGCAGGACCGTATTCTTGACGGCTGCGGCGGCGACTCCATGGATTTGCTGGCCGGTGTGGAATGGATCGTCGAAGAGAGCGGTGGTGCCGGTCTTGTGGAAAACGCGGTGGTGACGCTGGAATTCGATGCGGTCACGCGGCGGCTGACCGGAAGAAGCGGATGCAATCGCTTCAACGCAGCATTCGAGCTGAGCGGCGAAGGGCTGAGCATTGGCCTCGCTGCGGCCACGCGGATGGCTTGCGCCCCGGACGTGATGGAACTGGAACAACGGTTCCTGGCCGATCTGCAAAGGATCAGCCGGTTCGACATTGATCCGACGGGTGCGCTTTTGCTGTTCTCGAACGATCAGCAGGATCCGCTGCTGGTGGCGCGGATCAGCGATTAGGCGTGGCCTCGCATCACTGCACGACGCGTCCCCGTGGGAGGATCGGCGTCGCGGTCAGACCGTCATTTCACCGGGAACTGCGCAGACCTGGGTGCCTGTGCGAATGCTGGTGACAACCACGCCTGCGTCCGATTGCATCAGGTTGTAGCCGTAACCGGCAAGGCGGTGTTTCCATTCGCGCGGCGACAAGGCCTTGCGGCGTTCGCTCAGCACCAGATCGAGGACTTGCGCGGCCATGAAGGCGTCGCTGGCTTGGATGACGGACATGTTTTGAACTCCTGTTGAATAGCCCTTTGCAGAAAACAGTCTGTTCAAGAACTTTGGCACGAATTCTACCGGATCAGGGCGATTGCGTGGCAAAGCGAAACAATTAAGGCAGCATCAGCAGATTGGCGCGACAGATGGCGCAATGTCTGACTATCACCGCAGCCCGGTTTCCGCTTCGATCTGGGCACGGGTCTTGCGCGCGCGTTCCGTGGCCGATTTCAACTGTCCGCAGGCGGCCATGATATCCTCGCCGCGGGGGGTGCGGATGGGGCTGGCGTAACCGGCCTTGTAGATGATGTCGGCAAAGGCATGGATGCGGTTGTTCGACGACCGCTTGTAGGGCGCGCCGGGCCATTCGTTGAAGGGGATCAGGTTGATCTTGGCGGGGATCCCCTCGATCAGCTTGACAAGGCGGCGTGCATCCTCGTCCGTGTCATTCACCCCGGCCAGCATCACGTATTCGAAGGTGATACGCTCGGAATTCGACACCTTGGGGTATTCGCGCAGCGCGTCCAGAAGCGTCGCGATGTTCCAGCGCTTGTTGATCGGCACCAGCTTGTCACGCGTCTCATCCGTCGTGGCGTGAAAGCTTACGGCCAGCAGACAGCCGATTTCCTGTGCCGTGCGCGCGATTTCCGGCACCACGCCGGATGTGGACAGGGTGATGCGGCGGCGGCTGAGGCTGATGCCCTCGGGGTCCATCGCGATCTTCATCGCGTCGCGCACGTTGTCGAAATTGTAAAGCGGCTCGCCCATGCCCATCAGCACGATGTTGGACAACAGCCGCGTTTCATCCTTGGGGTTGCGCCCCGGCGCGGGCCATTCGCCCAGATCGTCGCGCGCGACCATGACCTGTCCGACGATCTCGGCGGCGGTCAGGTTGCGCACCAGTTTCTGCGTGCCGGTGTGGCAGAAGGAACAGGTCAGCGTACAGCCCACCTGAGACGAGATGCACAACGTGCCACGGCCTTCCTCGGGGATGTAGACCACCTCGACCTCATGCCCGCCCGCGATGCGGACCAGATACTTCCGGGTTCCATCCTCGGACAGCTGGCGGGTCACGACCTCGGGTACCTGGATCGTGAAATGCTGCGCCAGCTCCTGCCGATAGGGTTTCGCCAGATTGGTCATCTGCTCGAAATCGCGCACGCCTTTCTGGTAGATCCACTGCCAGATCTGGCCCACCCGCATCTTGGCCTGCTTTTCCGGTGTGCCATGGGCGATCAGCGCCGCGCGCATTGCGTCACGGGTCAGGCCGACAAGGTTGACGGGACCATCGGGCAGCTTGCGCGGGATGGTCATCACATCCTGGGTGATCGGGGCGGTGGCGGTCATCGGCTATGCATCCTTGGAAACAGAGCGGGGTCATACAGGATTCGCGCGGCGAATCCAAAGCCAAGTTTCAAACGTCAAAAGGCAGCCCGCATGGGGCTGCCCCGAACCGGTCACTCGCGCCCGTCACTGGCAGCGGCGCGCGGCCTCTTCGGTGGCGGCCGTGTAGCCCAGCAGCGAAAAGCTGTCCTTGGTCACCGTGCCGCGCGACGAACGCGCCGTCAGAATGGCAGAAGAGCCGCCCTTCATCGCGGTGATGATCTTTGCGTCATCCTCCGCCGAGGCCGGCCATGCCCATTCGCCTTCGGTGAAAAGTTCGAACTGGGTGTCATTGATGTTCAGGTTCACGGTCGAACCCGAGGCGAATGGATAACCGCCCGTGAAGGTCACCTGACCGCTGACACCGGCCGCAGGACGGTAGAAGGTCATCAGCAGGATTTCCCCGCGCTGCACGGCAACGACGCGGCCATCGCGTGTGTTCACCGTTTCCTTGGGCGAGGATACCGCCCAGCATTCCTTGGGATCGGCGTCTTCGAAAACGCTCCAATCCGTCTTGGCTGCAACCTGGTTGGTGCTTGTTTGTTGCGCCCATGCTCCGGTCGCTGCGAGGGCCATCATTGCCCCGACACTTGCGCAGATCCAACCGCGCGCCAGTCTTGATGTCATCTGTCCAGCCTCCAAGCCGTACGTGCCTCAATTCCGCGATGGGTCAGGCCCGCCGTTTTCGGCATTTGCGCTTGACCCATGTCCTTCTCGACCTTGCAACAATAGCCTGAAAGCTGCCACATGCGAAAGTGCTGTTGGCGGAAAATCGCACAGACATTCCCAAGGATCGCGTAGAGTTTACAAAGGAGCAATCAATGACCCCCCCCGTTCCCATGGCCGAGATCTGGCGCGGCCCCTTCCTGGAAAGCATCCACCATGGGCATGCCGTGATCTGCGATGCCTCGGGTGGGATCGTCGAGGCATGGGGTGATCCGCAGGCGGTTGTCATGCCGCGCTCGTCCTCGAAGATGCTGCAGGCCCTGCCGCTGATCACCAGCGGTGCGGCGGATGCGGCGCGGTTGTGGCCCGAACACCTTGCCCTTGCCTGCGCCAGCCATCAGGGGGCGGCCATCCATACCGACCGTGTGCATGGCTGGCTTGATCATATCGGATGTACCGTCGATGATTTTCGCTGCGGACCGCAGGAACCTGCCGACCTGCCGGCGCGTGACGCGCTGATCCGCGCAGGGCAGACGCCCTGCCAGATCCACAACAACTGTTCGGGCAAGCATGCGGGTTTCCTGACGCTCAACCGCCATCTGGGCGGTAGCGCGGAATATGTCGACCCCGATCACCCGGTGCAGCGCGCCTGCCTCGAGGCTTTCGAAGAGGTCACTGCAGAGGCAAGTCCGGGCTATGGGATCGACGGCTGTTCCGCCCCGAATTTCGCCACCTCCCTGCATGGCATGGCGCGGGCGATGGCCTTTTTCGCGGCCGCGCATGATGGGGCGTCCACGCAACAAGGGGCGGCGGCGCGCCTTGTGCAGGCCATGGTGGCCTTTCCCGAACTGGTTGCCGGTGAAGGCCGCGCCTGTACCTTGCTGATGCGCGCGATGAACGGGCGCGTTGCGCTGAAAACAGGGGCCGAGGCGTTTTTCATCGCGATCATCCCCGAGCGCAAGCTGGGCGTGGCGTTGAAGATCACGGATGGCACCACGCGCGGGGCGGAATGCGCGATTGCCGCGATCCTCGTGCGCCTTGGCGTGCTGGATCCCGATCATCCCGCAACACGTCAGTTCCTGAACGCGCCGATCCTGAACCGGCGGGGGATCGAGACAGGCATGATCCGGCCCGGTGCGGCCTTCGCCTGAAGTGGCTGGCGCACGCCTCAGCTGCGGGCAAAATCCGTACGCGCATAGCCCTGGATGAACAGCAGCGCAGTCAGGTCGCCGTGGTTGATCCGCACCTCGCATTGCGCGGCGACACTGGGCTTGGCATGCAGGGCGACGCCGGTCCCTGCGCGCCCCAGCATGCCAAGGTCATTGGCCCCGTCGCCCACGGCGATCACATCGGATTCCGTGATGCCCAGCCCCGCGCTGATCTGTTCCAGCGCCTCGATCTTGGCTTGCCGCCCAAGGATCGGGCGGGCCACATCGCCCACAAGTCTGCCGTCTTCGACAATCAGGGTATTGGCGCGATGCTCGTCAAAACCCAGCACCTCCGCCACGCGGGTGGTGAAGGCGGTGAACCCGCCCGATACCAATGCCGCATGGCCGCCATTGGCCTTCATCGTCGCGATCAATTCGGCCCCACCCGGCATGAAGGTGATCCGCTCGGCCAGCACCTGCGCGATCACGTCTTCGTCCAGACCCCTCAGCAGCGCGACACGTTCCAGCAGCGCCGCCTCGAAATCCAGCTCGCCATTCATGGCGCGTGCGGTGATATCCGCCACATGCGCGCCTACACCCGCCATGTCGGCCAGTTCGTCGATGCATTCCTGCTGGATCATCGTGCTGTCCATGTCGGCCAGAAGCATCCGCTTGCGGCGTCCCGCGGCGGGCTGCACCACAAGGTCCAGCCCCATGCCCTGCAGGTCCGTCCAGACCTGCCAGCGGTTCTCGGGGATGGCGGGCAAGGCGAACTCGGCCGCCGCATCGGGATCAAGCCAGACCACGTCGCCGCCGCCCCAGGCATTGCGCAGATTGTCCAGCAAGGCACCTTCCAGATTGCGCGTGGCGGGATTGGCAAGAACCGTGGCTATGAACATGGGCATGTTTCCGATCGTGGATGGTGATGTCGCAAATTGCGCGCGATGCGGCGCTATAGCGTCATTTTTCCCGTTGTGAAAGCGCTCGAACCCTTCTATCTCCGGCGGTGGGACACCCCTCCCCAACGGGGGGCGCTTATCTGGAAGGATAGCACATATGACGACGACGAAACCGGCATCGCGGCCGGCCAATCCGCGGTTCTCCTCTGGCCCCTGTGCCAAGATCCCCACATTCTCGCTTGATCTGCTGTCGGATGCGCCCTTGGGGCGCAGCCATCGCGCAGGCGTTGGCAAGGCCAAGCTGAAGGCCGCCATCGAGGGCACGCGCGAGATCCTCGGCATTCCGGCCGATTACCGCATCGGTATCGTGCCCGCCTCGGACACGGGCGCCTTTGAGATGGCGATGTGGACCATGCTGGGCGAACGCCCTGCCGAAATGGTTGCCTGGGAAAGCTTCGGCGCAGGCTGGGTGACGGATGCCGTCAAGCAACTCAAGATCGACGCCACCGTGCACGAGGCACCCTATGGCGAGATCGTGGACATGGCCGCGCTCGATTACGACCGCGACGTGTGCTTCACCTGGAACGGTACCACATCGGGCGTGCGCATGCCCAATGGCGATGCGATCCCGGCGGACCGCAAGGGCCTGACGATGTGCGATGCCACCTCGGCCGCCTTCGCGCAGGATCTGCCATGGGACAAGCTGGATGTGACCACCTTCAGCTGGCAGAAGGTGCTGGGCGGCGAAGCGGCGCACGGTATGCTGGTTCTCAGCCCGCGCGCTGTGGCGAGGCTGGAAAGCTATACGCCTGCATGGCCGCTGCCCAAGATTTTCCGCCTGACCTCGAAGGGCAAGCTGAACGAGGGGATCTTTGTCGGTGAAACCATCAACACCCCGTCGATGCTGGCGGTCGAGGATTATCTGGTCGCACTTGACTGGGCGCGCTCGGTCGGTGGCCTCAAGGGGCTGATGGCGCGCGCGGATGCGAACGCGGGCGCAATCTGGGATTTCTGCGAAACGCGCCCATGGATCGCCAATCTTGCAGTTGATCCGGCCACGCGGTCGAATACATCCGTCTGCGTCAAGTTCACCGATGACCGGATCAAGGACGGTGCGGCCTTTGCCAAGGCTGTTGCCAAGCGTCTGGAATCCGAAGGTGTGGCCCTTGATATCGGCGCTTACCGTGACGCGCCCGCAGGCCTCAGGATCTGGTGCGGCGGTACGGTGGAAACCGCCGATGTGCAGGCCGTTCTGCCATGGATCGAATGGGCCTTCGACGCCGAGATCGCGGCGCAGGCCGAAGCCGCCTGATCCGCTGATCCCTGATCCTTCCGGGGTGCGTCTGATGCGCGCCCCGCACCCTTCATTTCATATCAAAGGACCACTGACATGGCCCCCAAAGTTCTCATCTCCGACGAATTGTCCGATGCCGCCGTGCAGATCTTCCGCGACCGCGGGATCGACGTCGATTTCCAGCCCAAGCTGGGCAAGGACAAGGAAAAGCTGCTGGAAATCATCGGCAACTACGATGGTCTGGCGATCCGTTCGGCCACCAAGGTGACCGAAAAGGTGCTGGAAGCGGCGACCAACCTCAAGGTTGTGGGCCGCGCCGGGATCGGTGTCGACAACGTCGACAAGGAAGCCGCCAGCAAGAAGGGTGTGATCGTCATGAACACGCCTTTCGGCAACATGATCACCACCGCCGAACATGCCATCGCGATGATGTTCGCCGTGGCGCGCCAGATCCCCGAAGCCTCGGCCTCGACCCATGCGGGCAAGTGGGAAAAGTCGAAATTCATGGGTGTCGAGCTGACCGGCAAGACCCTTGGCGTGATCGGCGCGGGCAATATCGGCGGCATCGTCTGCGACCGTGCGCGCGGCCTGCACATGAAGGTCATCGCCTATGATCCCTATCTCTCGGACGAGAAGGCATCGAAGATGCATGTCGAGAAAGTCGAGCTGGACGAGCTGCTGCGCCGCGCCGACTTCATCACGCTGCATGTGCCGCTGACCGATGCGACCCGCAACATCCTGAGCCGCGAAAACCTGGCAAAGACCAAGCCCGGCGTGCGCATCATCAACTGCGCGCGCGGCGGTCTGGTCGACGAGGCAGCGCTGGCCGATCTGCTGAAATCCGGCCATGTGGCCGGTGCGGCCTTCGACGTCTTCGCCGAGGAACCCGCGACCGAGAACCCGCTGTTCGGTCTGCCGAACGTGGTCTGCACCCCCCATCTGGGCGCATCCACCACCGAGGCGCAGGAAAACGTGGCGCTGCAAGTGGCCGAACAGATGTCGGATTACCTGCTGACAGGTGCCGTGACCAACGCGCTGAACATGCCGTCCGTCACCGCCGAAGAGGCCAAGGTCATGGGGCCCTGGGTCAAGCTGGCAGGCCACCTGGGCAGCTTCATCGGCCAGATGACGGACGAGCCGATCAAGGCGATCAACATCCTCTATGACGGTGTCGTCGCCGAGATGAACCTTGCCGCGCTGAATTCCTCGGTGGTGGCGGGGATCATGAAGCGGGCGAACCCCGATGTAAACATGGTCAGCGCGCCGGTGATCGCCAAGGAACGCGGCATCAAGATCTCGACCACCAACCAGGACAAGTCGGGCGCGTTCGACGGATATGTCAAGGTAACGGTCGTGACCGAAAAGCGCGAACGGTCCATCGCGGGCACGGTGTTCAGCGACGGCAAGCCGCGTTTCATCCAGATCAAGGGTATCAACATCGACGCCGAGGTGGGGGCGCATATGCTCTACACCACGAACGAGGATGTGCCGGGCATCATCGGTGCCCTTGGCATGACGATGGGCAAGGCAGGCGTGAACATCGCGAACTTCACCCTTGGCCGTGCGGCTGCGGGCGGCGAGGCGATTGCAATCCTCTATGTCGACGAGGCCGTGAACGAAACCGTCTGCAAGGCGTTGCAGGACACGGGCCTGTTCCAGCAGGTCAAGCCGCTGGAATTCGACGTGAACTGATCAAGACGCCGACTTCGACAGTGAACGCGCCGCCCCCAAGGGGGCGGCGTTTTTCGTCAGGGTCTCATGCGGTCCGTGGCTTTTGCATGCCCTGTTTCAGGACCACCAGCAGGAACAGCGCCATCGAGGCCAGCGTCAGTGCGGATCCTGCCTTGGCAAGGGTCATGTCCTGCCCCCTGATCGCCATGACAATGCCGGGCACCAGCAGCACCAGACCGCCGAGGGCGCAGGCCAGATGCAGTTTCGGCAGCATCCCTTCCTGTGCGCCAGGCACAAGATGATAGTAGAAGGCGAAGATCGACAGCGTGACCCAGCCCACCAGATTGAGATGCGCATGCGCGCCTGCCAGCTTGTGATCACCGGCGGCTGACATCTGGATCCCCCAGATCATGCCGATCAGAACCGCCAGAATGGCGGCGCAGAGAAAATAGAAAGCAATTCCCCTCATATCCTTGTCCTTTCCGTTATTCGTCGCGACGGACGGGGATGCGGACTTTCCTGCGATCACGGAACAGGACGCAGGGCCGCATCCTTCTTGTTTCCAGGAACTGGTTACGGATGCCCGTCTCTTGCGGCGGGTCACTGGCCCATCATGCCCCAAACCCGCCATTCTGCAAAGTACGGTGCCTTCCGGCCCCCTGACATATCCGGTAAGGCTATGCGCAGGACCCTGATGAAAGGTGATGCGATGACCAGCCCGCTCTACGTGATCGGTGACATTCATGGCGAGATCGCGATGCTGGATACCGCGCTTGACCGGATCGCCGCAGACGGAGGCGCCGGGGCGCCGATGATCAGCCTGGGCGACCTCGTGGATCGCGGATCAGGCAGCCGCGCCGTGATCGAGACGCTGATGCAGGGGCAGGCGGCGGGGCGCGACTGGACGGTGCTGAAAGGCAATCAT
Organism: Paracoccaceae bacterium; assembly: GCA_041596235.1. Classification (GTDB taxonomy): domain Bacteria; phylum Pseudomonadota; class Alphaproteobacteria; order Rhodobacterales; family Rhodobacteraceae; genus Seohaeicola. Next base: position 40,765 of record JBFHIW010000030.1, read on the forward strand.
GACCGCATGTTCCAGCGCTATCTCGAAGACGGGCGCGTGCATGATGCGCGGGTCGTGTCGGGCGTGGATTGGCTGAACCCACGGCTGGGTGGGGACAAGACCCTCACCGCCTATGGGGTGGATGCGGACCCCGCGCGCCCGGCCTCCTTGGTGCTGGAAGAGGCGCGCGCCGCAGTGCCCGCAGCACATCTTTCCTTTCTGCAGGCGATGCCGGTTTTCCATCAGGCGCTGGGGATGCTTTTCGTGCATGCGGGCATCCTGCCCGGCGTTCCGCTGGCTGATCAGACCGAGGATGACCTGTTGTGGATACGCGGCCCCTTTCTTGAGCATACGGGTGCGCATCCTTGGCTGGTCGTGCACGGTCACACCGCGCTGGAGGCCCCGGCCCATTGCGGCAATCGCATCAACCTCGATAGCGGGGCAGGCTATGGCCGCCCGCTGACCGTGGCGGTGTTCGAGGACGGGCATGTCTGGACGCTGGAACCCGACGGGCGTCGCCCGCTTGATCCGTGACGGGACGTTCCCGCACCCGGATGACTTGACTTTGCGGCATCCGGGGACCACCAAACAGGTGACCAAATTCCATTGCAGGGGGGACTTCTCATGACTGATATCGTCATTCTCGACGGCGCACGCACGGCCATCGGCACATTTGGCGGCGCGCTTGCCGCCATACCTCCAACCGAACTGGGCGCCATCGTGGCGCGTGAGGCGCTGGCCCGGTCCGGCGTCGAGGGCGCACAGATCGGCCATGTGGTCTTTGGCAATGTCATCAATACCGAACCCAAGGACATGTACCTGTCCCGTGTTGCCGCCATGAAGGCAGGCATCCCCGATACCGTGCCCGCGATGAACGTGAACCGCCTGTGCGGATCGGGTGCGCAGGCCGTGGTGTCCGTGATCCAGTCGCTGATGCTGGGGGACGCGCAATTCGGTCTGGCTGGCGGCGCGGAAAGCATGAGCCGTGCGCCCTATATCGTGCCCGATCAGCGCTGGGGCGCCAAGATGGGCGACATCCGTACGCTGGACATGCTGCTGGGCACGCTGAACTGTCCCTTCGGGTCGGGTCACATGGGCGTCACGGCGGAAAACGTGGCTGGCGAACATGGAATCACCCGCGCCGATCAGGACGCCTTTGCGATGGACAGCCAGGTCCGCGCTGCGCATGCGATCGCCGAGGGGCGTTTCAAGGATCAGATCGTACCGGTCGAGGTGACGATCAAGCGTCAGGCCGTCGCCTTCGACACGGATGAACATCCCAAGGCCACCAGTCTCGAGGCGCTGGCCGGGCTGAAACCCGTCTTCAAGAAGGACGGATCGGTCACCGCGGGCAACGCATCGGGCATCAACGACGGTGCTGCGGCCATGGTGCTGGCGCGCGCCGAGGCGGCAGAAAAGGCCGGGCTCAAACCCCGCGCCCGCGTACTGGGCTATGCCCATGCTGGCGTCCGCCCCGAGGTGATGGGGATCGGCCCTGTTCCCGCAGTCGAGGCGCTGCTGGCCCGTACCGGTCTGAAGGCCGGCGATTTCGACGTGGTCGAAAGCAACGAGGCCTTTGCCGCGCAGGCCGTGGCCGTGAACCGCGGTCTGGGTCTGGACCCTTCCCGCGTGAACCCCAATGGCGGGGCCATCGCGCTGGGCCATCCGGTGGGGGCTACGGGCGCGATCCTTGTCATCAAGGCGCTTGCGGAACTTGAGCGCATCGGCGGCAAGCGCGCGCTGATCACCATGTGCATCGGCGGCGGGCAGGGCATCGCGCTGGCCATCGAACGGATGTAACGCGACTGGACTAACCCTCAGGGGTTACTCCAGCACCACCTGCACCCGATCGCCGCGGCCCGCCGCGTCGATCACGGACAAGGTCACATGACCCTTGCCCAGACCGTCAAGCGCCGCCTCCCGCCGATAGGTGCCCACGATCATCGGCGCACCATCC
>JBFHIW010000031.1:0-42303 GCA_041596235.1 Paracoccaceae bacterium
CAGCACCGGCCAGAGCCGCGCCATCAGGAAAAGGCCAGCCTTCACCATCGTGGCCGAATGCAGGTAGGCCGAGACGGGCGTGGGGGCCGCCATCGCGTGCGGCAGCCAGAAATGGAAGGGAAATTGCGCGGATTTGGTGAAGCAGCCCAGCAGGATCAGGATCAGCGCGGGCAGATAGAGGGGGCTGGCCTGAATCAGCTCCTTGTTCTGCAGGATCACGGTCAGGTCATAGCTGCCCACGATATTGCCAAGGATCAGCATGCCCCCGATCAACGCAAGGCCACCCATGCCGGTCACGGCCAGCGCCATGCGTGCGCCTTGCCGCCCTTCGGGCAGGTGTTTCCAGTAGCCGATCAGCAGGAAGGACGACAGCGAGGTCAGCTCCCAGAAGATCAGCATCAGCAGGACGTTGTCGGACAGCACGATGCCCACCATCGCGCCCTGAAACAGCAGTAGGTAGGTATAGAACTGGCCCATCGGGTCCTGTCGCGACAGGTAGAATCGGGCGTAGATGATGATCAGCAGCCCGATCCCGAGGATCAGCCCGGCAAACAGCAGGCCCAGACCGTCGAGGAAGAAATTCACATTCAGCCCCAGCAGCGGCATCCATTCCAACTGGTACTGGATCACCTCGCCGCGCATCACGGCAGGCGCGTGGACCAGCAGGCCGATCAGCGCGGTCAGCGTGACCGAGGCCGTGGCCCAGGCGCAGGCGGTCCGGCCGGACCGGATCATCAGACCGGGAAGAAGCGCACCGAGAAACGGAAGGGCAGCGATGAGGATCAAAGACACGTGTTGGGCTCCCTGGTCGACCTGACATACCGTTGGCGGCAATGCGGTTGCGCCGTTTTAAAGATGTTGAAACCCTGTGTGCAACACGGTTTCGCCTTATCCGGTGCAGGGAGCCCCCCAAACCGGCAGATTCACTTCAAAAACTGGCATCGAATGCGCGCTGGGCCTTATTTGGGCTACAGGCGCGGGCAAACAATAGGTTGGCCCGCGATTTTCGTCTGGATGTTGCAGGCTTGACGCAGCGTAAGCTTGCGCCTGTCCGGTCAGGCAAGACGCTGCGGCGGACAGACGGAGGGCTGCTTGCCCTGCCATATTATTTCAAACTTAAAACATTTAGGCTTGAAATATAAATCATCCCGGATAGGCTTTGAGGGTGACATCATCGCAGGAGGCGCGGCATGAAGATTGCATGTCTTGGGGGCGGTCCGGCAGGGCTCTATTTCGCCATCTCGATGAAACTGCGCCAGCCTGACGCGAAGATCACGGTGTTCGAGCGCAACCGACCCAATGACACCTTCGGCTGGGGCGTGGTGTTGTCGGACGATGCGCTTCAGAACCTTGAGGCGAATGACCCGGTCAGCGCCGCCACGATCCGCGATAACTTTGCCTATTGGGACGATATCGCCGTGGTGCATGACGGGCACCGCACCGTGTCTGGCGGACATGGTTTTGCCGGGATCGGGCGGATGAAGCTGCTGACGATCATGCAGGAACGCGCGGCGGAACTGGGTGTCGATCTGCGCTTCGAAACCGAGGTGGGCCCGGTCGAGGATTATGCGAAAGACCATGATCTGGTGGTGGCGGCGGACGGGTTGAACTCACGCGTGCGCAGCCAGTGGGCGGACCATTTCAAGCCGGATGTGGACACGCGGCTTTGCAAGTTCATCTGGCTGGGGACGCATCAGAAATTCGACGATGCCTTCACCTTCATTTTCGAGAAAACAAGGCATGGCTGGGTCTGGGCCCATGCCTATCAGTTCGACGACAAGACCGCGACCTTCATCGTGGAATGCACGCAGGCAACCTGGGATGCCTGGGGTTTTGCCGACATGACCAAGGAAGAGACGGTCGAAACCTGCCGCAAGATATTCGAAGGGCATCTGGGCGGGCATGATCTGATGTCGAACGCCAATCACCTGCGCGGCTCGGCGGTCTGGATCAACTTCCCACGGGTGAATTGCGAGAAATGGCATCATCAGAACGTAGTGCTGATGGGCGACGCGGCCGCGACGGCGCATTTTTCCATCGGGTCGGGGTCAAGGCTGGCCTTGGACAGCGCGATCGCGCTGGCGACCTATCTGGATACAGAACCCACGCTGGAACAGGCTTTCGTCAAATATCAGGACGAGCGGCGTCTGGACGTGCTGCGCCTGCAATCTGCGGCCCGCAACTCGCTGGAGTGGTTCGAGGAGGTGGAGCGCTATCTGGACCTTGATCCGGTGCAGTTCAACTATTCGCTGCTGACGCGCAGCCAGCGGATCAGCCACGAGAACCTGCGCCTGCGGGACCCGGAATGGCTGGCCTCTGCCGAACGCTGGTTCCAGACACAGGCGGGTGTGCCGGCGGATGCACCGCTGCGCGCGCCGATGTTCGCGCCGTTCCGCTTGCGGGACATGGACCTGGTCAACCGGATCGTCGTGTCGCCGATGGCGCAATACAAGGCGGTGGATGGCTGCCCGACCGACTGGCATTTCGTGCATTACGCCGAACGGGCCAAGGGCGGCGCGGGGCTGGTCTATACGGAAATGACCTGCGTGTCGGCTGATGGCCGGATCACGCCGGGTTGTCCGGGGCTATATGCGCCCGCCCATGAGGCCGCATGGCGGCGGCTGGTGGATTTCACCCATGCCGAGACTGCGGCGAAGATCTGCTGCCAGATCGGCCATTCCGGGCGCAAGGGGTCGACGCAGCTGGGCTGGGAAAAGATGGATGCACCGCTGGCGGCGGGCAATTGGGACCTGATGTCGGCCTCGGCGATCCCATGGTCGACACATAACGCCACCCCGCGCGCGATGACACGCGCCGATATGGACCGTGTCACGGCGGAATTCGTGGCCGCGACAGAAATGGCGGCGCGGGCCGGGTTCGACATGGTCGAACTCCATGCGGCGCATGGGTATCTGGTCTCGTCCTTCATCTCGCCCTTGTCCAATCAGCGCAGTGACGAATACGGCGGGTCGCTGGAAAACCGGATGCGCTGGCCGCTGGAGGTTTTCGCGGCGATGCGGGCGGTCTGGCCTGCGGGCAAGCCCATGTCGGTCAGGATTTCAGCCAATGACTGGGCGGGCGAGGATGGCGTCACCCCTGCCGAGGCGGTCGAGATCGCGCGCATGTTCCATGCGGCGGGGGCCGATATCATCGACGTGTCGGCGGGACAGACATCCACGCAGGCGCGGCCGGTCTACGGGCGCATGTTCCAGACCCCCTTCAGCGACCGCATCCGCAACGAGGCCGGGCTGGCCACGATGGCGGTGGGCAATATCTACGAGCCCGATCATGTGAACTCGATCCTGATGGCGGGGCGGGCCGATCTGGTGTGCCTTGCGCGGCCGCATCTGGCCGATCCCTACTGGACGCTGCATGCCGGGGTTGCGCTGGGCGACGGTCAGACCGTGTGGCCGCTGCCCTATCTGGCGGGGCGCGATCAGGCGATGCGGCTGGCCGAGCGCGGCGCGGAACAGGTGGGCAAGGTATGACCCGGCGCGTTCTGGTCACGGGTGGCGGGTCGGGCATCGGACGCGCCGTGGCGCGGGCCTTTGCCGCAGCGGGCGACCGGGTGACCATCACCGGGCGGCGTCTGGCCGCCCTTGAAGAGACGGCGCAGGGCTTTGATATGGTCTGTCGCGCCGCCGACGTGACCGATGAGGCGCAGGTGCAGGCGCTGTTCGACGCCCCCTATGATGTGGTGATCGCCAATGCAGGCGGCGGCGTGGCGGGCAAGCTGCGCGGTGTCAGCCTGACCGATTGGAACGCCACGCTGGCGGTGAACATGACGGGCACGTTCCTTCTGTTCCGCGAGGCGTTGCGCGGCATGGGCGCGGGGGGGCGGCTGATCGCCATGGCCTCGACCGCCAGCCTCAAGGGCGGCGCGACCGTTCCGGCCTATACGGCGGCGAAACATGGCGTGCTGGGGCTGGTTCGGTCCGTCGCGCTGGACGTGGCGGGCAAGGGGATCACCTGCAACGCGGTCTGCCCCGGTTTCGTGGATACGGACCTGGCCGAGGCGGCCATCAGCGCCGTACAGAAACGGTTCGACCTGACGCGAGAGGCGGCGCTGGCCGAGGTGGTCAGCGACAATCCGATGGGGCGGTTGATAGCCCCTGACGAGGTGGTGGCGGCGGTGATGTTTCTGGCCTCGCCCGGTGCATCCATGGTGAACGGTCATGCATTGAGCGTGTCTGGGGGCGAGATATGAGCAGCACACCACAGATCAGACTGGCGGAACAGGGATCGAAACAGCGTCTGCGCCTCTGGCTGCGGCTGCTGGCGGTCACCCGCAAGATCGAGGCGGAACTGCGCGAACGCATGCGCACCGAATTCGACAGCACCTTGCCGCGATTCGACGTGATGGCGGCCCTCAGCCGGCATGATCAGGGCCTGCGGATGAGCGCGCTTTCGGGCGTGCTGCGGGTGTCGAACGGCAATGTCACGGGCATCGTGGACCGGCTGGCCGAGGACGGGCTGGTCATGCGCGTGCCGGTGGCGGGCGACCGGCGCGCCACGCTGGTGCGGCTGACCGCCAAGGGCGCCGAGGTCTTTGCGCGTCAGGCGGCCGAGCACGAAGCCTGGATCGACGCGATGCTGGCTGAACTCAGCCCCGAGGAGGCGCGCAGCTATGCCGCGCGGCTCAGGACGCTGGCGCAGAAACTGGACGACAAGGGAGCGACCGAATGACGATGCGGACCGATGTGCAACATTTCCTGTGCCGGATCGAGGGCGGCATTGCCACCATCGCGCTGGACCGGCCCGAGCGGAAGAACCCGCTGACCTTTGACAGCTATGCTGAGTTGCGCGACTGGTTCCGCGACCTTGTCTATGCCGATGACGTCAAGGCGGTGGTCTTTGCGTCGAATGGCGGCAATTTCAGCTCGGGCGGGGATGTGCATGACATCATCGGCCCGCTGACCAAGATGAGCATGAAGGAGCTTCTGGCCTTCACGCGGATGACCGGCGATCTGGTCAAGGCGATCGTGAATTGCGGCAAGCCGGTGATCGCGGCGGTGGATGGCATCTGCGTGGGTGCGGGGGCTATCATCGCCATGGCCTCGGACCTGCGGATCGGCACACCAGAGGCGAAGACGGCGTTTCTGTTCACGCGCGTGGGGCTGGCGGGCTGCGATATGGGCGCCTGCGCGATCCTGCCGCGCATCATCGGGCAGGGGCGCGCGGCGGAACTTCTGTATACCGGGCGGGTGATGACGGCCGAGGAGGCGGAGCGCTGGGGCTTCTTCAACCGGCTGGTGCCGGGGGAAGAGCTGGCGCAAGCCGCGCAGGACATGGCCGCGCGCATCGCGGCGGGTCCGAATTTCGGGCATATGATGACCAAGACCATGCTGGCGCAGGAATGGTCCATGTCGATCGACCAGGCCATCGAGGCCGAGGCGCAGGCGCAGGCGATCTGCATGCAGACACAGGATTTCGTGCGGGCCTATGAGGCCTTCGTTGCGAAGGAAAAACCCGTCTTCGCGGGGGATTGAGCGATGGATTCGGATATTTTCGGCAAGCAGAAACAGGGGGCGGCGCATCATGGCTGATCGGTCGTTTCTGGACTGGCCGTTCTTCGAGGATCGGCATCGCGATCTGGCCGGGGCGCTGGATCAATGGTGCGGCACGCATCTGGGCGCGGTGGATCACGGCGATACGGATGCGGCCTGCCGGGCGCTGGTGGCGATGCTGGGGCAGGGTGGCTGGCTGAAACACTCGGGCGCGATGGAGGGGGTGCTGGATGTGCGCAGCCTTTGCCTGATCCGCGAGACGCTGGCGCGCCATGACGGTCTGGCGGATTTCGCCTTTGCCATGCAGGGGCTGGGCACCGGGGCGCTGTCGCTGTTCGGCACCGATCACCAGAAGGCCGCATGGCTGGCGCGCACGCGCGAAGGCCGCGCCATCTCGGCTTTTGCGCTGACCGAGCCGCAATCGGGATCGGATGTGGCCAATTCCACCATGACGGCCGACGCCGATGGGGACGGGTTTGTCCTGCGGGGTGAGAAGACGTGGATCTCGAACGGCGGAATCGCCGATGTCTACACCGTCTTTGCCCGGACGGGTGAGGGACCCGGCGCGCGGGGGCTGTCGGCTTTCGTGGTGCCTGCGGACCTGCCGGGGTTCGAGGTGGTCGAGCGGTTGGAGACGATTGCGCCGCATCCTTTGGCGCGGTTGCGCTTTGACGGGGTGCGGGTGCCGGGATCGGCCCTGATCGGGGCGCGGGGGCAAGGGTTCCGCATCGCGATGTCGGTGCTGGATGTGTTCCGCTCGACCGTGGCGGCGGCGGCCTTGGGCTTTGCGCGGCGCGCGCTGGACGAGGCATTGGGCCGCGTGCAGGCCCGGCAGGTGCAGGGCGCGCCGCTGTTCGACTTGCAGATGGTGCAGGGGCATGTCGCCGACATGGCGCTGCGGGTCGATGCGGCGGCGCTGCTGGTCTACCGCGCGGCATGGACCAAGGATGCAGGGGCTGCGCGCGTGACGCGCGAGGCGGCGATGGCCAAGCTTTACGCCACGGACGAGGCACAGAAGGTGATCGACATGGCGGTGCAGTTGCACGGTGGCGACGGGGTGCGATCGGGTGCCGTGGTCGAACGGCTTTACCGCGAGATCCGCGCGCTCAGGATCTACGAGGGCGCGTCCGATGTGCAGCGCGTTGTCATCGCGCGTCAGGCCATGGGGGCCTTTCAGGGGGAGTGATGTCGATGCTGGGACCAAGCGCGCATGTGGACACTTTCACGCGGGACAACCTGCCGCCGCCCGCGCAATGGCCCGATCTGCTGCTGGAGGGGTTCGATTACCCCGAGCGGCTGAATGCGGCGGTGGAGCTGACCGATGCGATGGTCGCGCGCGGCTTCGGCGACCGGACTGCGCTGATCGGGAACGGGCGCAGGCGGACCTACAAGGAACTGGCGGATTGGACCAACCGTCTGGCCCATGCGCTGGTTGATGATCTGGGGGTGAAGCCCGGCAACCGGGTGCTGATCCGGTCGGCCAACAACCCCGCGATGGTGGCCTGCTGGCTGGCCGCGACCAAGGCGGGGGCGGTGGTGGTGAACACCATGCCGATGCTGCGGGCGGGCGAGCTGACCAAGATCGTCGACAAGGCCGAGATCACCCATGCCCTGTGCGACACCCGGCTGATGGAGGAGATGGAGGCCTGCGCGGCGGGATCGCGGTTTCTGACCCGCGTGGCGGGGTTTGACGGCACGTCGAACCACGATGCCGAACTGGACCGGCTGGCCCTCGAGAAGCCCGTGCAGTTCGATGCGGTGCAGACCGGGCGCGATGACGTGGCGCTTTTGGGGTTCACCTCGGGGACCACTGGCGCGCCCAAGGCCACGATGCATTTTCACCGTGACCTGCTGATCATCGCGGATGGCTATGCGCGCGAGGTTCTGGGCGTGACGCCCGAGGATGTGTTCGTGGGTTCGCCGCCCCTTGCCTTCACCTTCGGGCTGGGCGGGCTTGCGGTGTTTCCCTTGCGCTTTGGCGCGGCGGCGACGCTTCTGGAAAACGCCTCGCCGCCGAACATGATCGAGATCATCCAGAAATACCGCGCGACGGTGTGCTTCACGGCGCCGACCGCCTATCGCGCGATGCTGGCGGCGATGGAGCAGGGGGCGGATCTGTCATCCTTGCGCGCGGCGGTGTCGGCGGGCGAAACCCTGCCCGCGCCGGTCTACCGGGAATGGATTGCCAAGACCGGCAAGCCGATGCTGGACGGGATCGGGGCGACGGAGCTGCTGCATATCTTCATCACCAACCGCTTTGACGATCATCGCCCGGCCTGCACCGGCAAGCCGGTACGGGGATATGAGGCGAAGGTGATCGGCGAGGACGGGGCCGAGGTGCCGCGCGGCATGGTGGGCCGGTTGGCAGTGCGCGGGCCCACCGGCTGCCGCTATCTGGCCGATGACCGGCAGGCGGCTTACGTGCAGGACGGCTGGAACGTGACGGGCGACGCGTTCACGATGGACGATGACGGATACCTGCATTTCGCCGCGCGCAACGACGACATGATCATCTCGTCCGGGTACAATATCGCCGGGCCGGAGGTGGAGGCGGCGCTGCTGTCTCATGCCCTTGTGGCCGAATGCGCCGTGATCGGCGTGCCGGATGCCGAACGCGGCGCCATCGTGCAGGCCCATGTGGTGCTGCGCGATCCGACCAAGGCGTCGGATGACACGGCAAAGGCGCTTCAGGATCACGTCAAGGCGCAGATCGCGCCCTATAAATATCCGCGCCGGATCGTCTTTTGCGAGGGGCTGCCGAAGACCGAAAGCGGCAAGATCCAGCGTTTCCGCCTGAAGGAGGCGCGGCCATGACCTGCGTCTTCGTCCAGATCCGTTGCAAGCCGGGCATGACTTATCGCGTGGCCGAACAGATCGTTTTGCGCGAGATTCATTCCGAGCTTTACTCGACTTCCGGGGCGTTTGACCTTCTGATGAAGCTGTATATTCCTGACAGGGCCGATGTGGGCAAATATATCAACGATCATCTGCTGGACATTCCCGGCATCGAACGCACCCTGACCACGCCGACATTCAAGGCGTTCTGAACGACCAAAAGCAAAAGCCCGAAGGGGTCAACACGGAGGAAAGACAAGATGAAACTGACGAAACTGGCGATGCTGGCCACGACCGCGCTGCTGGCGGCGGGTGCGGCCATGGCTGAAGGCAAGGTGAAGGTTGGCATGATCACCACGCTGTCGGGCGGCGGTGCGGGCCTTGGCATCGATGCGCGTGACGGCTTCATGCTGGCGCTGAAACTGTCGGGCAGCGATGCTGTCGAGGTGGTGATCGAGGATGACCAGCAAAAGCCCGAAATCGCGGTGCAGCTGGCCGACAAGATGATCCAGGCCGAGAATGTCGATGTGCTGACCGGCATCATCTGGTCCAACCTTGCGATGGCGGTTGTGCCGTCTGCGGTGGCGCAGGACAAGATCTACCTGTCGGTGAACGCGGGGCCGTCCGCGCTGGCGGGCAAGGGATGCCATCCGAATTACTTCAACGTGGCCTGGCAGAACGACAACCTGCACGAGGCGGCGGGCGCCTATGCGACCAAGACGGGCTATGCCAAGACCTTCATCCTCGCGCCGAACTACCCGGCGGGCACCGATGCGCTGACGGGGTTCAAGCGTTTCTACAAGGGTGAACTGGCCGGCGAGATCTATACCACGCTGGGTCAGACCGACTATGCCGCCGAGATCGCGCAGATCCGCGCCTCCGGGGCGGATTCGGTGTTCTTCTTCCTGCCGGGCGGCATGGGGATTTCCTTCATGAAGCAATATGCCGACAGCGGCGTGGGTCTGCCGGTGGTGGGGCCTGCCTTCAGCTTTGATCAGGGCATCCTGCAAGCCGTGGGTGCGGCTGCGCTGGGCGTGGTGAATACCTCGCAATGGGGCAAGGATCTGGACAACGCGGCCAACCAGACCTTCGTGGCCGCCTTCCAGCAGGAATACGACCGTCTGCCCTCGCTTTATGCAAGCCAGGGCTATGACACGGCGAACCTTCTGCTCTCGGCCATCGGCAAGGCCGATATCGCGGACAAGGATGCGTTCCGCGTCGCGCTGAAAGAGGCCGATTTCGCCAGCACACGGGGTGATTTCAAGTTCGGCACCAACAACCATCCCATTCAGGACATCTATGTCCGGGAGGTGATCCAGGAGGGTGACATCTTCACCAACAAGATCATCGGTGTCGCGCTGGAAGATCACGTCGACGCCTATGCGGCCGAGTGCAAGATGTAAGCACTGATCAGGTCCCGGCGCGGATGTGCCGGGACCAACCCGCCTGTTTCATGGCCGCGCCGGTTGCGCGCGGGCTGGATGATCTTACCCCAAGCGGACGGAAAACATGACCTTTCTGCTCTTTGCCGAACAGATGCTGAACGGGCTGCAATTCGGGATCATGCTGTTCCTGATGGCTGCCGGCCTGACGCTGGTGTTCGGCGTCATGGGCCTGATCAACCTTGCGCATGGATCGCTTTACATGATCGGGGCCTTTGCTGCGGCGGCGGTGGCTGGCGCGACCGGGTCCTTCGTGCTGGCGCTGATCGCCAGTCTTGCGGCGGCGGCGGCGGCGGGGGCCTTGATCGAACTGACAGTGATCCGGCGGCTATACAGGCGCGACCATCTCGATCAGGTGCTGGCGACCTTCGCGCTGATCCTGATCCTGTCGGAGGGCACGCGCTGGGTCTTCGGCTCTTTCCCGCTCTATCTTGATGTGCCCAGCTATCTGTCCGGTCCGGTCACGCTGCCGGGCGGTATCCAGTATCCGCTCTATCGCTTGTTCATCATCGGCGCGGGGCTGCTTGTGGCCGGGGGGTTGTTCGCCCTGATCGCGCGCACCCGCATCGGCATCCAGATCCGTGCGGGCGAGGCTGACCGCGAGATGATTGCGGCGTTGGGTGTCGATATATCAAGGCTTTACACGCTGGTCTTTGCCCTTGGTGCGGCGCTGGCCGGGCTGGCCGGCGCGCTGGTGGGGGCGATCCAGTCGGTGCAGGTCGGCATGGGCGAGCCGGTCCTGATCCTGGCCTTCGTGGTGATCGTCATCGGCGGGATCGGGTCGATCAAGGGCGCATTGGTGGGCGCGCTGCTGGTGGGCATGACCGACACGATGGGCGGCGTGCTGCTGCCACGTTTCTTCGCGCTTTTCCTTGATCCCTCGGCGGCCACGACCATCGGGGCATCGCTGGGGTCCATGCTGATCTATATCCTGATGGCGGTCGTGCTGATCCTGCGCCCCTCGGGCCTGTACGGGAGCGCCTGAGATGACGCGCGAAAGCTATATCAACGCAGGCCTGACCTTTCTGCTGGTGCTGGTGCCGTTCTGGGCATGGTCCACGGGGCAGGCCTATATCCTGACGCTCTGCACCAAGGTCGCGATCCTTGCGCTGGCGGGTGTGGGGCTGAACATCGCGCTGGGGCTGGGCGGACTGGTCAGTTTCGGACACGCGGCGTTCTTCGGCATCGGCGGTTATGCGATGGGGATCCTTGCCAGCCATGCGCAGGCCTTCGATCCGATCATGGATTGGCCGATCCTGATCGAGGGCACGAAATCCATGCCGGTGATCTGGCTGGCGGCGATGCTGGCGTCAAGCCTTGCGGCGCTGCTGATCGGGGCGCTCAGCCTCAGGACATCGGGCGTCTATTTCATCATGATCACGCTCGCCTTCGGGCAGATGCTTTACTATTTCACCATCGGCTGGCCCGCCTATGGCGGCGAGGATGGTCTGTCGATCTATGTGCGCAACAGCTTTCCGGGGCTGAACACGCTGGTGCCGGTGCAATTCCTGATCCTGTCCTACGTGATCCTTGGCCTTGCCCTGCTGTTTTCCGCGCGGCTGTCGCGGGCGCCGTTCGGGCTGGCGCTGACGGCGGCGCGGCAGAATGCGGACCGCGTGGAAACCGTGGGCATCGCGCCCTACCGGCTCCGTCTGGTGGCCTTCGTGATCTCGGGCGCGATCACGGGTCTGGCGGGCGCGCTTTTTGCCGATCTCAACCGTTTCATCAGCCCCACCATGTTCAGCTGGCACACCAGCGGCGAGATCATGATCTTCGTGATCCTCGGCGGGGTGGGGCGGCTTTACGGGCCCGTGGCGGGGGCGGCGCTGTTCATCCTGCTGGAGCATCTTCTGGGCGGGGTCAGCGACTACTGGAAGATTTTTCTGGGTGCCTTGCTGCTGGCGGTCGTGCTGTTCGCACGCGGCGGGCTGATCGGGACCCTTGCAGGGCGGGAGGTGGCGCATGACTGAAACCCTGTTGCAGACGCGCGGCATCACGAAATCCTTCGGGGCGCTGAAAGCCTCGGACGCGATCAGCCTTGATCTGCGCGCGGGCGAGATCCACGCCCTGATCGGCCCGAATGGCGCGGGAAAATCCACGCTGATCAAGCAGATCGCGGGCAACATGCGGCCCGACAGCGGCACGGTGCATTTCCTGGGGCAGGATGTGACCGCGCTGGATACCGTGGCACGGGCGCGGCTGGGGCTGGGGCGGACCTTTCAGATCTCGGCGCTGGCGATGGAATTCACCGTGCTGCAGAACGCGGTGCTGGGCGCCTTGGGCGCGCGCGGCGATGTGATGCGGTTCTTCCGCCCTGTGATGAAGGACCGCGTGCTGCTGGCAGGCGCGCATGAGGCGCTGGAACGTGTGGGCCTTCAGGATCACGCGGCCACGCGCACGGCGGAGCTGTCGCACGGACAGCGCCGCCAGCTGGAGGTCGCCGTGGCGCTGACCCTCAAGCCCAAGGCCTTCCTGATGGACGAGCCGATGGCGGGATTGGGTGCGGGCGGATCGAAACGCCTGACCGGCTTTCTGGACGGGCTGCGGGCCGAGGCGCCGATCCTGCTGGTGGAACATGACATGGATGCGGTCTTTGCCCTCGCGGATCGCATTTCCGTGCTGGTCTACGGGCAGGTCATCGCCACGGGCACCGCTGCCGAGATCCGCGCCAACGCGGATGTACGCCGCGCCTACCTGGGTGAGGAGGACGCGGCATGACCCTGTTATCGGTGGATAATCTGGCCGTGCAATACGGGTCCTCGCAGGCGCTGTTCGGGGTGTCCTTCGATGTGGCGCCGGGCGAGGTCGTGGCCCTGATGGGGCGTAACGGCATGGGCAAGACAACAACGATCCATGCGATCTGCCGGATGGTGCCGGCCATGTCCGGCGCGATCACCTTCGACGGGCAGGACCTCTTGCGCCTGCCATCGTTCCGCGCGGCGCGTCTGGGGCTTGGGCTGGTGCCCGAAGGGCGTCGGTGCTTTGCCCCCCTGACGGTCGAGGAAAACCTGATCGCCAGCGCGCGCCCCGGCCACTGGGACCTTGCGCGCATCGCCCAGCTGTTCCCGCGGCTTGAAGAACGGCGCGACCAGAAGGCGGCGTCGCTATCGGGGGGCGAGCAGCAGATGCTGGCGATCGCCCGTGCGCTGATGACGAACCCGCGCCTGCTGCTGCTGGACGAGGCGACAGAGGGTCTGGCGCCGGTGGTGCGGCAGGAAATCTGGTCGGCCATCGCCACGCTGAAACGCGACAGCGGACTCGCCATAGTTGTGGTCGACAAGGCGTTGAAAGAGCTGAACAAGATTGCGGATCGCGCGGTGATCATCGAGCGCGGCAAATCGGTCTGGACGGGGCAGCCCGAGGCGCTGACGCCCGATCTTGCCGACCGCTATCTGGGGGTCTGACGGATGCCCTACACCCATCGCCGCAAGGTCATGTTCAAGGATTGCGATCCGGCGCGGATCGTCTTCTACCCGCGCTATTTCGAGATGCTGAACGACACGGTCGAATGCTTCTTCGACGCGGTTCTGGGCTGCCCATTCGAAAACCTGCATGACGGTCATGCCGTCCCGACCGCGCGGATCGACACGGTGTTCACCGCACCCAGTCGTCTGGGTGACTGGCTGGACATTGCCCTGACCTGTCGCCGATTGGGGCGCAGCAGCCTTGATCTGTCATTCGTGGTCTCATGCGGGGCGGAGCAGCGGCTGACCGCCACGTCAACGCTGGTGCATGTGGGGGCGGATGGACGTCCGGTGCCATGGGCAGGTGACTTGCGCAAGGCATTGGAACTTCAAGTAAAAGGAGCAGAGTAATGGCGCATCGGATCATTCAGCCACAGGGTTGGGCCGTCGCGAAAGGCTATGCCAACGGGGTGTTGAGCGAGAATGGCACCCTCTATGTCGGCGGGCAGATCGGCTGGGATGAGAACCAGGTGTTTCGCAGCCATGATTTCATCGGCCAGATGGAACAGGCCCTGCGCAACATCATGGCCGTGGTCGAGGCGGCAGGCGGCAAGGCGGAACATCTGGTGCGCCTGACATGGTACGTCACCGACAAACGTGAGTACCTTGCCCGGCAGGCCGAGGTCGGGCAGGCCTATCGTCGCGTTCTGGGGCGCCATTTCCCGGCCATGACCATGGTTGTGGTGGCGGGCCTTGTCGAGGACGAGGCGCTTGTCGAGATCGAGGCGACAGCCGTGATCGCGCATCCCGGCTCTGTCGGCCCCTGACTGCGCGCTGATTGAGAATAGTCAACTTGAGCGGTCTATTTTTCGTGGGTGCCGCTGCTTTCGACCAGAAAAGACAACCCGGCTTGGCGGCGCCTTCGCCCGGATCGTCAGTCAGTCCCGAAACTGAAGGCCGGAAGCTTGGAAAACGCCTCGCGCAGGGCGACGCCCCAGCCGCTTGAGATTTCCTGAAAATAGGGATCGTCCGCCTCGATCCGAAGGGTGCGACCCTGGCGCAGGCTGTCCCGTTCGTAGATGTGGATATCCAGCGGCGGGCTGACGGACAGGTTCGCCTTGATCGTGCTGTCAAAGGACACAAGCAGCAGTTTGACCGCTTCTTCGAAGGTCATGTCGGGGTCATAGGCGCGCAGCAGGATGGGGCGGCCATATTTCGTCTCGCCGATCTGGAAGAACGGCGTGTCGTCGCTGGCTTCGATGAAATTCCCCTCAGGATAGATCAGGAACAGGCGTTGCTTGCCGCCCTTGACCTGTCCACCCAGCAACAGCGTCGCGTTGAAGGTTGCATCGGCGCGCTGCCCTGTCATCGCATGGGTCGCGATGACCTCGCGCAGGGTGTTGCCCACCAGTGTCGCCACCTGAAACATGCTTTCGGCGGCCATGATGCTCGGGGCGCGGTCCTGCGGGCTTTTGGACCGCTCTTCCAGCAGGCTGACGACGGCCTGAGTCGTGGCAAGGTTGCCCGCCGACAGAAGCGTGATGCAGCGGTCGTCGGGGGTGTCCCAGATCGCCATCTTCCGGAAGGTCGAAATATTGTCGACGCCCGAATTCGTGCGGGTGTCAGATATGAAGACGATGCCCTTGTCGAGCGTGTATCCGACGCAATAGGTCATGACGATCTGTCCGGAAAGGGCGCGCGCGCCTCATGATTATGACTGTTGTTGGGCCTGGCCCGACTGGACCTGTCTTTGATCAGTCTGCCGCGCCACTTGCAAGTGTACATTCATGACCTCACTGCCGCTGCCCATGCGGTGGCCATGGATCGGTGCCGCTTCGGCGTAATCCAGCCCCAGCGCCACCCGCACATAGCGATCGTCGGGCGAAATGCCGTTCGACACGTCGAACCCGACCCAGCCCAGCGAGTCAAGACAGACCTCGCACCATGCATGGCTGGCCTCCTGCTCGGTCTGACCGTCCATCAGCAGGTAGCCGGACACGTAGCGCGCGGGGTATCCCATGGCGCGGGCGGCCGCGATCATGATCTGGGCGTGGTCCTGGCAGACGCCTGTTCCGGCCTCAAGCGCGGCCTCGGCCGTGGTCGATGCATCGGTGCTGCCGGTGCGCCACGGGACCGTCTGCAGGATCAGCGCCGAGAGGCGATGCATCCGGTCCAGATCGTTTTCGGCCTCCAGCCGCCGGGCCTGCGTCACCAGCTTGCGCAGAAGTGGCCCCGGCGTGGTCGCAGGTGTCGGTGCCTCGTAGAGCCAGACCGGTGCCATCGCAGTGTTTGGTCCGATCACCCCGGCGCGGTCCTCGGTCTCGATCGTGCCCTCGCAGCGGATCTCGACCGTGACGGCATCGCGGTCCACCAGCACCAGATCGACGTGATTGCCGTGCTGATCGGTAAAGCCCAGTTCCTTGAGCCCGCCACTGATTGTGGTGGTCCAGTCCAGCACCTTCTGACCGTATCCGATGCGCGGTGTCAGGCGCAGCTGCAGCAGCGCATAGTGATCGGGCGCGTCATAGCTGTAGGTGGTGACGTGGCTGATCTTCAGGCGCATGGCGTCCTCCTACCCATAAAAGCGGAAATCCTGCTCGATCTGGCTGGCAAGGGCGGCCGTGTCGCGGATCGAGGCTTCGAGGAATTCGTGCAGGCCTTCTTCGAAGATGGCCGTGATCGGCTGGTTGAAGCGCTGGCACATCCGGTCGGCCATGTCCTGCGAGGGCTGGCGCGTGCCGTATTCACCCTCCAGATGGGCCAGTTGCTCGCGCGTCTTCGAGCAGCAGAAGGCCATCGAACGCGGCACGCGGCGGTCCAGTATCAGGAATTGGGCGATGCCCTGCGGCGTGGTTTCGCCACCATGCAGCCAGCTGAAGGACCGTTCCGCCGAGACCGACCGCAGGATGTTTTCCCACTGCGCATTGTCCATGCTGGACCCTACGAAAGAGGCCGAGGGCAGCAGCACGTAATATTTGACATCGAGGATGCGCGCCGTGTTGTCGGACCGTTCCAGAAAGGTGCCCATCCGGCAGAAATTGTAGATCTCGTTGCGCAGCATCGTGCCATGCAGCGCCCCGCGCACCACGGCGCTGCGGGTGCGGATCGTGGACAGCACGTCGGCCAGGGTGCGTTCGGTCACCGGCCGGCCCAGGGCCGCCTTGACCGCCATCCAGCATTCGTTGACCGCCTCCCAGACTTCCGAGGACAGGGCCGTCCGCACAAGGCGCGCGTTCGAGCGCGCCGCATTCATCGCCGACATCACGCTCGAGGCGTTGTCGGGGTCGCGCAGCAGGTAGTTGATCACATGGTTCGATTCGAAATCGTCGAATTTCTCACGATAGGCCGCGCGCATGCCTGCGGTCGTGACCACCGATTCCCATTCGTTCTCGGCGTCGCCCGCGCGGGTCAGGGCGATGCGCCACCCAGCCTCGACAAGGCGCGCGATATTCTCGGCGCGTTCAAGATAGCGGAACATCCAGAACAGTCCGCCTGCGGTTTTTCCCAGCATCGCGTCAGTCCCCCAGAACCCATGTATCCTTGGTCCCGCCACCCTGCGACGAGTTGACGACCAGCGAGCCCTCCTTGAGCGCCACGCGCGTCAGGCCGCCCGGCGTGATCTGCACCTTGTTGGGCGAGACCAGAACGAAGGGGCGCAGGTCCACATGGCGCGGGGCCAGTCCGCGCTTGGTCATGATCGGCACGGTCGACAGCGCCAGCGTCGGCTGCGCGATATAATTACCGGGTCGGGCGCGCAGCTTTTTCTCGAACCGGGCCAGTTCGCGCTTGCTGGCGGCGGGGCCGACCAGCATGCCATAGCCGCCCGAGCCATGCACTTCCTTGACCACCAGTTCCGACAGGTGATCCAGAACGTACTTCAGGCTGTCGGCCTCGGAACAGCGCCATGTCGGCACGTTCTGCAGGATCGACTTCTCGCCGGTATAGAATTCGACGATATCGGGCATGTAGCTGTAAAGCGCCTTGTCGTCGGCGATGCCCGTGCCCGGCGCATTGGCCAGCGTGATGCCGCCCGCCCGGTAGACATCCATGATCCCCGGCACACCCAGCAGCGAGTTGGGGTTGAAGTTCAACGGGTCAAGGTAATCGTCGTCGATCCGGCGATAGAGCACATCGATCGCCTTGTAGCCGCGTGTCGTGCGCATGCAGACGCGACCGCCTTCGATCCGCAGGTCGTGGCTTTCCACCAGTTCCGCGCCCATCTGGTCGGCCAGAAAAGCATGTTCGAAATAGGCCGAGTTGTGAATGCCCGGCGTCAGAACCGCCACCTCGGGCTTGTCGCCGTCAAAGGCGGGCGGGGCGCAATCGGACAGCGACCGGCGCAGGTTCTGCGGATAGCTGGACACGGGCCGCACCTTCAGCCGCGTGAAAAGCTCGGGGAACATCTGCAGCATCGTCTCGCGGTTTTCCAGCATGTAGCTGACACCGGACGGCGTGCGGGCGTTGTCCTCAAGCACGTAGAATTCGTTCTCGCCGGTGCGCACAAGATCGGTGCCCACGATATGCGTATAGACCCCGCCCGGTGGGTTCACGCCGATCATCTGCGGCAGGAATGCCTCGTTGCGGGCGATCAGATCGACCGGCACGCGGCCCGCGCGCAGAATCTCCTGACGGTGATAGATGTCGTGCAGGAAGGCGTTGATCGCGCGCACACGCTGCGCGATGCCCTCTTCCAGACGTGCCCATTCGCGCGCCGAAATGATGCGCGGCACCACGTCGAAGGGAATCAGGCGTTCGTCCGCCTCCTGTTGCCCGTAGACGTTGAAGGTGATGCCGATACGGCGAAAAAAGGCCTCGGCCTCTTCGGACTTGCGCCGCAAGTGGCGGATGTCCTCGGTCTGAAACCAATCGTTATAGCGCGAATAAGGCTGCCTGGCCTGACCAGCGCTGTCGAACATCTCGTCAAAGAAACGGCTCTGTTTGTCCATGGGTCCACGTTAGACGAGGGATTTGTCTTTGCAAAGATGGCCCGTCAAACGACTGGAGACCAAGAGAAATTCATCCAAAAGCCCAAATCATGCGCGTAAATCATGGGCGAGAGGCCTGTTTTTTGGGCATATCAGGTCTGGACAGGGCTGCAGAGGGTGATTTCGGTGCCCCAATCGGCACAGGCACGGGTCAGATCGGGCGGAAACGGATGGTCGGTATAGACGCGGTCGATCTGTCGCAGCGATGCGATCCGCGCAGGCGCCGCCCGGTGCAGTTTGGAATGATCCACCACAAGACAGGTGCGGCGCGCCTGACGGATGATCGACTGGCTGACGCTGACCTCCTGCACGTCGAAATCCAGCAGGTCCCCTTCGGTATCCATGGCCGAACAGCCGATTACCGCCAGATCGACCTTGAACTGTTCGATGACGCTGGCAGTCAGGGGGCCGACCAGCCCGCCATCGGCGCGGCGCAGCACGCCGCCTGCCAGAATGATCTCGGCCTCGGGGTTGGCGACAAGGATATTGGCCACGTTCATGTTGTTCGTCACCACCATCAGGTTGCGGTGATGCAGCAGTTCGCGCGCGACCGCCTCGGTCGTGGTGCCGATGTTCAGAAAGACCGACGCGCCTTCGGGGATGTCCTGGGCGCAGATCCGCGCGATGGCGGCCTTGGCCCCGGCATTCAGGCGTCGCCGCTCGTCATAGCCGATATTGGTCACGCCGGATGGCAGGATCGCGCCGCCATGCACCCGTTCCAGCTTGCCCGCCTCGGCCAGTTCGGTCAGGTCGCGGCGGATCGTCTGCACGGTCACGCCGAACCGCTCGGCCAGCCCTTCCACGGTGACCTTGCCCTCGGTCCGCGCGATCTCGAGGATGTCGGGATGTCGAAATGTCTGGCTCATGCTGGGGCCTCCTTGTGCGGCATGACTATTTTTCAAAAGCGCCCGTCGCGCAAGCGGCGCGTGTACGCGCCACCGCCTGTTTCTTCTTGCCCCAAATATCCATCCGACCCATCCGCGCTGCGCGCCGCGAGATCGCTTGACAGGTGGCCCCGCGCCCCACGAAGCTGCGCCGATGGATCATGCGCTGCGCCCGGTTGCCGAAACCCCTGACATGGGGATCACCCTTGCCGACGGCTGCCGCCTGTCGGCCCGTGTCTGGATGCCCGAGGATGCCGCCCGGGATCCGGTGCCCGCGATCCTGGAATTCCTGCCCTATCGCAAGCGCGACGGCACGGCGGTGCGCGATGCGCTGACGCATCCCTGGATGGCGGCGCGCGGCTATGCCTGCATCCGCGTCGACATGCGTGGCAATGGCGACAGCGACGGGCTGATGGAGGATGAGTATTCCCCGCAGGAGCTGTCGGATGCGGTCGAGGTGATCCATTGGATGGCCGCGCAGCCCTGGTGCAGCGGGACGGTCGGCATGATGGGGATCAGCTGGGGCGGGTTCAACGCCCTGCAGGTGGCCGCGCTGCAGCCCGTGCCGCTGAAGGCGATCGTCACGCTCTGTTCCACCGTGGACCGCTATGCCGACGATATCCACTACAAAGGCGGCTGCCTGCTGAACGAGAATCTGGGCTGGGGTGCCACCATGTGGGCCTATTCCTCGCGCCCGCCCGATCCCGCGCTGCGGCCTGACTGGCGGGATCTGTGGCTGCAGCGTCTGGAGGCCGAGCCGTTTCTGCCCGCGCTCTGGCTGCGCCACCAGCGGCGCGACGCCTATTGGCGGCATGGGTCGGTCTGCGAGGATTTCGGTGCCATCACGGCGGCCACGCTGGCGGTGGGCGGCTGGGGCGACAGCTACAAGAACGCAGTGCCGGCGCTGGTCGGCAACCTGACGGCCCCGGTCAAGGGAATCGTCGGTCCATGGGTGCACAAGTATCCGCATTTCGCCGTGCCCGAACCCCGCATCGGTTTCCTGCAGGAGATGCTGCGCTGGTGGGATCGCTGGCTCAAGGGTATTGCCAACGGGGCCGAGGATGATCCCGCCTATCGGCAGTACCTGATGGACGGGGTACGCCCGGCCACGTGGTATGCGGATCGGCCCGGTCGCTGGCTTGCGGGCGATGGGGCGCCCGCGCCGCTGCGGCGGCTGCATCTGGGGCAGGGCGGTTTGGGCGATGCGCCTGCACCCCTGCAAAGCCTGATCGCAAGTCCGCAGCATTGCGGGCTGGCGGGGGGCGAGTTCTGCGCGATCTGGCTGGGGCCGGAACAGCCCGATGACCAGCGCGCCGATGACGCGCTGTCGTCCTGCTTCGATACCGGACCGCTGGACCATGCAACGCCGATCACCGGTGCGCCGCGCGTGACCCTGACGCTGACCGCCGACAGGCCACAGGCGCAGATCGCGGTCAGGCTGTGCCATGTGCATCCCGATGGCGCCTCGACCCGGATCACATGGGGGGTGCTGAACCTTGCCCATCGTGACAGCCATGCCGATCCCGCGCCCCTGACGCCGGGCCAGCCCGTCACCGTGACGCTGGATCTGGACCACATCGCCTACCGCGTCCCTGCGGGTCACCGGCTGCGCCTTGCGGTGTCGTCCAGCTATTGGCCGATGCTCTGGCCCGCGCCCGAGGGCGCTGCGCTGACGCTGACCGCGGGGCATCTGGACCTGCCGGTGCATGACGACCCCGACGGCCCCGGCTGGGATTTTCCAGCCCCCGACGCGGCCCCCGCGCTGCAGGTCGAGGTGCTGCGCCCCGAACATCACGAACGCGCGGTCACCACCGATCTGACCACGGGAATGGTCGGTTTGCGCATTCTGGACGATTTCGGCAAGCGTCGCGACATGGGGCACGGTCTGGTGTCCGGTGGCGTGGCGCGGGAATGGTGGGACATTCATCCCGATGATCCGCTTTCGGCGCGCGGGCGCACCCATTGGACCATGGAGGTGGAACGCGACGGCATCGTGACCCGCACCGAGACCCATGCCGAGATGTGGTCGGATTCGCGACAGTTCCATCTGACCGCGCGGCTGGAAGCCTGGGAGGGCGAAGGCGCCGCGGCCCGGCTGGTTCATGCGCGTGACCTGCACGAGACTATCGACAGGGATCATGCATAAGTGCTTAGACTGGTCATGTCGTCCAGCGGATTTGAGCCTCTTTGTTGCCGTCGATGTCGCCTCTGTCATGCATATGTCGCAGTCAGACGCTTTTTTAGTTGAACACTGAGGCGCGATGGGCAAAGTTGACTCGTGAGTCAACAACCCGCGAGGGGCAGGGTGCGTCACCAGACGGTCCGGCCCGGAACAGGGGCCCGGGGCAGGCGCAAGGCTGCCGCGGGAAAGCAAGGTCAAAAAGGATCGCGCCAAGCGACCGGATGCCAACAGGGAGATGGAAATGACCGGAAAGATCGACAAGAACCAGATTGATTATTTCAAGCTGCGCGCGGGCCTTGGCCGCATGTCGCGGCGCGAGTTCATGGGCCGCATGGGCGCATTGGGTGTCAGCGCGGCCATGGCCGGAACATTCTACGCCGAGGCCGTGCAGGCGGCGGGTCCCGTCAAGGGCGGCATCCTGAAAGTCGGCCTTCAGGGCGGCGAATCCACCAACAGCATGGATCCCGCACTGGCCGCATCGCAGGTGCCCTATTTCAACCTGAACGCCGCCGCGGAAACACTGGTCGAAGTGACCCCCGCGGGCGAACTTGAAATGCGCGTGGCCGAAGCCGTCGAAAGCAGCTCCGATGCCAAGACATGGATGTTCAAGATCCGCAAGGGGATCACTTTCCACAACGGCAAGGACCTGACCCCCGCCGACGTGCTGGCCACGCTTGAGCGGCACAGCGACGAGAATGCCAAATCGGGTGCTCTTGGCATCATGAAGGGCATCGAGTCGATGAAGGTCGATGGCGACTATGTGGCCGTGACGCTGGAAACAGCCAACGCCGACCTGCCTTACCTGATGGCCGACTATCACCTGATGATCCAGCCCAATGGCGGCAAGGATGCACCGGCTGACGCCACCTTCTCGGGGGCCTATGTGCTGAAATCCGACGAGCCGGGCGTGCGCCACGTGTTCGAGCGCAACCCGAACTACTGGGACAGCGCGAACCGGGGCCATGTCGATCAGATCGAGGTGCTGGTGATCAACGATCCGACGGCGCGCATGGCCGCGCTCCAGTCGGGGCAGGTCAACCTTGTGAACCGGGTCGAGCCGCGCACCGCCAGCCTCTTGGCGCGCGCGCCGGGCGTGACCGTCGCGAATGCGGGTGGCCGTGGGCATTACGTGTTCATCATGCATTGCAACACCGCGCCGTTCGACAACAACGACCTGCGGCTGGCGCTGAAATACGCCATCGACCGTCAGGAAATGGTGGACAAGATCCTTGCTGGCTACGGCACCATCGGGAACGATATTCCGATCAATGGCGCCTATCCGCTGTTCGATGCCGGCATCCCGCAGCGCGCCTATGACCCCGAGAAGGCCGCCTTCCATTACAAGAAGTCGGGCCATGACGGCACGCCGATCGTGCTGCGGACATCCGATGTGGCCTTCCCCGGCGCCGTCGATGCATCGCAGCTGTTCCAGCAGTCGGCCTCGAAGGCGGGCATCCCGCTGGAGATCAAGCGCGAGCCCGGTGACGGCTACTGGTCCGAAGTCTGGAACAAGCAGCCGTTCAGCGCCTCCTACTGGGGCGGACGTCCGGTGCAGGACCAGATGTATTCCACGGCTTACTACTCGGGCGCCGACTGGAACGACACGCGGTTCTTCAACGACAGTTTCGACAGCCTCCTGCTGTCGGCACGCGCGGAACTGGATACCGCCAAGCGCAAGGGCATGTATGCCGAGATGGCACGCATCCTGCATGATGAAGGCGGGCTGATCTGCCCGATGTTCAACGACTTCATCGACGCGCATGGCCCCAACGTGCAGGGTTTCGTCGCCGACCCCGGTGGCGAGATGATGAGCGGGATCGCGGGCCTCAAGGTCTGGCTGACGGCCTGAGGACGCGCCTGTGCACCCCATCCTGAAACTGGTTGCCCAGCGTGTTGCGCTGGGCATCCTCCTCCTCTGGGCGGCGTCGGTCCTTATCTTCGTCGGCACGCAGATCCTGCCGGGGGATGTGGCGCAATCCATCCTCGGACAGGCCGCGACGCCGCAATCACTTGCGAACCTGCGCGAGGAACTGGGGCTGAATGACCCGCCCGTGGCGCGTTACGTCGCGTGGCTGGGCGGTGTGCTGACGGGGGATCTGGGAACCTCGCTGACCAATGGGCGCGACATCGCATCCGCGATGGGCGGGCGTCTTTGGAACACGCTGTTCCTGGCTTTCTGGACGGCGCTGATCGCCGTGCCAACGGCGATCCTGCTGGGCCTTGTCGCCGTGCGCTATCAGGGCCGCTGGCCTGACAAGCTGATTTCAGGAACCACGCTGGCCACGGTGTCCGTGCCCGAGTTCCTGCTGGGCTACATCGCGGTCTTCTTTCTTGCCGTGCAATACCGCGTGTTTCCGTCGATCTCGACGGTGTACGATTCGATGTCGCTGGGTGAAAAGCTGAACGCGATCGCGCTGCCCATCATCGTGCTGACACTGACAATTCTGGGACATATGATGCGGATGACCCGCGCGGCGATCCTGAACGTCATGCAATCGGCCTATATCGAGACCGCCGAGCTGAAGGGGTTGGGCGGCTTCGCCGTGATCGCGCGCCATGCCTTTCCGAATGCCATCGCCCCCGTGATCAACGTGGTGATGCTCAACCTTGCCTATCTGGTGGTGGGCGTTGTGGTGGTCGAGGTTGTCTTCGTCTACCCCGGCATGGGGCAATACCTTGTGGACCACGTGGCCAAGCGTGACGTTCCGGTGGTGCAGGCCTGCGGGCTGGTGTTCGCCGCCGTCTACATCGGCATGAACCTTCTGGCCGACGTGATGTCCATCCTGGCCAACCCAAGGCTGAGGCACCCGAAATGAGAATGCCGATTTCGGCCGCCATCGGCCTGTTCTTCACCGCGCTTTATTTTCTGGCTGCGTTCTTCGCCGACCTGATCGCCCCCTATGGCATGGCAGAAATCGTGGGCGGCGTATGGGATCCGGTCTCTGCGGATCATTGGCTGGGCACCGACAACATCGGGCGGGATCTTCTGTCGCGCATGATCTACGGCGGGCAGACCACGATCTTCATTGCCACCATGGGGACCTTGCTGTCCTTTTCCGTGGGCTCTGTTCTCGGCTTCACGGCTGCGGTCGCTGGCGGATGGCTGGATCAGGTCCTGTCGCGCTTCGTCGACCTGATGATGGCGATCCCCTCGCTGATCTTCGCGCTGGTCGTGCTGTCGGTCATGCCGGTCACGGTGCCCGTGCTGATCCTTGTCATGGGCATCCTCGATTCCACGCGCGTCTTCCGCCTGTCGCGGGCCGTTGCCGTGGACATCACGGTGATGGATTTTGTCGAGGCCGCGCGCCTGCGCGGCGAGGGGCGCGGCTGGGTCATCTTCAGCGAAGTCCTGCCCAACGCTCTTTCGCCTCTCGTGGCGGAAATGGGGCTGCGTTTCATCTTCATGGTGCTGTTCATCTCGACCCTGTCCTTCCTTGGCCTTGGCGTGCAGCCGCCGCTGGCGGATTGGGGTGGCATCGTGAAGGAAAACAAGGAAGGCATCGTTTATGGCATTCCTGCGGCGCTGATCCCCGCCTTTGCCATCGCCACGCTGGCGATCTCGGTCAACCTGGTGGCGGACTGGATCCTCAACCGCACCACAAGTGTGAAAGGGGGGCGTGGTGGCTGATCCCTTGCTGAAGGTTACGGAGCTGAAGATCGAGGCAACCGCCTATCCGCCGGGGGAACCCCCGCAGGAGATCACGATCGTCGAAGGCGTGTCCTTCGCGCTGGAAAAGGGCCGGGTGCTGGGCCTGATCGGCGAAAGCGGCGCAGGCAAATCCACCATCGGGCTGTCGGCCATGGCCTATGGGCGCGGCGGTGTGCGCATCACCGGCGGCGAGGTTCTGGTCAATGGGCGCAATATCCTGCAACTGGGCGTGCGGGGCCTGCGCGCATTGCGCGGGGCCGAGGTGACATATGTGGCGCAATCCGCCGCTGCCGCCTTCAATCCGGCCAAGCGGATCATGGAACAGGTGATCGAGGCAACGCTGGAACATGGCCGCGCCAGCCGGTCCGAGGCCGAGGCGCGCGCCGTCAAACTGTTTGCGACGCTGGGCCTGCCGGATCCCGAGACATTCGGCACGCGCTACCCGCATCAGGTGTCGGGCGGGCAATTGCAACGCGCGATGACCGCGCTTGCGCTGTGTCCGCAGCCGGATCTCGTGATCTTCGATGAACCGACAACGGCGCTGGATGTGACCACGCAGATCGACGTTCTGGCCGCGATCAAGGATGCGATCCGAGAAACCGGTGTCGCCGCGCTCTACATCACCCATGACCTCGCGGTGGTGGCGCAGGTCAGCGACGATATCATGGTGCTCAAGGGCGGGCATATGGTGGAATACGGCACCACCGAACAGATCATCACCGCCCCGCGCGAGGACTACACCCGCGCCCTCGTCTCGGTCCGCTCGATCGAGCACGAGGAAAAGGCGCCCTCGGACGATCCGGTGCTGCGCGTGGAGCATGTGACCGCACGCTATCGCGGGACGGCCTTCGACGTGCTGCATGATGTCAATGTCGAGGTGCATCGGGGCCAGACCCTTGCGGTGGTCGGCGAAAGCGGGTCGGGCAAGTCGACGCTGGCCCGTGTGATCACCGGACTGCTGCCGCCCTCCGACGGGCAGATCACCTTTGCGGACCGGTCCCTTTCGGCCGATCTGGCAGGCCGGTCGCGCGAGGATCTGCGCGAGGTGCAGATGATCTACCAGATGGCCGATGTGGCGATGAATCCGCGCCAGACCGTGGGCACGATCATCGGGCGGCCGCTGGAATTCTACTTCGGCCTCAAGGGGGCTGCGAAACAGGCGCGCGTGGCGGAACTGCTGGATGCGATCGAGATGGGCAAGGGCTTCATCGACCGCTATCCTGCGGAACTGTCCGGCGGGCAGAAGCAGCGCGTCTGCATCGCGCGCGCGCTGGCGGCGAACCCGCGCCTGATCATCTGCGACGAGGTGACATCGGCGCTGGATCCGCTGGTCGCGGATGGTATCCTCAAGCTGTTGCTGAACCTGCAGAAATCCGAAGGCGTGGCCTATCTGTTCATCACGCATGATCTGGCCACGGTGCGCGCGATCGCCGACAGTATCGCCGTGATGTATCGTGGCCGCGTGGTCCGTTACGGCCCCAAAAGCCAGGTTCTTGCGCCGCCTTTCGACGATTATACCGACCTGCTGCTGTCCTCGGTCCCCGAGATGGAGCTGGGCTGGCTGGAGAAGGTCATCGCGCATCGCAAGATGGAAAGCGCCGGACATTAGAATTCCGCCTCCGGCGGGGATATTTCGGGCAAGAAGAAATCCGGGGCCCGCTTCTTCTTGCGACAAATATCCCCGCCGGAGGCTCCCCCATCCGCCGCAGTTGCGCGGCCTGCAAGAGAAGACCCGATGCAAAACAAGCTTCTTCTGATCATTCTCGATGGTGTGCCGCTGCGTAATTGGCGGCGGCTGTTCGGCAATCTCGAGGGCTGGGTCGAAGCGGGGCAGGCGCAGACCTGGGTCATGCGCTCGGTGCTGCCCTCGATCTCGGCCAGTTGCTATGCCTCGATCCACACGGGTGTGACCCCGCAGGAACATGGTTGTACCGGCAATGGCAATGTCTTCCGCCTGTCGCATCCTGACGTGTTCGCGCAGGTGCGTGCGGCGGGGGGTGTCACGGGGGCGGTCACGCATTCCTTCTGGTCGGAATTCTTCAACCGTGCGCCGTTCGATCTGGTGCGCGACATCGAATATGACGAACCGGACAGCGCCACGATCAACCATGGCCGGTTTCACACGATGACGGGCTACGGGCTGATCAACCAGATGACCCCCTCGGACGTGGATCTCTTTGCCACGCTGACCATGCTGTGCGCGCGCCACGGGTTGGATTACGGTATCCTGCACACCTGCACGCTGGACAGCATGGGGCACCGTTTCTACCACGACTGTCAGGAGATGGATCACGCCTGCGCGGTCATGGATGAGATGCTGGCCCCCTTCATCCCGAAATGGCTGGCCATGGGGTATGAGGTGATCGTGACCGCCGATCATGGTCAGGACGCGCGTGGCCATCATGGCGGCAATTCCGATCTGCAGCGGGATGTGGCGCTTTATTATTTCGGTCCGGCCCGCGGACCGGCGCCTGACACCCTGCTTGACCAGTTGCAACTGGCACCGACCATCCTGTCTCGGCTGGGTGCGCCTGTTCCCGAAACCATGCGGGCGGCCCCGTTTCTGACGGAATAAGCCGCAGATGTGCTGACGCGTCAGTCATTCAGAAACAGCAGCGGATCGCCACAATATCTGGGGGTGCGGTGCCCATCTGGGGGTGTGTGTCCAAAAAGACTCTAGCAAGAGGGCGACGAAACGCCTATGGTTGCGATCAAGTAGTATAAAAAGCCGGGCAAATCGGCGGTAACGAGTAGAGCGGTGATAACATGAAGGCAATGGATTTTGTCGTGCGCCCTGTCACGGGTGCAACGCGGCGCGGCACGGTGGATGCGGGCGCTGCCACCTCGGTGATCGACGTATCGGCCGGGGAAGAGATCTCTCTCAACATCAGGCAGTCCGAGCTCAAGACCTATGACAAGGTCGGCTCTGATCTGCATGTCACGCTGGCCGATGGCCGCGTGATCGTCCTCAAGGGCTATTTCGCCGAGGATGAGGGTGCGGTGGCGCGGCTGTTCATCAGCGCCGATGGCTATCTCAGCGAGGTGACGCTGCTTGAAGGCGCGGACAGCCTGCTTTATGCGCAATACGGCCCTACGGAGGCCTGGGGCAAATGGAGCCCGCATGAGGATCTGATCTTTCTCGGCGACGACGAGATCATCGCACCAGCGGGAGGCGATGATGACCAGGTCAGCATGCTGGCGGCGGGGCTCTTGCTTGGCGGTGGCGGTCTGGGTGCCGTCAGTGGCCTTGGTGCCCTTGCGGCCGGAACCGTGGCGGCAGGGGCGCTGCTGGGTGGCGGTGGTGGCGATGTGCCCCAACCCGGGCCGGCGCAGCCCGATCTCCCTGTCCAGCAGGTGCCCGCCGGACCGCGCCTGCCCACCGTCAACGAGCGTGATCCGATCGTTCTGGGCGGCGGCGACAGCCCGAGCATCGGCATCAGCGGCACCGCGGATCCCGCAGCCGAAGTTGAGGTCACCATCGGGGACAAGGTCATCGTCACCCGCCCTGATCCTGATGGAAACTGGCAGGTTGTCTTCGAGGGCGACACGTTTCCCAAGGACGGCACCTATCCCGTTGTCGTCGTGGTCACGCAGCCAGGTGGCGAGCAGATCGACCTGAGCGGGCCTTCGGTCACCATCGACACCACGCCGCCTGACCTGACATTCACGGATGG
This sequence comes from Paracoccaceae bacterium, assembly GCA_041596235.1. GTDB lineage: Bacteria > Pseudomonadota > Alphaproteobacteria > Rhodobacterales > Rhodobacteraceae > Seohaeicola. Next base: position 28,563 of record JBFHIW010000031.1, read on the forward strand.
GACCGTCTCGACCGGGCATGTCGTGAATGGGGATGATCATCGCGATGGCGTGGACATATCGGGGACCAGCGAGGCGGGCGCGCGGATCGCTGTGGCGATCGGCACGGTCACCCATAGCGTGAGAGCCAATGAGCAGGGGCAATGGACCGTCCGGTTCACGCCGGGCGAACTGCCTGAGGGCGATTATACCCGCGACGTGATCGTGACGGCCACCGATGCCTACAACAACAGCGCAAGTTTCCGCGATACGGTCAGGGTCGACACGATCCCCGATCCGATCGTGATCCAGTCCTTGCTTGTGGCCGGTGACGGCACCGTCAACCGCAACGAGGCGGCGGGCGATCTGGTCGTGACCGGGACATCGACGCCCGGCAACATGCTGACGCTGGCCCTGTTCAACGGGACCGACACGATCACCCGCACCGTGCCGGTGCAGGGCGATGGGACATGGCGCGTCACCTACCCGGCCGGATCGGCCGGTTCGGGCGAACATGAGGCGACGCTGACCGCGACCACCTCGGATGCGGTGGGCAATATCGGTCGGGCGACGGCGGCGATCCGCGTGGATACGCTGCATCATCTGACGATCGACCCCGCGCCGCTGGGCGCTGGCAATGTCATCAATGCCGATGCGGCTGACGGGGGCGTGGTCCTGCGCGGCACGACGCAGCCGGGCTCGCAGGTCGAGGTCCGGTTCGGGTCGATCACGCGTCAGGCCACCGTGGCCGACGATGGCACGTGGTCGGCGCGGTTTGCGGGCACCGACTTTGCACGTGATGAATATGACGCCACCTTCAACGTCACGGCACGCGATGCGGCCGGCAACGTGGATACGGCCAGTCGCACCGTCCGGGTGGATACGGTTGTCGACGTGACCATCGACGACGGGATCGGGCGTAACGGCCTGATCAACGACGCCGCGCGGCAGGCCGGGGTGCGTATCAGCGGCACCACCGATCCGGGCGCCGAGGTCTGGGTTCAGGTCGGCACTGTCAGGAAACAGGCCGATGTGGATGGCGCGGGCCTGTGGCGCGTGCGTTTCGAGACAGCAGACCTGCCGGAAGGGCAGGGCAATCTTGCCGTCACCGCCACGGCGACCGATGCCGCGCGCAACAGCAACAGTGCCAGCCGGACCGTGGTGCTTGATACCGAGGTGCGCGATTTCAACTGGACCTCGACCGGCGTGGCCGCGGACGGGGTGATCAATGGCGATGACGCCGATGCGGGCCTGTTCGTCACCGGGCAGGTCGAGCCCGGATCGCGGGTCATGGTCACGCTGGACGGTGTCACGCATGAGGCGCGCGTGCTGGGCGATGGTCGCTGGAGCGTGCGTTTCGCGCCGTCCGAGATCCGCAGCGGGGAATATGTCACCGAATTGCGCGCCGTCGCCACAGACAGAGCCCTGAATACCGACGAGATCCGCCAATCCGTTCGGGTGGATACAAGGCTCAACCTGCTGGAACTGTCCGGCCCCGTGACAGGCGACAACACCATCAATCTGGACGAGGCGAAGGCGGGTTTCGCCGTCACCGGTCAGGTCGAGGCGCTTCCTGGTGTTGCCGGACGCTCCACCGTTCAGGTCGAATTCCAGGGACAGTTCTACCAGGCGACAGTGGATGCCGCCGGCAACTGGCGCGCCTTCATTCCGGGCGGGGTGGTGCCGCAGGGCAATCACACCCTGGACATGGTCGTGCATGCGCGTGACGCGGCGGGCAACATGGGCAGCCTGACACAGGTGCTGACCGTGGACACGGATGTGCCGACGAACCCGATCGTGGCCTCCTATACCCGCGACGCGGCCGGGATCCGCTCTGTCTCGATCGAGATGACGGGCGACCGCATCACCCTGACCGAGGTCGAGGCCGATGGCGACATGACCCCGGTGGACAGTGTGGCCACGCCCATCGCGCCGCTGGGTGAAACGCTGCACAGTTTCGGACTAATCGCGGCCGGGGGCGGCTTTGTCGGCGATCACCTGCCGGACGGGTCGAACCTGCTGATCACCGCGACGGATACGGCGGGGAATGCCAGCGGCACCTTCCTGGCCTTCGATGCGCTGAACACCTCGGTCATCGACCTTGCGGGGCCGATTGCCGCCGGGGCGCGGATCGACGCGATCGATCTGTCCTTCGCCGAGGACAGCACCCTGACCCTGACCGAGGCGCAGATTCTCGCGCTTTCGCCGGATCAGCGCAGCTTGACCATCCATGGCGGCAGCGACGACAGCCTGACGCTGGCGGGGGCCATGCGCGACGGGACCGAAGTGGTCGAAGGGCGCAATTACGCGGTCTATTCGCTGGGCGAGGCGCGCGTGATCGTGGACGAGGATGTGAGGATCTTCTGAGGCAGGCCGCAAGGCCGGACAGCCGCGTGGCCATGCACAGGATGGCCACGCCAACAGAACAGGCACCGCAACAAGGGGCTGGCATGAGGCAGGGCGACAGGAAATGCAGAGCAACCCGCAAGGCAGGGCCTTATCTGGCCTGTTTGGCGCTGTTGGGTCTGCCGGGCTGCATGTCCGGAACCGAAGGGGCAGGTGTCAGCCGCATGCTGATGCCCGATGCGACACCCGTGGCCGAAGGGCTTGATCCGGGTGACGCGGTGCAGGATGCCGCCGAAGCCTCGGCCTTGCTGAACGATCTGATGGGGCGGCGCAGCGCGCTGCCTGATGGCTCGGTGCTGGCCGATGTGGCGGATGCGGTGCTGGCGGCGGACAGCCGTCCTGCGGGGGCTGCCTTGCGCAGCGCGCGTTTGCGCGCGCGGGCGCAGTCGCGCAACTGGTTGCCCAGTATCGGCCCGCAGGTCAGCCTCAGCAGTCTTGGATCGGTGGTCGCCATGCTGGTGGTTGAGCAGGTCATCTTCGACAACGGGCGCAAGAAGGCCGAACGTGATTTTGCCAAGGCCGATGTCGAGGTGGCCGCCGTGACTCTGGTGCAGGACAGCAATGCCCGTGTGCGGAGTGCGCTGACACTCTACCTTGCGGCGCGCGAGGCGCAGGACAAGGCCGCACTGGCGCATGCGGCGGAACGGGACATGTCGCAGTTCGAATGGATCATGTCCGAACGCGTGGCCGGCGGTATTTCGGATCAGTCCGACCTGCAGGTGTTGCGCCAGAAACTGGCCGAGATCCGCGCGACCCAGCAGCGCGAAGGCGAAGCCGCGCGCGCCGCCGTGGCGGAGCTGTCGGCGATGGGGGTCAATCCGGCCATGCTGGAGGGTGACGCCCTGACGCGGGGCAGTCTTGAAGCCCTGCGGCTGCCCGATCCGGTGCCGGTGCCATTGCCCGTCCGCGTGGCCGAGGCCGAGCAGGAACGCGCCATGGCGCGTGCCCGGATCGAGCGCGCGGGCTTCCTGCCGACACTCAGCGCCAATGCCGCCGTCGGGCGCGGCGCGCCTGATCCCTCGCTCGATCTCCGCACTGCGCGCCCGCTGGGGTTCGGCACCGCCGATGATTTGCGCGCGGTCGAGGCCGCGACAGAGGGCGAGCGGCGCAAGGTGGTGCAGACCCGGGAGGATTCGGAACGTCGCCTGCGCCGCCTGCAGCAGGAACGTATCGCGCTGGCGCGTCAGGCGCAGGAGGGGATGGTGCTGACCAGCAAGGCCAAGGCCAATCTGGATCTGTTCCAGGCGCAATACGATGCAGGTCAGCGTCAGGTGATGGATGTGGTGGGCCTTTACGAGCAATTCGCGCGGCAACAGCAGCAGGCGGCGGGGCTGGCCTATCGCGCCATGCAGGCCGAACTGGACATCGCGGCCGAACTGGGCCTGCTGGCCGATGGGGGCAAGCTGTGACGGGGGCGGCGCAACCCCGGATCGCGGATCAGGCTGATCCGGTTGAGGCACCGCGCGCGCGGTTGCAATCGGTGGCCGATCCGCGCCCGGCCACGGTCGATCCGCGCCTCGCATCGGTCGATCCGGCCATCGCCGATCTGGCCAATCTTGTCGTGGCGCATGCCGGGTTGCTGGGGCGCAACCTGTCGCGCCGCGACGTGATCGAGGCGCTGCTTGCGGCCGATGCCCCCTCCGACAACCCGGCGGATGCGCTGGCCCCCTGCTATGCGATCTGCGGGCTGAGCACGCAGGATCGCCGCGTGATCGCCTTCACGCCCGACATGTGGCCAGCGCTGGCGCGGATGCAGGGCGGGCAATGGGTTCTGGTTCTGGGGCAGGCGGGGGATGCGGCTGATGGCGCGGTCACGATCTTCGATGCGATCAGCCCGGACAAGCGCCTTGAGGTGCCGCTGTCGGATTTCCTGCCGCATTTCCGTGGCATGATCCTGCAGGCCGAAGCGCCGGTTGCGGGGCTGGCCAAGGCCCATGTGGCGGCCCCTGCGGCTCTGCACTGGTTCTGGGGCGAATTCGCGGCCCTGCGGCGGCCCTTCGTCGATGTGATGCTGGGCTCTTTCGTGGCAAACCTGCTGGCGGTGGCCGTCGCGCTATTCTCTTTGCAGGTCTACGACCGGGTGATACCGCACCAGTCGCAGGCAACGCTGTGGGTGCTGGCAGGCGGTGCTGTGCTGGCGCTTCTGATGGAAGCCGTGCTCAAGGCGGCACGGGCGCAGCTCATGGACGGGGCGGGTCGGCAGATCGAACTGACCGTGCAGGCGCGGCTGATGGATCGCATCCTTGGGGCGCGGTCGGATATCGCGGGGCGCAGCCCCTCGCAGATCTTCAGCGCGATGCGCGATTTCGGATCGGTGCGGGAGTTCTTCACGACGGCGACCGTGGGCACGCTGGCCGATATTCCCTTTGTCTTCGTGTTCCTGCTGCTTGTCGCCTCGATCGGGGGCAATGTGGTCTGGGTTCTGGTGCTGGGCGGGGTGCTGATGGTGCTGCCCGGTTTCCTGATGCAGGGGCGCATGCTGCGCCTGACTGAAGAGGGGCAGGGCGCCTCGGTCCGGGCGGCGCGGCTGTTGCAGGAAGTCATCTACGAGCATGAGACGGTCAAGACCCTGCGCGGCGAGGACCGGACCCGGCGTCTGTGGTCCGAGCTGACGACCCTGTCGGCGGTCACCTCGTCCGAGCAACGCAAGCTGGCCTCGGCGCTGACGATCTGGGCGCAGGGCGTGCAGCAGGCCACCTATGTCGCGGCGGTGGTGATCGGGGCCTATCTGGTCTTTGCCGGGCAATTCACCGTGGGTTCGATCATCGCTGTCGGCATCCTGACGGGCCGGACGCTGGCCCCGCTGTCGCAACTGGCCAGCACCATGGCGCGCTGGGGCAATGTACGCACCGCGCTGGATGCGCTGGATGATATCGCCCATGCGCCGCAGGATCGCGAAACGGGGCGCAGCTATCTGCGGCGCGACCGTCTGACGGGACATTACGAGCTGCGCGAGATCCAGTTCCGTTACGGCGACGAGGCGGCAACCGTGCTGGACATTCCGGCCCTCGCGATCCTGCCGGGCCAGCATGTCGCCGTTCTGGGGGCCAATGGGTCGGGCAAGTCGACGCTGCTGCGGCTCTTGTCGGGGCTGCATGGCCCGTCGCGGGGGCGCATTCTGGCCGACGGCACGGAAATGGGCCAGATCGAGCCGCGCGATCTGCGCCGTGCCATCGGATATCTGGGGCAGGATGTGCGCCTGTTTGCAGGCAGTCTGCGCGACAACCTGACCTTCAGCCTGCTGGAGCGCGATGATGACCGTCTGATGGAGGCGCTGGATTTCGCGGGGCTTGGCCCCTTCGTCAAGGCGCATCCGCGCGGGCTGGATCTGGAACTGGGCGATGCCGGCGCGGGGCTGTCGGTGGGGCAGCGCCAGTCGCTGGGCTGGGCGCGGCTGTGGTTGCAGAACCCATCCGTATGCCTGCTGGACGAGCCGACCGCCGCACTGGATCAGCGGCTTGAGGCGACGCTGATCAGCCGCCTTTCAGGCTGGATGGAGGGGCGCACGGTGGTCATTGCCACCCACCGCATGCCCATCCTGTCGCTGACGGATCGGGTGATGGTGCTGCAGAACGGGCGGCTGGCTGTGGACGGGCCGCGCGATCAGGTGATGGCGCATCTGGCAACCCCGGCGGGGGGCGGGCTATGAGACTGGCGCATCCCGCCATCACGCTTGCCGCGCAGCTGAACGCGCGGCTGCGCGGGCCCAGCCTGACCATCTGGCTCTGCGCGGGCACTGTCTGGCTGTTCATCGTCTGGGCCAGCATGGCCTGGGTCGATGAGATCGTGCGCGCCGAGGGCGAGATGATCTCGGCCTCGCGGCCGCAGATCATCCAGAACCTTGAAGGGGGTATTCTGGCCGAACTGGCAGTGCGCGAGGGCGACATGGTGCAGCGCGGCGATGTGCTGGCGCGGTTGCAGGGCACGCAGTTCCGCGCCTCGGTCGATGACCTGCTGGACCAGATCGCGGCGCTGGAAATCCGCCGCCTGCGGCTGGAGGCCGAACTGGCGGGGCAACCCGCCTTTGGCGTGCCGACGGATCTGGCCGCGCGCAATCCGGCGATGGTGGCCTCGGAACAGGTGTTGTTGCAGGCCCGGCAGACCGACTTCGACAGCCGTGCGGCCGGAGCGCGCCGGGTGATGGATCAGGCCCGGCAGGAAATGCAGATGATGGAGGCGATGCTGGAGCGCAAGATCGTCTCGCTGATCGAGGTGACGCGCGCCCGCAAGGCCCATGCCGATGCCCGCATCCGCCATGACGAGATCGTCACCGGCGCCGAGCTGGAACGCGCTGACGCTTATGCCACAACGCTGCGCGAACTGGCGACGCTGCGCCAGAACCTCAAGTCCAGCCAGGACCAGTTGACGCGCACCGTTCTGGTCAGCCCCTTGCGGGGGATCGTCAAGGCGGTGTCGGTGTCAACCATCGGCGGGGTAGTGCGCCCCGGCGAGGAGATCCTGCAGATCATTCCGCTGGACGAGGAGCTTTTTGTCGAGGCGCGGGTGCGTCCCGAGAATATCGCCAATATCCGCCCCGGGCAGGAGGCGACGATCAAGCTGACGGCCTATGATTACACGATCTTCGGCACGCTCAAGGGGCGGGTTGATGTGATTTCGGCCGATACGTTCAAGGACGAACGTGCGCGCAACCCCGATGCGGCGGCGCATTACCGGGTCACGCTGCGGGTTGACATGAAGAACCTGACCGACCGTCAGGCCTTGGTCCAGATCCGGCCCGGGATGCAGGCTTCGGTCGAGCTGCACACAGGGCGCAAGACGGTGCTGCAATACCTTCTCAAGCCGCTTTACAAGTCGCGCGAGGCGTTTCGCGAACCCTGAGGGGCTGCGTCAGGTCTCGAGCCAGATGGTGACCGGGCCGTCATTGACCAGTTCCACTGCCATGTCGGCGCCGAACCGGCCGGTTTCGGTCGCGATGCCAAGCGCTGTCAGGCTGGCGGCGAAGCGCTCGTAAAGCCTGCGGCCGTCCTCGGGGGCGGCGGCGGCGGAAAAGCCGGGGCGGTTGCCGCGCGATGTATCGGCGGCCAGGGTGAACTGGCTGATCACCAGCGCGGAACCTGCCGTGTCCAGAACCGAACGGTTCATCCGGCCCTCTTCATCCTTGAAGATGCGCAGCTTGGCGATCCGGGCCGCCAGCTGATCGGCTTGCGCCACGGTATCGCCCTGCATGGCGCAGACAAGGATCATCAGGCCGTGCCCGCATTGGCCGATCTGCTGCCCGTCAACGCTGACCGAGGCGCGGGTGACCCGCTGGATGAGTGCGCGCATGGCACCATGTCTCCTTGCTGTTTGCGCCCTGACTACGCCGGGCATCGATCCGGATCAAGGCATGCGGACGCGCATGACCAACTGGCGCGCCTGTGTCGGATGCCGCGACGACTGGCGATGCCTGCCGCATCACCATGGATCTGCCCGGTGTCGCGGAAAATGACATCGAGGTTTCGGTTCATCCGGGCACGGTGACCGTCGCGGGCGAGACATCGTTCAGCCGCAAGGACAAGGGCGACACATGGTTCTTCGGCGACCGCCAATACGGATCCTTCATCCGCAGCTTTCGCGTGCCGGCGGATGCACAGGCCGACAAGGTGGATGCACATCTGAAGGATGCCGTGCTGACCACTACCATCCCGAAAAGGGGACCGGGCGGGGTGACAAGCGTGAGGGTGCCGATCCGCAAGGGGTAAGCCCGGCGGGGTTCATGCCGAGGTGGGCCGGGGGGCTGTCCGCCCCCCACGTCGAACCGTGTTCGACTGCGTCGAACTCTGTTCGACGATCCCCCCGAGGATATTTGACGCAAGAAGAAGCGGGCGGTCAGCCGCGCAGTTCGAGGATCTCGGACAGGGGTGCGCGTTCCGTGCGGAAGGCATTTGCCGGGTGGTCCGTGTCTTCCAGACCAAAGGAAATCGCGCACAGGATGTGGCGATGCTGTGGAATGCCGAACCAGTCGCGCAGGAAGGGCGCTTGTGCCGCCACTGCGGCCTGCGGGATCGAGGCTATGCCGCGCGCCTGAGCCGCCAGCGTGAAAAGCGCCACGAAACCGCCCGTATCCATCGCACCGTAGGGGCCGAGATCGGCCTCGGTCGTGATGATGGCGACATGGGGCGCGCCGAAAAGGCGGTAGTTTTCCAGCATCTGCGCATGGGTCGCGGCGCGGTCTTCCTTGGGGATGCCGAGGCTGTCGTAAAGCTGGAAGCCGCAGGTGCGGCGGCGGTCGCGGTAGACGCCGGTATATTGGCGCGGCCATTCCAGATCGGGTTGTGCAGGCTGGCTTGTGGCTGCGGCCAGAAGCGCCTCGCGGAAGCGGTCTGTTTCCGGCGCACGGGTGACGATGACCTGCCAGGGCTGCGCATTGCACCATGACGGCACGCGCCCGGCGCTGCTCACGATGTCGCCGATCAGGCTGTCCGGCAGGGGATCAGGCCGGAACGCACGGCAGCTGTGGCGGGACAGAAGCAGCCCGTCGAGGGTTGCGGCGGTGTCAGTCATCACATCATTCCTTCGTTCAGAGCGATCCCGTAGCCAACAGCCCCCGCGACCAGCGCGCCGAGGACCACGGCAAAGGCGATCTTCCAGACCGACCAGGGGCGTTCACCCTGCACCCGGCCTGTCGCCCCATTGACCACGAAACGATAGGTCTGACCACGGTATTTGTAGGCGGCCAGCCAGACAGGCAGCAGCACATGCTTGAAGGTCACGTCCTTGATCTGCGTGTCGACCTGGCTGATGCGCTGCTGATCGCCGCCGATGTCGAAGCGGATGTCACGCTCGATCACGCGGTCCATCTTTTCGCGCGCAAGGCCGAAGCCCTGTTCCAGATCGACCGTATAGCCCTCGGCGCGGAACCCGGCCAGGTATTCGGGGCGATAGGGTTGCAGGGCGGACAGGTCCCATGGTTCCAGCCCTTCGGTATAGCGGCGCGGCAGGCTGTTCGCGGCCAGCACCAGCACATCGTCGAACCAGCGCTTCACGCGGCCCGAGACGGGCGTCCAGCGGATGCGCGGCACCTGCTGGCGTGTGGGCTTGCCGTCGCGCATCACGGTGATCGTCTCGTAATAGACCGTGCCGCGCTGGCCTGTGTAACGGCTTTGCGTATCGGCATCGAAGGTCCAGTAGGGCACATAGATGCCGGCCATCGCCCGCCCCTTGCGGGCATAGTCCTGCAAGCCATTGGGGGCAAACCACAGCTTGCCCAGCCAGTCGGTCATGGCGCGGCGCGCGGCGCGTTCGTCAAGCGCGAAGGGCAGCACCGCGCGCGGCTTGATATGGCGATGCGTGCCGGTGTCCGCAACCATGGGGGTCGCGCAGAAGGGGCATTCCAGGGCATGCACCGCCGGGTCGAATTCGACCTGCGCGCCGCAACTGGTGCAGGTGGAGATGCGCGTTTCCTCGATCTCGGAACTGGGCAGGCTGTGCGACAGGGCCGCGTCGAAATCCAGCTCGCGCAGCGCGCCGGACCAAGGCCCCGGCGCCGCGATCGGCTGACGATTTCCGCAGTGATCACAGACAAGCGCGCCTTCGCCCGGTGCAAAGCGATAGTCCGCGCCGCATTGTTCGCAGGGAAAGCGGTGTTCCTGAACCGGGGCGGGGGGTGGGGCATCTATCATGCGGACAAGGGTCTTTCATCGCCCGGTGCGCCAGTCGCGGCGCGCGGGAAGGATGCGCGGCGGATCAGCTGGCGGGGGGCGGCGGTGGGGGCGGCAGGATGGTGAACAGCTGCGCCAGTTCGGCCACATCCTCGGCCCGCATCCAGCCGTCCTGGCCGGGGGTCCAGACCATGCTGTCGCGGCTCAACGCGCCGTCGGCGGCCATGCGACCCATCGAGGCCTTGGAGAAAGGGCCCTTGGTCTGACCATTCTCGGCGATGTGCCAGACATGTTCGACCGGGGGCGGGGGTGGGGCCGCAGGCGCCTGAGCGGAGGCCGCGCCCCAAGGGCCGGGCTGGGCCATCTGGCTCGCCATGGCCATGCCCATGCCCATGCCAAGACCGGCCCCCATGCCGCCCCCGCCCGCGGGGTTGGCGGCGGCGGCGGTCATGGCCTCGGCCGCGGAATACTGGGTGAACCGGGTCAGATCGCCCGCAATCCCCATGGAGGTGCGCTTGTCCAGCGCGGCCTCAACCGCCGGGGGCAGCGAGATGTTCTCGATGTAGAGCTCGGGGATGGTCAGCCCGTAGGAGGCGACCGTGGCCGAGATCTGCGCCGCAACCAGCTTGCCCAGTTCGGCCGTGTTGGCCGCCATGTCCAGCACCGGGATGCCCGAGGAGGCGAGGACGCGGCTGGCTTCCTGCACGATCACGTTGCGGATCTGGAAAGTGATCTCGTCGGCGGTGAATTCGCCGTCGGTTCCCACGATTTCCGTCATGAAGCGCGCGGCATCGGTGACACGTACGGAATAGGTGCCGAAGGCGCGCAGGCGTACGGGCCCGAATTCGGGATCGCGCGCGATGATCGGATTCTTGGTGCCCCATTTCAGATCGTTGAAACGGGTGGTGTTGACGAAATAGATCTCGGATTTGAAGGGCGAGCGGAAGCCGTGATCCCAGTGGTTCAGACTGGTCAGGATCGGCATGTTGTTGGTTTCCAGCATATAGAGGCCGGGGGTAAACACATCGGCCAGCTGGCCTTCATGGATGAAGACGGCGGCCTGGCCCTCGCGGACGGTCAGCTTGGCACCATACTTGATCTCGTGGCCTTCGCGTTCGAAGCGCCAGACCATCGTGTCGCGGCTGTCGTCGGTCCAGTGGATGACGTCGATGAACTGTCCGCGGAGGAAATCGAAAATCGGCATGGGCTGCTCCCTGGGCTTAGAACGATCGGTGTGGGTGATGGGGGGTCATGACGGGCCGCCCATCAATTCCTCGGCCATCTGCGCAATGATCGGGCGGGCCTGATCCAGCGTGATGCCGGGGCTCAGGCGCGGATCATAGAGCATTTTCAGCAGCAGTGCATCATGGCGGGTCAGATGCGCGAATTCATCGTCATCGTTGAAGATCGAGGGCCGGGCGCGCGGGCTGTCATTGGCAAGGCCCATGCCCTGGGCCATTTCCTCATGCACGCAGGAGTCGCGCAGCAGGTCGGGATGTTCGGCGCGGATCACGATGATGGCCCGGGAATAGGTGTGCATCTGCGGTCCGCTGCCGGAAAAAGCCATCACGAAGCAATGGATCTGGCGGGGCAGGTTGCGAAACACCGACAACGCACCCTGGCTGATGCCCGGTGCCAGATCACGCGCGCGTTGCGGCAGAAGGGCGCGATCATTCTCGCTGTAGATCAGCACATGCATGTTGGCGCGGGGGGCGTCCATCACGACCGGGTGGCCGCTGGCACTGGACAGGCGCGCGGCAAAGGCGCTGATGGCGCTGCGATCCGCGCGTTGCCGGTCCTCGGGAACCGAGGGGCCGAATTCCACGCTGACCCTGACGGGTTGGGTCCAGCGGCGCAGGGGGACGGGGCGCCCGGACGAGGCGCGCAAGCCCGCGCCGCGTTCGTATTCGTCGAAGAAGGTGATCAGCTCGAAGTTGCGGGCCAGCTCGCGCGCGCCGAATGGGGCGTCGCGCCCGCCGCCGTCGGTCCGCAGCAGGCCCTGTGACAGAAGATCGGCCTGCAGCTTGCCGTAATAGGCCGCCAGCGCAAGGCTTTCGGCCGAAGGGGCCGTATCGCGCGGCGCGGGATCAACCTGCGGCGGGCGGGGTGCCGTGGCCGGACCACCCGCCCCCGGAGGGGCGGGCATGTCGCATCCCGCCAGCAAGGCAAAACCCGCCAGAAAACCCGCAATCTTCACGCCAAGGCCCTTTTGCATTCAGTCTCAGGCCCTTGGAACTGCCGTGCCGGCGGTGTCGCCCAAGCCTGTCTTGCGCGCCTTGGCCGATGCCAGTGTGTCGCGCAATTCGGCTTCCATCTTCTTCAGCTCGACTTCGGCGGCGGCGCGGCTCGCCTTGCCTTCATCCGCGATCTGCAGGCTTTCGTTGATGGTGGCGATCAGGTCGGCATTGGCCTGCTTGACCGCAGCGATGTCGAAGACGCCGCGCTCCATCTCTTCGCGGATGACGCGGTTGCTGTCGCGCAGGTTCTTGGCATTCGCGGTCAGCAGTTCATTGGTCAGGTCATTCGCGTCGCGCACCGCACGGGCGGCTTCGGCAGAGCGCTGGATCGTCACGGCCTGGGCCAGCTGGGTTTCCCACAGCGGCACGGTGTTCACCAGGGTCGAGTTGATCTTGGTCACCAGGCTCTTGTCGTTCTCCTGCACCAGCCGGATCGAGGGCAGCGACTGCATCGTCACCTGACGGGTCAGTTTCAGGTCATGGACCCGGCGCTCCAGATCGTCGCGCGCGGCGCGGATGTCGCGCAGCTCCTGTGCCTGCATCTCCTGGTCATTTTCGGGGGCGGTCTTCACCTCGGCCTCCTTGGCGGGAATGGTGGTGCTGTCCATCTCGGCGATCTTGGCTTCGCCCGCGGCGATATAAAGGGCCAGCTCGTCATAGAAGGCCAGCGTCTTGTCATAGAGCATGTCCAGCGACTTGATGTCCTTGAGCAGCTTGTGCTCGTGGCTCAGCAGATCCTCGGTCACCTTGTCGATCTGGGACTGCACCTTTTCGAACCGCGCGGTGAATTGCGCGAAAGGCGCGGCGCGGCCCAGCAGCCGCTCCCACCAGCTGCGTTCGCGGCGCACGTCCAGTTCCGAGACCGAAAAGCCCCGGATGGTCGAGACGATGTTGCGCAGGCTGTCACCCGCCGGGCCCACATCCTTGTTGCGCACATCCGTCAGCATCGCCTGGCTGATCGTCTGCAGTTCCGCCTGGGCGCGCGATCCGAAGGACACGATGGATTGGGTGTCGCTCATGTCCAGTTCCGCCATGCGGCGCGTGATCTCGGCGCTCAGCGCGCTGTCGGCCTGTGCCAGCGGCACGATCGCCGTCGCGGGTCCGGGTTCGGGCAGGATGGTCGCGGTCACTTCCTCGACCATGGCGAGGGTTTCCTGGGCCTTGCGGCGTGTGGTGTCAGACATGGCGGTTCCTTTTCATACGTTTTCACCCGTGTGGCGGACGGGGTACCATTTCAAATCCCGGCGGATGCCCCGACCGGATGTCTCAAGTTCACTCGCGCGGATGCACCCCTTCGCGATCCAGTCTTTCGCGCAGCACCTCGATTTCCACGGTCAGGTCGCTACGGTCGTCTAGCAACAGTTTTTGCGTCCTTGCGGCAAAATTCTGCTCAAGATCCGTCAAAAGTGCCTCGTAGTCGGCGCGCGCCTGCATGTCGCGGCTGCGGCTCCAGATGTCGGCGAACTTGATCGTCGCGTCGCGCGCGCCCAGCAGGTAGACGCTCAGGTACTTGCGCGCGG
>JBFHIW010000032.1:0-40797 GCA_041596235.1 Paracoccaceae bacterium
AATGCAAAATTCTAAGTTAAATTTTCTGCCCTGATCCAACCAATACCAAGTCCCTTTTGCCGCCTCATGGTGAGGCGGTCATACCGGGTAAGACCATTACCCGGTATGACCATCACACAGAAAGGGTCATCTAATGACGAAACCTGAAACAACCGCCGCGCAGTGTGGCGTCGGCTTCTCCGCAGAGCGCGCAAGTGCTCAGGAACGCTTTCAGAAAGTGGAAAGGGCTGTCGTTCAGTTTATTGAGGAGAACAACGGCAAGATGCCTTCGGTCGAAACCGTCCGGGCCTTGGTCGGGGGGGGCTCGAACCGAGAGCTTTGTCCTGTTGTGCGGGACGTCAAACAGAAGCTCATGGCGCTACAGACCAAGCTCGCGACGATGCCGGAGATTCCGGAAGAACTAACCTTCTCACACGCTTGATGAACTGTGCGACAGGTTCCTTGCGGCAATGGAAATTGACGTGAAGGCGGGTAGCCTGTCGCCTCTCACGCTGTCTGGAAGGCGGACGGGCTTGAGGCAGGCTTGCGATGTCAAGGACCTGGACGGCGACCGAATTGGCTCTCTGGACGCAGATCTTCCACGGCAGGCCTTCATTCACATTCAGGACTCATTCGGGGCAAGGACGGGTGCAGCCGAGACCTGCCTGAAGGCGCTTCGCGCAGCATACAAGTGGGGGCAAGACCGAGGCTTTCCCGAGAACAGCCCAGTGTTCGGCGTGAAATCAACTCATCGTAGCAAGGGTGGGGCAACGCCTTGGACTGCAAAGGATGTCCAGACGTTCCTGACTAAGTTCGGGCCGGGCACCATGGCACGGCTCTGGTTCTGCCTTGCTTATTCGACGCATAGCCGAATCTCGGATGCGCCAACCATGGGGCCAGCCAATGAAAGCACCCATGATGGTGTAGTTTATATCGAATGGCAGCCTAAGAAAAAGGGAAGTGCTTTCGTGTCTCTTCCTATGGACGAGATCCTCATGAGTGAACTGCAGCACCACGACGTGCGCGATACTTATATCGCGACGGAATACGGTCGGCCATTCAAGTCATCTGACAGCCTCGACAACAGGGTTAGAAAGTGGGTCGTTGAGGCGGGGCTTGTTGGTGAAGATGGCAAGGCGAACCGTTCGCAACATGGAATCAGGAAGGGGGTCGCCGAACTCATGGCCGAACGCGGGGCCACGGAGTATGAGATCATGTCTGCATTCGGCTGGACCGAACCGAAGACTGCATCCGTCTACACAAAAAAGTTCAGACGCAGGGAAGCGGCAAGCGCCGCTAAAAATCGGATGTCATCGGCCTGATGTGGACCATGCTCAACAATTCGTGGTCCATATTGCCGCGCAATACGCTGTAAAACAATGATTTCTTGGAGATGTTGGCAGCCCGTAGGGGAATCGAACCCCTCTTTCCAGGTTGAAAACCTGGCGTCCTAACCGATAGACGAACGGGCCAAACCTTGGCGTGAGGCGGCTTTTAGGCAATGCAAATGGCGGGCGCAAGCGGAATTTTACGCTCTGGTCGAGATTCTTTTCGCAGCCCCGGATATCGCCGGATCCGGCCCTGCCTCGCGGCAGGGCACGTGGTCAGTGACCCGCGCGCGCGGCGTCTTCCAGACGCAGCTGGACGCTTTGGCGGCCACCCCAGCGGTTGATCTCCAGCCGCCCTGCAAGGTGGAACCTGGCGCCGCCATGGCCCTCCAGCGCGGCCCCAAGGGGGCCGTCGAAGGCCCCGAACATGATCGCCTCAAGGCGCGCGCCCAGCCCATCGCCAAAGGTCAGCTTCAGGTGGCTGTCCCCGATCCGCTTGGCAAAGTGAATCGCCACATCGGCAAAGGCAAAACGCGGGGCAGGGGCGCCGGCGCCAAAGGGGCCCGCGGCCTCGATCCTGTCGATCAGTTCGACGGTCGCAGCACCCGGCATCAGCATCCCGTCCACCTTCAGGTCGGCCGGTCCCCCGATCCCGGCGCCCTGTTTGGCCAGCAGTTCGGCCAGCCGCGCCATCGCGGGTTCCAGACGATCGCGCGCCACGGTCAGACCGGCCGCCATCTTGTGCCCGCCACCCTTGATCAGCAGCCCTTCGGCGGCGACACGCTGGATGGCCGCGCCGAGGTCCACACCCGCGACCGAGCGCCCTGATCCCTTGCCCTCGTCCCCGTCCAGCCCGATCACCACGGCAGGGCGGCCGGTGGCCTCTTTCAGGCGGGCGGCGACGATACCCACGACACCGGGATGCCAGCCTTCGCCGGCGGCCCAGACCAGCGGCGCCTCCAGCCCGCGCGCTTCGGCCTGGGCCATGGCTTCGGCGCGCACGGCAGCCTCGATTTCGCGGCGTTCGGTGTTCAACTGGTCCAGTTGCGCAGCCATGCGCTGTGCATCATGCGGGCTTTCGCAGGCCAGAAGCCGCGCGCCGAGGTCGGCCTTGCCGATCCGGCCCCCCGCATTGACGCGTGGCCCCAGCAGAAAACCCAGGTGATAGGTCGAGGGCGGCCCATCCATCCGTGCCACATCGGCCAGGGCCACAAGGCCGGGCCGCTCGCGGCGCGCCATCACGCGCAGCCCCTGCCGGACCAGCGCGCGATTCACGCCGATCAGGGGCGCGACATCCGCCACCGTGGCCAGCGCCACGAGGTCCAGCAGCGCCATCAGATCAGGGCCTTTCCGGTCACTGTCGCGCAGCTGCCTGTTGGCCTCGACCAACATCAGAAAGACCACGGCGGCCGCGCAGAGATGGGCAAGATCGCCGCTTTCATCCTGCCGGTTCGGATTGACCACGGCCAGCGCGGGGGGCAGGGTCTCGGCCCCCAGGTGATGATCCAGCACGACCACATCGGCACCCTTTGCCGCCGCGATGGGGCCATGGGACAGCGTGCCACAATCGACGCAGATGATCAGGTCATGATCCTGTGCCAGTGCGGCCATTGCCGGCTCGTTGGGGCCATAGCCCTCGTCGATGCGGTCGGGTACGTAAAGAGTGGCGGCCAGCCCCATCTGGCGCAGCCAGAGGATCAGCAGCGCCGCCGAACTGCCGCCATCCACATCGTAATCGGCAAAGATCGCGATCCTTTCGCGTTTGCCGACGGCAGTTACGAAACGCGCCGCTGCCTGCTCCATGTCGCGCAGGGATCGCGGATCGGGCAACAGGTCGCGCAACTGCGGCTCCAGGAAGGTGGCCGCCTCGGATGCATGGACGCCGCGTCGCGCCAGCACCAGCGCCAGAGCATCCGGCAGGCCCGTCGCCTGCACGATGGCTTCGGCCTGTCGGGTGATCTCGGTGCCCGGTCCCACCCAGCGCCGCCCGCCCAGCGATTCCTCGACCCCCAGAAAACTCATGATCGCGCGCCCGTTTCTTCTTGCCCGAAATATCCTCGGGGGGAGGGCGCCAGAGGCGCACCGGGGGGCGGACAGCCCCCCTGTCTGAGGTATGGTCCGCTCACACCGTCTCGATCCTCAGGGCGACAGGCGCATCGGTCACCACATCTGTCGCAGAGATCGCGGTCAGCGCCTCGTCCAGCGCCGCGCGGGTGGTCTTGTGCGTCACGATCAGCACCGGCGCCTTGTCGTCCACATGGTCATACTGGCGCATCCGGTGGATCGACACGCCCGCATTGCCCAGAATGGCCGCCACCTTGGCCAGAGCACCGGGTTTGTCGCGCAGGATCATCCGCAGGTAA
Organism: Paracoccaceae bacterium; assembly: GCA_041596235.1. Classification (GTDB taxonomy): domain Bacteria; phylum Pseudomonadota; class Alphaproteobacteria; order Rhodobacterales; family Rhodobacteraceae; genus Seohaeicola. The sequence goes on from JBFHIW010000032.1 coordinate 3,671, forward strand.
TAAGGTGCTGGCAGCACCGACTGGGCGCGCTGCGCGGAGGTCAGGGTGCTGGCGGGCTGGCCGAAGACCGGCAGGCGGAAGCCGCGCGCGATGTCGCAGACATCGGCCATCACCGCGCTGGCGGTGGGGCCTTCGCCCGCGCCCGGCCCGCGCAGGACGATCTGGCCTACCGCATCGCCTTCGATGACCACCATGTTGGTGCCGCCGTCCAGCTGGCCCAGCGGGCTGCCCGCCGGCACAAGGCAGGGCGACATGCGCTGTTCCAGACCGCGCCCGGTCATCTGCGCCACGCCCAGCAGCTTGATCTTGTAGCCCATGTCGGCCGCGTGGCGGATATCGTCAAGGCTGACGCGCTGGATCCCCTCCAGCTCGATCCCGTCGAAATCCACGCGGGTGCCGAAGGCGATCGAGGACAGCAGCGCCAGCTTGTGGCCCGCATCGATCCCGCCCACGTCAAGGTTGGGATCGGCCTCCAGATAGCCCAGCTTGTGCGCCTCCTCGAACAGGACGTTATAGCCCTGTCCGGTCGCTTCCATCCGGGTCAGGATGTAATTGCAGGTGCCGTTCATCACACCCATCACGCGGGTGATGCGATTCGCGGCCAGCCCTTCCGTCAGCGTCTTGATGACCGGGATGCCGCCGGCGACAGCGGCCTCGTAACGGATCACGCGGCCTGCGGCCTCGGCGGCTTCGGCAAGGGCATGGCCATGGATCGCCAGCATCGCCTTGTTGGCGGTCACCACATCCTTGCCTGCGGCAAGTGCCGCTTCGGTGGCGGCCTTGGCCGGCCCGTCCGAGCCGCCCATCAATTCCACGAAGACATCCACATCATCGCGGGTCGCCAGCGCCACGGGATCGTCTTCCCAGGCGAAACGCGACAGCGATACGCCGCGATCCTTGTCGCGGGTGCGTGCCGAAATGGCCGAGATCGTGATCTCGCGCCCGGTCCGGGCGGCCAGCAGGGCAGCCTGTTGCTTGACGATCTTGACTACACCGATGCCGACAGTGCCCAATCCGGCAATGCCAAGGCGCAGGGGTTGGGTCATCGGGGCCTCCGTGAAACGCTATGCGGTTAAATCCGTGATCAGCCGCGATGTATCGGGTTCGGATCATCCTTGCAACGCTGTGCGGCGGCTTTTGCGCCGCGCAAGCGTTCGGTGCGGTCTGTGCAGCCTGTGCGCCCGTTGCTTGTGGCGGTCAGGGTTGCACCTTGGGAGGGGCGGTCGGCGTTCCGGTCAGTTCTGCGGCGTCGATGTCGGTTTCAAGCCGTTCGCGCGTGTCGGCGTCGAAGCCCGCGCTCCGCAGGGCGTCTGCGCGGCTGTTCAGCGCCGCCATGCGGTCTTCAAGGGTTTCGGGCGTCTCAGGCTGGATCGCGTTGTCGGCGGCAGTCTGCAGCACCTCTTCGGCGGGTTGCAGCACCGGGTATTCGAGGCGTGCATCGGCCTCGGTCATGCGCGCATCCAGATCCGGAAAGGTGGCGCAGGCGCCCAGCCCCGCAAGACCCGCGCCCAGCAACAGCCGGATGCGCCAAGGCAGGCTGCGTCGTGAATGGGGCGGATGGGCGGATGCGGGCATGGGACGCGCTTTCGATGATGGCCCCGTCATGCAACAGCCGTGGCCGCGTTGCAAGCATGCTGGCTGTGCGATCTTCCTAATCGGGTCGCCTGTGGGAATGGCGCTTTGATATGAACGCATGTTCAGATAAGACAGCAGGCATGGCACGCACGGCAGGGTCACATTCGGATATCACCGGCCCCAGGGTCGCACAGGCGGCGCTGCGGCTGTTCGCGCGCCATGGCTATGCCGCCGTGTCGATGCGCCAGATCGCGGCCGAGGTCGGCGTGCAGGCCGGTGCGCTCTACAATTACACGCCGGACAAGCAAAGCCTGCTGTTCGACCTGATGCGCGGCCATATGGACGAATTGCTTGCGGCCCGCGCCACGGCCCCCGCGCCGGGCGATCCCGTCGCCCGCCTTGAAGGTTTCACCCGGTTTCACATCCGGTTTCACCTTGAGAGGCCCGATGCCGTCTTTGTCTCCTACATGGAATTGCGCAACCTGACGCCTGATAACTTCGCCATGATCGAGGGGTTGCGCCGCGCCTATGAGGACGAGCTGGAAGGCATCCTGCGCGATGGCGTGACAGCGGGGGTCTTTGCCGTGGCGGATACCAAGATCGCGACCCTTGCGGTGATCGCCATGCTGACGGGGGTAACCACGTGGTACCGCACGGGGGGACGCCTGAACGTGGCGCAGGTCGAAACCATCTATTGGGACATGGTGCGCAAGGCGGTCAGCGCCTGAACGGGGCATCTCGCCGGGCATGATGCATGTGGGCAGGCTGGTTGCGACAAATCCCCCTCGCATTGCAGGGGCAGGCGGGCTAGTTACGCGCGACGGGCGGGCGCGGCATGCCACGCTGCCGGGCAGGGACACGAGAGGGACGGGATCAGATGCAGCAAGAGGTATTGGCGACCGTATCGGCCACTGGCGCAAGGCGTGTCATGGCGATCACCGTGCTTGTCGTGCTGGGCGGGGTGCTGGTGTATTTCGCGCTGGCGCAACCGCCGCAGGCGCTGGGCTGGCAGGTGATCATGCTGGCGCTGGGCGTTGGTGTCCTGCTTCTGGCCGAGCGGATGCGCCGCGCCGAGATCACGGTTCTGGAACTGACGCGCGAGGGGCTGCGCGAAAGGGGGGGGCAGGTGATGGTCCGCATGGATCAGATCGCCTCGGTCAACCGGGGGGTCTTTGCCTTCAAGCCGTCAAACGGCTTTGTCATCATCACCCATGCCCCGCAGCCCCTGCACTGGAATCCGGGGTTGTGGTGGCGGATCGGTCGACGGATCGGTGTCGGCGGGGTCGCCCCTGCGGTGCAGGCCAAGTACATGGCCGACGTGATGCAGGCGATCCTGACCGAAGGCGCCGACGGCCAGACCTGAGTGGTGCAGGCCGCGCGGGTGGCGCGGCGCTGCATCAGCTTTCGAATTTCACCTGCGGCGCAAAGCGGGGGCGGGTGAAGACAAAATTGTACAGGTCCTGCTGGTTGATGCCGACATTGAAGGGCGGCACATAATCGGACCATGTCTCGACCAGGATCAGGCGCTCGTTGTCGGGCACCAGCGGAAGACGGTCGCGCATGGTCACGAGGTCGGCGTTGGTCAGCACCGGAACGCCGCCGCGCTGCTGCGACCAGTCGCGATAGTACTTGTCCTCACCTGCTTTGAAATAGACCACCGAGACCCGTATCCTGGGCGCGGTCGAGGAGCGTGACAATTCGTCGAACAGGTTGATCGCCCCGTCCAGATAGGCCGGCGTGATTGGATCGACCTCGCGCGAGATCATGTCGCCGATGGTGAAGGCCGCCTTCACGTTCAACCCGTTCTGCCGGTAGCCGTCGAAGAAGACCAGCATCGACAGCATGGCCCAGAACAGCATCGGGAACATGATGACCGCCTCGATTGTCAGCGTACCATCGGTGTCGCGCGCAAAGCGCTTGAGCGTCAGACGAAGAAACCGGGGCGGTGTCATAGCGGCTCCTGCACGAAGGCTGTGGACGAAATCATGGCGGTATAGCCGGACTCGTTGTTGTTCTTCAGATCCCGGCCAAGGCCGGACAGCGGAAAGATGGGCTCGAACATGGCGCAGATGCGCAGCAGCATCATCTCGTTCTGCATGCCGTTGGTGAAGGTACGCACGGGCTGCACCTCTTCGGCATGGTTGATGCAGTCGTAATCCGCAGGCGGCGGTGTCCAGTTGCGCAGGTCCATGCGGATCATTTCGATCTTCACGTTGTTCTGGCAATCCGGGATCGCGCCGGCGCGTTCGCAGATCGTGTCGCGGATCTCGTCATATTGCGGGGCGGTTCCGGTTCCCAGGCGGATGTCGCGCACGGTCAGGTCGACCGCGCGGTCCAGCAGCGTGTGGCGCATCGTGATGAAGCCGACCTCGACCGAGGAGATAAGGATCACGATGAAGGCCGGGAAGAGGATGGCGAATTCCAGCGTGGCGGTGCCATCCTCGCGTCCGGCAAGACGGCGCAGGGCTTGGACCAGACGGCTGGACCGGACAGGGTGGGGCAAGAGACGGCTCATTGTGTCAGCCTCAGTTTGCGGATGGATGTGGCGATCGAGGAAAAGGCGCTGGCGATTTCCAGACCGTCGACGTCAAAGGCGTGGTTCGGCGAGCTTGCACAGTTGCGCAGCAATGTCTGACCCATGGCGGGGGCTTCGAAGGCCACGGTATAGATCACGACGCCCTGGTTCTTGACCTGTGTGCACAGGTTCAGCAGGCGGTTGTTCATGGTCGACACCTCGTGCGGGCTGGGGCTTTGCAGCGTGCCTTCGCGGGTGCGCAGCATGTCGACCCAAGTGCTCAGGTTACCGCCCAGGGCACGGCGATACAGATGCTGTGCGGCCCACTGGACGCGCAGTTCCGACCACACGTTCTGCCAGTCAAGACGGATGGCGGAGCCGTTGGAGTAGACATCCGAACAGACCCGGTTGCGCCCGCTGCCCGTGCAGGACTGGGTGATGTTGCCACCCCATGGCACGGCGCTCCAGCTGCCGGTGTGGGGCACCCAGTACTTGTTGCTGCCGCTCACACCTGCATGGTAAATCGAATAGCGGTCGTCCGAGGTGTTGCGGTATACGGTCGAGGGACCCGAGCGGAAGCCGTCGTTGACGAACTCGTTCGGCCAGTGTTCCCCGTCGGTCATCAGCACCATCACCTTCAGAACCTCGGGGTCGTTGTATTCCAGCGGCCGACCCGCGAAGGGGGCGATGACCACGTTCTCGGACACGAGTTCAGACACGACGCTGCGCGCGCTGGGGTCCAGCAGGGCACTGCCCCACCGCATGCCCGCGTCGATCGAGGTCGCGCCGACAGGCTGCAGGGTGTTGATATGGCCCTTCAACTGGGTGACGTTGTTGCTGTGCACGCGGATCCGGTTCACCGGGTTGGCGTCACACCAGCGGTTCACGCTCGAGGGGGTCATGCTGGAGGTGCTGTAGCTCGAGCTGGTGTTCGAGCTGTTGTAGGTATCCGCCAGCACATGCTGCGGCATCGGCAAGTTGCGCGACAGCGCGGCCGAGGTATAGACCGACGCAGGCAGGTCCACGCAGAACGTGTTGTTGTGCCGGTTGGTGATGTTGTACTTGTCGATCAGGTCGGGGCCGACGTTGACCTGTCCGTTGTAGGGCACGATCGAGATCGAGACCTTGTCCGGCTCGGTATTGGCGTAGATCGCGTCGATGAACTGGCCCCCGGCGGTCCGCAGGTTGCCGATCTTGTTGTTCGATGCCATCGAGCCGGACACGTCCAGCACCATGGAAATCTCGACCGCGTCGACGCGTTCTTCCGCGGCACCTGCTGCCGGTGCGCTCATGGTATCGACGCCCAGCATGTGGATCAGCTGCGTGTTGATCGTCTTGCGTGCGGTCGCGCTGACCGAGCGATAGCCAAGGCTTTCGGTGACCGTCACGCCCGTGACTGAGCCGCCCAGACCGGACTTGGTGAAATATTCGTTGACCACGGTCGCGGGGTCCATGGTCTGGTCGATGTCAGCCGCGGCCAGAACGGCGCGGTCCAGCGTACTTTGCAGCTTTGATCGCTCCATCTCGAAGCGCATCATGTCAACGCCGAGCGAGCCTACGAACAGGATCATCAGCAGCATGAATACCGAAAAGATCACCAAGGCGCCGTCTTCGTCGCGCCGGAAAACGGCCAGACTGAAGCCGCGGCGCAGCCTGTGGCCGCGTGCCGGTGTTGATCTGCCACCGTTCGTGACGGTGTCATCGTTGCAGTGGTCCTTGATTGCGTCAATCAGCATGTGAACCTCGAAACCTTGAAACTTCCAGTCGGATAGAAAGGCAAATCCATTGCGGAATTAATCAAAGTTATGATTGCAGGTCGAATATGGCTGATTTTGGGCATCAAATAAGAAATTTATCATTATTTTCAGTTGCTTGATGCACATTGACCGGAATCTCGGCTGATTGTCCGCTCTGGTGAAACAAAGACGCCCGCCTCGGTGGCCACGGATCAGCTGCCTCTTTTTCGACGCTTTCCCTTCGACGGGCCTGCAACGCAAGGGGCTTCCCTGCTGCGGGGGGCGCATTCTTCCGGCTGCACCCGGCGCCTGACCGGAACAAGCAAAGCCTGTCCGGAAAAAGATGCATTCGTCATGATGGCCTGTTAACTGTTCCGTCATTGACAGTATTGCATCTTGCGGACCCCGGCGCCTGCGCGGGACCCCGCATCAGAGAGGATGGAAGATGACCGAAGTCAGGGAGACGAGTTTTCGCGAAAGCGTGGATCTGATGTTCAACCGCGCGGTTGCGCTGATGGACCTGCCGCCGGGGCTGGAGGAAAAGATCCGCGTCTGCAACTCGACCTATACGGTGCGTTTCGGCGTGCGCCTGCGCGGCCAGATCCAGACCTTCACCGGCTACCGCTCGGTGCATTCGGAACATATGGAACCGGTCAAGGGCGGTATCCGCTACGCGATGGGCGTGAACCAGGACGAGGTCGAGGCGCTGGCGGCGCTGATGACCTACAAATGCGCCCTGGTCGAGGCACCGTTCGGCGGCTCGAAAGGGGGGCTGCGGATCGACCCGCGCCAATATGACGAACATGAGCTGGAGCTGATCACCCGCCGCTTCGCCTATGAGCTGATCAAGCGTGACCTGATCGACCCGGCGCAGAACGTGCCCGCGCCCGACATGGGCACGGGCGAGCGCGAGATGGCGTGGATTGCGGACCAATATGCGCGGATGAACACGACCGATATCAACGCGCGCGCCTGCGTCACGGGCAAGCCGCTGAACGCGGGTGGCATCGCCGGGCGTGTCGAGGCGACGGGCCGCGGCGTGCAATACGCGCTGCGCGAATTCTTCCGTCACCCCGAGGACATGCAAGCCGCAGGCCTGACCGGATCGCTGGACGGCAAGCGGGTCATCGTGCAGGGGCTGGGCAACGTGGGCTATCACGCGGCAAGTTTCCTGCGCGACGAGGATGGCTGCCTGATCACCGGCATCATCGAACGCGACGGCGCGCTGATCGATCCGCGCGGTCTTGATGTAGCGGCGGTGCACGACTGGATCGTCAAGCATGCGGGCGTCAAGGGCTTTCCCGGTGCCGAATATGTCGAGAACGGCGCGCTGGTGCTGGAGCAGGAGTGCGACATCCTGATCCCTGCCGCGCTGGAAGGGGTGATCAACCGCAGCAATGCGCCGCGTATCACGGCACCGCTGATCATCGAGGCGGCAAACGGTCCGATCACCGCCGCCGCCGATGATATCCTGCGCGACAAGGGCACGGTGATCATCCCCGACATGTATGCCAATGCGGGCGGCGTCACGGTGTCCTATTTCGAATGGGTCAAGAACCTCAGCCATATCCGTTTCGGTCGCATGCAGCGCCGCGCCGAGGAGGCGCGGACAAGGCTGCTGATCGACGAGCTGGAGCGGCTGGATCGCTACCTGGGGGATGCCTGGGCGCTGCGGCCCGAGTTCAAGGAAAGGTATCTGCGCGGGTCGGACGAACTGGAACTGGTGCGCTCGGGCCTCGATGACACGATGCGGATCGCCTACCAGTCGATGCGCGAGGTCTGGCATGCCCGTCCCGAGGTCAAGGATCTGCGCACGGCGGCCTATATCGTCTCGATCGGCAAGGTCGCGGCCAGCTACCGCGCCAAGGGTATCTGAGGCGGATCGCCTGCGTCATGGGTGCCCCCGTGCCATGGGGATGCACGCAGGGCGCGGGCGATGCCCATCTTTGTCGCAGGGACAGGATGCGACGAACTCTGTCGCGAACGGGCTAGGAATTTCACATCCACTGTTGAAGACTCGGCCCCGAACCGGTTGACTGACCGGAAAGGGAAGGGACAGGATGATGCGCTTTTCAGGGCTGCGCGTGCTGAAAGAGGGGCTGACCGGCAACAAGGGCTGGACCCCGCATTGGCGGGATCCCGCACCGAAACCGGACTATGACATCGTCATCATCGGTGGCGGCGGGCATGGCCTGTCCACGGCCTACTACCTTGCGCGCGAACATGGGCTGACCAATGTGGCGGTGCTGGAAAAAGGCTATATCGGCGGCGGCAACGTGGGGCGCAACACCACGATCGTGCGGGCCAACTATTTCCTGCCGGGCAATTCGGAATTCTATTCCCATTCCCTGAAGCTGTGGGAAAACCTTGAGACCGACCTGAACTACAATGTGATGCATTCGCAGCGCGGGTTGATCAACCTGTTCCACTCGGACGGGCAGCGCGATGCCTTTGCCCGGCGGGGCAATGCGATGATCAATCAGGGCGACGATGCGATCCTGCTGGACCGCGACGGTGTGCGAAAACATCTGCCCTATCTGGATTTCGACAACACCCGCTTTCCGATCTACGGCGGGCTGCTGCATCCGCGCGGCGGCACCGCGCGGCACGATGCGGTGGCCTGGGGCTATGCGCGCGGCGCCGATCAGCGCGGTGTCGACCTGATCCAGAACTGCGAGGTGACGGGCATCGACATCGAAAACGGCGTCGTCAAGGGCGTGCAGACCACGCGCGGCGCGATCCGCGCCAAGAAGGTCGGCATCGTCGTGGCGGGCCGGTCAGGGCAGGTGGCGGCAATGGCGGGCATGCGTCTGCCGATCGAAAGCCATGTGCTGCAGGCCTTCGTCACCGAAGGGATCAAGCCGGTCATCGACCATGTGATCAGCTTCGGCATGGGGCATTTCTACATCAGCCAGTCCGACAAGGGCGGGCTGGTGTTCGGGGGCGACCTCGATTTCTATGCCTCCTACGCCAGCCGGGGCAACCTGCCCATGACCGAGCATGTGATGGAGGCGGGCATGACCCTGATGCCGATGATCGGCAAGGCACGCGTCCTGCGCTCCTGGGGGGGGATCATGGACATGACGCCTGATGGCAGCCCGATCATCGACAAGACCCATGTCGACGGTCTCTATATCGATTGCGGCTGGTGCTATGGCGGCTTCAAGGCGGTGCCGGGATCGGGCTTTTCCTTTGCCCATCTGATCGCCACGGATCGTCACCATGAACCGGCCTCACGGTTCCGGCTGGACCGGTTCCGCACCGGGCGCGGCCTAATGGACGAAGAAGGCACGGGATCGCAGCACAACCTGCATTGACCAAGATGACGCTGTTCACCTGCAACACTGGGCCGGGGCCAGCGCCGGTCGACACGGAGACGACATGAGGATCACCTGCCCGATCTGTGGCGAAAGGGACCGCCGCGAATTCTACTACCAGGGCGATGCCGTGGCCCTGCGCCGCCCCGACGCCGATGACACGCCCGAGGCATGGGATGCCTATCTGCATCTGCGCGACAATCCCGCCGGGGTGACGCGCGACCTGTGGTATCACGAGACCGGCTGCGGGGCGTGGCTGGTGGTCACGCGCAATACCGTGACGCATGAGGTTCTGGGCGCCGTGCTGGCGCGCGACGCGGCCGGGGGTGCGGCATGAGGCTGGGCAAGGGCGGGCAGATCGACCGCAACCAACGCATCGCGTTCCGCTTCGACGGTCACCGCTACGAAGGGTTTGCGGGCGATACCCTTGCCTCGGCGCTGCTGGCCAACGATCAGCGCCTGCTGGCGCGGTCGTTCAAGTATCACCGCCCGCGCGGCGTGCTGACGGCGGGATCGGAAGAACCCAACGCGCTGGTCACCATCGGCAAGGGCGCGGCGCAGGAGCCGAACGTCCGCGCCACGGTGCAGGAGCTGCACGAAGGGCTTGAGGCGCGCAGCCAGAATGCCTGGCCCTCGCTTGAGCTGGACCTGCTGGCGGTCAACGACCTTGCCGCGCCCTTTCTGGCGGCGGGGTTCTATTACAAGACCTTCATGTGGCCGCGCGCCTTCTGGGAAAAGCTTTACGAGCCGCTGATCCGCCGCGCCGCGGGCCTTGGGGCGCTGTCGGTTCAGAACAATGAAGATCGCTATGAACGTGTCTTTGCCCATTGCGATCTGCTGGTGATCGGGGCGGGGCCTGCAGGTCTGATGGCGGCGCTGACGGCGGCGCGCGCCGGGGCCGATGTGATCCTGTGTGACGAGGATACGCGCACCGGCGGGCGGCTCAATGCCGAGACGCTCGAGGTCGCGGGACAGCCGGGCGCCGATTGGGCGGCTGCCGTCACGGCGGAGTTGGCCGCGATGCCCAATGTCCGCGTGCTGACCCGCACCACCGTCACCGGCGCCTATGATCAGGGCACTTACGGCGCGCTGGAACGGCTTGCGCCGCGTGTCGCCGCCCGCAAGGGTGCCCCGCGCGAGGCGTTCTGGCGCATCGTGGCGCGCCGTGCGGTGCTGGCGGCGGGTGCGCTGGAACGGCCCGTGGCCTTTCGCAACAACGACCGCCCCGGCGTGATGATGGCGGGCGCCTTGCGCGCCTATGTCAACCGCTGGGCGGTCAGTCCGGGGCGGGCGGTGACCGTCTTTGGCAACAATGACGATGCCCATCGCACGGCGGCGGACCTGCTGACGGCAGGGGTGCATGTGGCGGCCCTGATCGACAGCCGCCCCGATGCGGTGACGGATCTCGATATACCCTTCTTCAAGGGCGGGCAGGTCTGCGACGCGCATGGGCGCAAGGGGCTTGAGGCGATCAGCATCGCCACCACCTCGGGGATCGAGAAGATCCGCACCGATTGTCTGGCCATGTCCGGCGGCTGGAACCCGACGGTGCATCTGACCTGCCACATGAATGGTCGCCCTGCCTGGGATGCGGGCCTTGCCAGTTTCGTGCCCACGCCCGGCGCCATTCCGGGGCTGGTCGCGGCGGGGGGCTGCAACGGGACCATGTCCACCCATGGCTGTCTGACCGAAGGCGCGCGCGTCGCCGCAGAGGTGCTGGCCGATCTGGGGATGCCAGCACCCGAGGTGGCGCTGCCGCAGGCCGAGGATGCGCCCTACCGGATCACCCCGCTCTGGACCGTGCCCGGCAAGGGCCGTGCATGGCTGGATTTCCAGAATGACGTGACGGTCAAGGATGTGAAACAGGCCGCGGTGGAAAACTTCCGCTCGGTCGAACACATGAAGCGCTATACCACGCAGGGCATGGCGACGGATCAGGGCAAGAATTCCAACGTGGCCGCCCTGGCCGTGCTGGCCGATGCCACCGGGCGCGGCATTCCCGAAACAGGCACCACCACCTTCCGTCCGCCCTATGTGCCGGTCTCGATTGCCGCGATGGGGGCAGGGGCGCAGGGCGCGGGCTTTGCACCGCAGCGGTTCACCACCAGCCACCGCGCCAGCGTGGCGGCAGGTGCGCCGATGATCGAGGCGGGGCTGTGGTACCGCCCCAGCTATTTCCCGAAAGACGGCGAGACCACGTGGCGGCAATCCTGCGACCGCGAGGTCGGCATGGTGCGCCATGCGGTGGGCGTCTGCGATGTCTCGACCCTTGGCAAGATCGACATCAAGGGGTCGGATGCCGGGGCGCTGCTGGATGTCGTCTATACCAACATGTTCTCGACCCTGCCGGTGGGGCGCGTGCGCTACGGGCTGATGCTGCGCGAGGACGGGCATGTCATGGATGACGGCACCGCCGCGCGGCTGGGGCCGGATCATTTCGTGATGACCACCACCACCGCCGCCGCAGGGCAGGTGATGAAGCATCTGGAATTCGTCCAGCAGGCGCTGCGGCCTGATCTGGATGTCAGCCTGTGCTCCGTGACTGAACAATGGGCGCAATTCGCCGTGGCCGGGCCAAAGGCGCGTGATCTGCTGAATGGTCTTCTGGACACCCCCATCGACGATGCGGCATGGCCCTTCATGGCCTGCGGACCGGTGGCGCTGCAGGGGGTCGCGGGACGTCTGTTCCGCATCTCCTTCTCGGGGGAACATGCGTATGAGGTCGCGGTGCCCGCACGACATGGCGAAAGCCTGTTCCGCCTGCTGGTCAGCCGGGCCGAGGCGCTGGGCGGCGGGGCCTACGGGCTTGAGGCGCTGAACGTGCTCAGGATCGAAAAGGGCTTCATCACCCATGCCGAGATCCACGGCCGCACCACCGCCTTCGACATCGGCATGCAGAAGATGCTGTCGGCGAAAAAGGACTTCATCGGCAAGGCCGCCGCCGCGCGTCCGGGCCTTGTCGATCCTGACCGCGAACAGCTTGTCGGGCTGAAACCCGTGGGCGCGGTCAAGCAACTGACGGCGGGGGCGCATCTGTTCGACCGCGACGCGCCCGCCACGCGGGAAAACGATCAGGGCTATGTCACCTCGGTCGGGTTCTCGCCCACGCTGGAAAGCTTCCTTGGTCTTGCCTTCCTCAAGCAGGGTCACACCCGGCATGGCGAGGTGGTCCGCATGGTCGATCATCTCCGCGGTGTGGAAACCCTGTGCGAGGTCTGCGATCCGGTGTTTTTCGATCCTGAAGGAGGGCGCGCCCGTGGCTGATGCATCCTTGTCCCTTGCGGCCCTGAGCCCCTGCGCCGGGCTGTTGCCGCTGACGATCGGCGCGCTGTCCCTGTCCGAGGTGGAGCCGGGCCATCTGACCGCGATTGCCCCGTTCAAAGGCAAGGCGGATGCGCTGGCGGCGGCGTTCGGGGCTGCGCATGGGCTGGACTGGCCCGCGCCCAACCGGACCACAGGCGGGGATGACGCGCGCGCGGTCTGGTTCGGCCATGCCCATGTGCTGCTGATCGGGCCCGCGCCCGATCCTTCGCTGGGGGCGCATGCCAGCCTGACCGATGTCAGCGACGGATGGGCCACGGTTCTGCTGCAAGGCGCGGGGGCGGCGGATGTGCTGGCACGGATCAGTCCGATCGACCTGCGGCCGGCTGTCTTTCAGCCCGGCCATACCGCCCGGACAGAGCTTTTGCACATGCAGGCCGCGATCACCCGACTGGCCGATGATGCATTTCTGATCATGGGGTTCCGGTCGATGGCCCGTACGATGGTGCATGATCTGAAGATCGCGATGGAAGGGGTTGAAGCCCGCCGTGCGGACTGACATCTTGCGCCCAAAGCATTTCATGCGAAGGTTAACGCCATGCCCCGTTTGTCCGTAGCCCTTTTTTCCGCAAGCCTTGCGCTTCTGTCTGGTATCGGCGCGCCTGTTCTGGCCGAAACCGATGCCGAGCGGGCCGCGCGCTGCACCGGTCAGGCCAATATCGTGTCCCGGGCGGTCGAGCTGCGGGCGGATGGCGCGGATCAGGGGGCGGCCACCTCCCGGCTGGAAGCCAGCGACAGCGGGATCGATCCGAAATACGCGCCTTCGATCTCGGTGCTGGTGGGCTGGATCTACACGCTGCCTGTCGATCAGTTGACGCCTGAGACCTCGATCGCCTTCCAGACCCAGTGCTTGGGCTACAAGCCCTGAACGGGTCCGGCCATCGGCAAGGCGATATCCACAGCTGATCGGTTTGCCGGGCATGGCCTTGGCCCTGGTCTGCGCCTATAGTCTGTTGCATGAGTCTGCCACCCGGTTTCCTTGACGAATTGCGCAACCGCATCAGCCTGTCCCAGGTGGTGGGGCGCAAGGTTATGTGGGACATGCGCAAGTCGAACCAGGGCAAGGGCGACATGTGGGCGCCGTGCCCCTTCCACCAGGAAAAAAGTGCGTCATTCCATGTGGATGACCGTAAGGGCTATTACTACTGCTTCGGGTGCCACGCCAAGGGCGACGCGCTGTCTTTCGTGCGCGAGACCGAGAACGTGGGATTCATGGAGGCGGTCGAGATCCTTGCGCGCGAGGCGGGCATGCCGATGCCCGCGCGCGATCCGCAGGCCCAGCAAAAGGCCGACCGGCGCAGCCAGCTGGCCGAGGTGATGGAACAGGCGGCGCAGTTCTTCGTGCTGCAATTGCGCACGGGCGCGGCGGGTGCGGCGCGCGACTATCTGGCGAGGCGCGGGCTCAAGCCTGACGCGCTGGAACGGTTCGGTATCGGTTTTGCCCCCGATGGCTGGCAGGGGCTCTGGGATCATCTGACGGCCAAGGGCGTGCCCGAGGATCTGATCCTTGCCGCGGGGCTGGCCAAGCCGTCCAACACGGGCAAGCGGCCCTATGACGTGTTCCGCAACCGCATCATGTTCCCGATCCGCGATCCGCGCGGGCGTTGCATCGCCTTTGGCGGGCGGGCGATGGATCCCAATGACAACGCCAAATACCTGAACTCGCCCGATACCGAATTGTTCGACAAGGGGCGCACGCTTTACAACCATGGTCCCGCGCGCGAAGCGGCGGGCAAGGGCAAGCCGCTGATCGTGGCCGAAGGCTACATGGATGTGATCGCGCTGTCCGAGGCCGGGTTCACCGCATCCGTCGCGGCCCTTGGCACCGCCGTCACCGACACGCATCTGCAACTTCTGTGGCGCATCGCGCCGGAACCCGTCATTGCGCTGGACGGCGATACTGCGGGGCTGCGCGCCGCGATGCGGGTGATCGACCTTGCCCTGCCGCTGCTGGAGGCGGGGCAATCGCTGCGCTTTGCGGTCATGCCAGAGGGCAAGGACCCCGACGATCTGATCCGCGCCAGCGGGGCAGGGGCGATGCAGGCGCTGCTGGATCAGGCCATCCCGATGGTTGATCTGCTGTGGCGGCGCGAGACCGAAGGACAGGTTTTCGACAGCCCCGAACGCCGCGCGATGCTGGACAAGGCGCTGCGCGCCAAGATCAAGCTGATCAAGGACCCCTCGATCCGCGCCCATTACGGCGAGGCGCTGAAGGAAATGCGCTGGGAGTTGTTCGGCACGAGGCGCAAGGCGGCAGATGCACCGCGCGCGCCGCGCGCCGCATGGACGCCGGGCGGTGCGCGCTGGCAGGCGGCCCCCGTGCCGCAAGCCAGCACCAAGTCATCCCTGCTGGCGCAGCCGGGCGATGATGTGGGCGATCACCTGCGCGAGGCGGTGATCATGGCCACGTTGATCACCACACCCGCCGTGATCGAGGAATTCGAGGCCCAGATAGACCGGATGGACTGTCTTGACCCGGCGCATGCCGCGCTGCGTGACGCGATCCTGCGCGCGGCACCCTCCCTTGCGCAGGATGCAGAGACGTTTCGGCAGGCCGTGTCCGAGGAAGTTGGCGCGCAAGTCCTTGAAAGCCTCTTTGCGCTTCCCCATGTGCGTATCGTGCCCCCGGTGCGCCAGCCGGGAAATACCGAAATGGCCCGCATGACCATGGCCGAGGAACTGGCCAAGCTGACATGCCAAAGGGGTCTTGCCTCGGAAATAGCCGAGGCCGAGGAGGATCTTGAAGGGATTGCCGATGAGGCTGTGACATGGCGGCTGGGACAGGCGGCAGAGGCGCGCAACCGTGCCCTTCGCAGCCAGCAGCAGGACCGCACCGAATACGAGACGGGCCCCAACGGGGCGCGAATCAATCGTGACGAGCGGAGCGCGCTTGATGCGCTCGTCGGCAAGATTACCTTCACCAAACGGGGCAGATGAAGGTTTTATGAAGGAATTGATAAAGAAATCACGGTAAACGGTTTGCGAATCACCGCGAATCAAGGTTGATTCGGAAACGAATCATTCGGCAGCCCAAGCACAGCCTCGTGTGCCGCAGATCGACCGCGACAGACCGACCGCCAATGCAGGAGCATTTCATGGCCGCAAAAGACACCGACGACACGCCGCAGGACGATCAGGATTCCGAAGTCTCCCTCGATATGAGCCAGGCTGCGGTCAAGAAGATGATCGCAGAGGCGCGCGAACGGGGTTACATCACCTACGATCAGCTGAACCAGGTCCTGCCGCCGGATCAGGTCTCGTCCGAGCAGATCGAGGATGTGATGTCGATGCTGTCCGAAATGGGCATCAACATCATCGAAGACGAGGAAGTCGACGACGAAGAGGCGAAATCGACCGCCGTTGTCGATATCTCGTCGAACCGCGATCTGGCACTGGCGTCGGGCACATCCGAAAAGCTGGACCGTACCGATGACCCGGTGCGCATGTACCTGCGCGAGATGGGCAGCGTGGAGCTTTTGTCGCGCGAAGGCGAGATCGCGATCGCCAAGCGGATCGAGGCCGGGCGCAACACGATGATCGCCGGGCTTTGCGAAAGCCCGCTGACCTTCCAGGCCATCACCATCTGGCGCGACGAACTTCTGTCCGAAGACATTCTGCTGCGCGACGTGATCGACCTTGAAGCCACCTTCGGCACCCAGCTGGGCGAAGACGGCGATGTGGGCGATGGCCCGGTCGTGGCTGCCGCCAATGTCGCCCGCGCCCCGCGCCCTTCCGGCGAGGAAGAGCAGGAGCTGGACGCGGATGGCAACCCGATCAGCCGCGAGGATGACGACGACGAGGACGAGCAGGCCAACATGAGCCTTGCCGCCATGGAAGCGGCGCTGAAGCCGCGCGTCCTCGAAACCCTGGACCGCATCGCCGAGGATTACGCCCGCCTGTCCGAAATGCAGGACAGCCGTATCTCGGCCACGCTGAACGAGGATTCGAGCTTCAGCTCGGATGATGAAGGCACCTATCAGACCCTGCGGTCGGAAATCGTGCTGCTGGTGAACGAGTTGCACCTGCACAACAACCGGATCGAGGCGCTGATCGACCAGCTTTACGGCATCAACCGCCGTGTCATGCAGATCGATTCCGCGCTGGTGAAGCTGGCGGATCAGGCGCGCATCAACCGGCGCGAATTCATCGACGAATATCGCGGCTACGAGCTGGATCCGAACTGGCTGGACCGGATGGCCGAAAAGCCGGGTCGCGGCTGGCAGGCGCTGATCGAACGCTCGGCCGACAAGGTCGAGGAGCTGCGCGCCGACATGGCGCAGGTGGGCCAGTATGTGGGCCTCGATATCAGCGAATTCCGCCGCATCGTCGCGCAGGTCCAGAAGGGCGAGAAGGAAGCCCGTCAGGCCAAGAAGGAAATGGTCGAGGCGAACCTGCGCCTCGTGATCTCGATTGCCAAGAAATACACCAACCGCGGCCTGCAATTCCTGGACCTGATCCAGGAGGGGAACATCGGCCTGATGAAGGCAGTCGACAAGTTCGAATACCGCCGTGGCTACAAGTTCTCGACCTATGCGACGTGGTGGATCCGGCAGGCGATCACCCGCTCGATCGCGGATCAGGCGCGCACCATCCGTATCCCCGTGCACATGATCGAAACGATCAACAAGTTGGTCCGGACAGGCCGGCAGATGCTGCACGAGATCGGGCGCGAACCCACGCCGGAAGAGCTGGCCGAAAAGCTGCAGATGCCGCTGGAAAAGGTCCGCAAGGTGATGAAGATCGCCAAGGAACCGATTTCGCTGGAAACCCCCATCGGGGACGAGGAAGACAGCCAGCTTGGCGATTTCATCGAGGACAAGAATGCCGTGCTGCCGCTGGACAGCGCCATTCAGGAAAACCTCAAGGAAACCACCACCCGCGTTCTGGCGTCGCTGACGCCGCGTGAGGAACGTGTGCTGCGCATGCGCTTCGGCATCGGCATGAATACCGATCACACGCTGGAAGAGGTCGGGCAGCAGTTCAGCGTGACCCGCGAGCGTATCCGCCAGATCGAGGCGAAGGCCCTGCGCAAGCTCAAGCATCCCTCGCGCTCGCGCAAGCTGCGCAGCTTCCTCGACCAGTAAGCCGCGCCACGATTGCATCAAGGCGGCCCCCGATCCGGGGCCGCCTTTTTCATGCGTGCTTCACGCATCTGTGTGCGGGGATCGTTTTACTCGCGCCGTCCTGTGAACTACCCTTCCGGTATCACTTCCCAGCTCAGGACAGCGCCCATGATCCGTGTTTCGCCTCGCCCGACTTCGGCCCTGTCCGTGGTCCTCATGCTGGCGCTGGCCGGTCCGGCCGCCGCGTTTCGCCCGAACATCCCGCTCGAGGTCGTGCCCATTGCTGAGACCGGGGCCTTCGAGGTGATCGAGGCCCGCGGCGCGGGGGCCACGCATATCTGGTGCGTCGCGGCGGATCATGCGCGTCACGCGCTGGGGGCCGCAGGGACGGACCGCATCTATCTTGCCGCGCCGCGCGGCCCCAGCCAGACCATGCCGGGCCGCAAGGCCCTGCGCTTCGCCCTGTCGCCCTCACTGGTCGATGCGGACCCGGCCGCGGCAAAACCGATCCTGGGCGGGCTGCTGCTGACGCAGATGCAGGCGGGATCCAGCCTCAGCGTCACGCAGGCACTGCAATATTGCACCGACCATATCGAGGTGGAATGATCGCCGTGCGGCGATGAAACGGGGGTGAGATGACGTATTTCGGCAGATCCGCATATGTGCTGTTGCTGCTCTGGGGCGGTCTTGGTCTTGTGCCTCCCGGCCCGGCGCAGGCCTTTCGGGCGCAGATCGAACTCACGGTGATCGAGGTGCCCGGCAGCCCCACGTTCGAGGTGGTCGAGGAATATGGCGCCGGCCCCCGCCAGATCTGGTGCGCCGCCGCCGAACATGCCCGCGACGTGGCGCGCCTGCCCACCGCACAGCGGCTTTACATCGCGCGCGGGCTGGGGGCCAGCGATCTGGCCGGGGGGCGCAAGACGGTGCGCTTCAGCCCCAGTCCGGTCGCAGCCGAGGGGCCGCGTCAGGACACGCCCTATACCATCACCCTGCGCGATATCGGCGCCTCTCTTTCGATCGGCCATGCGCTCAGCTATTGCGATGATCGGATCGAAGATCTCTTCGACCGCTTCTGACGGCCTGCGCGCCTTGTGCAACAGCGGCATGGCCAAAAGGCAACGCCCTATCTTGTGACAGGAATTTCCGTCTACCCAAGACTTGGCGGAGGTCCTATAGTCTCTGTGGATAAGTGGGGGGTGAACCCCACAGCCAGAGGCAGAGATGATGAAGGGGGCCGGGCATGCGTTGTCCGTTTTGCGGAAATATTGACACACAGGTGAAGGATTCCCGTCCGGCCGAGGATCATGTCTCGATCCGGCGGCGGCGCTTCTGTCCGGCATGTGGCGGGCGGTTCACGACCTATGAGCGCGTGCAGCTGCGCGATCTCGTGGTGATCAAAACCAACGGCCGCCGCGAGGAATTCGACCGCGACAAGCTTGAGCGCTCGATCCGCATCTCGCTGCAGAAACGGCCCGTGGAGCCCGAGCGGATGGACCAGATGGTGTCCGGTATCGTGCGGCGGCTGGAAAGCATGGGCGAGACCGACATTCCCTCGAAGGTGATCGGCGAGATCGTGATGGAGGCACTGGCCCGTATCGATACCGTGGCCTATGTGCGTTTCGCCAGCGTTTACAAGAATTTCCAGGCCGCAGACGATTTCGACAAATTCGTCTCGGAACTGCGCCCCGACACCGCCCCCGAGACGTGACGCGACTTTGGCACGCGCCACGGACACAGACTTCATGGCGCTGGCCCTGTCCCTGGGCCGGCGTGGCCATGGGCGGACCTGGCCCAACCCGGCGGTTGGCTGCTTGATCGTCAAGGATGGCCGTATCGTCGGGCGCGGCTGGACCGCGGCTGGCGGGCGGCCCCACGCCGAACCGCAGGCGCTGGCGCGGGCCGGTGCGGCGGCGGCTGGCGCCACGGCCTATGTCAGCCTTGAACCCTGCGCCCATCATGGCAAGACCCCGCCCTGCGCGGGCGCGCTGATCGCGGCGGGCATCGCGCGTGTCGTGGCGCCCTTGCAGGACAGCGATCCGCGCGTCTCGGGGCGCGGCTTTGCCATGCTGCGCGCAGCCGGGGTCGAGGTCACGACCGGCGTGATGGCCGAGGAGGCGGCGCAGGACCTTTCCGGGTTCTTCCTGCGCATCCGTGCCGGTCGACCCCGGGTGACACTCAAGCTCGCCTCCAGCTTTGACGGGCGCATCGCCACGGCCACGGGCGAAAGCCAGTGGATCACCGGACCCGAGGCGCGCCGCCTCGTCCATGCGATGCGCGCGCGCCATGATGCGGTCATGGTGGGGGCCGGGACGGCGCGGGCCGATGATCCGGCGCTGACGGTGCGCGGTCTGGGCATCACGCATCAGCCGGTCAGGATCGTGGTCTCGCGCCGGCTGGATCTGCCCCTGACCGGACAGCTGGCGCATACGGCGGGCGAAACCCCGGTCTGGATCTGTCATGGCGCCGATGCCGATCCCGGACTTCTGTCCGCTTGGAGCGATCTGGGCGCGCGGCTTCTGCCTTGCGCGCTTCAGGCGGGGCGCATCGATCCTGCCGCGCTGTTGCAGGCGCTGGGGCAGGCGGGCCTAACGTCGATCTTCTGCGAAGGTGGCGGGGCGCTGGCCGCATCGCTGCTCGCCGCCGATCTGGTGGACGAGGTGATCGGTTTCACCGCCGGGGTGATGATCGGGGCCGAAGGGCAGCCCGCTCTGGGTGCCATGGGGCTTGCGCGGCTGGCCGACGCGCCCCGCTTCCGCCTGATCGAGGCGCGGCCGATCGGTGCCGACATCCTGCACCGCTGGCAGGCGCAGGGCTAAGGCCCCGTTTCTTCTTGCTCTAAATATCCAGACTCCGTCGCCCGCCTCAGCCGCGGCGCCACAGATGGGCCTGACCTGCGAAAACCCCTTGCAGCTTGGCCAGCAGCCGGTTCGCCAGCCCGCCGCGCGCCACCGCGCCGCTTGCCAGCCGGTCCACCGCCACCTCGACCGGGCAGGGCAGGCCGGTGACCGGATCGCGGTAGCGCGGATAGTCGATCAGCGCCGCATGCACCAGCCCTTCCAGACTGACATGTGCCGTCCGGCGCAGAAAGGCGGGACCGTGGTGTTCGGTCAGACCCCAACCCGCGTAGAATGGCGCGCCCAGAGTGACCACGCGCCGCCCCCGGATCAGCGCCTCGAACCCCAGAAGCGAGGTCATGGTCCAGACCGCATCCACCTGTTCGAGCAGCGCGGCAGGATCGGTGCCGGCCAGAACAAGATCCGCCGTATCGCCCCCGTCCTGCAGCGCGCCGGGCCGCAGGCCCGCCTCTACATCGGGATGAGGCTTGTAGATCACGAAGGCCTGCGGATTGGCCGCGCGCGCGGCCGCCAGCAGTGCCATGTTGGTGCGGATCTCGCCCGCACCCAGCCGGATCGAGGCGTCATCCTCGACCTGGCCCGGCACCAGGATCACCCGCCGACCTGCCGCGAGGCTGCGGATATCCGGGGCGTTCTGGCCAAGGTTGTACTTGCTCAGCCCCTGCGCGATCAGCGTCTCGATCAGCGCGCGGGCGCGCATGGCCTGATCGGGGCGCAGGCTGGCGCGTGTGGCGATCATCCGTTCCAGACGGCTGTCGTGGCGCGGATCGTAATAGATGCCCAGGTCGTCGCAGACCAGTGACAGGGGGGGCACCAGATCGGCCCCCAGACCGCGCGAGCGCAGGAAACCGTCCTCGACCCTGACGGCGCCCTCTGTCCCGGTATCGGCCTTGCTGGCCCAGACCATAGCGCGGCGCCCATCACGTGGTGGGCCCTCCCGAAACCGGACCGGGCGGATGCTGCCGAAAAAGCCGTTGATCGCCCCGCGTTTCCACAGGCGCATACCACTGGCCTGCCAGCCCAGCCGATCCTCGCGCCAGGCGCGTACCTGCGCCTCCAGCGCCGCAATCGCCGTTTCCAGCGTGCACAGCCTGTCGCGGCAGGGATCGTACCAGAGGGGGTAGAGGATCATCGCCGCGGCAAAGAGCTGCGCCCGCGTCAGGTTGCGCTGGCGGCGGGCGATGGGGGTGAAATCATGGCTCAACCCCCAGCCTGCATAGAAAGGCTGACCGAAGACATGGGGTTTGTGACCCGCAAGAATTGCCTCGAACCCCATCTGCGAGGATACGGTATAGACGGCAATCGCGCCGTCCAGCAGGGCGCGGGGGCTGACCGGCGCATCCAGCAGGATAATGTCGGCGCCGGGCGCCAGCGCCAGGGTGTCGGCATCGAAATAGCCGGGGCGATGCCCGGCAATGGTCTCGGGGTGGGTCTTGATCACGATCCGCGCGCCGGGATTGTCCTGATGGGCGTGGAACAGCATCTCGCGGAAGGTGTTGGAATCCGCCCGCCCCTGCCGGACCGAGGCGTCGCCCCGCGTCTGGTCGATCAGCAGCACATAGCCCGGCGCGGGCAGGGCAGCGTCGGGGTCATGGGCGTTGTACTTGCTCAGATCGGCCTCTTGCAGGCGCGCCATCGCCGCGCGGGCGCGGTCCAGAAGCGCGCTGTCATCCAGCGGATGGGTGGCCAGCAGCACCTCGAGGTCCGAGGGGTGCGCGGGGTCGAAATGCATGCCCCGGCTGTCGATGATCAGGCCAAGCGGCAGATCCCCGTCGCGGCCCGGATGGACAGAACGCAGAAAGGCGTCCTCGACCCGCACAAGGCCCGCGCCGGTCTGGCGGGCCATCGCCTCGCCCCGCGCGGCATAGGGCGAATGACCCCAGACCGCGATCCGGTCATCGGGGCTTGGCACCCCAAGGCGCAGATCGTACCCGGCCAGTTCCAGAATCCGCCGGATGCGCGGCTGGGTCAGAAAGCCCGCGTTGTAATAGAAAAGCCGCCGGGAGGACGATCCCCCGGCGGCATGTTCAACTGTGCGTTCCTGCACCGCGGATCACAGGCCCGACGGCGCCGTGGTCAGTGTATCCACCGCCGACAGCGAGCCGGTCAGCGCGGCAATCGCCTTGCTCCACTGGGTGAACGGCGCTTCGGTCACGTAAAGCGTATCGCCATCGCGGACCGAGAAGTCGCGGGCCATGAACAGCCCGTTGGGCTGGGTCAGGTCCAGCACGTAGATCATGCGCTGCGCGCCCTGCAGGTCGTTGCGGGCCAGCACCGTGTTCGCGATTTCGGCAGGCTCGTTGCGCAGGATGAAGACACCGGTCGGGTCCGAGCTTGAGGTCAGAAGGCCGCCGACCTGTGCGATCGCCTCGATCCCGGACAGGGTCTGGCTTTCGAAGTTCACCCGCGACTGGCTGCCGGTTGCCCCAAGCGCCGTGAAGGAGCGCGTATCGCCTTCGACAAGGATGCGGTCACCGCCGCGCAGGGCGATGTCATAGCGCGGGTCGCGGAACAGGTCCTGAAACCAGACCTTTTCGGTGCGGCCGCCACGGATCACCGTGACCTGTGCGATCTCGGGCTCGATCGACACGCCGCCGGCCTGGGCCAGCATCGCGGCAAGGGTGCGTGTCGGACGTTCGATCGGATAGACACCCTGGCCGCCCACAGCGCCGACCAGCGACACGGTGGCCCCGTCACCGGCGAGGCGGCGCACCTGGACCTGCGGGTCCGGGGTCTGATCCTTCAGGCGTTCGGTGATGATGCGGCGCAGCGCCTCGGGGGTGTTGCCTGCGGCCTTCAGGCGGCCGGCATAGGGCACGAAGATGAAGCCCGCGCCATCCACCTGCACCTCTTCGAGGATGGTGGAATTGGCCCCGGTGCTGGCCAGAAGCCCATCGTCGACGTTTTCCCAGATGGTCAGCCCCAGCGTGTCGCCAGCCGAGATCGTGTCCGATCCCACCACGCCTGCGTTGACGAAGCCTTCCGAAAAGCCGAGCGCGGGCACCACAGAGGTGGCGCGCGTCACACGGTCATTGACGGTGACCACGAAGGCATCGCCCTCTTTCTGTACGGAGCCTGCGAAAATCTCGCGTTTGTTGGGGCCGATACGAGGTAGGCCGCAGGACGCCACAAGCGACACGACTACGAGAAGGGCGACGGACTTCGCCCAGGGATTTGCCAGGGGTTTCACTGCACGGTCTCCTCGACCTGATATACTGCCTCAACGCACTTTTTTGTCGTGCCACCCGTTCATGCGGCGGCACTTTTTTTGTTTATCAGGCAAGCCTATCGTGAAGAGGCACTTAAATCCAGCACCTTGAGCCGCCTTGTTCACGTCACCACGCGCAACTGTTGCCGTGGTGCCGCGGTACCCGAACGCAGCGCATCATAGGGATCCTCGGGTGACAGCATCATGTCGACCACCTGGCGCAACAGCTGCCGACGCCCGCGTGTCGAGTAGAATCCGCCCGGAACCTGGCTTGTTTCCAGCAGATAACGCCGATAATCGCGATAGGCGCGGCGGTCGGGGCGTGTCGCGCCCGCGAAGAATTCCGCCAGCGGCTGGGACGAGACGAACTCCGGCTTGGCATAGACTGCCTCTCCGAACACCTTGAGCGGAATTCCGCGCCACAGCACCTGCTGGGCGGCTGTGGAATTGACCGTCACGGCGCTGCGCGCACCTTGCAGCAGTTGCGCCAGCTTGCCGCCGCTGACGAAAAGAACGCGGTCCTGCACGCCGGACGCGCGGGCGATCCGGGCGATTTCGCGGGCCAGAGGGGTGCGGCCATTCTCCAGCGGATGGGCCTTGATCACCAGCCGGTGATGCGCGGGCGCCCCCTGGGCAAAGCCGCGGATCACGACCTCGAGGAATTCGGACATCGAGGCGAAGGGCGAATGCATGCGGAAACTGGCGTCATGTTCCAGCTGCAGCAACGCCAGATGATAGGGAAAGCCGCCGTGCCGGATGCGCCACTGCGCCACCCGCCGTTCCAGTGCGCGCCAGGGCATCCCGATCAGACGGCGCAGGTAAAGCTGGAACTCCTGGGTGACGCTCAGTTCGCGATGGGGGCGGAAATGGCGATACTGCCCGTTCCGGAACATGACGAACCAGTGATAAAGCGCGCCGTAGAAAATATGCTGTCGCATGTCGCCCCAGCGTGCGGGTGGTTCGGGCGCGTCCATGTCGGATGTGGACAGAACCGCGCGCATCTCGGCCACGCCGGTTTGCATCAGCCGGGAATGGCCGTTCGATCCGCCCCTTTCATAGGTGACCCAATAGGGGCGGATGTAGCCTTCTTCGAAGACATGCACCGTGAGGCCTGCGGCTTTGGCCGCCGCGATCGCCTGTGCATGGATCTGGCGGGTATCGCCATAGAGCACGAGGTCGGTTGCGCCCTTCTCGGCGATCAGCGCACGGATTCGGTCAGGCCAGTCCTCGGGGGGGGCGCGAAAGGGAATGTAGCTGGCGGGGTGGAACCAGAAAGCCCGGTCGCCCGCGTTGAAGCCCACGCGCCAGACCTGCGCGCCGGCCTGCCGCAACATCTGGGCCAGACTGTGGAAGAACGGGCCATGCGGCCCCTGCAGGAAAAGGAAGACCCGGTTACCCGGCGGGGGAGAGGGGTGTGCACGCATAGCCTTCAGAACCAGTTTCACCATTACATGGGATCCTGCATATCGGCATTCCACGGCAAAAATATGGCTCTGGCTCGGTGCATCTTGTCTCCGTGGTGGGCAAGGGCTAGGTCTCGGGTCACGCTGACGGAACACCGGTGGCGGCTTGAGGTCAAGGGCGCCGCGCGAAGTGGGCGCATCAGCGGACGCATGAGGGGCACGACATGTTCACAGGTATCATCACCGATATAGGCATCCTGCGCGCGGTAGAACAGCGCGGCGATCTGCGGGCGCGCATCGGCACCGGCTACCGGGTGGAGGGTATCGACCTTGGCGCCTCGATCGCCTGTGACGGGGTCTGCCTGACGGTAGTGGCCAAGGGCAGCGACGCCACCGGCGGCTGGTTCGACGTGGATATCTCGGCCGAGACCGTGTCCAAGACCAACGTATCGGGCTGGACGCCGGGCAAGCGGGTCAATCTGGAACGCGCGCTGAAAGTGGGGGACGAGCTGGGCGGGCATATCGTGTCGGGCCATGTGGACGGTCTGGCCGAGGTGGTGGCGATCCGCGATGACGGCGACAGCACCCGCGTCACCCTGCGCGCGCCAAAGGCGCTGGCGCGTTTCATCGCGCCCAAGGGATCGGTCGCGCTGAACGGCACCTCGCTGACCGTGAACGAGGTCGATGGCTGCGATTTCGGGATCAATTTCATCCCCCATACCAAGCAGATGACCACATGGGGCGATGTGGCGCTGGGTGACAGCGTCAATCTGGAGATCGACACGCTGGCGCGTTACGTGGCGCGCCTGGCCGAGATGTCCTGAACCACCCCGGCGAGGCTGCGGGCTGCGGGGGCGGATGCCTCCGGCGGGGATATTTCGGGCAAGAAGAAGCCAGCTTTTCATATTCAAGAAATCGGTTGCGTCAGCCGGGGGCGGGATTATCCTGCGCCCCGAACAGGGAGGACTGACATGACCATCTTCAAACCACGCCGCCGTGACATCCTGAAACTGGCCGGCATGGCCCCCGTTTTCGCGCTGCCCGCGCTGGGTCGGCCGGGGGCGGCACTGGCGCAATTGGGCGCGCCTGCCGGTGGCAATCCCGCGCATTTCCGCTTTACCCTGGGCGAGGCGCGTCTGACGATCCTGTCGGATGGGTATTTTTCCCTGCCGACCGCGGGGCTGGGCGTCAATGCCGATCCGGCCGAGGTGCGCGCCTTTCTGGAGCAGCATTACCTGTCGCCCGATGAGGGGTATTCCCATACCAACCACCTGCTGATCGAGGCGGGCGATGCGGTCGTGCTGGTCGATGTCGGCTCGGGCAATCGCTTCATGCCGACAACGGGGCGGCTGATGGCCAATCTGGAGGCCGCGGGCGTTGATCCGGCCAGCATCACCCATGTGGTGATCACCCATGCCCATCCCGATCACATCTGGGGCATCCGCGACGATTTCGACGAGCCGCTGTTCCCCGATGCGGACTATGTGATCGGCGCTGCGGAACACGCCCATTGGCTGCAGGACGATCTTGTCAACAAGGTCGCGCCCGAGGATCAGCAATTCGTGCTGGGGGCGGTGAATTCGCTGACGCTGGACGGTGTCGACTGGCGGCTGGTCGACGATGGCGAGGAGATCGTGCCGGGTGTGCGCATGATCGCCACGCCGGGGCATACGCCGGGCCACATGAGCGTGATGCTGGACAGCGGCGGCAAGCAGTTGATGGCGCTGGGCGATGCGATGAGCCATGCCTATACGAACTTTGCCCATCCCGCATGGTACAACGGCTTTGACGCGGATGGCGATCAAACCGTGGCCACCCGGATGCGCCTGCTGGACATGGCGGCGGCAGACCGGATCGCGGTGCTGGGCTATCATTTCCCCTTTCCGGGCGTGGGCCATGTGCTGCGCGAGGGCGACAGCTGGCGGTTCCTGCCCGCGCTCTGGCAGTTCGAGGGGTAATCAGGCAGGGCGCGCTGTCGCAAACGGACCCTGTGCCGCCGCGTTGCCTCTGGCCAATGCGGGCGTGCTGCGCTATCTGGCGAGGCAACAGGAAAAGGACATCCCATGGCTGACAGCGCCCCTTTCGAGACACCCGGACCGGTCGAGGAAAACTGGCGCGATGCGATCAGTTCCATCGAGGATATCATCGAGGATGCGCGCAACGGGCGCATGTTCATCCTTGTCGACCATGAAGACCGCGAGAACGAAGGCGACCTTGTGATCCCCGCACAGATGGCCACACCCGAGGCCGTCAACTTCATGGCCATGCACGGGCGCGGGCTGATCTGCCTGACGCTGACAGGCAGCCGCGTCGATGCTTTGGGCCTGCCGCTGATGGCCTCCTACAATTCGTCGCGGCATGAGACCGCCTTTACCGTGTCGATCGAGGCGCGCGAAGGCGTCAGCACCGGGATTTCCGCCCATGACCGCGCGCGCACCATTGCGGTGGCGATCGACGCCGGGAAAACCGCAGCCGATATCGCGACACCGGGCCATGTCTTTCCGCTGCGCGCCCGCGATGGCGGCGTGCTGGTCCGCGCCGGCCATACCGAGGCCGCCGTGGATGTGGCGCGGCTGGCGGGGCTGAACCCGTCGGGCGTGATCTGCGAGATCATGAATGAGGACGGCTCGATGGCGCGGCTGCCCGATCTGGTGGGTTTCGCACAGAAACACGGGCTGAAGATCGGCACGATCAGCGACCTCATCGCCTATCGCCGCCGCCATGACAATCTGGTCAAGGTGCGGTCGGAAGAGGTGATCCAGTCCGAGTTCGGCGGCGACTGGACGCTGCGCATCTACACGGACGAGACCCAGGGCGCCGAGCATATCGTGCTGATCAAGGGTGACATCGCCACTGACGACCCCGTTCTGGTGCGGATGCATGCGCTGGACCCGCTCAAGGACATGGTGGGCGCGGGGCCCAAGGGGCGCGCCTTCGAGTTCACCAATTCGATGCAGACCATCGCCGCCGAGGGGCGCGGCGTGCTGGTGCTGCTGCGCGACACGCATATGAAACTGGCCACCGGGGCCGAGGTCAGCCCGCAGACCCTGCGCCAATACGGCCTGGGTGCGCAGATCCTGTCCTCGCTGGGCCTGTCGAAACTGGTGCTGCTGACCAACTCGCCCACACCCCGTATTGTGGGGCTTGAAGCCTATGGGCTGGAAATCACCGGCACGCGCAAGATCACGGAAGGGCACTGACATGGCCGGACACGAGACGCATTACACCCTGCCGCGCGCGGCATTCGACAAGCCTGTCAAGATCCTGATCGTCGTCGCGCCCTATTACAAGGATATCGCCGACAATCTGGTCGCTGGTGCAAAGGCCGAGATCGAGGCCGCTGGCGGCACCTGGGACCTGGTCGAGGTGCCCGGCGCGCTGGAGATCCCCACCGCCATCGGCATTGCCGGACGGATGAGCAATTTCGACGGCTACGTGGCGCTGGGCTGCGTGATCCGGGGCGAGACCACGCATTACGACACGGTCTGCAACGACAGCAGCCGCGCGATCAGCCTGCTGGGCCTGCAGGGGCAGTGCATCGGCAACGGCATCCTGACGGTCGAGAACCGCCCGCAGGCCGAGGTGCGCGCGGATCCGGCGGGACAGAACAAGGGCGGAGGTGCTGCCGCTGCGGCCTTGCATCTGGTGGCGCTGGCCCGTAAGTGGGGCTCGGCCAGCAAGGGGGTGGGGTTCAAGCCCGCCTCGGAAGAATACCGTCTGGCCGGAAGCACCAAAGGCACACCCTCTGCATGATAGACGATACCGCCAAGCCGCAAACCCTGTCCGGCAATGAAAAGCGCAAGATGCGCGCGGCCTCGCGGCTTTATGCCGTGCAGGCCTTGTTCCAGATGGAGCATTCGGGCCAGACCGTGGAACTGGTCCGCCGCGAATTTCTGGAACACCGCTTTGGTGCCACCTATGAGGGTGACGAGATGCGGGACGGGGATGTGGACCTGTTCCGCCAAATCCTTGACGAGGCGGTGAACCGTCAGGCGAAGATCGACCAGATGACCGACCGCGCCCTCGTGGCGAAATGGCCGATTGCGCGGATCGACCCGGTCTTGCGGGCGCTGTTCCGTGCCGCCGGATCCGAACTTGTGCAGGACGACACACCGCCCAAGGTGGTGATCACCGAATATGTCGACGTGGCGCGCGCCTTCTTTCCGGAAGGCAAGGAGCCGCAATTCGTCAACGCGGTGCTGGACCACATGGCGCGCGAGGCGCGGCCGCAGGCGTTCTGATCCCGCGCGCGATCCACCCTGTTCCCATCGCGCGCCATCGGTCATGATGACCGGATGACGGCAACGGGAAAGGGCGCGTGCATGTGGGCTGATGACAGGATCCTGACCCTTCTTGGTATTGACCTGCCGATCCTTCAGGCCCCGATGGCCGGGGCAGGGGATCACCGGCTGGCCCTTGCGGTGGCCGGGGCTGGCGGGCTGGGGGCATTGCCCTGCGCCATGCTGACACCGGAGCGGATCAGGACCGAGGTCGCAGCCTTCCGCGCGCTGTCGGGCAATCCGCTCAATCTCAATTTCTTCTGCCATGCCGCCCCGGCGCTTGACGCGGCCGGGCTGGCCGCATGGCAGTACCGGCTTGCGCCCTATTACCGCGAACTGGGGCTTGATCCCGCGACGCCCGCGCCGCTGTCGAACCGCGCGCCATTTGATGCCACGCTCTGCGCCCTGGTCGAGGATCTGCGCCCCGAGGTGGTCAGCTTTCATTTCGGCCTGCCTGCGCCTGATCTTCTGGACCGCGTCATGGCGACAGGGGCGCGCGTTCTGGCCTCGGCGACGACCGTGGCCGAGGCGCTCTGGCTGGACAGTCGCGGCTGCGACGCCATCATCGCGCAGGGGGTCGAGGCTGGCGGGCATAGGGGCATGTTCCTGACCGGGGATGTCGCCACCCAGATCGGCACCCTGTCGCTGGTGCCGCAGGTCGTGGATGCGGTGCGCTGTCCGGTGATCGCGGCGGGCGGCATCGCGGATGGGCGCGGGATTGCCGCGGCCTTCATGCTGGGGGCGGCGGCGGTTCAGATCGGCACGGCCTATCTTTTTTGTCCCGAGGCGACGATCAGCCCGCCGCACCGCGAGGCGCTGGCCGAAGGTCACGCGCATGAGACGGCGCTGACCAATGTCTTCACGGGCCGTCCCGCGCGCGGCATGGTCAACCGCATGATGCGCGACCTGCGGTTCATGTCGGATGTGGCCCCCGCCTTTCCGCTGGCAGGTGGTGCGGTCGCGCCCCTGCGCGCGGCCACCGAACCGGGGGGATCGGGCGATTTCATGCCGCTGTGGTCCGGGCAATCGGCCGGGCTGTGCCGTGCCGCATCGGCGGCTGATCTGACCCGCGCGCTGGCGGAGGATGCCAAAGCCTTGCTTGCGCGGTGACCCATGCGGCCTGCGCAGGGGGACGCCCCCCCCCGCGCATCGTTCATCCGTCTAGAGTGCGCTGACCGCGCCGACCGCAAGCACCGCCCCCGTGGGCGCGCCTGTGGGTGAGCCGCCGGGCGGTTCGTCACTGACAGCAAGGATCAGCCCCGCGATGCCGGGGCGCAGGGCCTCGGGCAATATCACGGCGGTGGTGCTGTCCTCTGGCAGAACGCCCAGCGATAACGGGGCCGCCTCTCCGGCGATGGCCCAGAGTTGCAGGACACGCCCTTCGGCGGCGCTGCCGGCGGTGCGCGTCAGGCGGACTTCGCCCGCCGCACTGTCATAGACAGCCAGCAGCCGCAGGCTTTGATCCTCTGCCGCAATCTCGCTGACGAACAGCGGTGTTGGCGCGATGGGCGGGGGCGGCTGCAGAGATTGCAGCGCGAAGAAGGCCGCCACAGCCACCGAGGCGAGGCTGAGCGCCTGCCACAGCCCTGCACGCTGCCAGAACGAGGGGCGCACAGGTTGACCGAAGAGACGCCGTTCCAGCCCGGTCTTGACGGCGCTGCGGGGGGCAACCTCGGCCACGCTGGCATCAAGGCCGGACAGGCGCGTGGTCCAGGCGGTCACTTCGGCGGCGAGGGCGGGCTCTTGCGCCATTCGGGCGCGAAAGGCTGCATCCTCGACCGGGTCCAGCAGGCGCAGGACATATTCGGCGGCCAGCAGGCCGTCGTCCTGAGGGATATCGTCTGTTCCGGTCGTCATCTTGCCATGCACTCCTGCAGCCGTTGCAGGCTGCGACGCAACCATGTTCGCATGGTGTTGAGCGGTACGCCAAAGCTTTCGGCCAGATCGGCATAGCTGCGCCCCTCAAGATAGGCACCACGCACGGCGGCGCCACGATCCTGCTCCAGCTCGTCAAGGCAGACGGTGATGCGTCGCGCCTCACCTGCCGCGACCGCGCTTTGTTCGGGCGTCGGGGTCGAGGATACCAGCCTGTCTGCCGCATCATCGACATCGACCGTTTCCTTCCTGCGGCGCAGGTGGTCGATGGCGGTATTCCGCGCGATCGTGATCATCCATGTCATCGGGCTTGCCCCATTTGCGCTGTAGCGGCTGGCATGCCGCCAGACTTTCATGAAGGCGTCCTGCAATGCGTCTTCTGCACTTGCCCTGTCTTTCAAGACACGCAGGATGATCCCGAAAAGTTTCGCGCTGGTGCGGTCATAAAGCCGCGAAAAGGCGGCGCGGTCGCCTATCGCGCTTCGCGCGATCAGGTCTTCGATCTCTTCCGTCGTCGCCATGCTGACCGCTTTCCTGCCATATCTATCGCATGCGATTCTATCGCGCGCGGGGGGGATAACAAGGACATCACTGCTTTTTACCTGACTTATTTCGGATCATCGCAAGGGCAAGCTTGGCTTTTCGGGCGCTTCGGTGGGCTTTTTGCGGGTTTTTGCAGCGGGGAACAGCCTGCGGCATCCCGACCAGCGACTGCCCCCTTGTGAGAGGCAGAATTCAGGTTACATTGGGTTCAAGCGGATCAGAGAGGACATCATGCCCAAGCTCATACGCCTTTACATCACCCAAGCCGCCATCGGCTTTGGCCTTGCCGGCGTCTTCGTGGCGATGCTGCTTTGGTTCAATATCGCGAATCTCTGGCACCTCGTGACCCATTCCGACATGGGGCTGCTGGCCCTTCTGGTGCTCTGGGTATCGAATGGCGTGGTCTTTGGCGGTGTGCAATTCGCCATTTCGGTAATGCGCATGAAGGATGACGACGATGATGAGCCGCGCGGCGGCCATCGTCGGCCGATCCGGGTCGACACCTCGCGCATGATCCCTGTGCGCGTGGCGGCCAAGGGCGGGCGCGGTCCGCGCCGCTGATCCCAAGGCATGACGGACGATCCAAAGGGCCCTTGCGGGCCCTTTTCCTTTGCCGAAAAGCGGCGCGGACAGATCTGGAGACGGCGGAAAGTGGCGGGCCCGCAGCGGCCGTGTGGTTGACGCATTCCCGAGAGCCTGTGTGTACAGGTGGGCGTCAGGTAATAAGACCAGGGTCAGATCAGAGCCGACTCCCTCGGAAGTGTTTAAGGCCACTGGAATGTAACCGTTCACGTGAAGAGCAGCACCCGCCACAGCAACAGTTAGGCGCTCTGTGGGCCTACGGCAAGGGGTTGCAGATGTTCCCGTTACGTTCGATACTACCCGCATGAGCGAAATGATACAGCATGGACGGCTTCTGGCGCGCGGTGTGGCGCGGCATCTGCTGGGTCATGACATTGTCACGCTTGAAGAATTCGTGCCGGCCCGCGGGTTGCGCGTGGACCTGATCGGCCTGACCCCCAAGGGTGAAATCTGGGTGATCGAATGCAAGTCCTGCCGGGCCGATTTCATGCAGGACAGCAAATGGCAGGGCTATCTTGAATGGTGCGACCGTTTCTTCTGGGCGGTGGATGCGGATTTCCCGGTGGATCTGCTGCCCGATGACAGCGGGCTGATCCTGTCCGATCCCTATGATGCCGAGATTGTCCGCATGGCGCCCGAGGTGCCGTTGGCGCCCGCGCGGCGGCGCAAGGTCACGCAGATGTTCGCGCGCCATGCCGCGCAGCGTTTGCATCAGTTGCGCGATCCCGATGCGCGGGCCGGATTTTCCGCCCGCTAACCTTCAGACCTCTGGCCTAGCGTTTGATCAGGCGGGCGGCGGCCACGGCGGCAAGGATTTCCTCGGCGATCTCCTCGGCCTCTTCGAGGTCGAAATCCATCGGGACTTCGATCCCTTGCGATTCCACGAAAATCCGCACCATGCCCTGGTCGGTCGGGCCGATCTGCAGGTTTGCCTCGTTGTCGCTTTCGCTGTTGATGCCCATGGTCGTTTCTCCGGGTGTATGGGAAGTGGTGCTATCGGTTTCGATCTTGCTTGGCAAGCATGGGCAGGGTCATATCAGGATATGACGGATCCCGTGTTTCGCCTTTTCACCCCTGCCGATGCGGCCTGGCTGACCGAGCGGCATGGCACGCTTTACGCGCAGTCCGATGGCTTTGACGCGACCTTTGCCCCCCTGGTGGCGGGTATCCTTGACGCCTTTGTCGCGGATCATGATCCGGGGCGGGAGGCAGGCTGGATCGTCGAGGTAGATGGCCAGCCGATGGGCAGCATCTTCTGTGTGCGGCTGGACGTCTCCACCGCCAAGCTGCGCCTGTTTCTGCTGGAGCCTGCCATGCGTGGTCATGGTCTCGGGCGGCGGATGCTGGCGCATTGCATGGGTTTCGCACGGGCGGCGGGCTATGCGCGGATGGAGTTGTGGACCCATGAAAGCCACAAGGCGGCCTGCGCGCTCTATTCTGCGATGGGTTGGCGTCTGGCCGCGTCGAAACCCGTGCATTCCTTTGGGGTCGATCTGGTCGAGCAAAGCTGGAAAATTGATCTCTGACGGGCTTGCATTCACCGGGCCATGGCGTTAAATCCGCCCCAGTGCCGCCTTAGCTCAGTTGGTTAGAGCGCTTGATTGTGGATCAAGAGGTCCCCCGTTCGAGCCGGGGAGGTGGTACCATCCTTCACCAGATCACTGATTTTGAACGGTAATTTCCTGCCGCAGGTCGCCCGTATCGCGATCGTAGATCAGGATGCGGTCATCGGTCGTGACCACCGCATACCAGCGGGCCGTTGCCGTGAATGCCTGAGCGCGGGTGCCATCGGGCAGGGTGATGGCCTCGGGCAAAGCCGGGGTTGCTGTCGGGAAACGGATGACAAGCAGGGTGATGATGGCTAGAAGCCCCGCAATCATCGTGCCGGTCAGGATCGTGACCAGCAGGCGCAGAAACCGCAGATTGCCCGGTTCGGGCAGAGGGGATTGATCGCTCATGGGCCAAGGCCACCTTTCTGTCCGGATCCAGGATGATCCGCCGCCTCGCCTTGATAAGGCGCTTTCGCGCGATGTGCCAGACGATGCGAACCTGTCGCGCACCCGGTTGGCGCGGCTGATCGCGGATGGTCAGGTGACGCTGAACGGGGCTGTTGTCACCGATCCCAAGACCCGCGTCACCGCGGGCGACAGTATCGCGATCACCGTGCCCGAAGCCGAGGACAGCCATATCGGCCCCGAGGATATCGCCCTGACGGTGGTGTTCGAGGATGACGACCTGATCGTGATCGACAAGCCCGCCGGGATGGTGGTGCATCCAGCGCCCGGTTCGCCCTCGGGCACGCTGGTCAATGCGCTGCTGGCCCATTGCGGCGATGCGCTGTCCGGCGTGGGCGGCATGAAGCGCCCCGGTATCGTGCACCGGATCGACAAGGACACCTCGGGGCTGCTGGTCGTGGCGAAATCCGACCGCGCCCATCACGGTCTGGCCGCGCAATTCGAGAAACATACCGTCGAGCGGCAGTACAAGGCCGTGGTCTACGGCTTGCCCGACGCCAATGATCCGCGTCTGCGCGGAGTGCGGGGGGTCAGCTTCGAGCCGGGCAATATCCTCAAAATCACCACGCAACTGGCGCGGCACAAAACCGACCGGCAGCGGCAGGCGGTGCTGTTCCAGGGCGGGCGGCACGCCATCACGCGGGCCCGAGTCGTCGAGGGTTTCGGCGCGCCCCCGGTGGCCTGCCTTGTCGATTGCTGGCTGGAAACCGGGCGCACCCACCAGATCCGGGTGCATATGGCCCATGCAGGTCACGCGCTTGTGGGCGATCCGACCTATGGCGGGCGGCGCAAGCTGGCGCGCGGCGCGGTATCCGCAGCGGCAGAAGAGGCCGTGCGCGACTTTCCACGTCAGGCCCTGCATGCGCAACTTCTGGGCTTCATTCATCCTGTCAGCGGTGAAATGTTGCGCTTTGAATCGGAGTTGCCGCAAGATTTCGCTGACCTGATTGCGACCTTGCGCGGGTGAGGCGTGGATGGTCGACCCCGGGTTGCGGTGGCCATCCCCCTTGCCGGGCTACACAACCACGCACATCGGCGTGACAAACCATGTCAAAGGCTGTCCGAAGCGACGGCGGATAGGTTATGCTTCGTTAAACAATTCGTATCAGAAGTCTTGAAACGCGCGAGGCTTCTTCATAGATGCGATGTTAAGCCCATTAACTTAGATGGGACCCTAGATGAAAGGGACGGAGTCCATGAGCAACTATGCAAATCTTCCGGCACCGACGCCCGAAGGCGGTCTGAACCGCTATATGCAGGAAATCCGCAAGTTTCCGCTGCTGGAGCCGGAAGAGGAATACATGCTGGCCAAGCGCTGGGTCGAGGAGCAGGATACAGAGGCGGCGCACCGTATGGTCACCAGCCACCTGCGTCTGGCCGCCAAGATCGCCATGGGCTATCGCGGCTACGGCCTGCCGCAGGCCGAGGTGATTTCCGAGGCGAACGTCGGCCTGATGCAGGCCGTCAAGCGGTTCGATCCCGAAAAGGGGTTCCGTCTGGCCACCTATGCGATGTGGTGGATCCGCGCCTCGATTCAGGAATATATCCTGCGGTCATGGAGCCTTGTGAAACTGGGTACGACCAGCGCCCAGAAGAAGCTCTTTTTCAACCTGCGCAAGGCCAAGGCCAAGATCGGCGCCCTGGAAGAGGGCGATCTGCGTCCCGAGAACGTCAAGCAGATCGCGACCGATCTGGGTGTGACCGAGGATGAGGTGATCAGCATGAACCGCCGCCTGTCGGGTGGCGATGCCTCGCTGAATGCCACGGTCGGGTCGGAAGGCGAAGGGTCGATGCAATGGCAGGACTGGCTTGAGGACGAGGATGCCGATCAGGCCACCGATTACGCC
This sequence comes from Paracoccaceae bacterium, assembly GCA_041596235.1. Classification (GTDB taxonomy): domain Bacteria; phylum Pseudomonadota; class Alphaproteobacteria; order Rhodobacterales; family Rhodobacteraceae; genus Seohaeicola. The sequence continues at coordinate 39,806 of JBFHIW010000032.1, forward strand.
GAGCGTGACGAGATGGAGGCGCGGCGCGCCCTGCTGGCGCAGGCGATGGACGTGCTGAACGAGCGCGAGCGCGATATCCTGACCCAGCGCCGCCTGACTGATGAGACCGTGACGCTGGAAGACCTGAGCGCGCAATATGACGTCAGCCGCGAGCGGATCCGCCAGATCGAGGTGCGGGCCTTCGAAAAACTGCAGAAGCGGATGCGCGAACTGGCCGCCGCCAAGGGCATGCTGGAAACCGCCTGATCGCATCTGAGACTTGAATGGAACGGCACCGGCCCGCTAGGCTGGTGCCGTTCTGCATTTGCGGGGAAGGTGGGCCATGGCTGGCGGATGGGCGCGCGACGGCGCGGTGAACGAACAGATCGAAGCCTCGATCCAGGACGAACTGGCGCGGTTGAAAGCCCGGCGTGGGCCGGTGGGCGAGAGCCTGACCCATTGCGCCGATTGCGAGGAACCGATCCCCGAGGCGCGGCGGCAGGCGATCCCCGGGGTGAAACTGTGCATCGATTGCCAGACCGAGCGGCAGTCCGCGCAAGCGCAGCGCGGCGGGATCAACCGGCGCGGATCAAAGGACAGCCAGTTGAAGTGATGCTGGTGACTTGACGCTGGCAGGGCGGGGGGCTCTGCCCCCCATAAGGCGGGCAGGGCGGGGGGCTCTGCCCCCCGACGGCGAACTGCGTTCGCCGCTCCCCCCGGGATATTTTCCGCAAGAAGAAGGGTGGATCAGTCCTCCATCGCCTCCAGCTCGTCGATCATGCCGGAAATCATCGAAAGACCCTTGTCCCAGAACTTGGGATCCGAGGCATCAAGGCCGAAGGGCGCTAGAAGCTCCTTGTGGTGCTTGGAACCACCCGCCTTCAGCATGTCGAAATACTTCTCCTGGAAGCCTTCGGGGTTTTCCTCGTAGACCGAGTAGAGCGCGTTCACCAGCCCGTCGCCGAATGCATAGGCGTAGACGTAGAAGGGCGAGTGCACGAAATGCGGGATAT
>JBFHIW010000033.1:0-39491 GCA_041596235.1 Paracoccaceae bacterium
AGGTGGTAGGCCCGGAGGGACTCGAACCCCCAACCAAAGCGTTATGAGCGCTCTGCTCTAACCATTGAGCTACAGGCCCGACCTGCCTGCCTTGCTAGCAGACGGGCGGGGCGCGTCAAGGCTTTCGCCTGCGTTGCGCCCCGGACAGGGCTTTCAGATTGCCAAGAGGCGGGCTTTGGATTAACCCGCAGGCCAAGCGATGAAAGGATTTTCCATGTCGGATTCAGAGCAGGCCGCAGATCACGCCAAGGGCGCGAAGAACGGGATCACCTATGCCGATGCGGGCGTCGATATCGACGCCGGCAATGCGCTGGTCGAACGGATCAAGCCGGCGGCGAAACGCACCATGCGGGCGGGGTCCATGTCGGGGCTGGGCGGGTTCGGCGCCCTCTTCGATCTGAAGGGCGCGGGCTATAACGATCCGATTCTGGTGGCGGCCACGGACGGGGTGGGCACCAAGCTGCGGATCGCCATCGACACGGGCAATGTGGACAGCATCGGGATCGACCTTGTGGCGATGTGCGTCAACGACCTGGTGTGTCAGGGTGCAGAGCCGCTGTTCTTTCTGGATTATTTCGCAACCGGCAAGCTGGAGCTGGACAGCGCCGCGCGCATCATCGAGGGCATCGCCGAGGGGTGCGCCCTGTCGGGCTGCGCGCTGATCGGCGGCGAGACGGCGGAAATGCCGGGCATGTATCACGGCGGCGATTTCGACCTTGCAGGTTTCGCCGTGGGCGCGATGGAACGCGGGCAGGATCTGCCTGCGGGCGTTCAGGCGGGCGATGTGCTGCTGGGCTTGTCCAGTGATGGCGTGCATTCCAACGGCTACAGCCTCGTGCGCAAGCTGGTCGAGGTTTCAGGTCTGGGCTGGGCCGATGCCTGCCCCTTCGGCGTGGGCACGATGGGCGAGGTGCTGCTGACCCCTACGCGGCTTTACGTGCGTCAGGTACTGGCCGCGATCCGCGCGGGCGGAGTGCATGCGCTGGCCCATATCACCGGCGGCGGTCTGACCGAGAACCTGCCGCGCGTGCTGCCCGAGGATCTGGGCGCCGAGATCGACCTTGATGCCTGGGATCTGCCGGGCGTGTTCCAGTGGCTGGCCCAGACCGGCGGCATGAGCCAGGCCGAGATGCTCAAGACCTTCAACTGCGGCATCGGCATGATCCTTGTGGTCGCGGCCGACCGCGCCGAGGCGCTGACCGCGCTGCTGCGTGAGGCGGGTGAAACCGTGCATCCGCTTGGCACTGTCACCTCGGGCGGGCCGGGCGTGTCCTACAAGGGCGCGCTTTTGTGAAAAGGCGCGTCGCCATCCTGATCTCGGGGGGCGGGTCGAACATGATCCGTCTGGTCGAAAGCATGGTGGGCGATCACCCGGCGCGCTGCGTACTTGTGACCTCGAACGATCCCGATGCGGCGGGTCTTGCCCGTGCGGCGGCGATGGGGATCCCAACGGCGGCGGTGGATCACCGCGCCTACAAGGGGGATCGCCCGGCATTCGAGGCGGCCCTTCAGGCCGAGCTTGACAAGGCCGCGCCCGATATCCTGTGCCTTGCCGGGTTTATGCGGGTTCTGACCGCAAGCTTCGTGCAGCATTGGGAAGGCCGGATGCTGAACATCCATCCCTCGCTTCTGCCGAAGTACAAGGGGCTTCACACCCATGCCCGCGCGCTTGAGGCAGGCGATACCGAGGCCGGGTGCACCGTGCACCTCGTGACCCCGGAACTGGACGATGGCCCCATTCTGGGACAGGCGCGGGTGCCGATCCTGCCCGGCGATACCGAGGCCGCGCTGGCGGCGCGCGTGCTGGAGCAGGAGCATCGGCTCTATCCGATGGTGCTGGAACGGTTCGCGCGGGGCGCGCAGGGTCGCATCGACCTCTGACAGGGCGGGTCCGGCCCGTCACGATCCCTGCGGGATCATCCGCAACGCCAGAATACCCAGCAGGGCCAGACAGATCATCGCCAGCAGTGCGGCGCTTGCGCTCCATGTCTCGATGAGCAGGGCGATCCCGAAAGGCGCAATCGCGGCCATCACCATGCGGACCGAGGCCAGACGCCCCAGCCGCGCGGCAAAGCCTTGTGCGCCGAACAGCACCAGAGGCACTGTGCCTCGCACGATCGAGGTCAGTCCCTGCGCGAGGCCGAACAGCACGGCGAAGATCATCGCGCCTGCCAGCGTCGGACCGGTCAGCCACAGCACCGCCAGCGCCACCATCAGCAGCACCGTCGAGATCATCGTCGTGGTCAGCGGATGCAGGCGCAACCCGAACAGCATGTCCAGCACCCGCACGCCCACCTGCGCGGGGCCCATCAGGGTGCCTGCGGTCACGGCGGCGGCGGCAGGCAACCCGAACGCCGTCAGCGTCGTCACCCATGAGGCCGAGAGCGCCGAAAACACCAGTCCCGCCACGGCAAAGGATATGGCGACCCAGATCATGGCGCGGCGATGCTGCGCGGCGGGCAGGGGCGGGAATTGCGGCGGCGCTGCGGGTTTTGCGCCGGTCACGGGCGCAAGATCCGGGGCGCGTGTCAGGCTCAGGTGCAGCGGCAGGCAGATGCACAGGTTCAGCGCGGCGAAGATCAGGTAGGCCGTACGCCAATCGGCCCAGACCAGAATCGTCTGGGTCAGCGGCCAGAACACGGTCGAGGCAAAGCCGCCCAGCAGTGTCATATGGGTGATGGCGCGCCGGGCGCGCGCGGGGCCAAGCCCCTGCGCAAGGGCAGCGAAGGCCGCATCATAAAGAACAAGGGTTGCCGTCACCTCGAGCGCGACAAGGGCCATCACCAGCGAGACCACCCCCTGCGCCTGACTGAGCGCGGTCAGCGACAATGCGGCCAGTACCGATCCTGTCCCCATCACGATCCGTGCGCCATGCCGGTCCAGCAACCGCCCGGCGGTCGGGGCGGCCAGCGCCCCGATCAGCAGCGCCGCCGAGAAGGCGCCAAAGGCCGTGCCGGGGGCGATGCCCAGATCATCCGACAGGGCGGGCACCACGCTGCCGAAGGCATAGAACATGGTGCCGAAGCCGATGATCTGCGTGATGCCCACGCCGATCACAAGGCGCAGGTAGAGCCAGCGTTCGGGGTTGGCGGCGACGAAGGGCAGGGGCATCGGGGGCGACTTTGAGGTGAGCGGCGATCCGCGCCACGGGGCGCCGGGCGACCGGGAATGTCAAGGGCGCAGATGCACGGCTGGCGCGAAGGTTGCAGGGTGTTTCTGTCGGTGGATCGGCAATGTCCCAGGATGGGACATGTGCAGGGGCGCGTCTTTTCAGGGACTTATGCGATGGCGTCAGGGTCTTGTCAGGGATCGCAGAGGACAACCGACACGGGGATAACCCTTGCAAGCCTGCGGTCTTCCATTTGTCGTGGCAATCGCGTAAGACCCTTTGACTTGTGCCGCGCCGCCCGCGGTGCCGCCGAGACAGGGCCATAGATGCGAACGATCACGACGACCGAAGACCTTGCCGCCTTCTGCCATGAGGCCCGCAAACATCCCTATGTCACGCTCGATACCGAATTCCTGCGCGAACGAACCTATTATTCCAAGCTCTGTCTGATCCAGATGGCGATGCCGGGCAATGATGACAGCACCGCCGTGCTGGTCGATCCGCTTGAAGACGGGCTGTCGCTGGAACCGCTCTACGAGCTTTTCCGCGACACGGGCGTGGTCAAGGTGTTCCACGCCGCGCGGCAGGATCTTGAGATCTTCTTTGTCAATGCGCGGGTCTTTCCCAAGCCGCTGTTCGACACGCAGGTGGCCGCGATGGTCTGCGGCTTTGGCGAGCAGGCGGGATATGAGACGCTGGTCAAGAAGATCGCCAAGGCCAGCGTCGACAAATCCTCGCGCTTCACCGACTGGTCGCGCCGCCCCTTGAGCGATGCGCAGAAAGCCTATGCGCTGGCGGATGTCACCCATCTGCGCAAGGTTTACGAATACCTGGCCAAGGAACTCAAGAAGACCGACCGCGCCAAATGGGTCGAGGAAGAGCTTGAGATCCTGACCACGCCCGACACCTATATCACCCATCCCGAGGATGCATGGGAACGGGTGAAGACGCGCACCAATTCCGGCAAGTTCCTTGCGATCGTGCGCGAGCTTGCGCGCTTCCGCGAGGATTACGCGCAATCGAACGATGTGCCGCGCAGCCGGGTGTACAAGGATGATGCGCTGGTCGAGCTTGCCTCGACCAAGCCGCTGACGATGAATGACCTCGGCCGGTCGCGCCTGCTTTTGCGCGAGGCGCGCAAGGGCGAGATCGCTGACGGCATTCTGGCCGCGATCAAGGCGGGCATGGATTGCGCGCCCGAGAATTACCCGCGCCCCGATCTGAGCCGCGAGAAGATGCAGGTCAATCCGGCGCTGGCCGATCTGTTGCGGGTTCTGCTGAAGGCCAAGACCGAGGATTCGGGCGTGGCGTCGAAGCTGATCGCGACAAGCGCCGATCTTGACGCGATTGCCGCCGGAGAGCGCGATGTGCCCGCCTTGCGCGGCTGGCGGGCCGAGGTCTTTGGTCAGGATGCCATGCGCCTGTGCGAGGGCAAGATCGCCCTGTCTGCCAAGGGCAGCGATGTCAGGATCGTCGAACTGTAACCTCAGCGACGGGTGCTGGTCGCCGCGTTGCGCGTGGCCTGAACCCGGATCAGGCGCACGCCTTCCAGATCGCCATCGGTAACATGCACCGCCGCCACATGGCTGCGGGCGCGTTCCGGCATGGGCACGCGACCGGCCGAGGCCGTCAGGGCGCGCAATTCGTAGGTCAGCACGCCATCGACCGGCATACCGTCATTGACCGGTTCCAGCGAGACGGCGAAGGCGCCGACCGTATCGGATAGGGCCGTGGCCCGGATCAGCGCGCCGCCCGGCACACGTTCCACCGTAAGGTCCGAGACCTGCGCCGCCAGCGGCGCCACGACGGCCGCCCGCGCAGCACGGCGGTTGGCGAAGATGCCGCCGGTGCTGGTGGGGATCAGGGGGTTCACGTTGGCATCCTGCACCGGCTCGACCGATGCGCGCCCGAACCAGTTCAGGGGATTGAAGCGCGACTCGCTGACGCGCGCGCAGCCTGACAGCACGAGGGCCGAGACCAAGAGGGCCGAAGTAAGGTTCCGCATCCTGTGCTGCCCCATCCGCTGATTGACCTGTTCCATTCTGCCTATCTTATCGGGGCCACGTTGAAAAGACACAAGCCCGCACTGGACCTTTGCCTGCCGCTTGCCTAACTGGTGTGGCATCAACGTGAAGGGGCACAGCATGGCCAGCGAAAGGTTCGAGGCGATCGTCGAGGATTTCGAATTCCTTGAAGATTGGGAGGATCGCTATCGCTACGTGATCGAGCAGGGCAAGGCGATGGACCCTTTGCCCGAGGCGTTGCGCGTGCCCGCCACCAAGGTCGATGGCTGCGCCAGTCAGGTCTGGCTGCATCCGGCGATCGAGAACGGATCGTTTCATTTCGCGGGTGACAGCGACGCGATGATCGTGCGCGGGCTGATCGCGCTGCTGCATGCACTCTACGACGGCTTGCCGCTGGCCGAGGTGGGGCGCGTCGATGCGCCAGCCGAACTGGCGCGGCTGGGGCTGAACGATCATCTGTCGGCGCAGCGGTCGAACGGGCTGCGGGCGATGATCGAACGGATCAGGCTGGTTGCGGCGCAGGCCGCCTGATCAGGGTTTCAACTCCGCAAGGGCGGTTTCCAGATCGCCATAGCCTGTGAATCGCCGCTCGAAGGCCAGACCAAGGCGCGCGGCACAATCCTCTGCGCGGGCGGTCAGGGCGGGATCATCGGTCTGCGCCTGATAGACCAGCTTGGTGTAATGGCCGAAATAGGTGTCGTGCAGTTGGGGGTGTCGGTCCAGACCCAGCGGTTCCCAGACGAAGGCATCGAACTGCCGCACGAGGAAATCGGTCAGGTAGAAGGCGGTGAATTCGTCCTCGGCCTTGGCGGCAAAGCGGGCGTTGCCCTCGAAGAAGCTGTAGCAATGCGGGCCTTCCACCATCGCTACGCCCAGCCGGTCACAGGTGGCGCGCAGCCCCCCGCCGGTGCCGCAATCGGCATAGACCACAAAGATGCGGGCGTGGGTGGCGCGGTGTTTCTGCACGGCCTGTTCCACCGCAGGGGCGATGCGGTCGGGGTGATTGTGCAGGATCGCGGGCAGGCAGGTCAGATCCATATGTGACCAGCCATTGCGCGCGATCAGGTCGAGGATCTCGCGGGCAAGGGCGCCGCAGGCGATCAGCAGAACCCGTTCCGCCGCGACCGGCGCTGCGGCGAGGGCAAGCCCTTCGCGGGTCAGACGGTCATCATCGGGCAGATCCATGTTCATCCCCTCATGTGACAAGACCCGCGCCATGGGCGCGGGCCTTCGATCCGGTCAGACCTGCGCCTGCGCCCTGTGTCAGGCGCGCATGGCGGCCTGGTTGTGCTTGCGCGCAACGAAGGTCTTGGCGGTTTCCACGGCCACGGCCGCGTCGCGGCAATAGGCATCGGCCCCGATGGCACGGCCGAATTCCTCGTTCAGCGGGGCGCCGCCCACCAGAACGATGTAATCCTCGCGCATGCCCTTTTCGATCAGCGTGTCGATCACGACCTTCATGTAGGGCATGGTCGTGGTCAGCAGGGCGGACATGCCCAGAATGTCGGGCTTTTCGGATTCCAGCGCGTCCAGATAGCTGTCCACGGCGTTGTTGATGCCAAGGTCGATCACCTCGAAGCCTGCGCCTTCCATCATCATGCCGACAAGGTTCTTGCCGATGTCGTGGATGTCGCCCTTCACGGTGCCGATCACCATCTTGCCCTGCTTGGGCGCGCCGGTTTCGACCAGCAGCGGCTTGAGGATGGCCATGCCGCCCTTCATCGCGTTCGCGGCCAGAAGCACCTCGGGCACGAACAGGATGCCGTCGCGGAAGTCCTTGCCGACGATGGTCATGCCGGCGACCAGTGCTTCGGTCAGGATCTCGTAGGGCTGCCAGCCACGCGCGAGAAGGATGTTGACGCTTTCCTCGATCTCTTCCTTGAGACCGTCGTAGAGGTCGTCGAACATCTGCTGGACCAGTTCGTCATCGTCGAGGTCTGCGAGGATGATGTCGTCTTGATCGTCGGACATGGCGGGTTCCTTGGCTGTGCGGCGCGGGCGCGCCTGCGTCTGTCTGTCTTCTGCCCCATCTGGGGCTTTTGCGTCACGTACACTGGTCGGTTTGCGACACTGGCGAAAGCTGTTCCGACCTGTGCTGCATAATTGGGCGCGGCGTGGCCGGAATGATGCGCTTATGGCGGGGTTTCGCGCGGTTATTCCCCCCGGCGGCTGCCGCGGCGGCTGCGGCGCGGTGCGGCGGCGTCATCGCCGGTGCCGTCGCCTGCGCTGGTGAAGCCGCCCAGCAGCGCGGTGATCTGGTCCAGCGTCGGGCGCGGACCGCGCGGGCGGGTTTCCAGCGCGCGTTTCATGTGTTCCAGATGCACCGGCATGGTGCCGCAGCAGCCGCCGATGATCGTGGCGCCCGCGTCGCGGGCCAGCACCGCATATTCCGCCATCAGTTCGGGCGTGCCGTCATAGTGGATATGACCATCGTGATATTTCGGGATGCCCGCATTGCCCTTGGCGATGATCGGGCGTTCCGTGCCCTGTGCCGCAAAGCCCAGAACCGTGCGCAGCAGATCCGAGGCGCCGGTGCCGCAATTGGCCCCGAAGGCGATCGGCGGATTGGGCAGACCTTCGACCATGTCGACCATGGCCGCACTGGTCACGCCCATCATGGTGCGCCCGGCGGTATCGAAACTCATGGTGCCGCACCAGGGCATGCCGGCCAGGGCGAAGGCCTCGGCGGCGGCGCGGTATTCCTCGGGGGCGGAAATAGTTTCCAGCCAGAGAACGTCGGCCCCGCCTTCCTTGAGGCCCTCTGCCTGCTCGTGAAAGATCTCGACCGCGACCTCATGGGTGAGCGGACCCATGGGGGCAAAGATCTCGCCCGTCGGTCCCACAGATCCGGCGACCACGACGGTGCGCCCGGACTTGTCGGCGATCTGGCGGCCCAGTTCGGCACTGATGCGCGACAGCTCGCGCGCGCGCTTTTCCGCGCCATGCAGCTTCAGCCGGCTGGCATTGCCCCCGAAGGAGTTGGTCAGGAAGATGTCGCTGCCCGCGTCCACGGCGGATTTGTAGAGAGCGAGGATGCGGTCGGGATGTTCCTCGTTCCACATTTCGGGCGCATCGCCCGAGGTCAGGCCCATGTTGAACAGGTTCGTTCCGGTGGCCCCGTCGGCCATCAGCCAGTCGCGGGTTTCAAGCAGGCGGGACAGCGCATCGGTCATGGGGTGGTCCTGTTCAATAAGCATGCGGTCATGCCCGCGACCCGTGTCCTGTCACATCGGAAGGGGGCAGGCAAATTCATATGTTTCATGATGATCGTGAGTGGCGTTGCAACTGATGCTGCAATGACGGGCCGCCATGGCCCGGGGCGGTCGGCATGCCCTGTCCGTATCCGGGGGCATGCCCTGTTGCTGTCCGACGATGCGGCTCAGATCTCGCTCATCAGCTGGGCCTTGGCCACAACCAGCAGTTCGGCCATCTTGGCGCGCACGGCGTCGACATCTGCGATGCCGTCCAGATCGCCGGCAACCTTGCGCACTACATCCTCGTGTCCGGCTTCCTCGAAGTCGGCCTTGATCACGGCGCGGGCGTATTCCGCAGCCTCGTCGGCGGATTTGCCCAGCAGTTCGGCCGCCCAAAGACCCAGAAGCTTGTTGCGGCGCGCCTCTGCCTTGAACTTCATTTCCTCGTCATGGGCGTATTTCGCCTCGAACGCATGTTCGCGGTCATCAAAGGTTGTCATCTGTCACTTCCTCGGGTGGCGGTTTCGTCATTGTTCGATATGCACACCTGCGACGGTTGGCGCAAGGGGCAGGGCGCATCTTGCGACAAAGCCGCCCATGGACTAAAGGGGGTGCGACTGGATGGGACTCATGCCCGTCCCCAGCACCGGAGTGGCCATGGCACGGCGCAAGAAAATCTACGAAGGCAAGGCCAAGACCTTGTATGAAGGGCCCGAGCCCGGAACCATCATCCAGTATTTCAAGGATGATGCGACGGCCTTCAATGCGGAAAAGCGCGATGTGATCGAAGGCAAGGGCGTGCTGAACAACATGCTGTCCGAGTTCTTCATGACCGGGCTGGCGGGCGTCGGCGTGCCCACGCATTTCATCCGCCGCCTGAACATGCGCGAACAACTGGTGCGTGCCTGCGAGATCATTCCGCTGGAAGTGGTCGTGCGCAACTATGCCGCCGGGTCCATGTCCAAGCGCCTCGGGATCGAGGAGGGGCTGCAACTGCCGCGCCCGATCATCGAATATTACTACAAGGACGACAAGCTGGGCGATCCGCTGGTCACCGAGGAACATATCGCGGCCTTCGGCTGGGCCAGCCAGCAGGACATGGACGACATCCTGAGCCTTGCGCTGCGGGTGAATGATTTCCTGTCGGGCGTGATGTTCAGCGCGGGGATCAAGCTGGTCGATTTCAAGATCGAGATCGGACGCATCTATGACGGCGATTTCCAGCGCCTCGTGGTGGCCGACGAGATCAGCCCGGACAGCTGCCGTCTTTGGGATATCGAGACCGGCCGCAAGCTGGACAAGGATGTGTTCCGCCGCGACCTTGGCAGCCTGACGGATGCCTATTCCGAGGTCGCGCGCCGTCTGGGCGTGATGCCCAAGACGGCCACGCCGATCACGAAACCGACCCTGATCAACTGATCCCTCCGTCCCGCAGCGGCGGGCTGCGGAATGGATATTTGAAGCAAGAAGAAACAGGGCGCGGCGGCCCCTGCGAGACCGGAGAGCAAGCGATGAAGGCACGGGTGCATGTGATGCTGAAGAACGGGGTTCTGGACCCGCAGGGCGAGGCCGTGCGCCACGCTCTGGGAACGCTGGGCTTCGATGGTGTCCATGGCGTGCGCCAGGGCAAGGTGATCGAGCTTGATCTGGCCGAGACCGACCCCGAGGCGGCGCGCGCGCAGGTCGCGCGCATGTGCGAGACGCTTCTGGCGAATACGGTGATCGAAAGCTACACGGTGGAGATCGCCTGATGCATGCCGCGGTGATCACCTTTCCGGGCTCGAACTGCGATCGTGACCTCGTGACGGCCTTCGAGACAGCGGGCGCGCGGGTCAGCCGTGTCTGGCACAAGGATACCGAATTGCCCGAGGGTGTCGATGTGGTGGGCATTCCGGGCGGGTTTTCCTTTGGCGACTATCTGCGCTGCGGCGCGATTGCCGCGAATTCGCCGATCAGCCGGGCTGTCGTGGCCCATGCCGGGCGTGGCGGCTATGTTCTGGGGATCTGCAACGGGTTTCAGGTGCTGACCGAGACACGGCTGCTGCCCGGTGCGCTGATGCGCAATGCCGGGCTGAAGTTCATCTGCCGCACGGTCGCGCTGGAGGTGGCCACGACGCAGAGCGCCTTTACCGCAGGCTACCATGCGGGGCAGCACCTGCGCGTGCCCGTGGCCCATCATGACGGCAATTACACGGTCGGCGCCGATCTTCTGGCGCAATTGCGCGACGAGGACCGGATCGCCTTTCGTTATGCGACGCCGGTCAACGGATCGACCGGGGACATCGCCGGCGTGCTGAGCGAGAACCGCCGGGTTCTGGGCATGATGCCCCATCCCGAGCGCGCCGCGGAAGAGGCCCATGGCAGCACCGATGGCCGGCAGATATTTGCCGGTCTGGTGGGTGCGCTGACGGCGGCCTGACTTGAGCCCGGGGCCCGGCACGCGTAGTCTGGCCCCATGAAACCCTCGACCAGCGCATCCGCGTCCCGCAACCGGGGCACGACCAACACGACCCGTCGGCGGGGCGAGACCTCTGGCACGGTCAGTTGGCGGGGGCGTGTGGCCTTGGGGCTGCTCATGGTGGTTGCGGTCATCACCATCGCGGTCACCAACAGGTTGCTGACGGATCGCTTCACCGAGACCACCCGGAACCGCGCCGAACTGCGGCTTGCGCTTTACAGCGGCAACCTGCTGAGCGAATTGCGCCGCAATGCGATCGTGCCGCAGCTTCTGGCGCGTGATCCCACGCTGATTTCGGCGCTGGCCACGCGGGATTATTCGCTGTCCACGCAGCGCCTTATCTCTTTCGTGGAGGAGATCGGCGCGGCCTCGCTGATGTTGCTGGACCGCGAGGGGCGCACCGTCGCCTCGACCGACCGCAACAAGCTGGGCAGCAATTTCCGCGCGGAATCCTACTTCGTCGAAGCGCTGCGCGCGAACGAGACGATCTTTACCGCGCAACGCCGCGAGGCGGGCAGTTACCAGTTTTCCTACTCGCGCCGGATCATCGACAAGGGACAGACCCTTGGCGTGATCGTGGTCGAAGTCGATCTGCAGAAGTTCGAGCGCGCCTGGGCGGGCATTTCGGATGCGGTGCTGGTGACCAATTCCGAAGGCGTGATCATGCTGGCGACAGAGCCGCGCTGGCGCGGGCTGACCGAGGCCGAGGCCCTCGCGCAGCAACCGCCCGAAAGCGCGATCCAGCGCGCGATCCAGGCCACGGCCGACTGGACCGCGCTGCCGGCTGATGCCTATCTGCAGGGCGAGGCGGTGATCCGCATGGAAGGGCGCATCCCGTTCCGTGGCTGGCGCATCGCCAGTTTCACCGCCTATACCAGCGTGCGCGAGCGCGTGAACGGGGTTCTGGCGCTGGAGATCATGGGATTCGCGATCCTGCTGGCGCTGGCCTTCTACATGGCCAGCCGCAAGAACGCGGTGCGGCTGGCGCTGTTTCAACGCGAGTCGGCGGAACTGCGCCTGCTGAACGCCCGGCTGCAGCGGGAAATCGCCGAGCGGGAAAAGGTGCAGGAGACGCTGGCCGTGGCCGAACAGACGCTGGCGCAAAGCTCGAAGCTGGCGGCTCTGGGCGAGATGTCGGCAGCCGTCAGCCACGAGCTGAACCAGCCGCTGGCGGCGATGAAAACCTACCTTGCCGGGGCGCGCCTGCTGCTGCGCCGCAACCGGCCCGAGGAGGCGCTGTCATCCTTCCAGCGGATCGACGATCTGATCGAACGGATGGGCGCGATCACGCGGCAGCTGAAGTCCTATGCGCGCAAGAGCGGGGACCAGTTGACCCCTGTAAACATGAGCGATGCGCTGGCATCGGCGCTGTCGATGATGGAGCCGCAGCTGAAGCAGCGGCGCATCCGCATCACCCGCGCACTGCCGGACCGGGCCGTGATGGTGATGGGCGACAGGGTGCGGATCGAACAGGTGATGATCAATCTGCTGCGCAACGCCATGGATGCGACGCAGGCCGTGGCCGAACCCGAGATCGACATCCTGCTGGCGGCGGGCGAGACCGCGACCCTGACGGTGCGCGACAATGGCGAGGGGATCAAGGACCTCGAGAACCTGTTCGAGCCCTTTTACACCACCAAGAAGCCGGGCGAGGGGGTTGGACTGGGGCTTGCCATTTCCTCGGGGATCGTCAACGACCTTGGCGGGCGACTGACGGCCCGCAATGCCAGCGACGGGGGGGCGGTCTTCGAGGTCCAGCTTCCGATCCTGGGCAATGACAACGAAATAGAAGCGGCGGAGTAGGTGCATGTCTAAAGGGATGAAGATCGCCATCGTCGATGACGAGCAGGACATGCGGCAGTCGATCAGCCAGTGGCTGGCGCTGTCGGGATATGACACGGAAACATTCGCCAGCGCCGAGGATGCGCTGAAGGTGCTGGGGCCGGATTATCCCGGCATCGTGATTTCAGACATCAAGATGCCCGGCATGGACGGGATGCAGTTCCTGAAAAAGCTGATGGGCAGCGACAGTACCCTGCCGGTGATCATGATTACCGGCCATGGCGATGTGCCCATGGCGGTCGAGGCGATGCGGGTCGGTGCCTTCGACTTTCTGGAAAAGCCCTTCAACCCGGACCGGATGAACGAGCTGGCGCGCAAGGCCACCAACACGCGCCGTCTGACGCTGGACAACCGCGCGCTGCGGCGCGAGCTGTCCGATGGCGGGCAGATCATGAAGAAGCTGATCGGCACCAGCCCCGCGATGGAGCGGCTGCGCGAGGATATCCTGGACCTGGGTCAGGCCGATGGCCATGTGCTTATCGACGGGGAAACCGGCACCGGCAAGACGCTGGTCGCCCATGCGCTGCATGCGGTGGGCGCGCGGGCGGGGCGCAAGTTCGTCCTGATCTCCTGCGCGGCCTATGACGAGGACAAGCTGGCCAAGCGGCTGTTCGGGCCGATGATGCCCGAGGACAGCCAGCTTCCAGCGGTCGAAGAGGCACGTGGCGGCACGCTGGTGCTGGAGGATGTGGAGACGCTGTCCGATGGCTTGCAGGCGCGGCTGCTGAGCTTCATCAACGAGCAGGGCACGCCCGCCGAGACGCGGATCGTGGCGATTTCGAACCTGCAGGAGCAGGACCGCACCTGCGAGGATGCGCTGCGGCCGGATCTGTTCTATCGGCTGGCCGCCTTGCGCATCACGCCGCCGCCGTTGCGCCAGCGCGGCGAGGATATCCTGACCCTGTTCACACGCCTGTCCGAGCAGTTCGCCGACGAATACGGCTGCGACGCGCCGCAGGTCAGCGCGCAGGAGGCAGCACAGCTGCTGCAGGCGCCCTGGCCGGGCAATGTGCGCCAGCTGATCAACGTGGCCGAACGCGCGGTGCTGCAATCGCGGCGCGGCTCGGGCACGATTGCCTCGTTGCTGATGACCGACAACGAGGAAATGCAGCCGGTGATGACGACCGAGGGCAAGCCGCTGAAGGAATATGTGGAAGCCTTCGAGCGGATGCTGATCGATAACACGATGCGGCGGCACAAGGGGTCGATCGCGGCAGTGATGGACGAGCTGTGCCTGCCGCGCCGGACGCTGAATGAGAAGATGGCCAAGTACGGGCTGCAACGCTCGGACTACCTTTGATCGGTCCCGGCGCGGTTGCTGCAACCGGCGCCGGGCATTTTCCCCATTGTGTTATCCCTTGGCCTGCCGCTATGGTGAACCATGGTGTGTGGCACCTGATGTGACCCGCCATAGAGTTTCGCTGCATCCGCCATGTGTAGGACTGATCCGGCACGGTGAATGCAGACCGATTGAGCCCTGGAAACGGGGCTGACGAACCCCCGAGCCCTCCGCAATTGCGGGGTGGCGACGGCCTTGAACGGGCGCCCCATGTCAATGAGGGCGTCGGAGAAGAAACGCGATGAGGCGCGCAAGAGCAACCGATCCCA
The DNA here is from genome assembly GCA_041596235.1 of Paracoccaceae bacterium. Classification (GTDB taxonomy): domain Bacteria; phylum Pseudomonadota; class Alphaproteobacteria; order Rhodobacterales; family Rhodobacteraceae; genus Seohaeicola. The sequence goes on from JBFHIW010000033.1 coordinate 14,236, forward strand.
CCCTGATCCCCATTGCGGGAGCCGTGCACCTTTCGGTGACACACAGGATGACCGGACGGGTCGCGCGCGCCGGATCCCTCGCCAATGATAGACATGTGCCGCAAGGCCCACGCCCTCCGGGTGTCGGGCCAAGTCGCCATGCGAATGGAAAAAATGGCCAAGAAAATGCTTATCGACGCCACACACGCGGAAGAGACCCGCGTTGTTGTGGTGGATGGAAACAAAGTCGAAGAGTTTGATTTTGAATCCGAAAACAAACGCCAGCTTGCTGGGAACATCTACCTCGCAAAGGTAACACGGGTTGAGCCGTCGCTTCAGGCGGCCTTCGTGGATTACGGCGGAAACCGTCACGGTTTCCTCGCGTTCTCGGAAATTCATCCCGATTACTACCAGATCCCCGTCGCGGACCGTCAGGCCCTGATGGAGGAAGAGCGCGCCTATGCCGAGGCGCAGCGCCGCGAGGACGAGGATGAAAAGCCCCGGTCGAACCGGTCCCGCTCACGCTCGGGCGGACGCAGCCGTGCGGAATCCCTGAAAAGCGATGATGCCGTTGCCACGCGCGACGCCGAGGCCGACGAGATCGCCGGAATGGAGACCATCGATCTGGACGAGGCCGAGGTCGCCGAAGGCACCTCGCCGATGGAGATCGTGGCCGAGACCCCGGTTGAAGAGCCGGCCGATCAGCCCGAGGTTCAGGCCGAGGATGACGAGGCAGACGAGTATGATGGCGCGGTCGAGACCGTCGAGCGCGACGACAGCATCGAATCCGTGGCCGATGACGATGACGTCGAGGATATCCGCCCCACGCGCAAGCCGCGCGCGCGGCGCTACAAGATTCAGGAAGTCATCAAGGTACGCCAGATCCTGCTGGTGCAGGTCGTCAAGGAAGAGCGCGGCAACACGGGCGCGGCGCTGACCACCTCTCTGTCGCTGGCGGGCCGCTATTGCGTGCTCATGCCCAACACGGCGCGTGGCGGTGGCATCAGCCGCAAGATCACCAATGCCGTTGACCGCAAGAAGCTGAAGGAAATCGCCAACGAGATCGACGTGCCGCAGGGCGCGGGCCTGATCGTGCGCACGGCGGGCGCAAAGCGCACCAAGACCGAGATCAAGCGCGATTACGAATACCTGCAGCGCCTGTGGGAACAGATCCGCGAACTGACGCTGAAATCCATCGCGCCGGCCAAGATCTATGAAGAGGGCGACCTGATCAAACGCTCGATCCGCGACCTCTACAGCCGCGAGATCGACGAGGTGCTGGTCGAGGGCGAGCGCGGTTACCGCATCGCCAAGGACTTCATGAAGATGATCATGCCGTCGCATGCGGTGAACGTGAAGAACTACCGCGAGCAGATGCCGCTTTTCGCCCGTTATCAGGTGGAAAGCTATCTGTCGTCGATGTTCAACCCGGTCGTGCAGCTGAAATCCGGTGGCTACATCGTGATCGGCGTGACCGAAGCGCTTGTGGCGATCGACGTGAACTCGGGCCGTGCGACCAAGGAAGGCTCGATCGAGGAGACCGCCCTCAAGACCAACCTGGAAGCCGCCGAGGAAGTGGCGCGCCAGTTGCGTCTGCGTGACCTTGCCGGCCTGATCGTGATCGACTTCATCGACATGGACGAGCGGCGCAACAACGCAGCCGTCGAAAAGCGGATCAAGGACAAGCTCAAGACCGACCGCGCCCGCATCCAGGTGGGTCGGATCAGCGGTTTCGGCCTGATGGAAATGTCGCGCCAGCGTCTGCGCCCCGGCATGATCGAGGCCACGACCCAGCCCTGCGCGCATTGCCATGGCACGGGTCTGATCCGCTCGGACGACAACCTTGCGCTGTCGATCCTGCGCCAGATCGAGGAAGAAGGCGTGCGCCGCCGCTCGCGCGAAGTGCTGATCAAGGCGCCTGTCGCCATCGCCAACTACCTGATGAACCAGAAGCGCGAACATGTGGCGCAGATCGAAGGGCGTTATGGCCTGTCGGTCCGGATCGAAGGCGATCCCAGCCTGATCAGCCCCGATTTCACGATGGAGAAGTTCAAGACCGCGACCCGCGTTGTCGTCGAACTGCCGCATGTGGTGTCCGGCGATGCCGCGCTGATGGACGAGGTCGAAAGCTCGGTCTCTGCCTGGGATCTGGAAGAGGCTGAAGAGGCCGAAGCCGAAGCAGCGGCAAAGGCGGCTGAGCGTAGCGAGCGCGGTGAGCGTTCGGAGCGTGCCGAGCGCAGCCCCGAGGCGCTGGATGACGAGGGTAAGCCCAAGAAGCGCCGTCGGCGTCGGCGTCGCAGCCGTTCCAAATCCGGACAGGATGGCGAGAACGGCCAGTCGGTTACGGCGGACGAAGACGATGACGAGCGTGACGAGGCCGAGGATATGGCGGAAGCCAAGGCCGCAACCGCAGCGCCCAAGGCCGAAACCGCAGCCGTTGACGCCGCAGCGGATGCGCCCGCAGCTGACGCGCCTGCCGCGGCAGATGTGCCGGAAGAGGCCGAGAAACCGGCCCGCAAGACCGTCAGCCGCACCCGTTCGACCAGCAGCAAGGCCAAGACGGCCGGTGCCGAAAAAGCGCCTGCCAAGCCGAAGGCGCCTGCGAAACCACGGGCTCCGGCCAAGGCCAGCGCGGCCAAGGCCAATGCGGCGGTCGCCGAGACCGAGGCGGGGACAGCAACCGATGCGGCCGAAAAGCCTGCCGCGCGCAAGCCGTCCACGCGCAGTCGCAGTACGAAAGCGGCCAAGGACGTGGTTGAAGCTCCGGCGTCCGAGACCCCGGTAGCAGAGGCCCCGGTGACCGAGGCACCGGCGGCGAAGGTCGCGGAACCGGTCTTGGCCGAAGCCAAGGTGGAGGCCCCCGCTGAGGCCCCTGCGGCAGCGGCGACCAAATCCGAGGCGCCGAAAGCAGCCGAAAAGCCCGCCAAAGCCGCCGCTGAAACGGCCGAGGATGCCTCGAAACCCAAGCGCAAGGGTTGGTGGTCGCTGGGCCGCTGACCGGCACGCGACACCCTGCACGGATCATGAACCGCCCCTTCGGGGGCGGTTTTTCATTGACCGTCCCGGCCTGTCGCGGGCGCGCCCCTGCCGGGCACCGGGATTGTCACGCATCGTCAACAAGGATGTGACAACCGCGCGCGTGACCTTGCGGGCGCGATGGCGTAAGGCTGGCCCATGTTTGGAATCGAGATCATCGACGCGGGCCTTCTGCCTGCCATGTTCGTGGCGCTTCTGGCCGGGGTGGTCTCGTTCCTGAGCCCCTGCGTTCTACCGATCGTGCCGCCCTATCTTGCCTACATGAGCGGCGTGTCGCTGTCCGATCTGCAGAACCAGCAGCAGGGGCGCAACCGCGCGATCCTGCCCGCGCTGTTCTTCGTGATGGGGCTGTCGACGGTCTTTCTGTTTCTTGGTTTCACCGCCTCGGCCATCGGTGCCGCCTTTCTGCAATACCAAGGCTATTTCAATACGATAGCGGGCGTTCTGGTGATGGCTTTCGGGGCGCATTTCATCGGGATCTACCGCATTTCCTTTCTGGACCGCGAAGCGCGGCTGGATGCGGGGGATCGCGGCGGATCGGCTTTCGGGGCCTATATTCTGGGGCTTGCCTTTGCCTTTGGCTGGACCCCCTGCATCGGCCCGCAGCTGGGTGCGATCCTGTCTCTGGCCGCCTCCGAGGCCTCCGTCGCGCGGGGTACGTTGCTGCTGGGGATCTATGCGGCGGGTCTGGGAATTCCTTTCCTGCTGGTTGCCGCCTTCCTGCCGCGCCTGACCGGTGTGATGGGCTGGATGAAGCGGCACATGGACCGGATCGAAAAGATCATGGGTCTGCTGCTCTGGACGATCGGCCTTCTGATGCTGACGGGTGGCTTTTCGGCGTTTTCCTTCTGGTTGCTGGAAACCTTCCCCGCGCTCGCCGCGCTGGGGTGAACCGCACATCTTCGCGCCTGTCAAAAGTCTTACTCCGGCCCGAAAGCTGCGATACTGTGACCCGGTAACGAGGTCTGGATGAGCAGTATGTCCCAACAACAGGTTGCACGGCGCAGGGTGTTCTATGTGCCGGGCTACGATCCGATCCATCCACGTCGCTACCGCGAGCTTTATCGCAAGGAAGGCGCGGCACAGGCGGTGATCTCCGGCTATGAGATCGCGTTGCGGCCCAAGACGGGGGGCGGTGCCTACGGTTGGCAGGTCGAGGGGCGGTTCGATGCCCGCACCGTCACGGCGGATGTCGAGGTGTTGATCTGGTCGGATATCGTGCGCGACAGCATGTCGAATTCGATCCCTGCCACCTATCAGCAATTGCTTGACACGGCATGGACCTATATCGGATCGGGCGCGCTGTGGCGGCTGATGCGCCTGCGCAAGGGGCCGGTGATCGCGGCGCTCTATCCGGTGCTGTTCCTTTTGATGCAATTGGCGCTGGCCTGCGTGGCGGCTTATGGCGTCACGCGCCTGGGGGCGGAGGCGACCCTGTGGTTGACAGGGGGCGCGCGGACGGCCGGGTTTGTCGCCCTGATCCTGGTATCGGCGGCGCTGGGTGGGGCGGCAGCTGTTTTGGTCCTGCGCTGGTTTCGCGCGCAGGACGGCCGGCTCTTTGCCTATTACCTGATGCATGACTATGCCTTTTCCGCGCAGTGGCGGGGGGCGAACCCGCCCGCGCTCGAGGCGCGGATGGCCGAGTTCGGTGACAGTATCGCGGCGGCCCTGACTGATCCGGTCGATGAGGTGCTGGTTGTGGGCCATTCCTCGGGGGCGCATCTGGCGGTGTCGGTGCTGGCGGATCTGATCCGCGCGGGCCGGTTGCCTGCGGAGGGGCCGCAACTGGCGTTTCTGTCGCTGGGGCAGGTGGTGCCGATGCTGTCCTTTCTGCCGCAGGCGCACAGGCTCAGGGCTGATCTGCAATTTCTCAGCGAATCCGGTGCCTTGACCTGGGTCGATGTAACCGCACCCGGCGATGGTTGTGCTTTTGCGCTGTGCGATCCGGTCGCGGTCTCGGGCGTGGCGCGGGAGGGGAAACGCTGGCCTCTGGTGCTGTCCGCGGCCTTTACCCAGACCCTCAGCCCCGAAAGGTGGAAGGCGCTGCGGTGGCGATTCTTCCGGCTGCATTTCCAGTATCTCTGCGCCTTCGACCGTCCGGGTGACTATGACTATTTCGCGATCACGGCTGGCCCTGTCACGCTGGCGGATCGCTATCGCGGGCGCGCACCATCGAAATCCCGTATCGACAGGGCCGTGTCCGGTCATGTGACGGTGGCCCCATGACACCGCTGCCGCCCAAACCCGCTGTCCGCGCGGAACGCGTGTCGCTGCTGCGCTACATGCGCCTGTTCCGGCAGGATATACTGTCGGCCCAGCCTGCGCGCCTCTACCGGGCCTGGATGGCCGATTTTCGCACGCCCTTCTTCCGGTCCGTGCTGGCCAATCAGCCGGACCTTGTCCGGCTTGTCCTGAAGGACCGGCCCCGGGATTTTCCGAAATCCATGCGCGTGGCCGAAGGCCTGCGCCCGCTGCTGGGCAATTCGGTCTTTCTGACCAACGGTGCGGCATGGGAACGGCAGCGGCGCATCATCGATCCGGCCTTCGAGGGGGGGCGGTTGCGTGACACCTTTCCCGCCATGTGGCAGGCGGCAGAAGCGGCGGTGGCCCGGCTGCGCGCCCGGGTGGAGGTGGCGGACACGATCGAGATCGAGGAGGAAACCAGCCATGCCGCCGCCGATGTGATCTTTCGCACGCTGTTTTCGATCCCGATCGAGAACGAGATGGCGACCCGCGTCTTCACGCAGTTCCGCGACTATCAACGCAGTCAGCCGATCCTGAATATCGCGGCCTTTCTGCCCTTGCCGCGCTGGATGCCCCGATTTCATCGCCGCCGCACAAGGCGCAGCGCCGCCGCGATCCGGGAGTTGATCACCGCCATGACGGCGGACCGGATGGCGCGGATCGCGGAGGGCACGGCGCCAGACGATCTGGCGACCAAGATCATGACCACGGCCGATCCCCAGACCGGCGAACGGTTCGATACCGGCGAGATGGTGGACCAGGTCGCGATCTTCTTTCTGGCCGGGCATGAGACCAGTGCATCGGCGCTGGCCTGGTGCCTTTACCTGGTGGCCATGTTCCCGGAATGGCAGGACAGGCTTGCCGCCGAGGCCGAAGCCCTGGAGCAATCCGATTTCGCGGTGATGTCCCGCCTGCGTCTGAGCCGCGATGTCTTTCGCGAGGCGCTGCGCCTTTACCCGCCCGTGCCGATGATGGTGCGCGAAACAAGCTGCCCCGAACGCCTGCGCGAACGTGACCTGCCGAAGGGGACGCAGATCGTGATCAGCCCCTGGCACCTGCACCGACATACGCGGCTGTGGGACAATCCCGACGGTTTCGATCCCGCGCGATGGGGGTCCGAGAATGGCAGGACCTGCCTGCGCGAGGCGTTCATTCCCTTTTCGGCGGGGGCGCGGGTCTGCACCGGGGCGGGGTTCGCCATGGTCGAGGGGCCCTTGATCCTGTCGATGCTGCTGCGCCATTTCCGGTTCGAGGTGGTGCCCGACCGGGTGCCGGTGCCGGTGGCGCATCTGACGGTGCGGGCCAGGGACGGCATCTGGCTGCGTGTCGTGCCGCGCACGCCAGCCGCCACCTGACAGCAGGGCCCACAAGCGCATCAAGATGTTCAGGATCACTGTCATCCCGACAGTATGGCCGCATCACATGAAGAGCCGGTTAATCCCGGTCTGCCTTGCGGAAATGTTGCAGAACATAGACCCGGATCGCAGAGGCAAGTCCGGTATCAGGTTCGCGCATCGCATCAATTTGTGCCGCCAGCGCGTTGACTGCGATTGATTTTTCATCAGCAATCTCGCGGAAGGCCTGCCAGAATGCGGGCTCCAGCGTCACGCTGGTGCGATGGCCGCGCAGGGTCAGGGAATGTTTCTGCGGACCAGTTCCCATCGCATCAAGGCTCTTTCCGATGCGCGTCCAGCGCCTTGCGCGCTTGCGCGGCGCGGGCCTTTTCCAGCTCTTTCTCGGCCTTGGTCCGCCCGAATTTCACGGCATTCTCGTCGGCGCGGGCCTTCTTGTCGGCCCGCGCCTTTTCCTTTCGCACACGGTTCAGATTGACCGGTGTGTTCACCCCTTGGGCCCGATCATGTCTTCGGGACGCACCACACGGTCGAAGGTTTCCGCATCCACCAGACCCAGCGCGATTGCCTCTTCCTTGAGGGTGGTGCCGTTCTTGTGCGCGGTCTTGGCGACCTTGGTGGCATTGTCATAGCCGATCGTGGGGGCAAGCGCCGTGACCAGCATCAGCGATTCCTTCATCAGCTTGTCGATCCGCGCCACGTTGGCCTGGGTGCCCACCACCATGTTGTCGGTGAAGCTGGAGGCCGCGTCGCCCAGAAGCTGCATGGATTGCAGCACGTTATAGGACATCATCGGGTTGTAGACGTTCAGTTCGAAATGCCCTTGCGAGCCGGCAAAGCCGACGGCGGCATCGTTGCCCATGACATGGGCGCAGACCATGGTCAGCGCCTCGGCCTGAGTCGGGTTCACCTTGCCGGGCATGATCGAGGAGCCGGGCTCGTTCTCGGGCAGGATCAGCTCGCCCAGACCCGAGCGGGGGCCGGAGCCCAGCAGGCGCATGTCATTGGCGATCTTGAAGAGCGATCCCGCCACGGTCTTGAGCGCGCCCGAGAACATCACCATCGCGTCATGGGCGGCCAGCGCCTCGAACTTGTTGGGGGCGGTGACGAAAGGCAGCGATGTGATCCCGGCGATTTCAGCCGCGACATTCTCGGCAAAGCCCTTGCGGGTGTTCAGCCCGGTGCCGACGGCGGTACCGCCCTGTGCCAGTTCGTAGATGTCGGGCAGGCAGGCCTCGATGCGCTCGATGCCCTTGGCGACCTGATGGGCGTAGCCGCCGAATTCCTGGCCCAGCGTCAGCGGGGTGGCATCCTGCGTATGGGTGCGGCCGATCTTGATGATGTCCTTGAATTCCGCTGATTTCGCGGCTAGCGCGCCATGCAGCTTGCGCAGGCCCGGCAGCAGCACATCGCGCGCCACCATGCCGATGGCGACATGCATCGCGGTGGGGAAAGTGTCGTTCGAGGACTGGCCCATGTTGCAGTGATCATTGGGATGCACCGGCTTTTTCGAGCCCATCTGGCCGCCCATGATCTCGATCGCGCGGTTCGAGATCACCTCGTTCGCGTTCATGTTGGACTGGGTGCCCGATCCGGTCTGCCAGACGACGAGGGGGAAGTTGTCATCGAACTTGCCGTCGATCACTTCCTGTGCGGCCTGCTGGATGGCCTTGGACAGGGTAGGGTCCAGATCGCCGAAGCCTTCGTTCACGATGGCGGCGGCTTTCTTGATCACGCCCAGAGCGCGCACGATGGCGATGGGCTGACGTTCCCAGCCGATCGGAAAGTTCATGATCGAGCGCTGCGTCTGCGCGCCCCAGTACTTGTCTGCCGGAACCTCGAGAGGGCCGAAGCTGTCGGTCTCGGTGCGGGTGGTCGTCATGGCATTGCCCCTTGCGATTACTCTTGCCCCCTCATAGCGGAACGGGCAGCAAGATCAATATTGCATGCTGTTGCATACCGGGGCGGGCGCCCCTTGCGCAGGATTACTTGCGGAAGCGGTCCAGCCTGACGACTTCGGCTTCCTTGTGCCCGCCTGACGGACCGCCGGGATCGTGATCATCGCCGTCGTCGTCATCTTCGGGCTCATCATCGTCCATGCTTTGGGTTTCGAAGCGCAGTCCGAATTCGACGGACGGATCGACGAAGGTCTTGATCGCGTCATAGGGGATATAGAGCGGTTCCGGCTGATCCCCGAAGTTCAGGCTCACGGCAAATCCGTCCTGCTGCACCTCGAGGTTGTCATACCAGTTCTGCATGACCACGGTCATTTCGGTCGGATACCGGTCGCGCAGCCAGTCGGCCAGACGCGCATGCGGATGGGTCGTGTCGAAGGTGATGAAGAAATGATGCGCGCCGGGCAGGCCGTGATCGGCCACATCCTGCAATACTTCCTGAATCAGACCGCGCATCGCGCGATGCATCAGGTTGCCGTAATCGATGGTGCGCGACATTGAAGGATCCCTTGGCGTGTTCGGTTCAGCATAAGGGATTCGGGGTAAAACAAAAGACAGGCCGGGAAAAAAACTGGCCGATGTCCCGCGCGGCAGCGGCAGCGTGCACGGCAATGCCGCAGGCGTGGCCCGACCAGGCAGGGAACGGTCAGGAACGGGGGAAGGGAAAGTGCAGGCTTCTGTTGCCAGGTGCCTGCGAACCCCGCCTTAAGCTGCTAGGCCCAAGGGCTTAGTTTTCGGTTTCTCCGACCGCTTACGCGGCCATTGCCACCGGAGCACGATTGTCATTTGCAATTGTACTTTTCGGACCGATAACGGTGGTACCTCACCGAGACAAAGCATACCCCTTTAGACGTTCGTCGATCCTGTTTCAGCCCCATTGCCGTCAAATGAACGGGTTCTGGTGGAGCTGCCGGGTACCGCCCCCGGGTCCGATCCGCTTATTACGAGCGCGTTTATGTCCATAGTCTGTTGCCAGACAGGTTTAATATAGGGCAGGGCAATGCGCTTTTGAAGGGGCAAAAGCAGGAGGCTGTGCGATCAGTCGCCCGATCTTGCCGGGGTGTCCTGCGCGCGCGCGGCGCGGGCCTGCATCACATCGCGGCCAAGGGTCAGCGTATAGTCGCAAAGTTCGCACAAAGCGGTATCTGTGGCTGCGGCATCGCCCGCCTCGACCGCGTCGGCGATGCGGGTGTGAAACGCCACGATCGCGCTGCGCGATCTGGCGGTGAAGGTGATCATGTTCATCAGGGGCTGCATCGCCTCGACCGCGCCGGCCAATTGGTAGGACAGCACCGGATTGCCCGCGCCATCCACCAGCGCGCGGTGCAACGCCACGTCCGAGGCGCAGAAATCCTCGTCCGACAGCCCCGGTTGCGATTGCCGTGCGATCTCGTGCCGCATCCGTGCCAGATGATCCGGGCCGCGCCTTGCCGTGGACAGCGGCGCGCAGGCCCGTTCCAGCGCAAAGCGCGCCTCGCAGGCGACATCGAAGGTCACGGCGTTCATCGACAACAGCAGCGTCGAGGTGGTGATCTGCTGGCCGTAGGCCTCTTCGAAGGACAGGCGGTTGACGAAGGCGCCACCTGTGGCACCGCGCTGTGTGCGGATCAGCGATTGCGCGGCCAGCCGTTTCAGCGCCTCGCGCACCGTTGGACGCGATACGTTGAAATGATCCGCCAGTTCCGCCTCGGAGGGCAGGCGCGCATCCACGATCAGCTTGCCCGACACGATCTCGTCCCGGATCGCGGCGGCGATCTGGGCGGACAGGTCCTTGGGGCTGGCGGGGTCGAGTTTCATATGTCTGACAATTGGGGCTTTACGGGGAAGGTAATTGTCTGACAATTTAATTGCAAGACGAAGCCAGCCTGTTGAGTCGCTGTTTTCGAAGGAGGGGACCATGCTGTCGGATCGGATCAGGGCGATGGGCGCGCCGCATTGGCTGGCGCTGTTCGGCCTGATCCTTGGAGCGTGGATCATGCTCTATGCGATGGCGCTGCCGGCGGACCTGCGGGCCTCGGCCCGGATGTTCGGCGCGACGTTCTGGGAAAGCCTCTGCACGGTCACGCCTGACGCGGCGGGATTCGGGCGGGTCGTTCTGATGTGGGCGCTGATGGCGGCGGCGATGATGGCACCGACCGCGCTGCCCGCCTTTGCCACCTATGACGATCTGGGGCGCAGCACGCAGACCCGGTTCGGGGCGCTTGTGACGGGTTACATGGTGGTCTGGCTTGGCTTTTCGGTGCTGGCGGGGGGCTTGCAGATGGCGCTGTTCGGCGCGGGGCTGGTCAGCGCCTTCGGTGACAGCCTGTCGGTCTGGCTGTCGGCGGGATTGCTGATGATCGCGGGGCTTTACCAGTTCTCGCCGGTCAAGGAGGCCTGCCTGAGCAAATGCCGCGCGCCGCTGACCTTTTTCATGGCCCATTGGGACGAAGGCCCGCTGCGCAACGGTCTGCGTCTGGGGCTTGTCTGCCTTGGCTGCTGCTGGGCGCTGATGCTGCTGGCCTTCGTGGGCGGTGTGATGAACATCGCCTTCATGGGGCTGGCGACCCTGATCATGGTGATCGAGAAACTGCCGCAGTATGGCCGCGTCCTGACGCGGCCGCTGGGGGCGGTGCTGATCATCGCGGGATTTTTTGTGGCGCTTGGCGCCGTCTGAGGGAGGAAAAGACATGGCTTTGGATCAGAATGCGGTGGGCACAGTGCCTTGGGCGATCAAGGGGGAATTGATCCTCAACTGCAACTGCACGGTGTTCTGCCCCTGCGTGGTCAGCCTTGGCAAACATGCGCCGACCGAAGGCTATTGCCAGGCCTGGTCCGGCATCCGCATCGACGAGGGGCATTACGGGGACGAGGATATCAGCGGGCTGAACGTGGGCCTGCTGCTGGAAATCCCCGGTCTGATGTCGCGCGGCAACTGGAAGGCGGCGGCCTATATCGACGAGCGCGCCTCGGACGCGGCCTATGAGGGGCTGGTCAACATCTTCTCGGGGGCGGCGCGCGGCACCACGGGGCTGTTCAAGGTGCTGGTCAGCGAGTTCCTTGGCGCCGAGCGCGCGCCGGTGATCTTCGAGACCGAAGGCAAGGCGCGCCGGCTGATGGTGGGCAAGGCCATTCAGGGCGAGATCGTGCCGGTTGCGGGCAAGGACCCCGATCAGGAGATCGTGGTGACCAATACCGAATACTGGATGGGGCCGGACATCACCGTGGCCACCGCCACCAAGGGCCGCGTGCGCGCCTTTGGCCGGGTCTGGGATTTCGACGGGCGCAGCGCGGAAATCTGCCAGATCGACTGGCACGGGCCGCGCTGATCGCAGGGGGTCGGGCAGGGGGTGCAGATGATCGATCCGGGTTATGTGCTGACGATGGCGCGCTACAACGCCTGGCAGAACAGGCAGGTGATGGCCGCGATGGAGGAGCTGTCGGACGAGGCGCTGCGCGCCGAGCGCGGCGCGTTCTTCGGATCGATCCTCGCCACGGCGAACCATATCCTCTGGGGGGACCTGATGTGGATGTCGCGGTTCCAGGGGCAGGAGCCGCCCCCCGGCGGGATCGCGGACTCGACCGCGCTGCATCCCACCCGCGCCGCATGGAGTGCTGCGCGGTTCCGCATGGACGGGCGCATCCTGCTTTGGGCGGAAAAGCTGCATGCGCTGGATCTGGTGGGGGATCTGAGCTGGTATTCGGGGTTCATGAAGCAGGATGTGACGCGTCCCAAGGGCGCGTTGATCGTGCATATGTTCAACCACCAGACCCATCACCGTGGCCAGATCCATGCGATGCTGACCGCGGCGGGCGTGAAGGCACCGGTCTCGGACCTGTTCTTCATGCCGCAGGACGGCCCGTGGCTGTGAGCGACGGATTTTGAGTATTTGAAGCAAGATGAAGGCGGGGGCTGACCCCTGACCGATCACTGGAAGGAGAAGGCCCATGTTCAACGCATTGGTTGTCGAGAAGGACGAGGATGGAAAGACCAGCGCCTCGGTGCAGCGGATCAGCGAGGCAAACCTGCCCGAGGCCGATGTGACGGTGGCGGTCGAATATTCAACGGTCAACTACAAGGACGGGCTGTGCATCGGGCCGGGCGGCGGGTTGGTACGGAACTATCCGCATGTGCCGGGGATCGATTTCGCAGGTACGGTCGAGACATCGTCGGACGCGCGCTACAAGCCGGGCGACAAGGTGGTGCTGACCGGCTGGCGCGTGGGCGAGGCGCATTGGGGCGGCTATTCCCAGAAGGCGCGGGTGCGCGCCGATTGGCTGGTGCCGCTGCCTCAGGGGCTGACGACGCGGCAGGCGATGGCAGTGGGCACGGCGGGTTTCACCGCGATGCTGGCCGTGATGGCGCTGGAGGATCACGGGTTGAAGCCCGGCCATGGCGAGGTGCTGGTGACGGGCGCTGCGGGCGGTGTCGGTTCGGTGGCGGTCGCGATTCTGGCCGCGCTCGGCCATGATGTGGCGGGCGTCACCGGCCGCCCCGAGACCGAGGACTATCTGCGCGGTCTGGGCGCCAGCCGGATCGTGCCGCGCGAGGAACTGGCCGAGACCGTCAAGCGGCCACTTGAATCCGAGACATGGACCGGCTGCATCGATGCCGTGGGCGGTGCGATGCTGGCGCGGGTGCTGGGACAGATGAAATACGGCGCCTCCGTCGCGGCGGTGGGTCTGGCGGGGGGCGCGGGCCTGCCGGCGACCGTGGTGCCGTTCCTGCTGCGCGGTGTGAACCTTCTGGGGATCGACAGCGTGATGCAGCCCTATGCCAACCGGCTGCGCGCCTGGGAGCGGATCGCGCGCGATCTGCCGATGGACAAGCTGGAGGCGATGATCCAGCCCGCGATCCTGGCGGACCTGCCGGAACTGGGGGCCGAGATTTTGCGCGGGCAGGTCCGGGGCCGTGTCGTGGTCGACGTGAACGCCTGACCTTGCGGCAATTGCAATGCCCCGCCGCCCGGCCAGCTTGACGCCGGGCGGCGGGGGCCTCAGTCTGCCGGAAAAGACGTCAGGGGGACATCATGCTGCTGGATGTGGATTTCGTGCGGGCGCAGTTTCCGGCTTTTGCCGTGGACAGCCTGAAGGGGCAGAGCTTTTTCGAGAATGCGGGCGGGTCCTATACCTGTCGGGCGGTGATCGACCGGCTGACCCGTTTCTATACTGAGCGCAAGGTGCAGCCCTATGGCCCCTATGAGGCAAGCCGTCTGGGCGGGGCCGAGATGGACGAGGCGCGCGCGCGGCTGTCGGCGATGCTGGGGGTCGAGGGGGACGAGCTGTCCTTCGGGCCCTCGACCACGGCCAATACCTATGCGCTGGCGCAGGCCTTCCGGCAGTGGATGAAGCCGGGCGAGGCGATCATCGTCACGAACCAGGACCATGAGGCCAATTCGGGGCCATGGCGCAGGCTGGCCGCAGAGGGGATCGAGATCCGCGAATGGCGGCACGATCCCGATACCGGGCATCTCAACCCCGAGGACCTTGAGCCGCTGCTGGATGAAAGCGTGCGTCTGGTCTGCTTTCCGCATTGCTCGAACGTGGTGGGCGAGATCAACCCGGTGGTCGAGATCACGGCCATGGCCCATGCCGCCGGCGCCTTTGTCTGCGTCGATGGGGTCAGCTATGCGCCGCATGGCTTTCCCGATGTGGGGCTGATGGGGCCGGATATCTATCTGTTCTCGGCCTACAAGACCTATGGGCCGCATCAGGGCCTGATGGTGATCCGCCGGGCGTTGGGGAAGCAGTTGCCCAATCAGGGGCATCATTTCAACGGGGAGACGCTTTACAAGCGCTTCACCCCGGCGGGGCCTGATCATGCGCAGATCGCGGCCTGCGCGGGCATGGCCGATTACATCGACGCGCTGGCCGACCATCACGGGGTGACCGGCTCGGCGGCGCAGCGCGCCACGGGCGTGCATGACCTGATGCGCGCGCATGAGGTGACGTTGCTGCAACCGCTGCTGGATCACCTTGGGGCCAAGAACTCGGTCCGGGTGCTGGGGCCGCGCGATGCGGCGCGCCGTGCGCCGACGGTCGCGATCGAGACGCGCCATGCGGGGCGCGAGCTGGCCGAGAAACTGGCGCCGCTGGGCATCATGGCGGGGGGCGGCGATTTCTACGCGGGACGCGCGCTGCAGGGGATGGGGGTCGATACCGCCAAGGGCGTGCTGCGCCTGAGTTTCGTGCATTACACCGACCCGGCGGACATGGAGCGGCTGATGACGGCGCTGGACGAAATTCTTTAATCCGATCAGCGTTCTGGCGCGTAACGTTATCAAAGCAATAACAAGGCGGCAGAATTTCCCGTGTCGGATACCTCTCCTGTAATCCTGTGGCTCCGGCGTGATCTGCGGTTGACCGATCATCCGGCCTTGGCCGCGGCTGTGGCTCGTGGCGGGCCAGTCATTGCGGTCTTCATCCATGATGATGCCGTGACAGGGCTTGGCGCTGCGCCGAAATGGCGGCTCGGGCTGGGTCTTGATGCGCTGGACAAGGCGCTGCGCGACAAGGGCAGCCGGTTGATCCTGCGGCGCGGGCAGGCCCTGGACGTGTTGCGCGATCTGGTCGCCGAGACTGGTGCGCGCGCGGTCTACTGGTCGCGGCTTTATGATCCGCAGGCGCAGACCCGCGATGCTTCGGTGAAAGAGGGGCTGAAGGCCGATGGCATCGACGCGCGCAGCTTTGGCGGCCATCTGATGTTCGAGCCCTGGACGGTCGCCACCAAGACAGGCGGCTATTACCGCGTCTACACGCCGATGTGGAACGCGGTGCGCGGCCGCGAGGTGGATGTGCCCTTGCCTGCGCCGTCGCGCATCGCAGCGCCTGCGGCCTGGCCCGCCTCGGACCGGCTGGGCGACTGGCAGATGGGGGCGGCGATGGACCGGGGCGCGGATGTGGTGCGCCCCTACGTGCGGCTGGGCGAGGCTGCAGCGCAGGACCGGCTTGCGGAATTCATCGACCGATGGGTCGGCAGGTATGACAAGACGCGCGACCAGCCGCATGTGGCCGGCACCTCGCTTTTGTCGGAAAACCTTGCCCTGGGCGAGATCAGCCCGCAACAGTGCTGGCATGCCGGGCAACGCGCCATGGCCGAAGGCAAGGCGGGGGCCGAGACTTTCCTCAAGGAACTGGTCTGGCGCGAGTTCGCCTATCATCTGATGTATCACACGCCGCATCTTCTGAGCGGCAACTGGAAACCCGACTGGGACGCCTTCCCGTGGAACGAGGATGAGGATCATCCGCATGTGATCGCGTGGAAACAGGGGCGCACGGGCATCCGCTTTGTCGATGCCGCCATGCGCGAGATGTATGTCACCGGCCGGATGCACAACCGGGGCCGGATGATCGTGGCCTCGTACCTGACCAAGCATCTGATGACGCATTGGAAGATCGGCCTGAAATGGTTCGAGGCCTGCCTGATTGACTGGGATCCGGCATCGAACGCGATGGGATGGCAATGGGCGGCGGGCTCCGGCCCTGATGCCGCGCCCTATTTCCGCGTGTTCAACCCGGTCACGCAACTCGACAAATTCGATCCGAAGGGTGAATATGTCGCGCAATGGATCGCAGAGGGGCGCAAGACCCCCTCGGACAGCGCGCTGTCGTATTTTGGCGCGGTTCCCCGGCGTTGGGGGCTCTCGCCGCAAGACCAGTATCCCGCGCCTGTCGTGACGGCGGAAGACGGGCGCAAGGCGGCTTTGGCGGCCTATGAAAACCGCCGCTTCTAGGTGATGCGGTTGCGAAAATCGCCGGACCGTGGTCAACCCGAAACTTGAGCGGGGCGTCCCGCGTGTATAATAAGAATAACCGCCTGATGGAGACGCGGATGATCCTGACAAGTACCGACAATCAACCCGACCTGCCGCGCTATTTCGCGCGTGGCTTTGCCGTGGCGCAACGCCTGACCAACGGGCGGTTGGACATTGTCCTGCCCGATGGGCGCGTTTTCCGTGCGGAAGGCAAGAACCCCGGACCGGTGGGGGAATTGCATATCCACAACCCCGACTGCTTTGCGCGGCTTATCCGCGAGGGTGATCTGGGGTTCAGCGAGGCTTATCTGGACGGGTGGTGGAGCACGCCGGACCTCATGGCCTTCATGGACCTGATCCATGCCGACAATGACGCGATTTTCGACGGCTATCCGGGCATGATCTTTGTGCGCGCCTTCGAGCGGCTGCGCCATTTCCTGCGCTCGAACACCAAGAAGCAGGCGCGCAAGAACATCAGCTATCACTATGATCTGGGCAATGACTTCTACGGGCTGTGGCTGGATGACACGATGACCTATTCCAGCGCCCTGTTCGACAGCGGACAGGAAAGCCTCGAAAAGGCGCAGATCGCAAAATATGCCTCGATGGTGGACCAGATGGGCGCCAAGGCAGGCGATCACGTGCTGGAGATCGGCTGTGGCTGGGGCGGGTTCGCCGAATATGCCGCGAAGGAACGCGGGCTGAAGGTCACCTGTCTGACCATCTCGAAAGAGCAGTTCAACTATGCCGTGGACCGCATTGAAAAAGCGGGACTTTCCGACATGGTGGAATTCAAGCTGCAGGACTACCGCGACGAAAAGGGTGTCTATGACGGCATCGCCAGCATTGAGATGTTCGAGGCGGTGGGCGAGAAATACTGGCCCGTCTATTTCGACACGCTGCGCGAGCGGCTGCGTCCGGGCAAATGTGCGACGCTGCAGATCATCACCGTGCAGGATCACCGGTTCGAGCTTTATCGCAACGGGGTGGATTTCATCCAGAAATACATCTTCCCGGGTGGCATGCTGCCGTCGCCGGCGGTGCTGAAGCGCGAAGTGGAGCGTGCGGGGCTGACCTATTCGCGGTCGATCGAGTTCGGCGAAAGCTACAGCCAGACCCTGCGCCGGTGGTATGACACGTTCAACGAGAAATGGGATCAGGTGGCCGAGCTTGGCTTTGACGAGCGGTTCCGCCGGATGTGGAATTATTACCTGACCTCTTGCGCTGCGACCTTCCATAGCGGAAATTGCGACGTGACACAGATCACAGTGACAAGGCCCGGATAAATGCTGACAGCTCCCCGACTGGTCGCGGCCCTTCTGCTGGGCATCGTCGGATTTCTGGGGTCCGAACTGATCAAGCCGCTGATGCCCGAGGGCACGCAGTTCGGCTTGTTTTCCTTTGTGAATATGGGGTTGGGCGCGCTGAGTGGGTGGGTCGTGATCGGCTCGCGGATCGGCCGGGGTATGGTGCCTGCGATCAACAACGGTCTGACCGGGGCGGCGGCGCTGATCTTCTGGGGGCTGTTCTTGCAGGCTGGCAACGAGATGCTGCGCCTGTCGCTGCGGCGCCGCTATGATGGCCCCGTCGAGGCATTGACCGACCTTTTCCGTGTCGGGCTGGAATATGGGCTGACCATGGCGACGGTTCCGGTGCTGGGCACGCTGTTCGTCGGCGGCGTGGTGGCGGCGGTGCTGGCGGAAATTTCGGCAAAGTACTGGCGCTGACATCGATGACCGCGCTTTTCGTCTACGGCACGCTGCGGCATCTGCCGCTTCTGGAACAGGTGGTCGGCCATCGGGTGGCGCCGGGGCAACTGGCGCAGGCGCATTTGCCTGATCATCTGGCGCGGTGGGCCGAAGGGCAGGCTTTTCCGATCCTTGTGGCCGAGACGGGCAGGCATGCCGAGGGGCTTCTTCTGTCCGGCCTCGACGCGTCGGATATGGCGCGGCTGAATTTCTACGAAGGCGGCTTTGGCTATCACCTTGCGGTGCGGCAGGTGCAGACCGCAGCGGGCATGACCGAGGCGCAGGTCTGGTTTCCGGATGCGGGTCTGTGGCAGGCTGCAGCGCCTTTCGATCTGGCCGACTGGCAGGCCCGCTGGGGGGGCATCAATGTCGAGGCGGCCGCCGAGATGATGGATTACTTCGGGCAGCGCGACGCGGCACAGATCGCGCGGATGTATCCGATGATCCATGCGCGCGCGGCCTCGCGCGTGGCGGCGCGCGCGGCCGGGTTGCGGCCCGATCCGGCCCTGCCCGGCAGCGGCATGACGCGCGCCGATGTCACCCCGCAGGGGCTTGCCCGGCCCTATGCCGACTTTTTCGCCGTCGAAGAGCATCACCTGTCTTTTCGCCGTTTTGACGGGGTGCAAAGCCCGGTGGTCAAGCGCGCGGTCTTCGTGGCCTCCGATGCGGCGATCCTGCTGCCCTATGATCCGGTGCGCGACCGGGTTCTGCTGATCGAGCAGTTCCGCGCCGGACCCTATGCGCGCGGCGATCTCTCGCCCTGGCCGCTGGAGCCGGTTGCGGGCCGTGTCGATCCGGGCGAGACACCCGAACAGGCGGCGCGGCGCGAAGCCGAAGAAGAGGCGGGGCTTGTCCTGCGCCATCTGGAGCGGATCAGCAGCAGCTATCCCTCGCCGGGGTCCACCTCGGAGTTCTTTCACATATTCGTCGGGCTGTGCGAGCTGCCTGACCGCAGCGCCGATCTGGGGGGTGTTGCGACGGAAGACGAGGATATTCGCAGCCATATCCTGCCATTTGCGCAGTTTCAGGATCTGCTGGACCGTGATCTTCTGTCCGTGGGGCCGCTGGTTCTGGCCGGGCACTGGCTGGCGCGGCACCGCACGCGCCTGCGCGCATTGGTTTGAGTTACGACGCGCGCGGTCGCATATTGGTTTGAGTTACCCCGCGCGCCGTCGCGCATTGGTTCGCGTTACGCTGCGCGCCGTCGCGCGATGCCTTGAGTTCCGGGTCCCGGATGCCTACTAGATGTCACTGAGGGGCCAAGGCCCGAAAATTCGATGAACGGCAAGCGGGAGACAGGGGATGCGGATAGCACATGATCTGGCCGAGGCAGTGGGCAAGACGCCCCTGATCCGGCTGAAAGCCGCGAGCGAGGCCACGGGATGCGAGATTCTGGGCAAGGCCGAGTTCATGAACCCCGGCCAGTCGGTCAAGGACCGCGCTGCGCTTTACATCATCAGGGATGCCGTGGCGCGGGGTCTGTTGAAACCGGGCGGCACGATCGTCGAGGGAACGGCGGGCAATACCGGCATCGGTCTGGCGCTGGTCGGCGCCTCGATGGGATTCAAGACCGTGATCGTGATCCCAGAGACGCAGAGTCAGGAAAAGAAGGACATGATCCGTCTGGCCGGTGCGCAACTGGTCGAGGTGCCGGCGGCACCTTACAAGAACCCCAACAACTATGTGCGCTATTCGGGCCGTCTGGCCGAGGCGCTGGCCAAGACCGATCCGAACGGCGTGATCTGGGCCAACCAGTTCGACAACGTGGCCAACCGTCAGGCGCATATCGAAACCACCGGCCCCGAGGTCTGGGAACAGACCGGCGGCAATGTGGACGGGTTCATCTGCGCGGTCGGCTCTGGTGGGACACTGGCGGGCGTGGGCATGGCGTTGCAGCCCAAGGGCGTCAAGATCGGTCTGGCTGATCCCGACGGGGCGGCGCTGCATTCCTTCTACACCACGGGCGAGCTGAAGGCCGAAGGCTCCTCGATCACCGAGGGGATCGGGCAGGGGCGCATCACCGCCAACCTTGAAGGGTTCACGCCCGATTTCAGCTATAACATCCCCGATGCCGAGGCCTTGCCCCTCGTGTTCGACCTGCTGGCCCATGAGGGGCTGGTTCTGGGCGGCTCGTCCGGCGTGAATATCGCGGGTGCGGTGCGCATGGCCCGCGAGATGGGGCCGGGCCATACGATCGTGACGATCCTGTGCGATTATGGCACGCGGTATCAGTCCAAGCTTTTCAACCCCGATTTCCTGCGGGAAAAGGGGCTGCCCGAGCCGGACTGGCTGACAGGGAGCGGTCGCGCGGTGCCGTCCGTCTTCGCGGACACATGATCGCGTTGCATTCTATCGGAACGCGGCTTGTTGTGCGGCTGTCCAGGATGGTCGCGCTTGCGCTTGTCGCTTTGGCGCTTGTTCTGGCGATGCCGCAACCCATGGCGCAGGCCCAGCAAGCGGCGCAGACCGCCGCTCAGGAGGCCGCAAGCGGGCCGGACTATGCCCTCTGGCAGGAGACCGCCAGCCGCGCCGAGGATGCGATCGAGGCCGGTCGCGCCTCGAACGTGGCGCTGGAGGATCTGCGCGCCGAGGTCGTATCCTGGCGTGAAGCCTTTCTGGCGGCGCAATCCGCGAACAGCAACCGGATCGGGACGATCCGCACCCAGATCGAGGCCCTTGGCGTGGTGCCGGAAGGGGCCACGGAGCCCGATGAAATCGCCGCGCGCCGAGCCGAACTGACCGAGCAGCTGACGCGCCTGCAGGCGCCTGTTCTGGCGGCGGAAGAGGCATTTACCCGTGCGAACGGGATCATTTCGGAAATAGACCGGATCATCCGCGAACGTCAGACGGACGCGCTTCTCACGCTGGGGCCAAGCCCGGTTAACCCGGTTCTATGGCCGCAGGGGTTCCAGTCGCTGTTGCGTACGATCAGCGATCTGGGCATCGAGATTTCGGATGCCTGGGGGACGCCTGCGCAGCGCGAAGCGACGCTCAAGGATCTGCCTGTCACGCTGGTTCTGACGGTCATCGGGCTGGTGCTTGTGCTGCGGGGGCGGCGTTGGGCCACCCGGCTGGGGGCGCGCTTTTATGACCGCTGGCATCGTGGACGAGATGTCTGGGGGTTCCTGGTGTCGCTGACCCAGGTGGCGATCCCGATGATGGGCATCTATGTTCTGAGCGAGGCGCTGTTCGCCACGGGGCTGGTCGGCATTCGCGGGGCGCAGATCGTCGGTGACCTGCCGGTCTGGGCTGCGATCATGCTGGGGGCGCGGTGGCTGGTCGGGCGATTGTTCCCAAGCCGGCTGTCCGAGCCCCCGCTTGAGGTTCAGCCCGAACGCCGGTCCGAGGCGCGTTATTACGGCACGGCGCTGGCCTTTCTGATCGTCGGTCAAAGCGCTGTCGGGCTGCTGGCCGAAGTCGGTGACATCTCGGCCGAAAGCGCCGTGGTGCTGGGCTTTCCCGTTCTGGTGCTGACCGCGCTGGTCTTGTTCCGACTTGGTCAGTTCATGACCGGGCAGATGGCCCTGCAGGATGCCGAAAGCGCGGCGACAAGCTATCGCAACCGGCTGGTGCGGCTGCTGTCGCGCGGCGCGATGGTGGTGGCCGTGGTGGCGCCGCTTGCGGGGGCGGTCGGATATGTCGCGGCGGCAGAGGCGCTGATCTATCCCTATGTGCTGTCGCTGGCGTTGCTAAGCGTCGTGCTGATCCTGCAAAAGCTGGTCAGCGATACCTATGCGCTGATCACCCATGCCCCGGACGAGCATACGGATGCCCTGATCCCGGTGCTGATCGGCTTTCTGCTGACGATTCTCGCGCTGCCGGTGCTTGCGCTGATCTGGGGCGCGCGGATTGCCGACCTGACAGAGCTGTGGGCGCGCTTCCGCGAGGGGTTCTCGCTGGGGGGGACGCGGATCTCGCCGACCGATTTCATGGCCTTCGTGCTCATCTTCGCACTGGGTTACGCGCTGACGCGCACCGTGCAGGGCGCGCTGCGTACCTCGGTGCTGCCCAAGACCAAGATCGATCCGGGCGGGCAGAATGCCATTGTCGTGGGCCTTGGCTATGTCGGTATCTTCATCGCGGCGCTGGTGGCCATCACGGGGGCGGGTATCGATCTGTCGTCGATCGCCATCGTTGCCGGTGCGCTGTCCGTGGGGATCGGCTTCGGGCTTCAGAATATCGTGTCCAACTTCGTCTCGGGGATCATCCTGCTGATCGAGCGGCCCATTTCCGAGGGGGACTGGATCGAGGTTGGTGGCCAGCAGGGCTATGTGCGCGATATCTCTGTTCGCTCGACCCGGATCGAGACGTTCGACCGGACCGATGTGATCGTGCCCAATGCCGATCTGGTCAGCGGAACGGTCACCAATTTCACGCGCGGCAATACGGTGGGCCGGGTGATCGTGCCGGTGGGTGTGGCCTATGGCACAGATACCCGCAAGGTCGAGGCGGTCCTGCGCGAGATCGCCGAATCCCATCCGATGGTTCTGGCGCAGCCAGCGCCGGGCATCATCTTTCAGGGCTTCGGCGCGGATTCGATGGATTTCGAGATCCGCGCGATCCTGCGTGACGTGAACTGGATGATGGCGGTCAAATCCGAGATGAACCACCTGATCGCCAAGCGCTTTGCCGAGGAAGGGATCGAGATTCCCTTTGCGCAGCGCGACGTCTGGATCCGCAACCCCGAGGTGCTGCGCGGCGATGCCACGGCCGGCGCCGCCGCCACGCAGGCAAGTTCCGCCCCCGCGCCGGGCGACACCCAACACAAGATCACGCCACCCTCCGACACGATGCGCGATGTCGACATGGGCGATGCCGGAGACGACTCCGGCGGCGAAGGAGACCGATGACATGACCGAGACACTGTTCCGCACCGATGCCTATCTCAGGCAGGCCGAGGGAAAGGTGCTGGCCCATACACCCGAAGGCGGTCTGATCATCGACCGCAGCATCTTCTATCCGCACGGGGGTGGACAGCCCGGTGACAGTGGCCGCCTGATCTGGGAGGGGGGCGAGATGGTGATCGCCGATACCCGCAAGGCAGAGGGCGGACGGATCATGCTGATGCCCGAGGTGGGTGCCGCTCCGCGGACCTTGCCCCCGGTCGGCGCGCAGATCCGTCAGGAACTGGACTGGGACCGGCGTCACCGGCACATGCGGGTGCATACCGCGCTGCATCTGCTGTCGGTCGTGGTGCCGTTGCCCGTGACGGGCGGCTCCATCAGCGCAGACAAGGGGCGGCTTGATTTCGACATGCCCGAGGCGCCCGACGATCGCGACGATCTGGCCGCTGAGCTGAACGAGCTGATCGCCCGTGACCTGCCCGTGACCGAGGACTGGATCACCGACGCCGAGCTTGAGGCCAATCCCGGTCTGGTCAAGACGATGTCGGTGATGCCGCCGATGGGGTCGGGACTGATCCGGCTGGTGCGGATCGGGCAGGGGGCGGAACAGGTCGATCTGCAACCTTGCGGCGGCACCCATGTCGCCCGCACCGGCGAGATCGGCCGCGTGAGCCTTGGCAAGTTCGAAAAGAAGGGCCGTCAGAACCGCCGCATCACCCTGCTGCTGGAAGACTAGGCTGTGACGACCCGCGTCGGACGGGCGCGCGTCTGAAAGGGGCGCGCCTGAACGGTAACACCTGTGCTGATCACTCGCCGGGTGCTGCGGCCTGATTGGCGCGGTGCGCCTTTTCCTTGCCCGATGCCCCCGCCAGACCCCTGCCGCCGGTCAGGCGCGGCAAGTCCTGCTCGGTGTCGGGCAGCCCTTCGCGCGACAGGAGCACGGCCAGACCGCGCAGTTCGGGGATATGGCTGCAGATGATCATCAGCGCCACCATGATGGGCACCGAGAGGAACATGCCCGGAATGCCCCAGACCGCCGCCCAGAACGCAAGGTTGATGATGATGCCGAAGGATGACAGGCGCAGCGCATGCCCCATCAGCATCGGGTCGATGACATTCCCGTTCAGGAACTGGATCCCCGTCACGATCAGAAAGATCGCGAGGGTCAGGGAAGGGTCCTCAAGCTGCACGAAGGCGATCAGCGCCACCACGATGGTGGCCACGATGGATCCGATGTTGGGGATGTAGTTCAGCACAAAGGTCAGGATGCCCATGGCGACCGCCAGCTCCAGCGAGAAGAGCTTGCATACGCTGAAGACCATCACCCCGGTCACGATGCTGACCGCTGTCTTGACCAGCAGGTAATAGTTCACCCGGTGAATGATCGACCCGATGATGCGGCTGACATGCTTGGCCTGATCTTCATCGCGGAAGAAATTCGTCAGCTTGGTATCGAACCAGATGCGTTCCGCGAACAGGAACCCCACGAACAGGATCACCAGCACCGTGGCCTGCAGCAGGTTGCCCGCCTGCGCCGCCATCTGGCGTAGGTAGCCCGATATTTCGGCAGTGCGGAAGGTGTTCAGGATCGAGGCTTCGATATCCTCGCCCAGCCACGAAAAGAGGGCGGCCACCGCGAAGGGCGCACGCTCGGTATAGGCGAGGGCCGTCGACAGCACCGTGTTGACCTGGCTGAGGATGATCGAGGTCAGCGTCAGCAGCACAGCCGAGATCAGCAGAAGCGCCGCGATGCTGGCCAGCCAGTTGGGGATGCGGAACGGACCCACCTGTAGGCGCGCGATGAAGTTGATCGCATCCGAGGTAAGGCTGAACAGCACGATCGCGGTGGCCAGCGACACCAGCAGGAACTGCGCCTGCACCAGAAGGAACAGGACCACCGCGAAGGCGATGATGATCAGGGCGGTGGTCTGGATACGCGAATACTGGCCGACATCGCCGCGCCGCACCGGCGTGTCGTGTTGCGCTTGCGCTGGGTTCCCGGCCTCGGCCGAGGGATCAAGCTGCGTTACATGGGGCGGCGGCAAAGTGGTCATGCGGACAGTGGCCTTGTCGTGCTGAGAATGCTTCACCCAGGCAAGCCTGACGGACGCCCGGCCCATGGGTTCGACCCAACTATGTTGCATCTGCCCACAAGACTCAATGTTCACGCCGCGAGCCTCAAGGAAATGTTTGGTGATACTCGTCATTCTGTCCAGAACCGCGCCATTCCGGGTCTTGCATTCGCCCGACATGTGAGGATAGAAGGCCAGCTAACGGAGAGGTGGCCGAGTGGTCGAAGGCGCACGCCTGGAAAGTGTGTAGGCGGGAGACCGTCTCCAGGGTTCGAATCCCTGTCTCTCCGCCA